>NZ_LBLS01000024.1:0-88602 GCF_001188205.1 Vibrio sp. VPAP30
TACCTTTCGTTCTCAGTGAGGTGCGTGTATCTCATGTTTTTTACTTCTTGGCGGGAGCAAACTTCATGATTATCGCATCTCACTGTTTTTATGTTCAGAGGTGTCGCACTTCGTACTTGAATCCAAGGGTTATAACAAAGCTTTTAAGAGTGATTCGCAACGCTTGGCAGTTTCGCTTCGCTCAAGTATAGCCAAGCGCTGCTCACACCTTAATGCGGCGTTATGCTTAAATCGAAAATTTGGAGTCAAATATGCCAATAAAAGAATTCGGAGATAGAAAGGAGTATGTTACTGCTCCTGAGCTACCTCATCATCTAGAGCATAAGCCTTTGTTTGCGATGCCTTATGAAAAGTTTGATGGCATCTACAAGGGAGATACAGATGCTCGTTATCTTTCTGTAGGTATCTCTCAATGGGACTCTAGAGACGTTTCGTTAAAAATAATGCGACACACAGGAGATAAATGGACTCGTCAAGCAGAGGAGTTGCCTCTTCATCGTGTAATTGACTCAACAATTTTTCTCACAAAAGTGCTTCTAGATGAAAGTGATGATGTTATCGAAATTGAGCGTGATTTGTTTTTAGATCAGCATTCAGGTATTCAAATTACCAAAGAAAAGTGTTACGAATCTGATGCTTCAAGCTATGAGAACTACTTGTCTGACAATATGCCGATGCTTAAAAGTCGCCTAAAATCTTTATACCTCTTACTCGATGGATTGGAGAAAAAAGGTAAGTTTTAAGCATAACAAATCTGTGTAAGAGTGATTTTTACTATGCGTTGCGTTTAGTGTTTAAGGTGGTATGCGGCGCATCGGTATTGCGTTGCTCGCACCTTAACAGGGCGTTAGTTGCTTCAATTAAACGTGAGGTTTTATGATCCCAATCCCTACTTGTTATTCAGACTTCGATCCCGACTTTACGTTCACAAGTAGGAACGTTGAAGTAAAAGGCGGAAAAACTGCAAAGCAATACCTTGAGTTTGCTATCGCTGATTTTGAGCAGGATAAAACTGATAAAGGGCGTATAAATTCATTTTCAAATGCAAAAAGGGCGTTGCATTTGCAAGTGGAAATGCTTGCTAGTTTGTTCGGTTTTGATGCTATAAAAACTAAAGGGGTTAGGTATGCTAGCTTTCCTAAATATATAGAATTTATAACAAAATGTGGCATCGTAACGCCAAGGATACTAACAAAGCTAAATCGGGTAAGAAATGCCGTTGAACATGCTTACTACACTCCAAGTAAAGATGAAACCGAAAACTTTATTGATGTCGTCGAGCTGTTCATAGCGGCTACGGATAGGGCTTTATATCAATTTCCAATAGACATCGAATTTTTACCAATGACTATTTTAGACGATGGTATACCAAACATTAGCCTCATTAGTTTAGAACCGTACAGCGGTAAGTTACTGCTTAATGCTAACGACGCTGAAGATTTGCAATACAAAATCACTCTGCGCCCAGATCAAGACGAGTATTTCTTGTGGCTAAAAGTTCTGTTGTCGGGAACGCATTTGAACGACTATAAAATACGCAACTAACAAACTGTTTAAGAGTGATTCTGGTATGCGGTGGCTTCGGTATTGCGTTGCTCACACCTTAACACGGCGTTATGTGCTTTGTGCTATATGTCACAAACTATGAAACTGATGAGAGTAAAATTCTTCGAAAATTACTTTATAAATTAGGTCTTTCATGAAGTTCACTAGCTTAGTAGTTTTAATCGCTTTCTGCTTTGTGCCCATGCCATCGTTTGCATCCACTAGTAACCTAGAGTGTATTTATAAGAAGTATTCAGACCCTGAAGGCGTTCACGTTACAAAGAATGACTTCATTCTTCGATATCTAATTGATCCCGATGCCGACAAAGTTTATGTACTGGGGAACAATGGTAGCAATGAGGTAGTAAAGGTTCCGGGAAATGGTCATGTGTCATTTCTGGAAGCAACTGGGGTAGGGAATGTCATGGTCACCACGATTACAAACACTATGGATACGGTGCATAGTCGAAATACAGTTGGTTTTGGTGGTGATTTGATACCATCGCAGTACTATGGAAAATGCACCGCCAAATAAAATGCAAATAACAAAGTATTGAAGAGTAATTCTCAGTGCTTGGCATGTTCAGTTTGAATCAGCTTTAGTGTTTATGGCGCAATGGCTTAGATTGGGCAGTGGTGGTGTTCACGCCTTTACGTAGCGTTATATGAATCCCTAGAATTTGGGTAAGATGTCAATTTTGAAACAGTTAATATATTGGATTTTGGTCCTCGGCTTGAGCGCTTGTAGAGCAATTGCAAGTGAGCCGAGTAAAGAGTGTACCCAAGCTATGAACAGAGAAAGCGTTTATACAAAAAGCCTAGAGGACTTGCACGAGCTATATAAAGGTGATTTGGATTCTGATGAGGCTAAACATCGGATATCTGCTATGGAAAATCGTATTAAACAAGCTAAAAATTATCTCAGTCAAAACTGTGGCGTTGCAAAATGACACCCGAAATTATATCGGTAGTAAAATGTGGTAAAGAGTATGTCGCACAATAAACCGTCAGTAATAAAATATTAGTTGCAACCACTGTGCTTGGTTCGAAGAAAACACACGTAGGAACTTCACACCCTAAGCAAATCGCAATTGATCTTTTGCCGGAGTCAATTATTGAAGGCAATGCTTCTGACAAGCTTTGAAAAATTACATAACAAACTGCTTAAGAGTTATTCAATCAGGAGGAAGTATGAACATTAGATTTTGTGAGAAGTGTAAGATGAACACTGAGCACAAAGAAGTTATGAAGCAGAAACCATCTGAATATGGCATGTCTCGGAAAGAACAGTTCAAAGCGTTTTTAAGTGGGTTCTTTAGTGGTTCTGCTGCGTCATTGCCCGGTGGTGCTTCTTTGGAGTTAACAGATAGATATGTTGCTTGTTCTGTTTGTGGTGAGACTATTCTAGAAAACTGCGGTGATGAATTTCAATAATCCTCTACCCTGAGATAGCTAACAAACCGCTTAATTCGGACTGCTAACACTCGGCAAATTTTATTCCTGTCGGGTACAGTGTTTACGGTGGTCTGGTTAAGTGTCTCGGTATGTGTTGCTAGCCACTTAGCAGGGCGTTATGTTTATAGGAGAGTTCTGTGAGTGGAGTGAAAATTCCATTTGGTTACGATTCAAATCGAAACCAAGTAACAATTTTGAATTACTTACCTTTGGGAAGACCTGATCCAATATATTGTGGTGGAAAAGGCTGTGAAGCAGAACTTGAGTATGTTTCAGCTAGTCAAAGGGTTGGTAAATCAAGGATAACTCAAGTCCCTGCTTACTTCAGGCTGGCGAAATATGAAGATCATTCAATTACTTGTTCTTTTGCTACAAAAGGCAAACAAGTGATTGACGCAGCAGGTTCAACAAATGAAGTCCTTACTGCCCTAGCTAATGGGAGTCGGGTTTTTCGCATTCATTTGATGGATGAGAAAGACCAAATGAGAATGAAAGGTAAGGAAAATAATTTTTTAAAAAATCATAACCATGACACTGTAAAACGAACTTATAGAACACGTGGTAGAAAACTGCCTTATGTAAATAATCTAAATGGTTTACTTGACCTTTATGAATATGGACGTAAAACCCCAATGATGCGTCAGTCAATTTTTGTTATGGTGGATAAAGAAAAATTAAGGTGGGATGAATTTTTCTTTGATGTGAAGCATTATGATGAATTACATCAAAAGGTACTTGCTAATGGTACGGTTAAAGCTGCTGTTATAGGTCAGGTTAATAAAGTCAATTTTAGTACCCCAACTGGGCGTTTTTCGTCGGCAGAGTTTTCTCCAAAATTTCAAGGTAAAGGGAATAATATTTACCCCATCGCTCGTTTAAAGTTTGGCTTAAACCATAATTTCATCACGCCGGGTAAGAAAGTATTGTGTTTTGGGTCATTTAAGTTAGAACATGACGTGTCTAAACGTATAGTTCCTTCTAACAGAGGACATGAATTAGTTATGGGGTTGGCAGCACCATATCAGTGGCTTGAAATATAAACATAACAACGGCTCAAGAGTGATTCACAACGCTTGGCGCTTTCACCTCACTCTAGTTTTGTGCTCAAACACTATGCCGTCCCTGCGCGACCGTTTCGTGAGTCCTTGATGGTGCGAATGGGCGAGCCATTTGCGTGCGGTAAGCTGCTAAAAAATACACGCTCTGTCATTATTGTGTCTTGCTTGACTTACAAGGCGATACACGTCCCGTCTATCAATAGACGGGACGGAGCGGTAATTTGTTCCACGGCACAAACATTTACACAGAGGAAGACCACCATGGCAGCAATTACAATAGGGTTAGTATTGGCGACGGTGCTGGTATCCAGCCTGGAGTCGTAAACCATGCAGTATTCAACAAAGTGGTTGCTGCACCTATGGCTGATCGCGTTTTCCGCGTTAGGAGGTCAATCGCTAGATCTAACCGTAGTGGCGTTAACTTACGGCGATTCTGTCATTTCGGCCGACATTGGCCCAGATAGTCGTTTTAAAGTCAGCAACCGCAATGACACTGATCATATCGAGTTTTTAGGTACCGTAACGAAAACATCGCACGATTACCTAGTGGATGTCCGGGTGGTGGTCGATAAGATCGCGAGTTACGGAAAACGTGAGCTCAACACCACGATGTTGGTCGAGAACGAGCAAGTGGATGCGCCACTAGTGATAGGTGGGGTCAATGAGGAAGTGTTTAGCCTGACATTGCGGCGCTGAGCGCGCTCATTTCGTGCTGTAATTCGCTAAACGTGTCTTGCAGCACTGCGAAATACTTGATGTCACGAATGGTTGTTGTCACGAGGATTTGATAAGGTGATGAAAAAATAAGTCTATGAATAGTAGGCGTAAAAATAACAACGTAACCAAGGCTAGTGGCGAATGACTAATCAGCAACGGGCGATCGATGTCTTGATGGCATGGCATCGTATTGAATTTTTCCAAGTGTACGCTTTGCCCAGCAAAGACGATGAAGAATTAATCCCACGCGACATCAACTTCCAAGAGCTTCAGCATCAGGGGGATCAAGCACTGCCTTGGTTTACTCCCCATAATTTACGCCAGTTTGGGTTAGATCCGGAAAAAGCGACGCGTTATACACTGAATTTAGGCTTGTTTGATAAATCCGCCCTGATCAAGATCGTCGATCAAACGCTGGGCGCGTCGCCGTCCTCACTGTCAGCGCAACAGGCGATTGAGATTGAACAACGGCTGGATAGTGAAGGAGAGAGCTGTTTTGCTCAGTTGACGGTCGATGAACATGGGGTTATCGATCGTGATTCCTTGATGGTCAGCACGCTACCTTGGGCGCTCGGTTGTCTCCTCAATCAGGAGTTAGCCAGCCTGACTTACGGTCACTTTAGGCGCAGTATCAAGGGTCTTGAGGAGCACATGGATCGCGTGTTTGCCGAGCATGGGGCGATCGCTAATGCGCAACTGATCAGCCGGCTGGTCGCGTTGTTCTATCAATGGGCGAATCTGGATTATCGCACGCTGTTACCAGCACCAGATAGTCCAGTGCCTTGCATTCGATTGTCGTACTTGCAATTTGAGCGTAAACCAGCGTCTGACCAACGCGCCACGAACTCCGCCAAGCCGAGAGAAGCCGATCCGAATGACGTGGAAGACGAAGACGACACCGACGTCAATGACACGACCATCCCGATCCTGAACAGTTTCTATATCGAGGACATTGAAAGAGCGATCAATAGCATCCGGCAGGGCACGGCAGGCCAAGGTCTGATGCGTTATTTAAGTCAATCGGCTCACCGTCACGTCGATCTATACACTGACCAAGCGTTGCCTTTGATCGCGCAGCACTTAAGCCCAGAGCGCACGCCAGCCGGTCGTTGGCCATCTTCCCCCCAATACAATATGTCGTTGATGCAACAGTTCGCGGTGAACACCACGTTTAAAGAGCTGGGTCAGGAAGGCCTGATGTCGGTCAATGGTCCACCTGGGACAGGGAAAACCACCCTATTGCGCGATATCATTGCTGAAAACTTAGTTGAGCGCGCTAAGCGCCTAGCTGCACTGAGTTATCCGGCGCAAGGTCTCGATCACAATGGCTACTTAATCGCCTCGTTAACCGGTTTCGAAATGGTGGTGGCGTCTTCCAACAATGCTGCAGTGGAAAACATCTCGCGTGAGCTGCCGCAAAATGATTCGATTGATGACGACTATCGACCACAGATGACGTTCTTCAAGTCGGTGGCCAATCAGTTGGCAGCGCGTAAGCGAAAAGGCAAACTCCAGCCCATTCTGGCGCCGGAGCAGCAATGCTGGGGCCTGATTTCTGCGGCGATGGGGGCAAAAGCCAAAAGAGACGACTTCAGTCAACGCTTTTTCTTTGACAAGTACTACGGGGATAACGTCCCAGCCTCGCGCCCAGAAAGTAGCGATTTTCTCAATTTGTGGCAGCATTTTAAACATGTTTCGTGCGTGTCATTTGCGCAAGCAAAGCGCGACTTTGAGCAAGCCTTAGCCGCGTTTGAGCAAGCCCGCGCCCGTCAGGTCCGCTTTGTCACTCTCAAACAAGACCTGAATGCAAAGCAACAGCAAGTGCTGGCGCTCCAGCAGGCATCAAGCGGATTTGTTGAGCGTCGAGATCGCGCTGAGCACCAACTGCGTCAGCAAGAGTCACAGGTGGCCTCTTTATCCGAGCAAATAGACGCCACGCAGGACAGTATCTCCGCACTGACGTTGCAGCGTCCCGGTTGGTTTGCACGCTGGTTTAATACCGCAAAGAGCCGCCAGTATAACCAGCAATTGGCCGCTCTGTACCAGCAATCTTCACTGTTGAAAGCCAAGCGCAATAACCACAGTGGTCAACTCGCGACTCTTCGCTCTGAGCTGTCCGAGGTAGCGATGCAGCAACAGGCGCATGAAAGGCAGATAGAGAGTGAACAACACGCGCAACGCGCATTACAAGCTGAGTGGGTGGCGCTTAGCCAACACATCCATCCGGATAGTGTACCCAAGCCCAGTGCCGCGATTGATCAGGCGTCACTGCAGCAAAATGCGTATTGGCAAGAGCGAGCGATTAATGATCTGCGCTCGACCGTTTTCATCACTGCGATGACCTTGCATCAAGCGTGGCTGTATGAAGTGAAACGGCATAACGCTTTTAAGGACAAGGTGTTTCAACTTTCCGATTGTTTGAAAGCCAAGCCTCATGAATTGAACAGCCACAAGTTATGGCAAATTCTGTTTATGTTTGTTCCGGTGATCTCGACCACGTTTGCGTCGCTGGGGCGCATGTTTGCTAACCTCGAAGAGCAATCGATCGGCTGGTTGATGATCGATGAGGCTGGGCAAGCGGTACCGCAAGCCGCCATTGGTGGCTTATGGCGGGCCAAACGTACGGTTGTGGTTGGTGATCCCTTGCAGATCGAACCGGTATTTACCGCGCCACCGGTGTTGGTCGACCACCTGATGGAGCTGTCCCTTGGCGACGAGAAGCAGCAATGGAGCCCGGAAAACTGGTCGGTGCAAGAGCTGGCCGACCGCGTGAACCCCTACGGTTGTAGCCTCACGGTACAAGGGCGGGCGAAGTGGATTGGGATCCCACTGTGGGTGCATCGCCGCTGCATCAATCCAATGTTTGCTATTGCCAATAAGGCGGCGTATCAAGAGCGCATGATCCACGGCAATCACGTCGATAACCGTCATGTGCCCAGTGTGGTTCATGGTCAACTGGGCCCCAATCGCTGGGTGCAAGCCGACGGCCAATGTGTCCGCAAGCAGTTTTATCCTGAATTGGGTCTCGAGACGCTCAAGCTCTTGCATCGTCTGGTGAGCCAAGGCGGCGCATTAAAAGATGTGTATGTGATCTCGCCGTTTAAAGCCGTGAAGCATGAACTCAAGCAGTACTTGAGACAGCACGGTCAAGCGCTGCAACAAGACAAAGGCTTGGCGACGTTCATCAAACACAACATTGGCACCGTGCACACGTTCCAGGGAAAGGAAAGCCACACGGTAATTTTGGTTCTCGGCTGTGATCGCAACAAACCTGGTGGAGCGGTTTGGGCGTCGTCTAAACCCAACTTGTTGAACGTCGCGGTCACGCGCGCCAAGAAAAATCTGTTTGTGGTTGGTGATTCACGCGTTTGGGCCGACAAACTCTATTTTTCAGATTGTTTTATTCAACTGAATGAGCGCCCTGAATGTCCAGACAGCCCATCAGTGGATCCGGTGTCCACCACCGAGGACACGATGTAGTGGCCAGCGTTACGCTGGCTTGTTTAGCTAATTTGACGTGGTTGTCAATTTTGCTCAGCCCTATTGGTCACAATTTTCAATTGAGCCGGTCGCGGTCGTTGAGTCGAAACTGTTGAGGCAATTCGTGCGACTGACCGCTCCCGACGTGTTTAAAATCCACAGCTCCGGGAGCTGGCTATTCTCGAGGGAGAGGGGGCAACTAAACAACGTTGTCCAACTCTGAGCTAGCTACCATTGCCAGCTTATTTATGCCCCGAAATGAGTTACGCCTCAAAGTTCAAACAATGATGTTCAGTTAACTTTGATATACAAAAAGTAATGAGAGGCAAAATGGCCCTTCCTTGTCTGGAGAAATACGATGGATGCTTTTGAAAGTGGCTTGGCTTGTTACTGTCACCAGAGCCAAAATGAAGTTAATCGAATTCGACGATTTTCCCAATCTATAGATTCTCACTGGGAGTCGAAAGCTAAACGTTTAGACATCGACTTGGAGAAGTCTTTAGCCAACACTACCTGTGAAGATAGACGCCAAGAGTTAGGTGAAACTTATGGAATGTTTTACTACGAGGCCATAGTCAAGAGCGAGTGGATACATAGGCATAGTGTTGTTATTACGATTTCGAGCTTTGTTGAAAATTCGTTGCATGAGTTATGCGTTTTGCTTGCATCAAGAACTAATAAGTCTCTAAAACTCCCTCAGAGGAAAGGGCTGTCAAAAGTAGAAAAGTGCTTACTCTACTTAGAGTGTAATGCGAGTCTAAGCTTAGCTGAATGTAAAGAAGAATCAGATGCAATGATTACGACTTATAGATTAAGGAATCAGATAGTACATAACAACGGTAAAGTAACTGAACAATTTGAAAAGCAGAAGGCTCAATGGAAGGGCTTAGTGAAAGGCGGCTTAGGGGCGTATATTGAGATCGACAGTGAATTTATCACATGGTACTTAGACCAAGTCGCGGCTTTTTATTATAAATTGTCTACGGAGGTGTCGTTATTCATAACACGTACAAAGCCTGCCTAACATACGTTCATAGCTTTGTGAACGTTGATTGTTTTTGATTAATCAATGACCAATCTGTTATCCGTGCGATTGAAATCAAGTTGTACCTTATGCGCTTCGTGGTATATTCCTGCCAGAGAATTTAGACAATGTTTTTTGTCTCATTCCAATACGTTGTGACCAGATGCACAGTTATATGTTGGGCAAAGGAAGTCCGATTTCGATCCAATGTGTTTTTTTGGTTCACAATGACCTAACCCCAATGATTTGCGAACGATTATTCGAATCAAAGAGGCAACATAAAGACTGTTTTTACGCCTAAGTCTATTTTGGCTTCCGTTATTTGACGTTAACTTTGTCAATATGTTCACAAACAAAAACCACATGGAATATAAATGTACATTCGTACGGTCGAAATTGAAAACTACCGAGCCTTCAAAAACTTTGAGATTAAACTTTCACCGCTCAGCCTAATTATCGGTGAAAATGAAGCAGGTAAAACCAACCTTTTCAGTGCACTTACCCTGCCACTTAACAGCAACGATATTAGCTTCAATAAGAAACGCCTCTCAGTATCAGATATCAATCGGGAGGCAATCAAAAACTTTTACCAAGCTATCATCGACGACAAGGAAGATGATGAAGTCAAGGCTTTGATTCCAAAGGTTCGAATTGAGATCGAGTTCACTGAGCCAAAGAACATAATCGAAGAAGGCGTTGTTGGAAAGTGGATAATCGGAGAAGAAGCCGACGATAGCTATAAGATTCGCTATGACTTCAGACCCAAAGATGCAGATCTCTTTGTGAAGACAGCCAAGGATCTACTCGAAGGCATCGAGGACATTAAAGATACTCGTTGGTTCAACCTTCCAATTGAGCTGTACGACTACGACGTAACGCAAAGCAATAATGGGTTAAAGGTCAGCTATTCTGATCTAAGACTGATATCTATCAACTCGATTAACGCCGAACGTGACGACTTTGCAGAGAGTAACACTCAGAAATCAAACGACATTCTGACTAAGATGTTGATCTCGTCGCTTGTGGATACTGACAAGGCCAAAATCAATAGCGCGTACACGTCATTCTTTGACGCCATAGAAAACACCGAGACTTTCGAGAAGATCGTTACTCCTGACCCAGACTTTGAAAACTTCTTCGACGAGATTGTAGATAAGCTTGAATGTATTCCCAACTTACCAAACTTAAAAAGCATCCTGTCCAATATCACCCTGAAGTCTGGTGAAAGCTACTTATATCAGCGTGGCCTTGGGTATCGTAACCTCGTATACATCTACCTGTTATTTGAGTTTTTTAAAGGCAACAAGAATGCTCTCAACCTTTGTTGCATCGAAGAACCTGAAGCACATCTGAGCGTGAACAACCTGCGCTTCGCTACCGACTTCATATATAAAAGTACGCAAAAAGGTGGATCATCTCTACAAACTCTTATTAGCTCCCACAGCCCACAGGTCATCAATAAACTTGAGCTAACTAACGTGATCGTATTATCTGGAAATGATGCCATCCACCTAACTGATAGTAAGAAGCAGCTCACGAACTACCTTCGTAAACGACCAAACTTCGACATACTAAAACTGCTGCTGAGCAACAAGACCGTGCTCGTTGAAGGTACCACCGAAGAGATGCTCATCAACGCCATCCTCTATCGTGACAACAAAAACGTTAGCAGTCTTGAAGTAATATCTATCGAGCAGACTGGCTTTACGACATTCATGGACGTTTGGCTGCAAGTCAACAAAGGCAATACTAAAAAGAAGCTGAGTATCATTCGAGATCACGATGAGAATGAAACTACCAAGAAAAAACATGAAAAATACGATATAGACAACGACAATATTCGAGTAAGAACCACCACCAAATATACGCTCGAAGATGATCTTGCAGAGGCTGATGGAAACCTTGACCGCTTAAACACACTGTTCAAAAAGAAGTACAAAACCTCTGACGAAATGGCCAAGTTCCTGAAGAAAAGTAAAGCCGAAAGAATGCTTAAGATTGCCGACTCGATCTTAGACGAAAAGAACGAAGATCCGATCAAGCTACCCAAACACATTCAAGAAGCTTTGGATTTCATGAAATGATTGAAGTTCAAATAGCAGGAGCAGGTGCAGGTAAGACTTATGGTCTAGCTAAGAAGATCATCGCACACTACGACCTAAAGTCGCATAAAAAGATTTTTGCCATCACTTATACTAACAGTGCCGCGAAGAACATCTCACAAGCGATTATCAAACACCTAGGATACCTGCCAGAAAATATCGTGGTTTGCACAGTTCATACGTTTCTATTGAATGAGATCATTTACCCTTACTCTCCATTCGTACTAAATGAGAAGCATACTACCTCCTCACGCTGCAAAACGTTCTCAAACTTTCCTCCTGGGAAGACTGAAGAACAAAAGAAACGAGAAACGGCGAGTACCATCAGTAGACTAAAGAAGAGTGGTGTTATACACGTTGACGAAACCTATGCCGCTGCATGGAGAGTTGTCGACGAAAACTACTCAAAACACAGCAGCCAGAAGAAAAAGTCTAAAGTTAGGAAAGTTCACAAAATCCTAAGTAGCGCTATTGATAAGATTTTCCTCGACGAAGCTCAGGATCTTGATGAAACTGCTCTTAAAGCCTTTCAAAAAATCGGTGAGCTTTCAGTTGACATCTACATGGTGGGCGACCCTAAACAAGCAATAGATTATCCAAAATCTTTCAAAGGCTGGCTAGCTGCGAACAAAGCCAACGAAAAAGTTAAAGTGCTTCCGAATATAACGACTTCTCGTAGGGTTCCTCAGAGAATTCTTGATATCTCAAATAACTTCTGCCCCAGAGGTCAAGCGCAAACTAGCTTGTCTGAAGTTGAAGGACACCTAACATACATAACTTCTGAAGATGAGCATTACGACCAAGTTCTCGGTCATCATATTAAGAATGGAAGCTTAGTTAGCATATTCAGAAAAGAAGGTAATTACTCAACCAAGAAAGCGGGATCTCTCCCCGAGTTTGACCCAGAGGTAGAAGGGCTACTTACAGTGAAGTTTCCTGAATACGAAGAAGGTGTGGTCATATACTCATTGCAGCGCTATTTTGCATCCTTGTTATCCAACAATGACAACAAGACATCAATACGTATATTTCTTAATAAGCTAGAGATTCCGTACGAAAAAGAACTATTCAAGAAGCTTTGTCGATCAGCAGAACAATACGGTTCATCCAAAGATAATTCAGCCAAGTACGCAATCAGTAGCATCCAAATAACCAAGGGCTTAGAGTCTAAGGTGTGTGTTTTGATCTTAACTCCCGCGATTTTCAAGTACTTAATGCAAGATGGCGTTGAAAAATTCAACAAAACTTGGAATATGGTCTATGTCGCGTTGACTCGTGCTCAATCTGAACTAGTTGTTGCTGTAGATATGGATTTACTTGGTAAAAAATATAAGCATGATGATATTGTTGAGGGCCTTAAATCTATTGGGTTTGAAGAGCTAAACCCAAATCATCCAAACCACAAAACCGAAGAGAAATTCGGAAGCATAATATCGACCAAAGATAATTACTGAATGTCTGCCGATTGTTTAGACTTTAGCATGCTAGATTTAACCCAAGCTCAACTTATCCGAAGAAGGCGCTTTCGTTCTCAATCTCTAACTCATTTTTGTCCAGAACCGTTTCATGCGGGACTTTCTAGAAAGAAAGTATCCCATATTAATCTGGATAAAAGCTCATACACATCCCGTTAATGCGCATTTACCCGACCAAAAGTTATCTACTTTATACGTCATTAATCCTAAAAATATTCAATCTGTTTGATAAAGCTACAAGTTGCAAATATTTTATTGTGCTAGCATCCAAAACGTTATCGTTACACCATTTTACAGGAGGAAACCATTGGCTAGACGAGGTAGTGGTTTACGAACGGCTATAAAGGTTGTCAAGGCAATAGATAGAGCGAACAAGCAAGCTGCTCGTGAATCCCAGCGCAGGCTGAAAGCTCGTGAACGAGCGCATGCTCAGGCAGTAAGAGAGCATGAGAGAGCAGTTCGAGAAGCTCAGCGTGAATTACAAAGGCAAGAAAGACTTAAAAAGTCAGCAGCAAAGCAAGCTTTTAAAGACGCTGTATCTAGCGCTGCAGAAGAATATCAGGAGCGATGCGAAGAGCGAGCCGCTCTGAGGAAGCAGTTCATACAAGAGGTTATAAAGTAATCAATGGATAATAATTTACTGATGTTGGCAGGCTTATCATTAGTAGCTATCGTATTAGCTTATGTACTAGCAAAACGCTCAGCCGATAAGAAAATCAAGAAATACAGATCGCTCGAAGAAGCACTAGAAAAAACAAAAGAGGCATATGATTCAGCGTGTATAAGTCGAGAAACAATAATTGCGGCCAATGAAACTGCAAAACGAGAGCTAAGTAAAATCAACGAGGAAACTGCCGAGCTTCAAGCTCTGAAAGGACAAGATATTGCTCTAAAACAGAGCATTCAAGAGCAGCAAGCTACCTTAGAATCAACCAAATCAACCTTAGACGAACTCAACTCTAGCATTGAAAAAGGTGAGTTTGCTCTAGAAGAGCTAATGGGCGATATCGATTTGTATTCGAGACTTGATGAATATACTGCTCATGGTCATTTTGAAATGCCGCAGTACCTTTATGAAACATCTACTCGATTCGCTGAAGAGATCAAGGACGTTAGGCAACAGCAAAAAGGCATGATCAAAGATAAAACAGCGATCACTTTCCCAGAGTCGACGGTTATATCTAACGACAAGTCATTCAACAAAAGAATTTTAAATGGTCAGGTTAAGCTCATGCTTACTGCTTTTAATGTTGAATGTGATCTTCTTATCGGTAAGGTGTCGCCTAGTTCGTTTAGCCGTACGCTTGAACGTATAGAAAAACTTGCTAATACGCTAGAAAAGTCAGCAGCGACGTTAGAGTGCGGATTTGATATAGATTACATAGAACTTAAGTTTGAAGAGTGTAAGCTTCAATACCAATACACACTTAAAAAGCAAGAAGAGGTCGCTGAGCAGAAGCTTATCAAAGAGCAGATCCGTGAAGAACAACGAGCTATTAAAGAGTTTGAGAAAGCGATTGCTGATGCCGAAAAAGAAGAAAAAATGTACCGTAATCTTCTTGATAAAGCACAGCGAGAACTTGCTAAAGCTACTGAGCAGGATCGTTCTGAGATGGAGCAACGCATAGCAATCCTTGAGCAGCAACTCGCTGAAGCCGAAGCCAAAGAAGAGCGAGCTAAGAGTATGGCAGAACAAACCCGTAAGGGGCATGTTTACGTCATTAGTAATATTGGTTCGTTTGGCGAGGATGTTTACAAGATCGGTCTTACTCGCCGTCTAGAGCCTATGGACAGAGTTAAAGAACTAGGCGATGCAAGTGTACCATTCCCATTTGACGTACATGCCATGATTTACTCCGATGATGCTCCAGCTCTTGAAACTGCACTACACCGAGAATTCAATTCTAAACGGGTAAACGCTGTAAACCTTCGCAAAGAGTTCTTTAATGTTGACCTAGCATCTATCCAAGAAGCCGTAGAAAAGTTAGCCGGAATAGAAGCCGAATTCAAAATGACTGCTTTGGCTGAGGATTACTATGAAAGCTTGAGAATGAGTGAAGCAGCCTAAAAGGCCATATAGCATAATGCGAAAATGTGCTATTTGGTGTGGTTTTCCATAGCTAGACTATACCAAAATTCAGCTTATTCTGAGTTAATGGTAGGAAGGTTTCAATCCTAAGTCATTTTTGTCCAAATATGAGTATAAAAATTAGTTGGTAACAACTGAGCACCATGACGGTTTCTAAGTTGTGCATGTTGCCTTTTGTCTCAAGTCTACTTTGATGCCGTCGTATTTTTACAGCGAGTCAAGTTTTAGCCTTTTGTGGCTATTTTATTGACATTAGTTGGTTAAGATAATCAATCTATATGTTTTCTTTGGTGCAGTAAGGAGAGGCAATGGAACGAGTTTCCAATAAGTCGTCACTGTGGTTAGGGGTATGTCTGATCGTGGGGTTGGGGGTATTAGGGTTCTTCATCCAGCAGACGGCTATAAAGTATAAAGCGTACGAGCGAGTGGTTACTGTAAAAGGTTTGTCGGAGCGTGAGTATCAAGCCGATACTGTGATTTGGCCGATCCAGTTTACGGTGGCGAAAAACGATATGTCAGCGATGTTTGAGGACATCGACCAGCAAACCCAGTTGGTACTGGACTTCCTGAGCGCAAAGGGGTTAGAAGAGTCGAGCGTATCATTGTCTTCGCCTTCGGTGATTGACCGTAAAGCGCAGCAGTATGGCAATGAGCAGGATATTGAATATCGTTATCTAGGCAGCCGTACAATCACGGTTTACAGCCAGAAGGTTGATGTGGTCAGAGCGGCCATCAATGAAATTGGGGAGCTGGGCAAGCAAGGTATATTGCTCAATCAAGATCCCTATTCAAACCGGGCCAACTACAGCTTCACGCAGTTGAATGACATCAAACCCGATATGATTGAAGAAGCGACCAAAAACGCCCGTGAAGTTGCGGCGAAATTTGCTAAAGATTCTCAGAGCTCACTGGGGAAAATTAAGCGCGCTACACAAGGGCAGTTTTCGATCTATGATCGTGATAGCAATACGCCTTACATTAAGAAGGTTCGTGTGGTCTCTACCGTGCAGTACTACCTCTCGGACTAACGTTTTCGTTTAAACAGACTTCAAAGCCAGCGCGACAACGTTGGCTTTTTTGATCTGAGTCTCAGCACGTTTCATCATCGCCACCATAGTTCATGCGTCGAGTTTGTGACTTTGGTCGAGCGATTACGTGTGTTAGGAAGCGAAAATGGCCTAATTATATTGATTGTTGCATTCACACTGGGGCTGGGAATTCGGAGCAAGATCGACTTATCAAAGCTGCTTTTTTGCGATGCGTTCACTGTATATAGCAGTAAAACGCGAATGTTTTCTCTACGAAAGTGAAGAATAGTGAAATATTAATTTTATCATTAAGGTGTCCATTCTCTATCAAATCTACTGCGATTCCGCACAATGCCCATCCGATTGCCGACATCTCGCGCGTTTCATATTGAGCAATAAATAGTCAATGAGTAGCATCTCGATTGTACAAATAATAACCAAAACTGTGTTCGGGTATTTAGCCCATATTGTTCCTAATAAGTCTAAATAATAATGATTATTGTCAACAAGTTGGTTGGGTTATTAAAGGTGCGCACATCGTTATTCATGCTCTAACAAGGAATAACTACACCTAACATAGAAAGAAGTCTGGAGTGAAATTATGAATGTTTTAAGATCCATGATTTACCTATCGCTGGTTGGCTATATGTCGGCCCCGTTTGCGGCGGAAGCAAGCTTCGCGCCTATTGTGGTCGGGGCGCCATATGAAGATAGCTTAGCCTCACAACCAGGATCCGATTCTGCGCCTAACTCTGGCGCGGTGTATCTCAAATGGAAAACTCTACAAGGGCAACTCGGTACGGCGCTCATTAAAGCGCCTAACGCGGAAAGCTCGGATAAATTTGGTGAAGCCGCCATTCTATCTGGGAATAATCAAGTCTTGTTGGTGGGTGCGCCAGGCGAGTCGGGCTGTGGGGCCAATGTTGGGGCGACCAAACACGCCAATCTCATTGGCACCAACAGCCGAGTTACTTGCTTTTCGTATGGAATGGAGAGTAACGCAGATTCTGGCAATCCATTAGATTCCGTCTCCATTGGCGCGGCCTATGTATTCGAAGGGCAGGGGCAGTTTGCAAACAACAATCAGTTTGAAACAAGTTCAGGACATAAGTTGCTTGATTTTACTACTTACATCAAAGCGCCTAACCCCAGCCTTTGGGATAACTTTGGTGGGGTGGTTCACATCAGTGGTGATGGCAAGACCATCGCGATTGCCGCGACAGGTGAAGACAACTGCGGCATCGGTGTCGGCGGCACGGGCGTTAATCCGAATCAGCGCCTGGGTGGGCACTCGGTCTGCGGCCAATACGTAAACCCAGGTATGGATGACAATAGTGCCCGAGATTCTGGGGCGGTGTATATCTATAAAAAACGCAACAACACTTGGGTGTTGGACGCGTACCTAAAAGCGCCAAACACCGATCCTGGCGATATGTTTGGCTCTGCCTTGGCGCTGGACTCGGATGGGGATCAACTGCTAGTAGGGACCCCGGGTGAAGATAACTGCGGTACCGGTGTGGGTGGCCAGGGGGCGAACGCAAATCAACGCCTTGGTTATGGCTCCGTGTGTGGGACAAACCCTAACCCAAGCCTGTGGGATAACTCGGCCAGGGATTCTGGGGCGGTGTACCACTATGCGCGCGAGAATGGTCAATGGGTGCTGAAAGAGTACATCAAAGCCTCAAACACCGACGCGGGAGATTTGTTTGGCAGTGCCCTGTCGTTTGATCATCAAGACAACAAAATCGTGATTGGTGCGCCGGGGGAGTCCGGCTGCTCAGCAGGGATTGATGGGGCGCTACCAAACCCTAACAAGAAGATCAATGGTGAAAGTGTTTGTGGTAACTCGCCGCTTAACAGTAACGTCAAATTGGACAACCGGATTGGCAAGTCAGGCGCGGTTTATGTGTTTGCTTACGATGACAACAATGCCAATTTGAAGGAAGTGGCTTACATCAAAGCGCCAAACCCTGACGCGAACGATCAGTTCGGCGCCAACTTATTTATCGACAGTGTGGGCGGCCTGATGATTGGGGCTCCTGGTGAAGATAACTGCGGCACGCATGTGGATGGCACAAACAACAAAGCCCCATGCCAAAACCCCGGTTTGACCAACAACCAGGCTCTGGATGCGGGGGCGGCTTACGTCTACAACGACAACAATTATGCCAACACCAAAGTGGCGTACAGCTTCTTTAAATATGTGAAAGCGCCAAGTGTCCATGCCGGCGATGTGTTCGGAACTAACCTAGCGGCAGTAACTGCGTTGGATGCTCAAGATCCAACGATTCAGATGGTCTTTTCTGCGCCGGGTTATGACAAACCGGGGATGACCGACACGGGCAAGGTCTTTGTGTACACCAAAGAATCGGCCAACAAGTTGCGCAAGAGCTTTGGCTTTAATGGCAAGCTACCAAACGTTGAAAACTCAGTGAGTAACTTTGATTATTTTGGCGGCTCAGCGCTTGGAGGCAGTGACACCTCGGTAACCAGTTCGGTCGGCAATCAATGTACGATCGTGACCGATTATCTAACCGGTAATGAAGTCAGCCTGAAAGACTTTATTGACTGTATTGCAGGGTTTGGACCCGGAAATTAAATTCCATTTAAGGATTCTCAAGTAGAGTTGAAGGATGAGTTCACCAGATGAGGACTCATCCTTTTTTAGTTATCAAGGGGGAAGACGTTTCTTTTTCTAGGGCCCGTTGGTCTATCTTTCTCCGATCCCGCTCTCAAGAACGGGTAATCGTTGACACGCTTATTCCTCACCGATATTCTGCTCTCGCACTGGCAAAATCCAGTGTCAGGATTGGAACCCTGTCTCACAACACGTGGCGCATAGACGTCAGCATCACTGCTGCTGTCATGTGCAGCCTTGTCGCACCTGTAAAAACGGATGCCCTGCAAAGGGAAGTTCCGCTTGGTATTACGGTGGGCTGGGCGAGGCAGCTTCGGCTGGCCGTTTCCACGTGTGCGGTAGTTCCAACCTTGTTCAGTTCACCACCCTTTGTTTTGGGGTCTCTGAGTGGTGAAGGGAAACTTCATTTCTTGGAGGTTGCGATGCCGATAAACCCTCAAATCTTACGATCCCTCGATGAGGCGTGCGCCCGCGCGCTGTGTGACCGAACTCAATTACCCCAACAAACCGAACGGATCTCAGGACTGCTCGACCAACTGTGGGAAGATTTGGGCGAAGAGTTTTTCTGGTTAGAGGCGACCTTGTGGAAAGCATTAACGGAGTCGGAAGGCTCGTTTTCGTTGTGTCTACTTAAAGCACCGCATCGTAACCGCTATCGCCTTTGCCTTGCCCAAGATGTCGACCAGCATATATATCAGTTGAACCAGCAAAGCGGTGAGCCTGTCGAGCTGGTGGCGGTGATGAACTGGGACGCGCTCAATGACGCCAGCATGTCGCCACTGATTCTCGATTGGTCACTGGAATCGCATTGGTTTGCGCTGAGTTCGCGTCAATTACATCACATAATGGATGTCTTCGAGCGTCATCGCGAATGATGCATCTTGTGAGCTCTATTCTCCGCACGCCTTTTTGTGCTGGGGAGGCCAGCGCGCAGGAAAGTCGTTTGCGTACCTCATAGTGTTATCGGTTACGGGGTTCTGGGCGCGAACATGATGATGGCCATACCAAGCATTGCCACAGAGACTCCCACGATATCCCACAGAGTTGGGCGAAGACCGTCCACGAGCCACAACCATAAGATTGCGACAAAGATATACACGCCGCCGTAAGCGGCATAAACCCGACCAGCGGCGGTTGGATGCAAGGATAACAGCCATGCGAAAAGCGCAAGACAGAGCGCTGCGGGCACTAAAAGCCAGGCAGATTTGTCTTCTTTGAGCCAAAGGTAAGGCAAGTAGCAGCCCAGAATTTCTGCAACGGCGGTGAGAAAGAAAAGCCCCATTGTTTTCACTTCAAGCACGTCATTTTCCTATAGAGATTATTCGGTGGCGGTACCCATCGTGCCTGAGCCTTTTGGGTTAAGGCAAGTTAAACAGGGTCAGCGGCTCCAACGACCCCTTTCGTGCACGTCGAGTGGGCGTTGTTGTGCTCTGGGTTAATCCTTTTGCGTCCAAACGACGTAACTAGACAGAGCACCCAACGGAGATAAACAATGTTTTCACTATTTAAACGTGACTCGACCAAGAAACTGAAGAAGCAATATGCCGCAAAACTCGAGCAGGCAATGCTTGCGCAAAGAAGAGGGGACATTCGAACCTATTCGCTCTTAACCGCGCAAGCGGAAGAATTAGGTCAGCAAATCGAAGCCCTCCAGAGTCAACGCTGAGCGCCTGTGCAAGAAACGTTGAGAAAGGGGCAACGTTGCTTATTTCCAGCCATACGCCCACTTATCGGTGTTTTTAAGCTCTTTCCAGTCAATGGAATACTCGACGTGAGTCATCACTGCTTCCAAGGTGCACGATCTCACGGAGCCATCTTCTGCGTAATCAACATCGGACACTAAGAAGTGTTTCTCACGCTTTTGCGGCTGCAGGGCTGTCCATTTACTGTTGAGTAGCTTAGCAGGGTTAATTCGATTCATCATAGGCTCGTCATGTTGTCGCTGTATCCCATGTCTTACGGGGCAGCGCTGCCAAAGTTCAGCGGCGAGCCACTCTTTTCTTTGTCAGTTAAGACGCGACGAAGGAGAAGGTCATTCAGGCACTATCTGGACGGCGAGCCAAACCGCGACTAACGCGGGCTTCTTTTCCCCTTCGATTTCAACCACCACTTCGCTTTTAAAGGTATAGTGACCGGGGCGCTTTTCGTCGACGGCCAGCAATTTCGCACGCGCGCGAATGCGGCTATTCACGGTGACCGGGTGGATAAAGCGCACTTTATCAAACCCATAGTTGAGCCCCATGCTTGCCCCTTCCAATTGGTAGCCAAAGCGCTCGGCAAAATGGGGCAGCATGGACAGGGACAGCAAGCCATGGGCAATGGTCGAACCAAACATGGTGTCTTGCGCTTTGATGGGATCCGTATGGATAAACTGATGATCTAAGGTGCAGTCAGCAAATTGGTTAATCTGCGCTTGGCTGACGACAAACCATTCGGTTGGCTCTGTCTCAACACCAATGTAGTGAGCGATGTCATCCTTCGAGATAACGTTCATAGCGTCCTTTTAGCAGTGAATTCGAGGTTAAACAGCCACCGAGTGTATCAGACAAGCCGAATACAACTGGAATGACTTCAAAGAGAGGCGCGCTGAGTGAGCACGCCATTTAAGCGGCGAGTTAGGCGTATGTTCCAATGAGATCATAGAGCTCGTCAACCGAGCGAGCCGTGTGATCAGGCTGACACGACCACGATTCCGGCGCCGCGCCACTGTACGCTGCGGCCACAGCAATGACGCGAGCGTTGCCCCTCAGCGCAGCTTGAAGGTTACGAGCAAATTGGACATCGGCCTCATGGTCGCCGATGTACATCAAGCATTGGCTGGTGCGATGGCCGAACATCGCGTCAAGACATTGAAGGCCACCCATAGCCTCCGGTTTTTGATGGCCATGAGACACGTCGTCATACCCGACAATGGCCTTGAAAAAAGCCGTTAGCGCATGGTTTTCCAACACACGGCGAATGTTGCTCTGTGAATTTTGCGAGCATATGCCGTGAGGCAGGAAGGAGAATTCGGTGACCACGTCTTTGAGCCCTTCAAACAACAAGACCTGCGTGGTATTTTTCTCTTGGTGCTCGGCCCACATGCCCCCCGCCAGGCGCATTTCCTGTTGGGTTAACCCATAGTAATCAACGTAAAGCTCTTGCCAGTTTTTTGCGCTGTGGTTGGCGACATGGTAGGCCTCTTCGTCGCGTAAACACTCTGGCAAACCGTCCCCAGTCAAACGGGGAGCGACAATGGATAAAATGGTCTTGGTTATCTCAATATTTTTCGGTACAGAGTTTACCAGTGTCCCATCATAATCCCACAGCACCGCCTCCAATTTCATGGTTCCCTCTCCATTCAAACACGAGATCTAAACGTACTATTTATCACAAAATCAATGAGTTGGACAACATTGCCGAGTCGGCTGGGAGCAGGCAAACCGTTACCATTGCGCAACCAGTTTCTTCAAATGGTGCTTTGCCAACTCATGATCACCACGACTCATCCATTTGATACAATCAAACAATTCCCACGTTATTCCTTCGTCGCCGTTCGTGTAGGCCGGAAAATCTGCGTGCTTTGGTGCCGGTTCGTCCGTTACCCGTTGCTCGATGAGGCCATTTTTATCAAACAGCACCTTAAACGGCTTAGACAGGCTCAATGGTTCACTCACATCTAAGCAGTGAATCTCTGCGCTCGTTAAGTCATTGAAAATGTATTTTTTAAAGTAAGCGTTCTCATTATGGAAGCCCTCGAGCAGGTAGAAGATGTCTTTATCACGCTCAAACGCGGAGAAGCAGGCCTCGCAAGATTGATGAAAGTTATTCTTGGTAAACACAAGAATATCGGCATCCGAGACTCGGTCACCTTTTCCCGCGGCCAGTGACCCCAACAGGACCGCCGCGACCGCGTCATTTTCAGAATGAAACGCCGAGTACGCGGATTGAACCAAGGCATTTTGAAGAGGAAGATGGGCCAAGTTTAGCTTTTCTGAAATCACAATTTGCTCCGTTTGTTTCGCGTTAGAGCCGCGGAGGGGCGCTTGAATGAGGAACCTGCCTTCACGCTCAACGTAGCGTCCGCGACCAAGCTGTGAGTAAACCAAAGTCAGGGTGAAGTGGCAATAGCAACGTACTCATTGGCGCTGGCATTGAGAGCGCGCGCCGTTTCGAGGCTAAGGCGCATACCGCGCGAGCCATTCTGACCGTAACACACCGTATTTGACCGAGTCATAGTATTCGCCATTGTAATAGCGGACTTTTCGAAGCCGCGCTTCTTGCTGGAAACCCAGCTTCAGGGCCAATGACATCATTCGAGGGTTCCCCGACCAAGTGGTTAACCCCACCCGTTCGATGAGCTGACTATTGAACAGATACGACACCCACAAGGGAAGCGCTAAGGCCGCAATGCCTTGCCCCCAATACGCAGGATCGTAAATGACCACGCCGGCTTCAAGCCAACGCGTTTCTTCGCATTCCCAGTAACAGCTCACCGTGCCGACGGGGAGGTCATCAACGGTGATCAACTGTAAGCTTGCGCCGGTTAACAGGCGCTGAAACGCTGTCTTTTCGAACTGCTCCAACGAGGGAGGTGAGTATGAAAAGTACGGACCGTTAAATTGCGTCCATTCGTCATTTGAAATGACCAAAGCGTGGAGACGCTCAAGTTCACTTTCCCTTGCGGGTCTGATAGTGACTGTCTGTTGTGCCACGGTGCTTCCTTCTGTTCATTGCGCCTTATGGGCGGGTCCCCCGTTTATTGGCCGCACCACTGCTGCTCACAAGGCACGCCATCGCGATCGCCATCAATCTTCACGTTGGGGCAATGTGCCAAGTAAAATTTCGCCTCATGCCCCGATGTCATATGGCTACAGCCTCGCACTCGAAACCGAGTTTGTCATCTTCAAGGGCGCGCTCTGGGGCTTGATAAGTGAGGTCGCTGTCAGCGCCAAGGGCGATACCAACTAAGGCCAGTACGGGTAAGATAGACAAGGCGACATTTCCTCCAGGCTTTGCTACCCGTACAGTTCGTTTCCTTTTCTGAACAGCAGTTTACCCAATGTTTTTACTTGGTGAAAGTGTTTGCCTCGAAGAGCCGTGCATGACGCCTTGAGTGGCGCACTGACGTCGGGGCATCCTAAGCGAGGCGAGCGGGATCTGGGGGTGAAACGCGGGCCTAACGTGACGTCACGACCAAGGAAGGCCCAAACGGGTCATCGCCTTTGACACTGTGAGTTGGCGAGAAGGGCAGGGAGCTCACTGCGGGGCTCTGTCGTCTTTGCGCTTGCCTGTGACCTCTCCCCCTCAGAGCCTTCAGCACAAGGGTAAAGTGCACGCAGGCGCCCTTGTACTGGCGAACCGTGAGTGGGGCATGGACAGGCCAGCAACGACAACATACCCCCAACACAGGAGAGAGCCCATGAACCATCTACCCCTCACACACACAGTGCATGGCGACGCTGACCACGTTAGGTCGCTGTTCGCTCAGGAGGACAAACGCAATGCCAGCTAACTACTACTCAACCGCCGTCTCTTTCACGCTCGGAGAGATCGTGATAACCCAAGGGATACAAGCGCTGCTCGACGGACGTCCCGAAGCCCTGCTGAGGCCACTTTTACTCCGCCATGAAAATGGTGATTGGGGAGAGTGCGACATCGAAGATAAGAAAGCCAACGACGTGGCCACTCGTCGAGGTGGACGGATCGTATCGGTATACCGATTTTCCGGTCAGCGCGTCTGGCTGATCACCGAAGCGGGTCATCAATTGACCACGGTGTTGCTGCCCAGTGAATACTAACCAAGGGGCCTAGGCCCCTTGAATGGATTGTATCTTTCAATCGTTGGCGTATGGATCGGTGTGTATCAATGCACATGCGCACATTCGAAATTTATCCATCGTGTCATGCTTATCAACCAAAAGAGAGCAGGCACACCTATAGGAAAAGCATTTGGAGGTGTCTTCTACGAGTATATATTAGAGCCAATGGTGGGGGCCTAGGTCGGATAGCAAAAGAAAGACGTTCTGAGTGATCGAGCTTGTGTATGTCTTTCTTGCCGGTACGCTATCTAATTTGATGAGTACGGCCGTATCTCTTTCACACCACTGGCGTCCTCTAGCGCAATTGATTCGCGAGAGGACGAGCCATTCATCACGGCTAATCCTCGATTGCTTGCGGATAATTTATTGTGAATGCGCGTTGATGATGAAGAGAAATGAGAGACTCGATTAGAGATTCAAGTGCATAAAGGTTGATTCTGATCGGGAGAGAAGGCAAATTACTTTTAGGTAGATTTATGTGCAGTCTGGTTAAATTAGAACGGAGCCCTTTTAGCCCAGAGAAAAAGGTGCTCAATCGTTGTCTGAATAACCTGACAATATCAAAAATGAATTGAGCTAAGGAGAGATCAATGCGGTACCTAGTTCTCGCTTTACTGTTGATCCCCATTGTTTCATTTGCCTCCTCAAGCAAGACAATAAAACTCGCTTACTCAGATATCGAATCCTTCCCGTTTCAAATGGGCAATGGGAATGATGTTGCGACGCCTCCAGGCATATCTGTCGAAATCATTGAACAACTTGCCCATATGCTGCAGTTCAACGTTGAATATGTGAGGGTACCAGGGAAACGAGTGCTTCAACATATCAAATCCAATGAAGTGGATGGCGGCTTTATTTTTTCCTACAACCATGAGAGGGCCCAATACGCACACTATCCCATTATCAATGGGCAAGTTGATAGTGCGTTGCGTATCGCCACGCTAGACTATTTTCTCTATAGGCTTAAGATTCAAAAGTTAGAATGGGATGGGGTAAAACTATACTCTACTGGCCATCAGCCCGTTGGTGTTCATACGGGTTTTTCAATTATAGACACCTTAAAAGAAAATGAAATTAGCACACTTGAAGTGTCAAGCACGCAACACTTGTTTAAAATGTTGAGAAAAAGGCGAGTAATCGCTGTCGCCGTCCAGAGTAACATCGCTGACAGTTATATCGATGAAAATAAGCTAGCCAGTATCGAAAAAGTATACCCGCCCATATTAAGCAAATATTATTACTTGATTTTTAGCCATAGGTTTACTGAAAATAACCCTGAGTTAGTCGGGAAAATATGGAGAACTATCGGTGACATACGCGATCAGGTGACGGTGAATAGTATTAAGAAATACACCGCAAGGCATCACTAGGGGTTGTTCGTTAAAGGGGAATGTCAATCACCGCCAGAAGTGGTAGTGAGGTTACATGCCTATTATAACGTTTCATGTCTAGCCTAAGA
Source organism: Vibrio sp. VPAP30 (assembly GCF_001188205.1). Lineage (NCBI taxonomy): Bacteria > Pseudomonadati > Pseudomonadota > Gammaproteobacteria > Vibrionales > Vibrionaceae > Vibrio > Vibrio sp. VPAP30. The sequence goes on from NZ_LBLS01000024.1 coordinate 25,872, forward strand.
GGCATCTACTACTTCGGAACATACTGTGGCTGAGAAAATGGATTCAGTGACACCGCAACCAATATAAGTACACTTGCCCTGATATCGTCATGTGTCTGGTGTATTGAGAAATAGAATCATATGCCCCCAAATACCAGAGCACTATTCAGAATCCTGATATTGGGTTGTGCCAGTACTCGTTCCCGTCAATTCGGCTTCAAAAAAGGCGTGCTTGTTGAATATTGTCGTCAACGTCGCCTAAAGTCCGCGATCAGGCATGTATTTATCTGGCGCTCTCGAAAGGATTCGAGCCTGTAACCCCTCCCTTGCTCGTGCGATGCGAATGCGCGCCTTAGCGCTTCCTGGGTCTCGCCATTTTATTATCCATTATTAAATTCAAAGTGAGACCCACGTCAAGGTCAAACGGCGATTGGTGCTATCCGGTTGTTTTCACGATTGAATTGTCAGCCTGCCGCGTTGGCGCATAGGTTTATCGTATCGTCTTACCCTTGATGGGCCGCGACTGGCCGGAAGGTGGGCTTTTCTGTCTGGTCGCGCTTTGTTAGCGTGAGCACGCACACCCACTAGAGGAGGACTTATGGCAGAGCGTCTCAACGTGAGGCAGCGGCAATTTGAACAGGCTTGCCGGCTTTTTTCACGTCAACACAACATGTTCCGTCTGGCGCCAAAACTGGGACTGACTCCGGTGACACTGCGCAATAAGCTCAATCCCGAGCAACCGCATGTGCTCAAGTGCGCCGAACTCGTTGCGCTGACCGAACTCAGTGACGATCCCTTGATTTTAAATAGTGTACTGAACGGGCTCAAGGTCGTGACGACGCCACCGCCGTCTGAAGCGCCGCCACCGACATTAACCTCGCTGATCTTAGCGCATGCCCTCGACACCGGCGAGCTGTCACGTGTTTTGTTGAGCGCCAGCAATGACACGCTTCAACGTGCCCAACGCGATGACATGCTGTACACCGCCCATATGGGGCTCCGTCGCTTAGCGGATCTTATTCATCGGCTTCAGTAACCTTCATGTGCCGTTCACGTCATAGGGCAGACAGCCCGATTCTCTGGATCGGTCAGTGAGGTGTCAATGCCTCAGAACCCTTGCCCAAGTGGTCGTCGATCGCAAGGGAGGGCCAAGCCGCTACGCGCCCTTGCGATCGCCCCCCGCTCGGTCTGGCGGGTCGTCAGACGCCCGATAGCCGACCCAGGAGATACGTGATGAACGCGCCACTTGACCAAACGACCCTAACTCCGGTGTTCTCAGCCGAAGAACAACACCTCTTGCAGCAGGCCGCGGCGGTGCTGAAATCCAAGCTGGTGCTCTTTGAGCAACCCGTGATGAATGCGCCGTCCATCGCCCAAGCGTTCTGCCAAACTCAATTGGCCGCGTGCCATCGCCACCAGTGCGGCCGCCGTGATCTTGTTTCATAATCATCCGTCAGGCTGCGCGGAGCCAAGTCAGGCTGACCGCCGGATCACCCGCCGTTTACACGATGCCCTTGTGCTGGTGGATGTTCGGCTACTCGACCACTTTGTGGTTTCATTTGCTGACGTCGTGTCGTTTGCAGAGCGGGGCTGGCTCTGACGGCGCCCTTTGCTAAGGCCACGCCAGTCCGAGGGCGGTTGTAAATCTTCGCAGGACACGCGATAGTAGTGAGCAGAGCCTTGCGTAAGGAGCGCCATTATGAAACCGCTGGTGTATGAAATGGATGCGTGGTCAATGGCGACGCTACCGCAATTGCTAGGGGCGTCACTGAGCCTACAGCCATTGCTGGCCATGACTCAATCGGACGTACCTGTCCTACAGGTGCCTTTTGTGGTCGGCGACGCGGTATTCGAGCTGAGCAATGAGTGGTATACCACCCCGCAAGGTCATGATTTCCATCTGCCAATGCTGCGGCCGATGGAGGGCTCACCGGCATGCTACCGAGCTCAACAGGATGGCGCAGCCTCGTCCCTCGCTGTGATTGAGGCGATCGAGATCCTCCGCCGGCACAGTCGTGATGCCGAATGGCAGCACGGCGATCAAGGCGGCTGGGCAGCGAGCGACGAAACGCTGATCTACGACTGGGGGCTCAACCTATTGTTCACGGACGGGAGCGCGCTGTCGTTGGTGACCGAGGATGATAGAATAGACGGTGGATGGGTGGTGACACCCGACCGGGTGCGACCGTCTTACCAAGAAGAGATTTGGCTGATTGAGGTCGATGTTCGCGAGCGCATTGCATGACAGACTGGCGACGACAGAGGAGAGGTGACCATGACACACGGCACACCACGTGATTACAGTCAGGCGGTATATCAGGTGTATTTTGAAGTGGGGGAATGGCAAGAGACGGCGTTCAAGGTATTGGCGTCTTTCGTCGGACCGGAGGCCTCGGGATCGATCCAGCGTTTGGAATTTGGCTATGTATTGGCCTTGCCGATCCAAAGCGTTCCTGAGGTGGTCAGGCAGCTTTGCCAACACAATATCGCTGTCTACCAAATCGTTCGTGGTGAGCAGATCACCTTGACCGAAACTTGATCGAGAGGGGCGGGGCCCCCATCCTTAGTGGGCAGGCTCATGTTCACAATAAGATTGCGTCACTTTACGGTATTGAGTGGGCGTCATGTCATAAAACTTCTTAAACAGTAACCGGAAATGATTGATGTTGCTGTAGCCCACTTGACGGCTGATGGTTTCAATGTTCAGCCGGGTGGTACTGAGCTTGTCTCGTGCAGACGAGAGGCGCAGGCGCTGAATATAGTTAACCGGCACGTCGCCGGTTGCCGCTTTGAACCGTCGCGTCATCTGTTTTTCGCTTAAAAAACTCTTGCTTGCGCAGCGTGCCACGGTCAGATTGCCTGGGTGTTCATGATGCATCCAGTCTTGCAGTTCATGGATCAGCGTGTCGTTGTGCTGCCGATATTGGCCAAAACTGGTCAGGCAAATCCGCGCAACATTGGAAATGTCCCCCCCAATGTAGCGCTCACAACGCGCGCGATGCCCACTGCCGAACAACTCATCGATCATCAATAAGGTGGCGTCATAATAATCCCGCACGCTCGACGAGCAGATAAACGGCCCTTCGTGAGTGATTTTTAGGTGAGGCATCAGCTTGACACTGGGGTAGCGTTCCCGAAAGCCCGCCACATGTGCCCAATGGGTGGTGGCACTGCGATGATTGAGTAACCCCAACTCGGCCAGTAAAAACGTCCCCGTGCACAGGGAGACAACAAACTGGCTGCCGACGAGCTGCTGCGTCAACCACGTTTTGAGCTTGTCTGGCAGCAAATACGCTTCGTCACTCGGATCGCCACAGCAACCGAGCAAGAAAATGTCTGTTTTTTCAACTTGCTGCCACGGTGTGGGACAGGCAATCGTCAGTCCAGAAAAGGTGTGTATGTGCGCATCGTAAGGAGAAATATAACGCACATCGGGATCGGGAAGCCCGGCCAATTTGGCGGCAATGATTAACATCTCTACGGGACCGGTGATCGCGGTCGTCGGGACGTTATTGAGTAGTAAGGCGGTGATGCGTAAAGGTTTGCTAGGTTCTACCATCCGTTCGAAATCCCTTGTTGAGCCAGTCATAACATCACTATGCGTTGTAAATAGATCTGGTCGTTAATCAAAAAAGATGAATTATCAGTCATTCATGACGTGATAGAGTTTTTTGGTGTGGTTTTTAATTAACTGATAAATAAGAATTAATTATCTTTATGTCGCATTAATAACCAATTGTGTTGATTGAAATAGTGTAATTACTCTATTTTTGTTCTGTGCGATAAGCGATTTGGCCGTGAGCGTATCGGCGCGAAGCTAGAAAATCCACACGTCCACGTCTGGGTGTCTTGTCGCTCGGCCCCATTTTACGCGCTAGGACTGAGCGCTGACCCCGTTGAGCGCGGCAATATCAATCACGCGATCCGCAGAATCAATGGTGCTAGGGCGGTGAGCCACAATCACGCGGGTGATTGCGGCTTGGTCACGGATCATGGTGTTGATGTGTTGCTCCGATTGGGCATCCAAGTGACTGGTCGCTTCATCGAAGATCAGAATGTCTGGTTGTCGATACAGGGCTCTGGCAAGGAGCACACGTTGTTTTTGTCCACCGGACAAGGTGTTGCCCAGTTCACCTACTAAGGTCTCATACCCCATCGGTAACTGCTCAATGTGTTGGCGAATGTCGGCCATGGCCGCCACGTCGCGTACACGCTGCGCATCAACCTGGAGGTCGAAAAACGAAATGTTTTCTTCTAATGAGCCAGATAACAAGGTGTCATCTTGCATGACGCTGCCTATCATCTGGCGATATTCGCTTAGATTCAGCGAACTGAGTGGTGTGCCGTCGATGAGAATTTGACCTTGGGTGGGCGTTAGCATGCCGAGCATCAACTTAATCACGGTGGTTTTGCCACACCCAGAGGCGCCAATCAGGGCGACCGCTTCACCCGCGTGGATCTCAAAGCTGAGATTGTCGATCACGCGAGGCTCATGGTCAGAATACTGATAACTGACCTGTTCAAAACGAATGCTAGGTGACAAGTGTGCCACATCGACGTAAGAACGCTGAGGTTCGGGCTCTTCTCGTTCAGTCAACACCACATCGCCCACGCGCTCTAAGTGTAAACTCAGCATCTTGAGCTGAAACAGAGTATCAATAAAGCCGGAGACTCGGGTAGAGAACTGATCTTTAAACGACAAGGCCGCGATGAGCATCCCTACCGTCAGATCCCCGGTGAGTGCGGCTGCGGTACCGACCCAAACGATTATCAGACCTTCAAGACCAAAAATCAGAGTACTCATCGACTCGAACATAATGCCGAGTTTCTGCTGTCGAATGTCGGCATTGCGCTCATCGACCAAAAGATTTTGCCAGCGAACCGCGCGATTGTCAGTGCGGCCAAACAATCGAATGCTCTGGATGCTGCGAACCGTTTCTAGAAAATACGTTTTTTCCTTAGCACTGGATAAAATGAACTCGAGATTGAGTTCGCGAAATCGCGCGAAGAATCCTTGTCGCAGCAGAAAATAGACGCTCATGGCCCCCAAGGCAATGGCGGCTATCTTGGGATCGTAACTCAATAGCATGGCCAGCGCACCCATTGCCAACATCCCGTCCAACAGCGCTTCGACAACCTGTTTAGTAATGGCACTTTCGATAACGTCCAAAGAATCAAATCGTGACGCGATGTCACCCAGATTACGTTTTTCAAAAAAGGGGATCGGTAAGTGCATCATGTGCTGAAAGACGCGTGCACGCCACTGCAGGTTAAAGCTGGCGCTGACTGCCATGACGGTCCAAGCGCGCAATGCACTGGCCCCCACGCGGATCAGGAGCAGTAAACCAAAGCCTATGATGACCAAAGACAATAAGCTCTGATCTTGGCTGGGGACAACGTGGTCAATCACCACTTGAGGCAGAAAGCTGGCCCCTAAGACACAAATCTCATACACCAGGGCTAACGCAACGATTTTCGCCAGCGAGCCGATCAGACCGTTAGGGCGGCCGAACACATCACGCAAGGTCGGTTGATGGATGTCATGACGCATAGGGGCCATGCTGTCGATTGGGGTCAGCTCTAAGATCACTCCCGTGAAATGCTGTGAAAACGCCGCGCGTGACAGACGGCGGCGGCCAATATAGGGATCGTGAATGTAAAAATAATGCCGGCTGACCTTCACTAAGACGACAAAGTGATTGAGATCCCAGTGCAAGATACACGGGTTGGCGACGCTCGCCAAATCGTCCACTTCGACACGCAGCGGACGACCGCTTAGGTCGAGCTTTTTGGCCATGGTCATCAGATCGCTCAGGGTGCTGCCATTGAGCGACACCGACATCTCGCTGCGTAATCGGGTTAGGTTTAATTTATGCCCCCAGTACTCGGCAATCATGCCGACACACGCGAGCCCGCATTCAGCGGCTTCGGATTGATAGAAGAGGGGGATCTTGCGCGAAAAACCGATCTGCAGGCGTTCCGCTAAATCATTCAATACTGTCACTGTATTACCTTACATGTATTCTTGGACTTTTTTGAAAGGATCGAGGAGCCACTGATAGATTTTTCGTCGTTCAACTTCTAGGCTCGCTTCAAGGTTCATTCCGGCACGAAGTGGGGTGTCGACCCCATACACATCCACCGATTGCGAGCGCAGCGTCACTTTGACTAAGTAGACAAACGGTGGCAACGGGGTTTTGGCTTGGGAAGGCGGTTGGTATTTGAGATCGTCCACCGCAACCGTGGTGGATGAGATGGCGTCAATCACCCCCTCGTACTGGCCGAATTTTTGGTAGGGAAACGCTTCATATTGCAAACGGACGGATTGACCCACGGATAAAAATCCCACCGCCCGGCTTGGGACGAACAAGACCGCCTGCAAAGCTTGACCCTCGGGAATGATGCTGAGTAATACACTGTTTTGCGACACGGGCCCTTGCGAGACATTGAGTGCCGAGACGGTGCCGTCAAAAGGCGAGGGGACGACCGTCTCTTTAAGCGCATTGTTGGTGGCTAATTGCTGTTGGACGTCGCCAACGCGGCGCTGCAATTGGGCGCGTTCTAAGGTCAATTGGCTACCAAGTTGCTTGATTTCTGCCTGTTTTTGCGTTTGTTGGTAACGAAAGTCGTCCAATTGCAATTGCAATTGCTGCAATTCGGTTTCAATGGCGAGCATGTCACTGCGCCGTTGGCGCAGCTCTATTTTACTGATGGCTTGCTGCTGCTGCTTGGTTACGAAGGACGCCAGTGTCTCCTGAGCGAGTTTGAGCTGTTTTTTCTTGAGCGCGATGACCTGTCGGTGACCTTCGGCATTGACTGCCAATTGATGGATCTCCCGCTCCAATGCTTGTTGCTTTTGATGGGTTAAGGTCTCGTTGGCCGCGACCTGCTGTTTAACCAGTTCGACATTCTTGTTCATCAATGCCCCCAAGTGCTGGCGTAGGTCGCCATCGGTGGGGTTGGTGGATTCGGTGTTGATGACATACAGCGCTTGTCCCCGTGTGACCCGCTGTCCTTCCTCAACCAATCGCTGGCTGATGAGACCGGACTCTGGGGCGAACACGTCAGCAATGCCCCCTTTTGGCAGTAACAGCCCTTGCACTTTTTCTTTTTGGCTAAACTCTCCCCAAAGAGTGAAAGCAACAACGACGATCCCCACGAGGCTAGTCAGGGCAATCAAGCGCGTAAAAGTGGGCGGCAGTGCGATCAAAATGTCACCGTAGTAGCCGTGCTGGCGGTTGGTCACTTCATTGCGAAATAGGCTCATTGACGCTCCAAAGCGGGGTGATATTCGTGGAAGTAAACCTCAGCGTTACGCCAAAACCACCAACCCTGTGGGCAGATTTCTATCGTTCGACACATGGCGTCGGCCTTGGCTTGCACTATAGCCTCGCGCGATCGGTTCTGCGTCGGGATGGAGGTCACATCCAGAGTTAAGCGCTCCCGCTCTACCAGTCCGGCGATGTACAAATTGGCCGCCGTTTTGCCCGCCAGAAAGGCGCCGGTGTGGGTGACAAAGGCGCGGTGATGCCACATCGTACACGCAGTGAATGAGCGTGCCACCTGGAGGCCTGACGCTTCGTCCGAAACATGCAACGGATTGCCATCGGCAAACATAATGATGTGTGCCCCTGCCCGAGCCCGTTTAAGCAGTTTGAAGAAAGAGTGCTTATCCCCGGGAGGTAAGATCTCCAAGGTGCGTTCATGGCCTTGGTCAGCGAATGCTTGGTGGCACATAGTGATTATGGTGTCATCCCAGGGGTTACCGTAGATTACCACATCCCGATCAGAGGGCAGATTTAGCAGTACGCTGTATACAGCGCTAATTGGATCAAACTGGTGGAGTAACTCAATGATACACTGACCGACAAACGGTGATTGAGGGGTAGACAGCGGAACCGAGAAAACGCGGTTTTTCCATTCAACCGAGCGAGGAAGGCGCAATTTCCGTAATAGATTAGCGGTGTAGCCTATATTGATCGCCAGTTGTGCCAAGTTGTTTCTGGCTAGGTGGCGTGCTTGCTCGTCGGAACACGCAAGCATGCGCTGAATATTGTATCGTGGCGCAGCAAAAATGACAGGTTGAAGGCAGCGATCCCACCACCCAGTCAGCAGGCGAAGGAGCGCGCGGGTCGGGCGTTTGCCAACCGACGACATCATTAAGGCCAAAGAAGCTAAGTGCTTTTCCAGCAGGCGCTCTTGAGCTTGCTCTCGCTTGCAGACTTGCGCCAGAGGTGTGGGACGTGAGCGGGGCTCGCCTAGCGATAGGACGTAGTTGACGTAACCAGGCTTTTCATAGAAATCGAGAAATTCCATGCAGCGATAATGTCGCTCACCTAAGTATGGATCCCACACTAGCAGTCCCTGAATGGAGATGTTGAGGACGACAACGCAGTGGTGCAAGTTCCAGTGGACCAAACATGGCGGCGACAACAACTCCAGATCCGATTCCTCCTGAATGGCAGTAGCGGAAAAGGGTACGTCTTGCTCCTGCAAATACACCGCTAAGCGTTCGTGGAGGTACAACGAGGTAAACGAAGACAGTCGTTCTATGTGCTCTTGGGAGAGATCAATCCCTAGTTTGTTTAGGCACTGAATCAATGGATGTGGCACGTCGGACAGATCGTGATTGAGTGAGTTCATAGCAGTGGTCCAATTTGGGTAAGAAGAAGGCGGAGCTGAATACCCCGCCTGCGCCGATTAGCCTATGCGGCGGCTGTTGCTAAAACATTTTGATTCGCCGCTTCTTGGTTTTGGTGATGGACGGGTTAAGCCTTCAACACCCATACCAGCCGCTTCGAATGCACGAGACACTCCGTCTGCAATCGCACCAGCCCCGTCAACTGCGCCACTCTTGATACCGCCGCTCACTTGTTTTGTTTCTTCTTGAGTCAATAATTGTGTTTTTTTCATAGTTAAATTTCCTTAATTTATTTTTAATTAACAAGTTGAGTTTTAATGGATTGCCAAAGTTACCATTCTATAAAACTCTATTTATAAATATTCAATCCATTTTTAAAAAGCAATGAGTTATATAATGAATGTCCTTTCTGTGATGTAAATACAGTCTAAATAGTATTGTTGCAGCGAGTTATATGAATTCCCTTACTCTATTGGCAAAAAAGTAAACAAAGGAATTGTCATTGATATCTTCTAATGAGGGTTCGAGGTGGGGAGGAGATAAAAAAACGGAGCGCAAGCTCCGTTTAAGACTAGATTCGGCGGTTGTTACTGCAGCAGAGGTTACCGTTTTTAGGTCTTGAAGATGGGCGGGTTAACCCATCAACCCCATGGTTAGAGGGATTAATGACACGAAAGAGACCATCGGTTACTTTCGCCGTTCCGTTGATCAAGCAGACGCCACCACCGCTGACTCTTTTCATTTCATTATGAGTTAATTGTTGCTTATCATACATTTACTTTTATTAAAATGACCAGTTGTTCTATGCGGCGAAAAATAATTAATGTAAATAATTTAATTAATGAAAATTATACAAAACATCCTAAATTCCGACAGAAAATGTCGTTTTATTGCTGTTCCATTTTTATATGATTGCCACTACTATTATATATATAAATACGTTAAATCTTTGGCTGAAGCAATAGAGAGCGGAGCGAGTCCTGATGTGTGTGGGATTCAGATCTGTACAATGTCTCTTTTCGGATGTTGATCTGAGCCAAATGGTACTTAACGGCACGGATTATTTGTATAACTTATACACTCTGTTTAATCAACAGAGACATCTCGTCTTACTTTTCGTGCATTGGCGGTTTTGAGAGAAACGCAGCGCAGATGGTTAAACACTTTACTGGCATGATTGTGCAACGAAAAACAATGTCCTTATCAGGAGGAAGACATGTCATCACATATTATCGCTCAGCAATATCTATAAGGCTTAGAACAAGCCAATGTCGAACAATTGCTGATGTTGTTTACTTCTGACGCAGTTGTGGTGTCTCCATTATATGGTGAGTGTTTGGCGACCGATTTCTATCCTCAGTTGTTTGTGGATACGCGTCAGGCAGACTTGACGCTTAAAGGTGTGATGCAGGGAGAAGATCCCCACAATGGTACCGCATTGGTGTCAATTTGGTTTTTCTTTGATTGGACCCTCGCCAGTGGTGAGTCGGCGCCGTGTAATGTAGTGGATGTTCTAGAGATTGACGCGCATAGCGGTCTGATTGCTAAGCTCCATATCGTGTATGAAACGTCGATCATTCGAGCTGTCTTTGAGCAGTCAAGGACCCAAACTTCGCAGGCATAGAAACACTAACGCCGGGTGTAAGTACGCCTTTCTACCAAAGGCCCCCATATTAGACGAGTCGCTGTACGTGTTGAGCAACAGGGGCGAGCATGCGTTCGGCGTTCACGTCCTCGTTTGTTGGGAAGATACCCAACCAGAAACGCACTATTGGTATTTAAGAACAACAACTCGTGACTTTGTGAAATGGCCAGTACGACTATGTCTTGGCTTAATGATACGGGTTTGACCGAATATGTTTGGTTAGAGGCGCGGTTTCAACTCTATCGAGAAGCGTACAAATAATAGCCGTCTGTTTTTGAGTAGATTGGTGCGAAGCATACCTTAGATGATAAATCGTACCTTTACCTTTCGTTGGTAAAATGGAAACGAACAGCCGATGCACGACAATTTTATTGTGTCGGTTGAAGTGGTGTCGCCGGGATGACAGAAGTCGCGGATCAATTTCCGTCATGGCAGGAGGGCGCAGTGATAACCCATAGAGTCGGCTAAGAAGCCGAGTGGGCATTTGTTTTAGTTATGTTATAACATGTCAAAATATAAAAAGAGTAAGCCGTACTTGAGTGTGCCGCTCGGGAAAACGATTTTAAGTTTCATCATGACCGGAGTGACGAGGTTAGGAAAAAGGGTCAAATGAAGAGAAACATAAATGGCAAGCCGTCTTGGCAGTTTTTGCCACTGGAAAGGGATCAACTGATCCATATAGAAACGAAACAATTAAGAAAGCTCAATGGTCCAGAATGTCGTGTGCTCGAGATACTGCTCGCTCATCAAGGGCAAGTTGTCACTAAACACGAGCTGTTGGAATTGGCCTGGCCTGGCCGCGTGGTCTCTGATGCAAGTCTGACTCAAAGTATTGCTCAATTACGCTTGGCCCTTGGCGACAATGGTAAAGATCAAGACGTGATTAAAACCGTCCCTTATCAGGGTTACCTATTGTTCGATAACTTGATTGAACGTGTCGAGCTTGCATCCAAACCTTCAGACCTCAGTGAGGCGACAGATACGGAATCGATGTTGGAGGCTCCTGAGCGCCCTGTTAGCTCTCGAGTGCATTGGCTTTCGTGGTGCAAAAAGATGGTCTCTGGACTGCTGATGTTGGTCGCGGTACTGCAAGCTGGGGAGGCGGTCCATCGTTACACCTTCGCCTGGGACGTAAAGTTGGAAACTTGGAAGACGGTCGTTCGCGATAACACCACCTTTCTCTATCAGGACAATTCCGCCAGTCGCAAGCTCTATCACTATTTGAGTGGCAACAGCGCAATTGCTAATGCTCACCGGATCAGTCATTTGCTTGTCTCGACGGGCGTACGACACTACCACGTCGCGTGTATATACACGAACCCTCAAACAGATATGCAGAACGCCAAAAACCTAACCTTCGCGTTAGGTGAGCGGTTCCAATTCATTGGAGGGACGATCGATGATGTCTGCCGATAACTGGCTCAAACTCTCGCTGTTGCTGGCGTTGCTCACCACACTGGCAAACGTGGCTTTGAAAGTTCGTGATCTTCCTGCGTTCATGAATGGTGAAGCTAGCCAATTGTTTTACAGCATCAGTACTAATTACCGACCGAACGGTGGTGTGGTCCACATCGAGGAATTAAATACGATCGATGTTAATTGGGGTTTTCTGGATAGATCTTACGCCAGTCGTATGATTGCGGGTGAAGATAACGCTATACATTTCAGCTATTTCGCTGAGTTTTACACTGACAATATCATCCAGTTTTCTCAGTATTCATTGGACAGTGGTTTGCCTGGAGGGCAGAAAGTACTCGATGTAGATGCGCATGCGTTGAGTCGGTTGACAACCGAAACCTTGCAGGTTGTTTATCAGCAAGGTCCTGTGGTGTGCTACGTGAAGCTTTTGGAAGGCTGCACCAGATGTATGATGCGAAGAAAGTAACAATCTGCCTTGTGCCTTCTTCAAATCTTAATTGATAGCCATTCAAATTGGAACGGGTGTTTCCTGGCTGTCACGCGTCGTAACATGATCCTCTGATCGCATGGAGAGCGTGGTAAGGGGGAGGCGTTCGACGGCCTCGTGCTTTGCCTTCTTCGCGATAAAACTCGTTGAGTAGAGGGCACAATATGAGCACAAGCGGGCAAGGGATATGGGGATTCACGCCTCTCGACAAAGTGCAACTGACGCACGCGCGCACCCAACACACGAAAAAACTTAACGGCCCGGAGTGTCGCTTGCTGACCGTCTTGTTGGCCAATCAGGGTAAGGTGGTGTCCAAGCAAGAACTGATGGCCAACGTGTGGCCCAACCGGGTGGTCTCCGAGGGCAGCTTAACCCAGAGTATCGCCCAGTTACGGTTAGCGTTTGGCGACAGCGGTAAGGAACAAAAATACATCAAGACCGTGCCTCACCAGGGGTACCTGCTGTTCGCGAATGTGGTTGAGTTGGTCGAGCGTCCTCATGCGTCGACCTCTGGCACGGCCTATCTCGGTGCGGCGAAGCCCCACCCTGACGTGGGGCAGAGGGAGACGACACTGCCTCAGCGCTTGGGGGGCGTGAAAGGGCTTCTTGTGATGGTGTTGATGTTGGTGACCGGTATTCAAACGGCCGATGTGGTCCATCGGTACACATTCGCTTGGGGTGTGGCAAAGCCAACCTGGCAGCACGCCGACCATCGTGACACCACCTATTTTTACCAAGACGAGCCCGCCAGTCGTCAGCTCTATCACTACTTACGTGATCCAACCACGGGCTTACAGAACGGGCCTATCCACCAGTTACTGATTGCGGCGACGCGCCACCAGTATAATGTGTCTTGCGTGTACGGAGACGTAAACCAAGCCAAGAACCTGACCTTTGTACTGGGTGAGCGGTTTGACGTCATTGCGACCCACGTTGACCGTGCCTGCCGCTCAGCTCGTTCAAGCTGATATTCAATTAATATTTGAGAAAAATTCAATCATTAGCCTGTTTTTAGTCTCAATCGCCACACGTATGATCGGCAGACATTCACACGGAGCCCAAACGATGCGTGCGGGCGTACAGAGAGGTACAAGATGAACAGGCTGAAAACAGGGATCGCCCTGATGGCGGCGATGGGAGTCCATGCGACTCAGGCGAGCGAGCTAGAGGTGGTGGCGGAGTTAAATGGTACACGACCTGGCAACCTGACCGTCACAGAGCAAGGACGCGTCATCATGTCGATGCACCCACTGGAAAACCCAAAATATCGGGTAATGGAATTGCTCGACGACGGCACAACACGCGCCTTTCCGACCGAAGACTGGGCCGATGGCCCTGAGCTTGGCGAAGTCGGCCTGTCGTCAGTCATTGGCATTGACAGCACCAAAGATGGGACGGTTTGGATGTTGGACATGGGCAGTGCCAGCGCGCCCGCTCAGATTGTCGCTTGGGACAGTGTGAATCACGAGCTTGCTCAGCGCATTACGCTCAGTCCTTCCGTGATGGTGGAGAATTCATTCTTCCAGGATTTCGCCCTCGATACCCAACGCAATCGAATGTACATTGCTGACACCACGTTAGGCAACATCGTTGGGGAGGCGGCACCAGCATTTGTGGTGGTGGACCTCAACACGGGTCAGGCGCGGCGTGTGCTTGAATCGCATAAAGCGTTGATGGCACCGCTTCACCAAGTCAGCATTGACGGTTCACCGTTGGCGACCAAGCGCCAAGATGGACAAGCACAACCTGTGTATCTCGGCCTCAACCCCATCACGATCGATGCGAACAATGAGTGGGTCTACTTTGGGACCGTCAACGGCAGTGCGATCTACCGCCTACCTGCCGCCGCCTTGGCAGACCCTAAAGTGGCGCCCGATCAGCTCGCCCAAACCATCGAGTTTTATAGCGAAAAACGACCGAGCGACGGGATGGTCATGGCGGAAAATGGGCGGATCTATGTGGGGGATCTGGAGAAAAATGCCATTGGAGTGGCCGACGAATCTGGCTATCGCTTGCTCGCCCAAGATGATCAGTTGCTCAACTGGGTGGACGGTTTTGCCTTAGGTAAAGGTTATTTGTACCTCACGCAAAATGCGTTGCATCTGCATCCTGTCATGAATGAGGGCGAGGAAGAAGCAACCAAGCCTTATCGCATTGTGCGCCTCAAACTTGAGTGATGTGCATTGTACGTCTTCGCTGTGGCGGTGCGGGCATCGCCACGATCCAAAAGGGTATCTCTAGAGAGGAAAACGAATGCCACAATCAATCACAATGGGAGTCACGGATCTCTCTTTTCACCGAGTCACGGCTTCCCTGGTTCGTCATGTGTTGGTCGATATGGGGTTTGAGGTCGATCGCGTGTACGCACCGCATCAGGAAAATTTTGCCCAATTGGCCTCGGGGGCAATCGACATGTTGAGCTCGGCGTGGCTGCCATCGAGCCATGGCGTGTACAAAAGTCAGGTTGAAGCCACGGTGCCACTTCTGGAGCTTGGCCTTCATTATCAACCGTATGCGCTGTGGGGGGTGCCCGATTACGTGCCAGTTGATCAGGTCGCCAGTGTCGAGGATTTGCTGAAGCCGGACGTGCGAGCAAAAATGAGCCGAGATATTCAAGGCATCAATCCAGGTGCAGGGATCACGCGTTTTTCAATCCATATGATGGTGGCGTACGGTCTTGAAGAAGTGGGTTACCGCTTTCATACCGGCAGTGAGGAAGCGTGCTTTGACGCCTTTGAACAGGCGGTCGAACACCAACAATGGGTGGTAGTACCGCTGTGGCAACCTCAATTTTTACACCATAAGCATCGCATTCGTGACTTGGACGATCCTAGGGGGTTGCTGGGCGGTGTGGATCGCGCTGTGCTGCTACTGCGTGACGATCGTCGCGTTCGGTTTACACCAGAGCAATTGGCCCGACTCGATGCGCTTCGTTTCTCGAACGCCATTATCGCCGAGCTCGACCACCAGGTTCAACGAGAGGGGCAATGCTTAGATGCCGTGACACGCGCATGGCTGGATAGGCACCCATTCTAGCCCGGTCGACTTGGCGTGCTTAGCTCGGGATAAGCTGGCGCGCGGCGAGCGCGGAAAGTAACGCCTGAGTGCGGGTTTTGAGATAATCACGCAGCAGGCGGACGGTCGGCGTGATGGATTGTCGGCTGGGGCACACCAACCACAACTCTGTAGGGGTCGGCGTATAGTCGGGCATCACACTGATCACGCGTTGACTGAGTAAATCGTCTGCCATATCGAGGCACGATTTGATGGCCATACCATACCCCGACACACACCAACGTCGCACCAGATCGCCGTCATTTGAGATCCGATCCCCCTGCAGTTTGGCCTTGATGGTGTGCTCGCCATGGACAAACTGCCACTCCTCTTGGACCACATCGTTGAGCTGATAGCACAAGCCGTTGTGCGCCGCCAACTGGTGAGGGTGCGAAGGGGTGCCATGCGTGTCGAGGTAGGCGGGCGCCGCGCAGAGCAAACGCGGCACATCGCAGATTTTAAAACCATACAGATGGCTTTCGGTCGGTGAACCGTAGCGCAACGCCATATCGACGGCATCGCGATAGAAATCGATGTTACTGTCGCTGATATTGCTGCGCAGCGTGAGATTGGGGTGTTGGTCAAGGAACTCATCGAGCCAAGGGGTGACCACGTTTCGACCCAGGTCGGAAGACAACGCAATGCGCATTTCTCCCCCCAGCTCGTCCAAATCGGCCTGAATATTGAGTCGCGCACTATCGAGCAACTGCAGCGCTTGCTGGCACTGAGGCAGGTAGCGTTCGCCTGCGGGTGACAGGCGCAATTGGCGGGTCGAACGGATAAACAGCTCTAGGCCAAGGTTTTTCTCTACGCGTTTGAGTGCGGCACTCGCGGTCGCGACTTGCATGTCTAGGCTATTGGCGGCGGCGGTGATACTGCGAAGCTCGGCGACTTTCATCACGACAAGCAGATCGTTGAGCAACATAAATTCAATCCATGTTTGATAATGTATTCATTATTATCCTTTTTTTGTTCGTGCCACAAGCGGTCTTACTGTGGTGAGAGGAGGGGAGGGTCATAAATTGGCTACTGGCGGTCGAACACACGGTGTTGCCTTGAGTGATCTGACTGTGTAACCAGTGAACGCTTCGGCGGCTCTTGACCCAACGAGCCTGGATGTCTATCGCTTGTCCCAACTGGATTGGCTGGTGAAAACGGGTCGCTAAATGGACAGTCATGGCATGCACGTGGCGCAGGTAAAGGCAGTGCAACATCGCACTGTCATGCAAGGCACTGATCAGTCCTCCTTGCATAAGACCATCGTAGCCTTCGACCTGATGGTTTGGGATAAGCGTGGCTTGAACGGCGTCATCATTCACGGCGTGAAACTGGATAGGCCGATCAGAAAAAAAAGCCTGATGACAGACTTGGCAACGCCGATGGTCGGCTGGACGTAAAGTGTGCATAGTATCCCTCTGGTTAGGTTCCTCACACGCGGGCGCGTGTGCGCCCGCGGCGTTCTTTTAGACAAGGTCACTATAAAAGGGGTAATTGGCATATGCCAAATATTGCGGTGAAAACTAAGGTTTCAACAGTTCGGGGTGGCGCTTCGCCCACGCGGACACCGTTTCAAGAAAGCGGGGCCGGGTGGGTCTGCGCTTTTTGATCTTCTCGGGTCTCATGCCTATCTCGCGTCTTGCTGCCATGCGATCACGCCTCCTATGCTGTACGCCACAATATCAAGCCAATCGAATGTGGTTCCGATGACCCACGACCAGGCCGATCCCAGATTGAGTAATGTGGCCAACTGATACCACTGCCCCAACTCCACCAGATAAGCGACCGTTACCGCGATCAGGGCAAGTCTCTTAGGGGAGAGCGCCAAGACGGCAGCCAATGTGGTGTGGAGCCAGAACACAACAAGTGCATCGCCAACGGTTGGGCGAATCACCGGATCTCGCAGACCCCATGCAATGAGCCACAAAAGTAACAAGTACGCCAGACTTCTGATGGCGTATTGCGGTGACCAGCGCCAGAGAGGGCGCCAGTCAACCTCCACTGGGGGCGTTGATTTAGCTTCGCTCATGGTCAACGTCCGAGTGAGGGCGGGCAGGGTGACGACGATACCAGTCAATATGACGGGTGAGGATCATGACGAAACTCAAGATGGTAAAGCACAGCAGTGTGCCCATCAGCAGCGCGTAACTTTCCGCTTGCAACAGCCCAAACAGCAGGCCATACAGAAGCAATAACCCCCCACCGAATATCACGCCATGCGCACGGCGCTGCAACATCCCCGAGACATAGATACTCAGTAAGCTTGTGGAGGCTAACGCCGATAGCCCATAGGCCCAGTTAAAGCCAAGGTGCTCACTCATCGAGATGAGCAGCAGATAGAACAACGCAAGTGCGAGGCCGACAAAGCCGTATTGCACCGGATGCACGGGACGAGCTTGAAACAGCTCGAGCAGAAAGAAACTGGCAAAGACTAACGTGATCACCAGTAATGAATAGTTCGTCGCGCGGTGAGATTTGAGGTAGTGGTCGACCGGATCGATCAAGTCGACGCCCATCTGTCGTTGCTCCAGTTCGTAACATTGGTGGTCACCGGTAAGGCAGTTGCGCAGCAATTGAGCCATGTTGGTTGAGAAATTATTGCTCTGCCACTGAGCCTCAAACCCCGACTCTGCCACTTGGGCGGTGACAGGCAGATAGTCGCCAATGAAACTGGGATGGGGCCAAGATGAACGCAGCTCGACACGGGATTGGTCACCAATCGGTGCGACCTGAAGTTTCCCCATTCCTTGTAACAGAAACTGGAGGTCGAACGTCAGGGGTTGGTGGGTATCGAGCTGTGCGAGATCCAAAGGCTGATGAAAGCCTTGTGAGATGGCGCTGAGCCCAGTCCCAGGGAAGACCTCTATCGCATGGTTGGCGACACGCATATCGCCCAGCGTCATCAAGCCTCGACTGTCTTCTATACCGACCACTAATCGAATGTCGTTGATATCATGGCCTCGCAACGCGTCAAGCTCCGACAGGTCAAAGTGGCCGGTCAAACGGGTCTGAGCATGATACAGACGCGCACGATAGATACCGCGGTATTTCTCAAAACTGTCGAGCTCAGCGCCGAGATTAAAGGTATCGGGCAATAAAACGTGTTGGCGCTCGGTGACGTGCAGAGTCTCATTGTGAAAACGGCTCTCAGTATAAGTGATGTGGATAAAAGGCCCAATAATACGCTGCGGGCCGCTGCTGCTACGGGCGATATCACTGCGCACGGTGTCTTGACGTAGGGTACGCTCGGAAATCAGGCCGCTGACCATCGACAGCGGGATTTGCAGTAGTAGGAACAGCAACAGCACCAATGCGAATTTGAGGCCGAGCGGGTGGTTGAGGATGTGTTTCATCGTGTCTTCTCCTTAGCTGAAGACACCACGTTACCTCAGGGATATGGACACAGAATGGAGCGAATGTGGAGTTTTTATGGAGTTGGCATTGTGAGGGTGACTTTGACCCCGTGCTCTACATTGCTGATTGTCAGCGTTCCTTGATGGAGCTTCATCACTTGTTCGACAAAATTCAGGCCCAATCCGGTACTTTTGACCCCATTGCTGCGCGCGAGTGAATAAAAGCGTTCGGTGAGGCGAGGCAGGGCGTAAGCCGGGATAGGTGGGCCGCTATTGAAAATAGACAGCGCAAGCTGTCCCGGGCTTCGCTGGGCTTGCCAAACAATCTCGCCCTGTGGGGCAACAAAGTCGAGGGCGTTGTCCATCAAGTTAAACAGCGCTTGCTGAAGCAAAAACGGATCACCAATACAGGTGTCATCGGGTGAGATAAGGCAGTCACAACGAACCGCAAGATGACTTAACCGAGCGTCTGCGGAGGTCGTGACGTTAACCACCATGTCTCGCAAAGCGATTGACTCAACGCTCTCCAACGCGGGTTGCTTTTCAAGGCGAGCCAGCTCCAATAACTTGTCGATGAGGGACTGCATTCGTTCGCTTTCGCGTTCAATGTTGCGGGCAAAGCGGGTGACCCTGTCACCGTCAAGCGGGGTCTGTAAGATCTCACTAGCGCCCTTAATGGCCGACAACGGGCTTTTCAGTTCGTGAGTCAGCGTCTGTACATAGTCTTCAACGTACTGCTTGCCATCGAGTTGATTGCGCATTGTCTCCAAGGCATCACTCAGCGTGCCGTATTCATAAAAGACTCGAAAGGTGGGTTTCGGGACCTTGTCCCCCTGGCCCATTTTGGTCGCGTAGTCTTCGAGTTTATGCAAAGCGGTGTGAATACGCCAAGCGAACAAGGCACCTGCGACCAAAACAAGGCCACTCATCCACACTAGCCAAAACCAAACATTGCGCTTGGACAAGTCGATGAAGGGCTGAACCGAACGATTGGACTTAGCCACGGTGACACTGCCAATGATCTGGCCATCTGAATAGATTGGCGCGGCAACGTGCATGACCGTGGAAGAGGGGTCATTGGGATCTTCGATGGTACTGCGTGCGCCATACTGGCCGCGCAAGGTTAGGTAAACGTCGTTCCATTGCGAGTAATCCTGACCAATATCTTGTTGCCACGAGTCAGCGATCACGATGCCATGCTGATCGGTAATGTAGATACGATGATTGATGGCTTTCTTACCAATTTCCCAAATGCGAGCTTGAGGTTCACGTTGACCGTAAGCGCGGAGTAGAGCCGCAAATCGACTTTGTGACAGTTGGTGATTGGCGACGTCCTCTTCCGCCAGTACCGCCAACAAATTTGCCATATCCACCAACGTTTCTTCGGTGGTTTGACGAACGGTGGGTTTGAGTTCTTGGATCACCGTTTGGCTGACGGTGTACGCGGTGAGCCCGACCAAAATAAAATAGAGCGCAAACAGTCTCAGCCCCAGCGGGATCCTTGGCCAGCGTCGCATCATTCACTTTGCCCGTCGTAGAAGTAACCAAACCCCCGTTTGGTCACGATCCGCTCAGCCATCGCATACGGTTTGAGCTTGTGACGAATGGCCTTGATATGCGAATCAATGTTGCGCTCATACACCGCGTCCGGCGTCATATCCGCGGCGACCATCAATTGCTCGCGACTGAAAACCTGATCTGAGTGGGAGAGGAGTTGACGCAAGATCTTAAATTCAACCGCGGTGAGCCCCAATGGTTGTGCATTCACGCAGTAGTCAAAGTGCTGCGCAACGAGGGCCTGATCCGATGAAGATTGCATTGACTCGGACTGAGGAAAGGCCGTTCGCGCTTTGATTCGGAGCTTGATTCTGGCCAGCATCTCTCGTGGGCTGAAGGGTTTGGTCACGTAGTCGTCAGCCCCGATTTCTAAGCCGACCACGCGATCTATCTCCTCATTGCGCGCGGTTAAGAAAATAATGGGTACCGCAGAAAAGTCTCGGATGGTTTTGCACAGCTCAAATCCGTTGCCATCGGGCAACCCAACGTCTAAGACGAGCAACGCCACAGGGTGTTGACGCAAATACGCCAAACCTTGTTCAGCGGTCGCAAACCACTGAACCGGGTAACCGTCCATTTCTAAGACATGGATTAAGGTGTCTGCAATCGCGGGTTCGTCTTCAATGATGACGACAGTCAATGGGTCACTCAAAGGAGGTCTCTTCGTTTCGGTGAGGAAAGCCCACTATCAGAGGGCACGATGTCACTTATACTACCTTGGGAAATCGGGAACACAAGTGTGACTGAGGGGGGGGTGTCTTGCCAAGGGGGGCCACGAGTGAGCGGCAGGAAAAAAGCGCTCGATGACGAGCGCTCAATTGAGGCAGCGAACCGCAGGGCTGACTGCCTCGTTAAACCCACCAGAATGGTGGCGCGAGATGGCCGCTTTAGTTTAACTGTCCATAAGGGATGATCTCACTCGGTGTGGCTGAAAGGCGATCCACTTGCGACAGGATTTTATACAAGTATTTCTCACCCAACGACGTACTCAGCTTCATTTTATTGGTCAGAGCAGCCGTATCAACGTGTTGGATCAGAATACTGGTTTGAGAGCCTGGATCGTATAGGGCCAGATCGTCCCCTCGTCGTTGTAACAACAATGCATTGGGGTTCTCTAGGGCTAATTTCAGTGTCTCACCCACTCTGTGGCTTTGAATCAACACCTGCTGGTAGTGAGCAAGGTCGTTCTCGTCCAAGCTATAGTGATAGTCGCGGCTATTGCCACTCCACAACAAAGAACGCACCCCTTTGATTTTAGGCAGAGTCTGGATCTTGCTGCCTTCGCTGCCTTGCAAGACTAAATGGGTTCCCCCTTCCGTGAGTGCCATCGAGAAGTGCCCTAATGGGGAGTGATCCATGAGATGTTGCTGATACAGCGTCTGTGCATCGACATCAAACACATAGTCGCCGCCGTCAACACTTTGCCCTAAATAAGTCAGGTTATGCTGGACATCCAGCCCCGGCGCCGTGACGGTACGTCCAGATTCATGCAAATACCAGCTCGGTACTGAGCCTAGAAGACGGACCTGCTTAGGCAATTGATACTCGCTTTCAAGCGCATCAATGGCTTGGTGGCGATATTGGTGGTGAGTTTGCCATTCCATAGTGACCGCTCTGAGTATCGGTTTGTCCATAGGGCCCGCGTTTGCGCTTAACTCGACCACAAGGCCGTCATGGGTGGACAGTTGCAGAGATTGCCCCTGCCAAGCCGCGTGGGTCAATTCCCCCGCCAGCGTCGCAAATTGCTCCGCGTCAGCCACTTCACCTTGTAACACGAGCTTGTCGTCCAATATGAGATCATCGTTTACGACGGCCTGACGATACAGGCTGGCATCGTCGTGATTGTACAACCAAGCCCATTGTTGATCTGACGTTAGCCCCAGAAAATTCAAGTGCTGACCATTGAGGTTGCTGCCCGCTCTGATCAACGTCGCGGACTGATTGTCGTACCACAGGTTCACCGTTTCGCCTTGGCTATCTGTCATACCGAGCAGCACCAGTTGGGCAAGTTTCGCAGAGGCTTTTTCACTTAAGGCCTTCAATTGTGGCAGGACCTGTTGATGGTGGCTCTGTAGCCAATGAGACGTCACACCAGCCAGTCTTGGCGTTTGGTCTGCTAGCCATAAGGTTTGATCGTTGGCGATGGCAAAGAGTTGATGTTGGTTATCTAAGACGTTACGTAAACCGCCACTGAATTCCGGTAAGGGCACCGAGCGAGCCTGGGAACGGTTACTTGCTTGGTAATACAAACGCTGTTGGCTGTGGGAATAGAAGAAGTAGTGTTGATCGGTTTCCCCCTTGTTTTGCACCAAAGCAAGGATCAGATCGTCAGGCTGAGTGTTGAGATTGGCGTGGATCACGCCTAGGTCGCCCCTCTGCTCTGCGAGGACCCAGTACCTGTGTTTCTGCCCTTGCTTATTCGCTGACACGGAAATGACGTCGCTTAGGCTTGCCTCTATCCATCGATCTGCTCTCAGGTCAATTTCCCCCCCGACACCGGCTTGGAATGACTGGAAGAAATAGTTCGTCGTGACTCGATTCGGCGCCGTGTCGGCCATGAGGTTATCTAACAACTGAAGGTCGCCGTTCACATCGACCAACTTCATGCTGTTTTCGTCCAGTACATAGGTCCATTTAGCCGGATGACCAGCGTTGGTTTGCTGCTCGATTGACCAGTAGAGGCGCTGATTTTCCTGCCACACCCGGCTGGTCGCTTTGCCATGAGCGTAGTCCCAACCGAAGGCGCGATACTGAGCCACAATGCGCGACTCGGCGATGTTCACTAGCCACACTTGGTTGTCTTTGTTAAACCACGCAAGATCCCCCGTCTGAGCCACGAGCTTGGCATCGCTTAGGAAGTCACTGTGAGCGGGCGACGGGGTATAAATAAACCGCTGCTGATCAACTTGATAGTAGGCCAGGCCAACAGAGTGGTCCTGATCTTGAGGCACAAAGTTTTCAACAGCCACAAAAGCGCTGTCGAGGTGGTGCTTGGCCACTTCAGACTGGATATGCTGGTGTAATTGTTCAGCATTCTGCCAAGAAGAGGCATCTTCCGACGTGATTTGGTAGCGGCTGTTTTCTGGGTCAACAACGAGCACTTCGTTATGTTTGTTGATCACCGCAATGCTCCCCCAGGACAATCCGGGTAGGTTGACTCTGACGCCGCCGATATTGAGGTGATCACGGGTGACTTCAAGGTGATCAGATGACAACTGGCGTGCATCAAGGATCCAGCGCGTACTTCGGTCTCTACGAGACGTCACTTGCAAAGAAAGGCTGGCCCCCGATTGCAGACTGATATGGTATTCCCCCCCTTTGCCGTTAAAGGCATAGTGCAATTTACCACTCAGCTCTTTGCCCAATTTACGCATCAGGATTTGGCGATTTTGCGCATCCAGATTCACGTTGATATTGGTGTGGACATATTCTTGTGTGATCTTACGTATCGTGTATTCCGAAGGAAAAATGTAAAAGTCATAATCGAATCGACGATCCTCTTCGAGACGACGAATCACACTAAAACCGGAATCATGACGTGTGGTGGACCCGGGTAAGATCTGATATTGATAGCTAATGTACGACTTTGGTGTGGCAGGCAAAATCAAAGCCCTATCACTGGCGTTAATGTTTGTCGTCTCGTTATAGCCAATGCCGGCTCTAACATTGATCGCTTGGGATTTGTCTCTGATCATCCTAGGGAAATCACCGGCCCAGAAAAAGTAGTTAATCGCCCCCGATCCCGTGCTGCCATGATGGGTACGGTAGATGTATTGACTATCAAAATGCACTTGACCCGTTTGAAGGTCTATTTGGTTGATCACTGCCCCATCTTTGGGCTCAAGCGCGTGGTAACGGCTGCCATCATCGAGAGTTTTATCCACCAGCGCATACCCCCCGCTGTGATACGCGGAGTCGACCGCGGCGAAGTAACGACCGACGGCTTTGGCATCCTCTGCGACTTCACCAAACGCCTGTGCCAGAGCGGTAAAACCAACCGCGAGTCCACCCAGGATCACGCCTGCGCCACCCAGTACAGCACTGGCGGTGCCCGCCCCCGCAAGGCCTGCCCCGATGCCCGCTGAGGTGGTCACAAAAGACGCTGAGTCAAAGGCCAGCTGAGTACCAAATACCGCTTTTTGTACCTCATTTTGTGCATGCGCCAACTCATAGGAGTCCAACACCACGGAAGCAAAGCCTAGTCCAAGACCGATCCCTTCGTTTGCAACGTGCCCCACTGCAGACAACGTCGAGCTTGTCACGCTTTGCCCTTCCTGTAGAGCGGCACGATACAAACCGACAATCTTACTGGCGTCCATCACGGTGCCGTGCGCGATTTGAGCTAAGTTAATGTAGGTGTGGACCTGCAACGCGGTGTTTAATCCTTGGGGCAGGGGGTCACCCGCTGCGGCCGTGCGGCTGTGGTTATTAAACCAAGAAAGAATCGCCTGGACCGCAAACGCGGCATTCAAGCCGTCTACATGCTCGACATCCGTAATGCTCGCATGACGGGTGAGCTCTCCGTGGCTAAAGTTGTAGCTCTTTTTCAATCGACCCAATGCATCTTCGTAATAATGTTTGAATTTCCAAATTCTTTCGTCTGACGTTAACACGCTGATTTCACGGTTGTCTTCGCGATGTATTAACGGAATTCGATACTGACCGCTGGGTGTCTTTTCGATGTTCTCAAACACGGGTACCCAAGCGTGATCTAAGCGATGACGGCGGTATACGTCTTGCGCGGCCGCAAAGAAGTCCTGAGCCAAATTGGCGCCCTGTAAGACACTCAGTGCGGATTTGAGTTGCAAATCCGTGGATAGGCTGTCGCTGGCTTGCGCCAAACGAGCGGCATGGTCCGCCGTTGCCAGGTTCGCGACTCGGTCACTTGGGCTCGCCAGATCTTGGACGCTCAGTCCGGTGCTTAAACGTACTTCGGCCATTTTGGCAGTGTCCAGTGACCGCATGTCGAAGGTTGGCTGGCTTACATTGCCATAGGCATCATAAAAACGCGCAAATTTGTTTTTGATCAGGTGTTCTTTTAAAGAGGCTTGTAAGGCTTTGGAGCTGTCAAATCGGAATACCGCAAAGTTGGGATCGTAGAAGAAGTAACGGCTCTTGCCCTCGAATTGTCTTTTCCCCACTAACATGCTGTGCGCGTGAGTATTCATCAGCATGAATTTGCTGCTGCCATTGGTCAGGGACTCCTTTTCCAAGTTTGAGACAATCCCCTTGATGCTCAGGCGCCCAGCGTCTGTCTCCGCAAGCCCCGCGTCTGTATTGGAGTGCAACTGGCCGACAGTGGTATACACATTGGTCGCGATTTGGGAGTCTGGGTGGGCAGCGGCATCGAACAATACAGAGGCAAACTGGTTCGCGCCAGGCTCCCCTTTTTGTGCGATCGCGGTGGCCATCACACGGGAGAGTGGCAAACAGCGTCCCGGCCGACCGAGCAAAACAAAGTCTTGTGGCACAAGCTGGGTTACAAACGCGCCTTGAGCGGTCATGTATCGACTGACTTCGGCACTTTTGTCCAACGCGAAACGCATGGTTTCCTGTTGGAACTGCTGCTTGATATGCGCCACCAATGCGCCTTTTTGCTTAAAGGTTAACTGGTGACTGTCATCAAACATCAGTCGAATCATATCGAGGGCTTTCATGCCCTGATGATAGCCTGGCACTTCAATATCTTGGCTGTTCGATTTACCGAACAGGTAATCGTCCCCTCGTTGCCCTTTTAGGCTTTCTAAGGCTTGCTTTTGCGTATTATATTGATCCACCAAACGTTGATTCGGACTGGCCTTGAGATGGGCATCGATCGCAATCACGGACGAGACGCCTTCACGGTCTTTTTTCTCTAACCATAGCCACAAACGATCCATGTCTATGCTTTTATCAATGCCATCGAGATAGCTCTGTTGATAAAACGCTTTGGTCGCATTAATGGCATCGATTTGGGCTTGTAGATGTTGCTTTCGTTCACCGGTCGCTTTGCTTAGCTTGGCGAACAGTACGGACTTACGCTCAAGCAAAGGGGCAAGCTCTTCATCGGTTTTTTGTTTCAGCGCATTTCTGAGATCTTGCCATTGGGCTAAGGCCGGGTTTTCATCGACCTTTAAGGAACTGCCGGTTTGGTAATCCTGATCTTGAGGTAAGGGTCCAACAGACAGTCCTAAGGCCTTTGCGTCTGTAAGTAAACGTCCCTGAGCCAGGGTTCTTTCCTGGCGAAAAGCCTCCACTCTGGCTTGGTCATCGATGGCGTTAGGGCGCTGAATCCACACGTCTCCTGTCGCACCTTTACGCTTGACCCAGGTGGTCAACAAGGGATTGTCAGGGTGGGGTATTTGCTCTTGACGTTGGAGCATCAATTGCCATTGGCCGTCTTTGAATATCATGTAGGCACCGGCAACTTCATCAGATACGCCTTGTCCTTGATAGTCAGCGTAGTCAACGGCCATGACCACATTGTCATACAAAACGGAGCTGCCGACCCGACCATCATGGAAGACGCGATAATGGGTGTCGTTAAGATCCGTGACAATCACAGAACAGCCGGTCAGCGAACCGGTCAGCAACAAAGTGCCTTCGGCCACGTGTTTAGGGACATCGACATAAGCAGGGATAGGGTTCGTTCGGCCATTAAAACCGAGGAAGTACGCTGACGTTGTATCCGCAGCAGGGGCATCCGCATACCGAAGTTTGAATCCTTGTGGGGCGGTTTCTAGCCGGACTTGCCCTTGGGTCGGTAGGCCGCCATTTTTGATTAACTCAATCACATCCACGGTGTACTGGTTTAAAAATTCGCGTGGTGAATAAGTGAGTTGGGCGATCGCCTCTGCCGTGCTGAGGGTCACAACCGGGGCGGGTGAGGCATGCGCCACGCTTAGGGCTTCTCCACCCATGAGCGATGAAACGAGGACGGCAATCAACTGTTTTTTCATTGTTTTCCTTTAGCGTATCCGTTTGACTATTACAGACTCATTCTCGACATTAAAACCTAGCCAACTCATGATGAAGCACGGGTGATAATTTCAAAGAATGTTCATGTGACAATAAATATCAATAGATTTGTTGTTAGTGAGAGACTTGAATGTATATCAAGTGTCGTGGTGAAATTGATAAGATTAAATATAATTAGATTATTTATAATTAAAAAATTAATACCTGCCTTACTGTGTTGTTGAATATTAAATAGTGAGCTTATAACCAAGAGGGTATAAATTGTTACAGTCGTGTTTGATCTGGGGTTGTCGTTTTAATAATAATGAAACATACCTGCTTGGCATTGTTAAATTAATTCTAAAAGATATTTAATGTAGAACAGATCTCATAAAAAAAAGCCCATATCCTTAATGACCAACAAATAAGTCCTTAATACCAGTCTTGATGGTTTTTAGGACGAGTTTTAAAGGGAGAGTGAGCGATCTTCCAGAAACACCCCTGATTCTGCTCGCAGGATGGATCATGATATAGGGCACGGCGGTTTCCGTTGGTCGAATATTTTATTGCTATCAAAGGAAGGGGGTTGAATTATATGACTCTCGATGTTTGTTGGGTTTTGGGTCATGTGTGCGGGGTGTTTAGGACGGCGTTAATATTCGTTTGACCCCACTTTAAATCACGAGAGATTGGCGTACGTCAGATTGTGTAGATTTCTTTATTATTATTTGTACTTTTCTTTATTTATGTTGTTGATAAACTGCGCAATGATAATTTGTTGATCTGTGATCTTGTGACTAAATTCAGTGGAAATACACATTTTCTGAGTTCAATAATATATCAATAACGGTAATTTTTAGTATGGTGAATACTCGTGTCATTAATTTTCCATAGGCATGTAATTAATGCGTTGTACTGTTTTTTATATCTTAACCGAGGGGGAAACAATGCAATTAACCAGAACGATTTTAAACGGGATTGTCCTGTTGTGGCTGATGGTGACGGCCATGCCGTCGATGGCCGCGGGCAGTGACTGTCCGGATTACCTCAGCGAAGACTGGGAAGACAAACCTTTTTGCGTGTGGTTGAAAAACGACACGCAACAGACCATCAAGTTGTTGAGTTGGAAACCGTATGCCAATAGCGCCGATATCAATGATGATTACTGGCTCAGTCATGATTGGGCACAGGGCGTACTCACGCTTAAACCCGGCGAGTTGAAGATCGTTGCGGGCATTGATGATGATGGATGGGGGGTCTTCAATTACGATACCGTAAAGTTTCGTGGTGAGATAGACATTGACGGGGCGCGGCAGTATGGCGTCTATATCAGCGCCGACATCCGAGCAGGGGTCGTCAATGATTTTGAATACGGCGTGTCAGCACCTAGCCCTTGGGTCGATGGTCACGATACGGCAACCCTTTATTTTAATGGCACGCCCTATGTCATGGGGGTGGACGACGAATACGATGCCTCGCGATCCAAATGGGACGCGATGTTCTCGGTTCTCGATGCCTCGTCTGGGCCGGGTGGACTCCGTTTGGCCGACCACCGCGAGGATCCCAAAAAGATTAATCTTATGACCTGGAACACCTTTCTGCTGATTGGTCCTGGCATCGCTGGTAAGCAAGATTACTGTCAGCGAGCACAGGCCATCAGCGATAACAAAGCCCGTCTGTTTCAAAATGTCGATGTGGTGGTGCTGTCGGAGTTGGCGTCTCAGGCGAGTTGTACCCCTGATGCAGAGCAGCTAGCCGTGGAAGAATTCTTATGTTGTGGTCCGGACAAACCTTTTCGAGACCGAACCCACTTGTTGAATGGAACGCCGTTGGTCGACGGTCCGCTTGGGTTGTCGGAAACCGGCGGAGTGATTGTGATGAGTCGTTACCCAAACAGCTTGTCGGTTGGCACCAAGCGAGAGGCGCGCAAGTCGGACCCTATTGAACGATATCCTGCGAGCGATGAAGTGCATTATGAGTTTGGTGCCGATGCCGGAGAGTGTGATGCCAGTGAATGCACCATGGATAAGGGCTACCTGAAAGTGAAGTTTACCAAAACGGTTGGGGATCAGCAGCAGGACTACTACATCATCGGCAGCCACACTCAGTCTGCGCCAGGTCAAGCCAACGAGAATGCGCGCCATCAGCAGTTTCAAGCAATGCGCCGCATGGCGGATTCACTCCCATCGGATGCACCGATCCTGTTTGCTGGGGATTTTAATATCGAAAGCCACGAGATCAGCCGTACGGCGGCGACGCTGAATGCAGATTTTGGCTTCACGACTTTTTTAAGTGCGCTTCGGTACAGTGCCGATGGCCACAGCAATTATTATGTGTTTGATGAAGAGGGACGTTCAGTCCAGAAGCAGTATGATTTTATCGTACCGTTTAAAGGGGCGTTAAACCCGGTCTCTCAGCTCTCCTGGGTCGTGCCGATGACCTCAACGGGGTCTCGTGTGGATCTGTCGGATCACCACGCCGTTGTCTCGGAGTTGACCTATGAGTAAGAGGCGCCTCCTTTGGTCAGGCCAATCTGATTAACCGCGAAGAGGGGTGAGATGTTCCCTAAACGGGTCATCGCGTCGTTGGGTCGGTGCGAATGGGAGGGGATGGCAAGCGATGGTCTCATCGTGAGATGCGCGCTCAGTTCCGCTTGTCAGTACGCTTTTCCAGCTTGCGGTGGACCAAGCATTCGTTAGGTTGTCCACCCATTGCAGTCCCGCCAAACATCGCTCATGGTCGGTGTGTGTTGGCCCTGTCAAGACATGCCATATCAAGACGTGATGGAGCAGGTCCATCACGGTTCGCGCCGCCTGACCGAATTTCAGCCATCGCTGCAGCGCTTGCAACGTCACTGGGCGCGGCTGGCATTGCGTGAGCTTTGTCGCTTGAACGTGCGCACTCTTTAAGTGGACCGGCAGCGCACACGTCGATGCCGAACCAAGGTTGTTCGAGAGTAGAGGCGTGGCGTGAAGTGACTTGGTCACCAAGCTAGCGAGCAGGACCAATCCGATCATGGCCGATTTCATAAGGGATCCTTTTTTGGGCCGCAGTATGCAGGCTGAGTCATCATAGTCTTTTTATTGACTAAATTGTTAGTAGGCGTGTGGGAGATATTTACTGGGCTTTTAGGACATTTTTACCCGGCAAAGAGTGCTCAGGTTTGTTGACTCGGCACAGCTGGGGTAGGCTAGGCCTTTGCATTGCGTGCTTGTGGTCAGAAGAGACAGGGTTAGGGCAGTGCGCCCCTGACAGTAAACAGAGGATATCCATGCGTAAGACCATAAAAATCATCATGCTGATCGCGTTGCTTATCTTGTCACCTGTGATCGTCCTATTGGTTCAAGGTATGGCGAGCGGGCCGATGTCTGAGGCCGAATTTGAAACGAGATTGCCAGTCATCGTCAACGGCTTACAAGCTCAAGTGGAGGGGGATGGTGACGACACGTTGGTCTTTATCCATGGCTATCCTGACAGCTTAGAAATGTGGGACAAACAAGTGGCGTTTTTTAAACGTGATCACACGGTTGCCCGGATCACTTTGCCTGGCTTTGAGCTTCAGGACCCGGGGGCAAGACCCCAGTATACTCTGGTCCAAATGCGTCGGATTATCGATGCCTATATTGAGAGCCTCAATAAAGATAAGGTGACGGTGATCGCGCACGACTGGGGGGCGGTGTACGCGTCCCAATACCTTGCGTCTAACCCCCTTGTTGACCGACTGGTCTTGTTGGACGTCGGAAGTTTTGGCAACGAAGCCTATCCAGAGATCAATATGAAGTATACCGCAGCTTTGGCGTTGGCTTGGCTTCTGCCCGAACCTCTCGGTGAGAAGCTGGTAGCTTACACCGCCAATGAGATTTTAGGTTTGGCTAATGTTGATCCGAATAAACCTTCAGCAGATTTTCGCTTTGATGCTCGTATGACTTACCCTTATTGGCAGTTATGGCGTTCGATTTTACTCAATACGAAGCCCGAGCCGGTGTCCGTCGATGACTATGCGACCGCGTTTTTGTTCCTCTATGGCCAAGACAAACAGGTCTGGTTTCACTCTCAATCCTGGATAAATGAGGTGACCGAGAAGCAAAAAGGTGAGGCCGAAGCGATGCCTGGTGGGCACTGGTTTATGTTATCTTCTCCGGAATTAGTCAACCAATCACTCTCGATGTGGCTGGCACGCCACCCACGTTGACCGTTGAACCCATCTCAGCGTGTATGTGCGTAGGATCGTCGACAAACCGGCCTACGGAAAGGAGGCGTTATCAATTTAAGTTATGAACAGTGGGATGCGATCGCCGATGCGTATGTCCCCCTTCTGGGTGTGTTGACCTTAGCTTGGGTCTTCACACAAGCGGTCTGTGGGCGGCTCAAAGCCGCGCAGTGGGATGCGGTCAGCACGTTACTGGGCGTTGGGTATATTTACGCTCTGATGTTTGCTGATAAGTACACCGGGGCCTATGCCGCTGTCGGTCTGGATTACAGTACGCATACGGCTTTGGCTTTGGTGTTTGTGACGACACTCGTATTGAGTCATGACTGGGTCAAGAGAGGGATCCTGCTTTCTCTGTTGATGTATGGAGGACTGATGCTATATCAGGGCTACCATTCGTGGCTGGATATTGCGCTGACAACCCTGATGACACTGCCCGTCTTACTGCGCTTGAAGGCGTGGTCGCAGGGTCGAGCAGACTAAACAGCACAACCCCAGTTGTGTGACGATTCGGTCGAAGCGCGATCAGCGATGGGGATTGATCGTACGCCTCGGTTCGTTGCCAATGAACACCTCTCTGTACAGACGTGTTATGCAACGCTGGGGCAGTACGCGTTCGCTTTCGTGGGGCAAGTTGTACTCAGGGTATAGGAGGCTGGGGAAGGCCCAAAAAGGGTTGGGTGTCCATCAGGCGTCATCGATCCGCAGACCGCTGGAGAGCCGCATGCATAGTCAGGTTTCCCCTTTGTGTTTTTTAGAGACCTAGGTTCAGATTAGGGAGTGAATGGTTCCTCCATTCGCTGAGATGATTATTTCGGTTAAGGTAAATTGATGATAAACGGAATATGGACGAGTGGTACGTTTAAGGCGAATTCGAGATCAAAATCCATTTTTGGTCGTCGTAAAGGGTTGTTAACAGAGATTGATAAGTTACTCGAAAAAGCGCATGTCAGTAGTGACGATGAAGCTTTGTTGCCCCATCTCTATGCCATCGACAAAGCTTGCCAAGCCTGGCTCGATGCGCATCCTTTGACGGCATCAAAGCCAGAAAAAGGTAAAAAGCTGTCAGCGCGCCGTCAAGGCATTGAGGCACTGCGTGAGCAAATCAGCAAAAAAAGGGCTGAGCTGTACAAAATCCCCCAGTCAGCGCTGAATCAAAGGAAAGCCATCACCGACTTGTATGAAAGCAGTACCACGCAACTGAACGTTGCCCCTGGTGGTCAAGATCCCCGAACACTGAAAGCGAGGGCTGCTTTTCATCAAGAGATGCTCGATAAGACCATCGAACAAGCCATTAAGTTAGGCCACGATAAAAATGCTTTCAATACTGAACAGTTAGGCTTTTTAAGCGCTAAGTCGTGCTTGAAGGTAGACAGTGTGTTGGATCCGAGCAAAAAGAAAGCCTGCTATATTGAAGCCATCCGGATCTTAACGGCGATGTTAGGCAAAAATAGTGAACTGGCAAAACGGTTCGAATCGACCGGGATCGAAGTCGTCGTGGTACCCGCGGATAGGCCGATGACCGACTTACCCGAATTTGCTTCCCTCAAAGGGGTTGGAATTGCCCAGCAAAGCAGCAGTGTGAGCCGAGGCTGGGATTCGACACGAGGGGTTGGGGGACTGCAGATCGGCGCGAAGATGTATGTCGCGATCACCGAAGAAAACCTACTGGGTACCGATGTGGATGCAAAACTAAAAACCATCGGCGGTGGGTGTTACGCGAGCCAATATTCAACGAGTTCGCATGAGTTTGCGCACAGTCTTCACTTGAGTGATGCGACTTCGTTGGCTCAAAAACAAGCGATCACGCGTAGCTTTAACAATAAGAAGAAAGTCCGAATCGATTCGGCGAATACCCGTATTTTCATCGATGATCCCCTGTTTGTGCCCGCGCAACACACGTTGGATGCCTTATTTAGCCAAGAATGGGTTGATGGCCCAAGAAGAAACCTCACCCGCTTACCTACCCCCAAACAATACTGGGTGTGGGTAACCAATCGTCACGCGTACGCGACCAACCCCGATGGGAGTCATCTGATGTACACCAGCCACTATGAACTTCAGGATTGCTACGCGGCGTTTGATGAAAAGGAGTACTTTGCTCAGTGCACCAATGCTTATTTAGGAGCAAATAGCGGGAGCGATCCTTACACGCAAAGGCCTCGCAATAATGGTGAAGCGTGGATAAGAAAACACGAAGAGCCAGAAATGGTCAAGTTGCTCGATGAACTGTATTCATCCGGTACGACGACGGCTTTCAGTCATTCCCATCTTGAAGGTACCAACCGCGATGATGGGGTCGATGTGACGACTATTTCTGATTACATTAAAGCCCACGTGGCCAAGGCGAAAACCAATCCAACTGTGTAATGGTGGTTGAGAGCCAGGAGGCGGTTTGGCGCCCTGTGTAGAGTCTTCCAAGCCATGATGGTCACAGAGCGCGATACGATGGTAAGGTGGAATGAGTAATTGAATCTCAATATAGTCTTAAAATTAAATTAAATCAGCCTCTTACCTTGCATAACCTTATAGTGTGTACCAATCTTATTGCATAAGCATCGATAAGGATGGTGTATGCTCTCAAGTTCTATGAAAAACACAGGGGCAGTAGGGAAAGTCCTACTGCCTTCTTTGCTCGTCAATCTTCTTTCTCTTGCCGTGCCATTAACGGTTTTACAGATTTACGATCGGATTTTACCGAATCAAAGTTACGGTACTGCCACACTGCTGTTAGCGGGGGCGACGGTGGCGGTTGCCATGGAAGCGTTCATCCGATTTGCTCGTACATGGATTTTGTCAGCCGCGGCCAGCAATACCGAGAACGTGACTTATCAAACCTTGGTCGAAAGGGTGACTTCCGCGTCATCAAGTCACCTTCGTGATCTCGGTATCGGGGGAGTGGAAGAAGGGTTGGGTGCCGTCTCTAAAGTCAAAGACTGGTATTCTGGTGGGGTCATCGCCGGCTTTATCGATTTGCCGTTTGCAATGATCTTTCTGGGGTTGGTGGCCTACATTGGCGGTGAACTCGTGGTGATACCGCTGACGGTTTGGTTGATGACACTCGCTATTGTGTGGCTTTCTTCTCTCCGTGTTAAAAGCTTAAGTGAAAAAGCTGCGCAAGATGAGCAGGAGCGAAAAGCCTTCCTGATCCTAATGAGCCAAACTCTACAGGGGATCAAACGTCAGGCTGTTGAGTCTCGAATTTTTAATCAGTTTAAGTCCTTAAACAACGTCCGCTCTTTATCTAAGGCAAAAGAAGAACAACAAAATGCCTTTATTCAAGAATGTCTCCAGCTCGCGGCCTTGGCGACGTCGGTTTTACTCGTGATCACTGGCAGCCTGTGGGTGCTGGATGGTCAGCTCACCACGGGTGGACTGGCGGCATGTTCGATTTTATCAGGCAGAGCGGTGGCGCCTTTGAGCGCTTTGATTGGGATCCGAATCAAGCTTAATTCAATACACAGTGCGAATCAGGCAATAGAAAAGTTGAGTGACTTAACGGTTTCCCACCGAGTGTCCCCCGCAGTGACCGAACCTGATCTGCAGGTTGATTTTGACGTGCTCGAAATTCAATACGCGACCATTGAGCGATATGGTGAACTCGCCCTGGTGGATGTGAGGCTGAAAAAAGGGGAATTGGTCTTGTTAGACTGTGAAGATCGCCACACTAACAGTCATGTATTGTCGTCGATAGCGGGTGTGGATGAACTGAAGGCCGGTGAGTGCTTGGTTAATGGCAACGAAGTGTCACTCGCCACAGTGGCCAACATGATCGCTTACTGTGGTGTTAAAGGACAATTGGTGTCGGGGACGATTCTCGACAACTTGTGTGGTTTTGATCCCAGCAAAACCCAACGCGCTAATGACTACGCTCGTCGCCTAGGGTTAAGCAAAGAAATTACGCGTTTACCTGATGGATTGGAAACACACGTTGGTCAGACGAGTGCTGCTTTGTTGAGTATGGGCAATGTGAAAATGCTCAATATTGCCGCTCAATTCGCCAGTGACAAGCCGGTTGTTCTGTTAGACAGGCCGGACGCTTCGCTTGATCTTAACGCTTTAAGTCATCTGGTTGAAGTGCTGGGGGATGAGATGTTGGCGGGACGCGCGATACTGATGGTGAGCGCTCATTCTCGGCTTCGTGAATTGGCCAGCCGAACCATTGCCGTGCAAACGGAACGCAATCAGGGGGCTGTCGCATGAATCGTTTAAAAAGTCATCAATCGCTTGACTCGCAAGATCGCCAAGAGGCAATGAATGCGCTCGAAGCCGAAAGCCTCTCTGTGTTGAAGCAACTGGAAGTGAACGCGAACATCCAGTTGTTTGCGCATCAATGGATCGATGAAAATGGCGTCGAGTCCATCGACGATATGTTCGCCCTGTTCGATAGGCTTGCATTGCCGTATCGTTTAGTGGCTGACTTAGATGCGGTAGGTGACCCTAAACTGGTGATACTGGTTCTTGGGGAGCAGACGTTGGTTTCTGGTCATGTACATGCCAAGCAGTTTATCGCTTATGACACCAAAGAAGAGATAACCGATACGCCTCAATTTTGTATTGTCATCGATGGCCCACCCTTGGAGAAAGCGTCTCTCGATTGGGTCGGCGAAAGGTTACATGCGTTTCGCCCAATCATCCCTAAGTTACTGTTAGTCAGTCTTATCACCAACTTGTTTGCTCTGGCCATTCCCTTTATCACGATGTCGATCTATGACCATGTCATTGGTGGCGATGCTGGACATGAACTACAAGGTATTGCCATTGGGGCGGCCTTGTTGTTTGTGATGATGGGTTGGCTCAGAACACTGCGCAGCCGAGTGTTTGCTTCGGTGTCGAATCGTGTCAGTCGTGAGATCGCGCAATCTCTCGTTCAGCGCCTGCTTAGAAGCAGCTATGCGCAAAACCAGCAAACCGCGTCGTCAAGTCAACAAAATCAAGTCATGTTGTCTGAACGTATTTCTGGGGTGCTATCTGGGCCATTAGGAAATGCGCTGTTTGATTTACCGTTCGTTGTGATCTTTGTTGTTGCTATAGGCGTGCTGGGCGGTTGGCTAGTACTGGTGCCTATCGTGGCTTTGAGCCTTTACTACGTGTTAGCAAAACGTTCGATACGCTCGAGCAGCAAGCGCTCAATGCAATCGACGGTGGCGGGCACCAATCGTCAAAATATGACCAATGAGTTGTCATCCAAGCTGGCTTTTATTCGTAGCGCTGGGTTTTCAGCACATTGGATCCAACGCTTCAACAAGGCCAGTCTTCTCGCCTCTACCGTGGCGTTTCATCAATCGGTTGTTCAGAGTCGCTATACCTCGATGTACTATTTTATTAGTGTGGGCTCGACACTCGCGGTGATGGGGCTTGGGATCGGGCTGATATTTGAAAACGTCATGACCCCGGGGGGGTTGATTGCTTCCATGATGTTGATATCGAAAGTGACCGGACCCGCTCAGATCTTGGCGAACAGTGCAATGCGCTTTAATAGCTTCAATCAGTCTAAATTGCAGGTCAATCGCATTCTGTCTCAACCGTCTGAGCGAGAATTCAGCTACCAACATCATCCATTGCCTACGCTCGCCCCGAGCTTGCAGTTAGAGCAAGTGACACTGCGGTATCCCAAGCAAAGTCGCCCGGCGTTAAATGGGGTCAGTCTTGACATCGAAGCCGGTGAAATTGTGGCCATCACGGGTCCCTCTGGGAGTGGTAAATCCACCTTGATCGAAGTGTTGTCAGGTTTGCAACCGATTCAAAATGGCATGGTTGAGCTGGAAGGCGTTAACCTCGCCCAATATGACCCACAGCTCTATCGTCACTGGTGCTTCATCCGCGCAGCGTACCCTGATTTGCTCACGCTGAGTATTCGAGAGTGGTTAACCGATGGGCATCAAGTCGAAGAACAGAAAATGATTGCTGCCATTGAAATGGTGGGTGGGGAGCGCTGGCTCGAGACCTTACCAGATGGGCTGGATACGTCGATCAGTCGTATTCAACCGGACAGCCTGTTTGACTTGCTGTCAGGCACTGTCGCGCAGATCCTGATTGACGCGAAAGCGTTGGTCTATGACTACCCAATGTTCCTCATGGATAACCCAGTGCCCGATGCTCATCCCAATGCCAAACGGATATTTAGTGAGTTCGTGCAATCGAAAAAAGGAAACGCCACCGTGATCTTCACTTCCCACGATCCTGAGCTCATTAAGCTGGCCGATAAGGTCGTGGTTTTGAATGAAGGGAGTGTCGTTTATGCCGGTCCACTAGACACACAGCCGCCTGTCGACCCTCAAGAGCGTCACGAACCGCCACTGGCTCAAGAGAAACGGCCGTCAACACAAGAACCGTCAGTTCAACCGCATGCCGCCCAGCAGGCCCAACCCCCGTCAAAGCAAGGAGTCGCGAATGGCTAAACACCCTATCGATACAGGCGAGCGCTACGGTGAGCTTGTTGAATCACAAAATACGGCCCGTACATTGGCGCTGGCGACGTGGTCGGTGGCTTTGTGTGTGGTGGCTTTTGCCACTTGGTCTGTGCTCACTCAAGTGGACGAAATCGCTAAAGCAAAGGGCGCCGTGATCCCTGAAGGCGAAAAACAAGTCTTACAAAGTGCCATTGGAGGTAAGTTAAAGCAAATTCTCGTTAAAGAAGGTCAATTGGTCGAGAAAGGTCAACCGCTGGTTGAGTTTGACGCGACTTTTCAGCGTACCGCGCTAGAAGAATTGAAATCTCAACAAGTGACGCTGCTCGCTAGCATCGAGCGTATGAATGCGTTACTTGATGACCGAGAACCGAATTTTGGGGAGTTTGAGGTCGATTATCCCCAGATCGTGAGCCAGCAAAAGGCGCAGCTAAGTGCTCAGAAAGGGCTGTACTTTCAAAAACGCATCGTGCTTGAAAAGGACAGCGAGCAGCTCGCTGAGCAGCTTCGCAGCGTCGATAAGTCTTTGCCTAGCTATGAGAAAGAGCTGAATGCCACTAAGCAAGAATTGACTATCCTAGAGAAAGGCTATAAAGCAGGCAACATCTCACGTTTACGCGTGCTTGAAATGCGCCAAAAGCTGGCCAGTATTGAACAGAAAATAGAAGAAGCCCGTGGCAAGAAATCGGTTCTCATTAAGCAAGCAGACAGCAATGAGCAAAAAATAGAGCAACTGCTTGCTGAAGCCAAAGCGACAGTGAGCGATGACCGTTCTAAAGCGGTCTCTGACTTATCCGCGCTCAACGCAAGAGTGCGTTCAAGCCAAGCGAAATTGACCAACACGACGTTAGTCTCTCCCTTACAAGGCTTGGTGCAAAGTCTGCCGAGCACCCAAAATGGGGGCGTGATTCAGCCGGGTGGGACCGTGGTTGAGATTGTCCCTGTCGGCGGTAAAGCGGATTTTAAAGCGCGACTTTCGCCGAGAGACATTGGTTTTGTGAATGTGGGACAGCCAACTCGAATCAAGATTGACGCGTTTGATTACAGTCGCTTCGGGGCCTTGAAAGGGGAAGTAGAAAGTATTTCACCGACCACAAGTCAAAGTGAACGAGGCGAGATCTACTATGAAGTGGTCGTGTCAGTAGAAACGCCATACTTTAGGAATAATCCGGAGAGCTTCTCTATCTTGCCTGGTATGACGGGCGAGGTCGACATCACAACGGGCGAAAAGTCGGTGTTCCAATACCTATGGAAACCGATCTATACCAATATCAGCGTCGCGTTTGGTGAAAGGTAACTCAAAGAATGACAGACGTTGCTTTGTTCAAATGAGTACGGGTATCAAGCGCTAGAAAGGGAGCACATTGCGTGCTCCCTTTTTTCTATCAATGGCTAGTTATTTGAGTCGAGGTCTGGCAATCCGTCTATGTCGTTGTGGAGGTGTTTATCGTCATGCGCCTGCTGTTGAACGTGGTGAGTATGCGCATCCGACATATCGATATCCGTTTCTTCGAGACTCGTCACTGAGTTAACGGCATCATCGACGTGTGCCAGCACAATGTCGAGGTCAGCTGGAGCCTGTTGATTGGAATCCGTGTTGGTATGGGCAGGCGTAATGCCCAGTGCGTCTAGGTAGGCAGCAGCACCGGTAGGATGCTCACCGCCCACTGGTGTATGAGTATCTAAAGAGACGTCCTTACCTAACGAGTCGTCTAATGTGACCGTCAAATCTTGTACGTTGCCCAACGGTGAGAAATCTGGCTCATCGTGCAGCACAGGCGGCGGTGGTGGTGGAGGCGGGTTGACATGGCTCTGAATATGCCCCTGCAAATTCTCTGTTGTTACGGCAGTGACACCTGTTACTGAGTTATGGGTTGTTACCTCTGTTTCGAAATAGTGATGCCCGCTGCTGATGGGGTGTGCGGATATGACAACCAAATGCCCATTAGCTGGCACAGTGTAACTACCATCCCCATTAACGTTGATGTTATGCCCATTGCTTTGCAGGGTTAGCCCTTGTTGTAGGTGGGTGAGTCGAATACTTGAAACCGATTCATCACTGGAAGACAAATGGGCTTGGATATTTACGGGCACTTCATAGTGATCGTGGGTGGCGAGAGGGAAGTTCGGTGGCAAGTGACCTTTCAGTACTGTACCATCTCCAAGAATGATGTTTTCGATATCTTCCAATTCCATCTCTTCATGTCCATCACTTATCTTCTCTCCATGATCATGTAAGCGTGGCGCGTTGTTGCGGGTGTAGGCACCTAAAATGAGGGTGTCGCTGCCATGCCCCCCCTCGATTTCTTTGTCTGTCAGTCTTCCACCGATATAAAGAATATCATTACCGCCTTCCAGCTCCGCCTCTTCGTTGAGTCGACCTTGGACGATGATGATATCGCTATGTCCATGACCCTTTATTTCATGATGACCGCTAGCCATAGTTGCATGTTGTCCAATAGAGTGCGCATAAGCTTGTACGGTGCTTGCGGTAATACCAGCCGTCACATGGTGAGCATTTCTGGTATCGACAGTGACACTAATGGTTGGTGGTGTATAAGGCACAGGGTCAGTATGACCATTTATCGTCATGGTGATTTGTTGGCTTGTCTGCCCACCATGACCATCATCAACCAGCAAGGTGAAGGTGTCTTGAAGTGTCTCTCCATCATTAAGAGCATCGACTTTCGGGTTGCTATTGTTGAGGTGATAGGTCCAAGTGTTGGTGTGGGGATCCAATTGAACCTGGCCAAATTGAGCATTATGGCTTGGGTCTACAGTCACACTAACAGCATCACCATCAACGTCATTGATATCAAGCTGTCCGCTAGCGTTCGGGTTAGTGTCTTCACTTACTGAGTGGCTACTACCTGGGGAATGCTCTGATACTGTGGGAGCATCGTTAGTGCCGGTAATTGTGATAGTAATATCGTGAGTTGTACCATCTTTGGCTTGTACAGTGATCGTCTCGGTTTCAGTTTGTCCTTGTTTTAACTGCTGAACAAGCGCGTGGTGGTTGTAGAGATTGTAAGTCCAGTGCCCATTGCTGTCGATGTGGGCATGACCGTATCCTTTACTTCCCACAATCCCAGCTCCGCCGGTGACTTCAATAAACCCTTGAGTGCCATCAGGATCGGTCACATTTAATGTGCCTGTGATTTGGGTATGCGTATCTTCTAGAGCTTGACCAGTGGAATCACCGTTAAATGTGGCAGGATCATTTACAGGGGCGACATTAATGAATATGGAGCCTTCTTTTGAGTCTACATGCCCATCGTTGGCGGTAAACTGAACGGCTCCTAATCCATTTAGACCTGCGCTAGAGTAGTTTGGTGTTGGAGTGAAGACCAATGAAGAAATGTCCGCAGCGGGAATGTCATCGCCAACACTCACGCTGTGCCCATGTAAACTCAGGGTTCCGTGTGCCACATTAGTGATGGTGATATGACTCATTGCATCACCATCGACATCGGCGTATTTGAAATCGGCTTTAGTGAAGCGCAAAGGCGTATCTTCGGGAGAGCTCTTGAAGTTGGAACCCACTGTTGGATCGTCATTCACTGCATTGACGTTTAGAATCATTGTCGCGCTTGCGGAATCTTGGTGGCCGTCATTTGCTGTAAATTCAATGTTGGCGTAGTTCATGCCACTCTGATCATGAACCGGCGTGAAAGTAAGATGTCCAGCGTCCAAATCTGCTTTCGATATTTGCTGATTAGTGGTCACCACTGCGCCATTCAACATTAATAGGCCATGAGCGGGTAACTGGGTGATAGTGATATGAACTAAAGCATCCTGGTCTGCGTCACTATAGCCAAATTCTGCGGTAGTAAAGGTATGAGCCTGATCTTCATCACTGCTTACGGATTGAGGAATCACAGTAGGGGCATGTTGCGCTGGTGGTGTCACGTCAATAGTGAGTCGGTTTTGAGCAGAGTCGCCTCTAGGGTTGCCGCCATCATCTCCAACACGGTAGACCATGCTTGGTACCGTCCCTGTAAACCCTGCCTCTGGTGTAAAGGTATAGTGACCATTTGCTTCAATGGCCAATGTCCCGATACCCACCATCGTGTGTGGATGCCCAGGCGTTACCGTTACATAGCCTGAAACAGGGTCTTTGACTTGGATATCTTGCAACACTAAGTGTGCATTGGAGTCGGTGTCTGTCGCTGCCCCACTTGCGCCTTCATGAGTGCCGATACCAGATAGGAGATTGCCTTCAATAGGGCCACTATGTTGGACGCCTGAATCGCTCAGGCTATGTAATACAGGTTTATCGGTCGTACCGTTAATCGTCACTGTAATAGAGTGTTTGGTGCCATCCTTAGAGGTTACTTCAACGCTGTCTGTGAGTGTCTGCCCGTTATCGAGATCTTGGACCTGTTGATTGTCATTGTCTGCAACATAAGCCCATGTGCCATGGCTTGAAACAGTAAAATGTCCATAGCTTCCATTATGATTTAGATATTGTTGACCATTGAGGTCCAATGCCGCTTCCCCTTGACCATCGACATCAGATACAACTAGGTGGCCAGTACATTCAAGGGCATTTGTTATAGGTGATGCTCCTGTAACATGCACATTGTGGTGAAGGCTTGTGTCTTCAGTAATACTACCTGCATCACCTGTAAATGTAGCGGCGTCATTCACTGCATTGACGTTCAATGTCATTGTCGCACTTGCTGAATCTTGTTGGCCATCATTGGCAGTAAACGTAAAGTGCGCATAGTTGGCACCGTTTTCGTTGTGGATTGGAGTGAAGGTCAAATGACCGGCGTCTAAGTCAGCTTTACTGATTTGCTGGTTGGTGGTTACCGCTTTGCCATTGAGAAGCAATAAACCATTTGCAGGCAATTGGCCAACGGTGATGAAGTGCAGGGCATCGCCATCTTGATCGGTATAGCCAAATTCGGCGGTAGAAAAAGTATGAGTTGTATCCTCATCCGTTGAAACGGAATGGGCAGTGACGACGGGAGCATGGTTATCGTCGGTGCCTTGGATGGATATCGCAAGATGCGCTGTCGCTTGGTTGCCATGGTTGTCGCGCGCAGTGTAGGCGATACTATCGACGAGAGGTGATGAGGTAGAATCGAGCTGCTGAATTACGCTCAGTTGGTTGTTTAAGGTGTAAGTGTAACGACCGTCTGAACTTAAATGGAATGTCCCATAAGTACCCTGAATGTCACCTGTTGTGGTAACAGTAGTCGCATCAGCATCGTTGCTTAGTAGGTTGCCTGAGACTGGCGTCGTTGAGTCTTCAACGGCTGTGTTGCTATCATCGCTAACGCTAGCGGCTGTGTCTAATACATAATTCGAACTTGCTGATGATTGAGCAGTGACGGTATTGCCTGCAGCATCTGTGCCTGCGACTCGAATTGTCAAATGACCATCCGGTAACGAAGATAAGTCTATGCCAACAAACTCTTGATATTGATGGTCAGGGTGACTAACACTTGTCCCCGTCCCTTGTCTCTGCACCGTTTTCAGGTCGACAAGCAGAGGCGCGCCACCGCCGTCACTGGTAATTTCGAGAAGCGTGACTTCTGAATCCTTAGGTAAGTACACTTGCACCATCATGCCTTGACCATGTTGGTCTACCTGAGCGGAATTGACACGTATGTCGGTTTGAGTGTCTAAGGTGTAGGTGAGCGATGTAGAAGGAGATACGTTACCCGCCACATCAGTCTGTCTCACTTGAACGTTATTAACACCCTCATTTGGAGTGAACTGAGTACGCCAATGCACACCATTGTCGGTGGAATATTCTACTGTTGCGCCTTGCTCGATGCCGCCAATGCTCAGATCTCCAACGTTAGTCATATTATCTGAAGAGGAACGCCCTGAATCTGAGGTAAGGGAAACGCTTGGTGCTGTGGCGGTATTATCTAGAGTGAAGGTTAACGAACTGCTCGCGGATACATTTCCTGCAACGTCGGTTTGTCTCACGCTAACCGTATTTGAGCCTTGTTGCGGGGTGAAACTCGATGTCCATGTGTGTCCGTTGTCGGTCGAGTATTCAACGGTTGCGCCTGCCTCTTGTCCTGTGATAGTTAAGGAGCCATCGTGAGTGACCAAATCTGATCGGCTGCTTCCTGTGTCATGGGTTAACGAGACTTGTAGCGGCGCGATTGCAGTATCAACATGCAATGAAAGAATGGAAGATGTTGCTGGTAAAACTGAAGAAGGTGCTAATGCTTTAGCAGAAAGATTGTGATCGCCATTCGATAAGCTGCTCACCGCCACACTATATTGCCCCGATCCATCAGAGACTGCATGTCCAATAGGTGTGGAACCATCATAGATGGTGACTTGTGAGTAAGGAATATCCGTGTGCCCGGTGATTGTCGGTGTGCTGTCTTTCGTG
The DNA here is from genome assembly GCF_001188205.1 of Vibrio sp. VPAP30. Taxonomy (NCBI): domain Bacteria; kingdom Pseudomonadati; phylum Pseudomonadota; class Gammaproteobacteria; order Vibrionales; family Vibrionaceae; genus Vibrio; species Vibrio sp. VPAP30. Next base: position 69,924 of record NZ_LBLS01000024.1, read on the forward strand.
AGGTTATCGGTATCGGAAATACCAGTATCACTAGACGCTGCTAAGTCGACGGTAACTGCATTATTTGGCGGAGTGTTTGTCCCAGTAGGTAAACTTGGTTGCGTGCTTGTGACCAGTGGATTGGAAGGCACCGAGGTTGAGATCGTCGGTGATTGTCCAGGAATAACTGAAACATGACCGTTGGCATCAAAAGTGATGAACTTCGACGATTCACCACCGTGATTGTCAGCCACTTTCACTTCAAACACGTCGCTGCCGTGGTATGTGTGTGTCGCTGCGTTATAACTCATTCCAGCAACCGAACCATTGGTTGTGTATACATACGCGCCCGAATCTGGGTCGACCGATAGAGAACCGAATTGCCCCGTTGCATGGACTACAGAGAAGGTATGAGTATCGCTCACGTCGACATCTGTTTCTGTCAATGTGCCCGTAGTCGATGAGGTTTGGCTAACGCCGAGAGTCGGGGCGTCGTTGGTGCCGTTAATGGTTATCTGAATTACTTTTGACGTACCATCAATAGTGTTTACTGTCACCGTCTCTTGAAGCGTGTCATGCTCTCCTAGAGCATTTACCGCCGGATTTGTAGAATCAAGGTGGAATGTCCAGTAGCCATTTTGGTCAATTGAAAGATCGCCAAAATTATGTGCACTTGCGATATGACTTTGTGCCCAAAAACCACTCTGTCCATAGTCTTTATCATCAGCATTAAGAGTTCCAGAAACAGTCGTTTGAGAGTCTTCGTCAACAGTGCCTGTACTTTGCCCAGTAATTACTGGGACATCCTGGGTTCCAGTGATCGTCATTTTTATCACATGCGCTGTACCGTCAGCACTATGCACAGTAAACACATCGGGAGTTGTTTCTCCTTGATGTAGAGATTGAATACGAGGATCAAGCGAATACGTCCAATGGCCAGATGCATCTATGGTATAGGTGCCAAGTTGGGTTGAACCTGATGTCGCAGTAAAATGACCCTCTCCACTATCTGGGTCTGTAACTGTGAGGTTTCCCGATGTTTGTAAATGCGCATCTTCTGTGACAGATCCAGAGTCAAGACCAGTGATAGTAGCAGCATCGCTAACCGCATCGATATGTAATGTATTCGTTGCTTCTGCAGAGCTGGCATGCCCGTCACTCACGGTAAATTTAAACTGAACGTCACCGTTAAAGTCTGGGGCAGGGACAAACTGAAGCTTAGCGATATCGGAGGCAGAAATACTCTGACCTGTGGTGAGATCGTGTCCATCGAGAACGAACTTACCTTGAGCCGCTGATGGCAGGTTGGTGATTGCGATTGAATGAAGCGTATCGCCAGTGTCGACATCATTGAAACCGAACTGACTCGCCTGCATTTGATAGTGTGTATCTTCCGTGCCATGGGCAAGAGTGGTTGCCGACACGGTTGGTATATCGTTGGTTCCTACGATCTTAATATCAATAACATGATAATCACCGCCAACAGTATGCACGTTGTATTGGACATGCTCCTCTTGCCCTGCAGCTAATTGCTGAATTTGGCTGTTGTTAACGGTATACGTCCAAGAGCCATCTTTGGATATATGAAGACCACCGTGAACGCCACTGTTAAATGGGTCATGACGTTTACCCACATCCGTTGAGAATGCTGATTGGTCGTGGTCAGGATCGAGGGCACTTAGCTTACCAGATATCATTTCGACAGGCGTTGAAGAGCTGTCCTCATGTACATCGGGATTCGACATAACAGATATTGTTGCCGTATCACTGCTGCCTTGCACTAACACTTCAATATGTTTGGTTGCGGTTGAGCCGTCAGTAGATATCGCAGTGATATCAAAGCCTTCTGCCTTGGTCTCACCTTGTTGTAGCGCATTGGCCTTTGAGTGGTCTAGGTCATAATGCCATTGTCCATTGTTATCCACATGAAGCGTACCGTAGGCGCCAGTAGAATCGCCAGCACTGAATGTGACGGAATCTTTACTGTCGGAATCGTGCGCGAGTAGGGTGCCTGAAATAGAGGTTACCTTGTCCTCAACGGCCGTTCCTAATGCCGCCGTTAATGCGTCAGGCGTATCGATGATCACATGATCATCGGTACCTAAGATTTTGGCTGTCAACGGGATTCGTGTCCCATCTGCGGTGATCAAAGTGATCGTATCAGTCAGAGAATCGCCATGACTCAGTGATTGAACTTCAACGTGACTATTATCCGCACTGTAGCTCCATTTGTCGTGGCCATCGGTTGAATGAGTGAAGTTGAAGGTCCCGTGGACGCCTGCAAGATTCATCGCGAAGTTTGCTGGTACCGTATGCTTAACGCCATTGACCTCTATTTGAGTAACTTTTGCTTCCGATGGCGAGTCAATATCCTGAATATCGAGGTTTTTCCAACCTGACCATAACTCATTGGTGCTTGTCCCCGATTTTAGATGCTCTTCAGTGACAAAGTTGGAGGCGAGTGTCGGTTGCAGTGTGGCAGCATCATTGCTCGGTAACAGCGTGGTAGACGCGCCAGTGTGAGTAACGCCACCATGAGCATCTTTGACGTCATAAGTGAAATGCACTTTACCGTTGAAATTATGGTCTGGAGTGAAGGTAAATGTACCATCTTTGTTGTCGACGAGAGTGCCGTGATCCGCATGCAGATTTGCGATAGAGAGGTGCCCGGCATCGTTAGTATCCACATCGACAGTATTTGCAAGCAACTCAGTTGTGGTGATGGTTTGTGCGAGATCTTCTTTTCCGCTGTTGAGCTGAACTTCTGAAGAGCAGTACGGGCGGTCATTGTCTCCATGAATGGTGATATGAATGTCGTGAGTGGTACCATCAGCCGATTTGACGGTGACAGTATCTGTTATTGATTCCCCTTGACCCAGATGATCAATTTTTCTACCCGTCGCGTCTTGACCTATGGAAGCGTAGTAGCTCCAATCTCCGTTACTCTGGAGAATCACATGTCCGTGTGTACCTTGGTAAGTGCCCGTTTGAGCATGGTTTTCACCAGAGTCTGGATCAACGATGTTCAAGTGGCCATCAGTGTGGATTTCATCATTCCACAGTTTCCCGATGTTTCCGCGCGTATGGTCAGGTGAACGATCATCAACACTGCCAACGGACACACTGCCGTCTGGTGCAGTATAGCCATGTCCTTCATGAACATCTCCAGTGTCGCGGCCAGTGATCAGAGCAGCATCACTTACGGCGGACAAATCCATTGAGGCACTTTGTGGTGCAGACGCTCCATGTTCATCCTGCACTTGGTAACTAAACTGAACTAGCCCGTTGTAGTCCTTGTCAGGTGTAAAACGAAAAGTGCCATCATGGTTGTCAGTAATTTGGCCGTGATCGGCAGACAAATTATGTATACTCAGATGTGCACCATGATCCACATCACTCGCATGAGCCAGCAGGTCGGAAACCTGCAAGATCACGGTCGTATCTTCGTTTCCCGCAGCCAATGTGACGGTCGATGATACTGTCGGAGCATCATTAGTACCCGTGACGGTAATGGTAATGTGGTGAGGTGTGCCATCAGCAGAGTAGACCTCGTAGATAACATCTTTGGTTTCACCTTGCTTTAGGGCTTGTACCGCAGGGTTACCATTTGCCAAAACGTAATCCCAGTTGCCATATCGGCTTATGTGCATGTCCCCCTGGAAGGGGTCACTGATCGCTCTTTCATGCCCAAATGCACTCGTCGCGCGAAAGTGATCTTCACCAGCATCTGGATCGGATATAGAAAGGCTTCCGGTCACTTGAATATGATGCATCGAATCGGGGGAAACGTGCCTATCTTCCGTAATTGAACCAGAATCAGTTCCGGAGATTGTTGCTGCGTCACCCACGGGCGCCAAGTGCATAGTTGCTCCCGTATGCGTCACACCCGAATGAGCGTCTTTCACATCGTAGGTGAAGTGTACTTTTCCGTTGTAGTCTCTATCTGGGGTGAAAGTATAAGTTCCGTCTTTGTTGTCCAGAATAGAACCATGATTTGCGTAGAGGTTAGCCACATTTAATTGACCGATATCGTTGTGATCAACATCGATACTGTTAGCGAGTAGCTCTGCCTGAGTGATGATCTGTGGCAGGTCTTCTTTGCCAGAGTTTAGTTGTACTTCGCCAGAAACATAAGGCGCATCGTTGTCACCGTGAATGGTGATTATTATGTCGTGACTGGTGCCATCTTTGGTTTGAATGGTAATGGTGTCAGTCAGCGTTTCCCCCGCGCCTAACTTGTCTATGGTTGTTCCCACGGTGGTGCTCGCGCCCTGTCTTAGCCAGTCAGTCTGACCTGCGGCAACTTTATAGTCCCAGTGACCGTCCTCGCGAAGTAACAGGTGTCCATACTGACCATGATAAGAGTAAAGTCCGCCCTTAGTATCAAATCCTGCTTCACCAGAATCAGGGTCGATAATGGATAACTGACCGCTTGTCATAAGTCCATCATGACTGATTTTAGACATACCAGGTTGCGCATAGTCAGGTGACATATCCTGACCAGCTTGGTTTTCGTGCACGCTGCCCGTATCGACACCTGATACCTTGGCGGCGTCATTGGTGCCAGTGACGACAATCTCTAGATTTTGTGTCGAGGTTGCACCATGTTCATCCGTAACGGTGACAGGAATGGTTAGAGTATGAGACTTACCTTGAGGAAGGTGGTTATAGCTTGCATTCGATGGATCGAAACTGTAACTACCATCCACATTAAAAGTCAGTCCATCAACGGGGTTAGCTATGGAATACGTGAGTGTTGCGCCTGTATCAATATCGTGGCCAACCATTTGTCCATTTAGCACGCTTCCACCATCAGTCACAGAGTGCGACTGTGCATTGATGGTTGGGGCATCGTTGGTACCATGAACCGTCAGCTCTATCGTATGCGTTGTGCCATCTGCTGAGCGTATAACGGCTGAATCGTGTCTCACTTCACCTTGCGCTAAGTTCTGTATATTGCGGTTGTCGAGCGTATAGGTATAGTGACCGTCGCGCATGAGCAGTATGTGCCCACCGAGCTTGGTGTCGTAGCCAATACCTTGATAGGTTTGCGGACCAATATTCGGGTCAAACTGAGCCTCTCCCGCATCAGGGTCTTGGATGTTTAATTTGCCGTCGTAATGCAATTGATAGTGGGTGTCTATATAGCCACGATCTTCAGTGACTCCCCGTAAGTCAGCATTGGTTTGTGCGTCGGTAATCATCGCGTTATCGGGAGCGGCGGTAAGATCGAACTTAGCCTGAGTACTGACGCTACCACCGTGGCCGTCAACTACATCATAGGTGAGTCGAATTTCACCATTGAAATCTTTGTCTGGCGTGAAGGTATAAGTGCCGTCTTTGTTGTCAGTCAGGCTGCCGTGTGTGGCTTGCAGATTCGTCACATGCAATACATCGCTACTATCAACATCGCTTGCGTGCGTTAGTAAATCAGAAGCTTTTATAGTTACTGGTTGATCTTCTATTCCCGCAGGGAGCTGAGTCCACGCACTGACAATTGGTTTGTCGTTACTACCTTGCACATCGATAACCACTTTATGAGGAACGGTTGCTCCAGCACTATCGGTGGCAGTGATCCAGAATGATTCAGTCTGATGTTCACCAGCCGCTAACTTATCCGCCGCACTACCAGTTGAATTATCGAGCTGATAGTGCCAATGACCATGGGGATCGATAGACAGTGTTCCCCATTGGCCTTGAGGTTGGTTGATTGCCCACGTAATGGTGTCGGACTTATCTAAATCGGTTGCTGTTAGAGAGCCTGTTGCATCTGGTTTTCCTGCCGTGTTTAAGCCCTGTTCGATGATTGCGTCACTTGAGGTACCTGAGATGGTAGGGCGGTCATTGGTGCCGTTAATGGTGACTGTGATTTGATGCGGCGTACCATCTGCCGAATGAACGGCAATCGTATCAGTAGCCGTAGAGCCTTTACCTAAGGCTTGCACGGTTGGGTTCGTATTATCTAGAACGTAAGTCCATGCCCCGTCTTTGGTGATGGTTAATGTGCCCAGATGGCCCTTAACTTGAGAAGCTTGAAAATGGTCTTCTCCAAGGTCTGGGTCTGTTACCGCAAGCTGGCCTTGTACTTGTGTTGTTAGATCTTCTATGACCGAGCCTACGTCTACTCCGGTAATGACCGCATTGTCATCGTTGCCACCGATCGTCATATCGATTGTTTGCGGTGTGCCGTCTTTAGTGTAAATCGTGAAACTTTCATGCAGTGAAGTGGCCCCGGTTAACGCTTGAACATTCGAAAGAGAATTATTAACTTGATATTGCCAGTGACCGTCAGCATCAATGGTTAACACCCCATAGTTCCCGGGGATGACATCAGGCTTCACTGAACTCTCGCCTTGATCTGGGTCTATGACATCAATTTTGCCATTTGCGTGCAACAAACCTTGTGAATCAATGTTGTGATCTTCGGTGACGACGCCGGTTAAGTCTCCGGAAATACTTGGCGTGTCTTGCTGACCTGTAACCGGTATTTGAACAATGATGCTCGAGCCGTTGGATAGATGTAACACAAAATGATCAGTCCCTTGTTGGTGCTGATTCAACAGAATGTATTGAGGCGATTTGGGGTTTAATACAAATGTGTATTGTCCATTTACATCGACATGCAGTTCTCCGTATGTCCCCTTTATTATTTCTGGAATAAAGGTAACCGGCGAAGTTGGCTTAGCGGGCGTGTTTGAATGAGTTGGCTGACCGTTACTTCCCGCTGAAATGGTTGGTATAGAGACCGAAGGAATATAGTGAACTTGTGGATGAGAAAGCGTCGATAAGTGATGGGAAGGGACTAAATGAGTGCTTGTCTCATGGAGAGCCTGATTTACATCTGAATGAGCGCTTGCGTGGTTTTCATTTGTTGGATTACTTTGATGAGCCGCCTCTAAAGAGGCGGTCTTTGCATGGTGATCAACGATGTTTTTGTTTGTGATACTGCTTGTCGTTGCTAGTTCTTTTTCATCGCTAAGATTGTCTGAACCCTCAGAAGCGTCTACGTGCTTAGCCAGTGATGGCAAGATCATCATCAGAGATTGAAAAAGGGGAATGTTAACCTTGAGATGCGAATGCAGTCTGAGTTTCTTTTGTTTTCTCTCATCACTTTGCTTGTTCTTTATTTGTGTATTTTTATTATTGATTTTGACGTTATTTTTGTTAGCCATCTTTTCATCCGTGAATCTTGGTTGCACTTTCTTAAGTAAAATACACAGATAGGGGTTTCGCTAGCTAATTGAATAATTTTTAAAGAAAAAATTTGAGAACGAGAAGGAGATACCGCTGCGTGTATCAGAGCATATAACTGGATGAAAATGGTTAACCATATGAGTGATCATGCGCAGACTTAGTCAACGCCTCGTATCGATAAAATTGTCATGGAGGTAGAGTGAAGGCCATTGGTGGTTTTTACGATAGCACAACATATATATTCTATGAATTGGACTGCATTTAGTGACGTCGTGGTGAATATTTGAGTTCTGCAACTTTGAATCACTAGACTTCGATTATTATTTAACTCACGATGAGAAATTGTATCTGCGCCACTTTATCGTTTGCTCCATTTAGAACTGAACACGACACAATAATAAGGTTTTCAATGTTTAAGAAACTATCACTTAAAAACAAACTCGCGATCTCAGCGAGTGCGGCCATTATCATCGGGGGATTATTGGTCGAAGCGCTTTCATTTAACGCTTCCCTAAGTCGTATGGATGCAGAGGTTGAACAGCGCCTTGAGAGTACAACAGCCTCTTACAATCAATACGTAACGGACTGGTTACTATCAAAAGAGCGAGCCTTGACTTCACTGTCTCAAAATGTCGATAAGGCCGCCATTGTTACGCATCTCCAACAAGTCCGTCACTCGGCGGCGTTCGACAATGTATTCTTAGCCTACCCAGATGGCAGTCAAGACAATGCGAATGGCGTTGTGCTCCCGCCGGGGAATGATGATCCGCGTCAGTGGGGCTGGTACATCAATGCTGTCGCAGACCCTAGCAAAGTCTTTATGGATAACCCAACCGTGGCCGCCGCGACTGGCGCCAACGTGGTCTCACTGGGCAAGGCGCTCACGCTACATGGTCAACAAGTGGTACTGGGGGCGGATGTTGAGATCACTGATATTCTAAACAGCATGGACAAAGTGATCCTTCCGGGTGACGGTTACATGTTCATTGCCAATGAGAAAGGTAATATCTTTACTCATAAGGATACTAAGCTTCTCAACCAATCCGTTAGTCAGCTAGGTTTGGATTTTAACACGATTCAAAACGCTGCACGTAGTGGTCACGATGAGTCGATTTTAATCGGTGGAGAAGAGTATGTTCTGTATGCTCAGCAAATTGATGGGACAGCACTCACAACAGTGACCATTATCAACTATGGTTCCTTGGTCGCGCCTTTGTTTGATGCGGTATGGGGGCAAGTGTTAGCAACCGCTATTGTTGTTGTGGTGTGTACTCTTCTGTTCAACCTATTGTGTAGCATCCTATTTAGACCGTTAAACAACGTGTCTCAAGCATTAGAACAGATAGCCAATGGTAGTGGTGACCTGACTCAGCGTATTGAAGTGGAAAGTGGTGACGAGGTAGGTCACTTGGCGCACAATTTCAATATCTTTGTGGGCAGCCTGCAACAATTGATCGGTCATATTCGTGAGCAAGCGCACCTCATCAATGAACAGTCCGACAACAACACGCAGCGTTCGAACAGCGCGGTGTCAGAGATCCATCAACAACAGCAAGAGATCACGATGGTCGCAACCGCGGTGACGGAGTTAGCAAGTGCTACGCGAGAAATCGCCTCTCACGCAGAGCAAACTGCCCACGCAGCTCAGGGGTCAACGGTGAGCACGAACGATGGACAGTCTTTAGTTCAACATACTAAGGGATCCATTAACAACCTAGCCACTGAGCTTTCAGAAGCGAGCTCCGTTATTAGCGAGTTGGATCGCCACGCGCAAGAGATTTCAACGGTCCTCTCAACCATTCAAGGCATTGCAGAGCAAACGAACCTGCTGGCTCTCAACGCGGCCATTGAAGCTGCACGTGCGGGTGAGCAAGGCCGCGGTTTTGCCGTGGTGGCGGATGAAGTTCGCGTCCTATCACAGCGCACTCATGCCTCTACCGAGGAGATCAAGGCAACGATTGATACGCTCCAACAAACCACAACGCGCGCGGTGAGCTTAATGGATAGCAGTTCTAATTTGGCCACCACGTCGGTCTCAGATGCTGACCAAGCAACGAAGGCGTTGGGCGAAATTCATGAAGCGGTTTCGTTGATCAGTGATATGGCAACGCAAATTGCGACAGCAGCTGAAGAGCAGACACACGTCACTGGTGAGATCACGCAAAACATTGTCTCTATCAAAGATGTCGCTGATGAGCTTGTTATTAATACCCAAGACAGCTCTCAAGAATCAATCAAGCTGAAACGGCAAGCACAAGAACTGACTGACAAGGTGGCAACGTTCAAACTGTCGTAAAGAAGGTCAGCATTCACAAACGGCGAGGCACGAAGCCTCGCCGTTTTTTTTGGAGAAATATTGTCCCGATGGCTAGAGTCAGCCAGAAATCGCGCACCTACTTCGAATTTGGGGTTGATAGTTAAAGCGTTTTGGCAATCGTTGTGAACAACTAATCGCTACGAATGCGTGTGCCAGTTCTGCGCCAGCTCGTTGATTGACCAAAATGTCAAGCAAGGTATGCTCTGGTGAAACAACGAGCAGATGCATGAAGCCCTAGTAACATGAGCTCGGTAGGGCGCCTCGATAATCGGCAGGAATTTGCAACAGCTCTGCTCTATGTCGCAGTCGGTGACTGATTCACACTCTTGTTTGCCCCTTGAACTGCGCCACACCGACGGATGACCAACCTGACGTCTCCCAATCATCTTGTCTGTGGTTGGTTATTGATTGCTTCTTGTGCAGGGAACGCCCATATCTGAAGAACGTCAGTTTTATTTTCTGCTACTATGATAACAAACCTGGCTCTATTTCTCATATATTTGTTACTATAGTATCAATATTAGCCTGACGCAGCGACGATTCTTGTAAAGGTGTCAATGAAGAAACCATTGGTCGTCTCTTTAAATTGCCATAATAATAGCAATTAATCCGTTTTTTGTGATAAAATTAATACTATAGTAGCAATTTAAGAGGCGTGTATGTTATCTCTTTATACCGCTTATGATGTGCAGATGGAACTCAAAGAGTTTATCAAGTCTGCTCGGAAAAAAGATAAACTCAGTGTTCAGAAAATGGCTGACCTCTCTGGCGTGCCTTACGCGACGATCAGAAAGTTTGAGTCAACTGGCAACATCTCATTGCGCCAGTTCCTCATGCTGTATGAGACTGTCGGTGACTTGAAAAAAGTGAAAGAACTGACAAAGTCGTCTAAGCCGGAATTTAAATCAATTGAGGATGTACTTCGCCATGCTTAAGGCAGCCCTAACCGTAAAACGAACGCTTAGCACAGGTGAGAAGGTACTCGTCGGCAAGCTTGTTGAAAACAGTAAGCAAAGCTTCTTTCAATTTGATGAGGCTTATTTAAGCGGGCACTCCACCTCTCTGGCTCCGTTTAACTTAAAGCCAGATACAAGCCTGCAAGTTGCACCAAAAGAGCCGCATTACGGCATTCATGGAGTGTTTGGAGACAGTCTCCCTGATGGTTGGGGCCTTTATCTTATGGATCGTGTATTTAGACAGAACGGTCATAACCCAAAGGAAGTGACAGCCCTAGAGCGTTTGGCTTACCTCGGTGACAGATGCATGGGGGCGTTGAGCTATGAGCCAGAATTGGACTTATTGGATGAGTCCAAGGAGTCGATTGATATCATTACCCTTGGCCGAGCCGCAATTGAAGAATTTGAAGGCACAGAGTCTGCTTTGCTTGAGCATTTGATGAATACGGGTGGGTCGGGCGGCGCGAGACCCAAAATGAACGTCACGCGTCTATCGAATGGGCAATATTCAACATTGGATGACGCACTGGGAACAAAGCTCATCGTAAAGCTGACATCTGAAAAATTTGACTTGAAGCACTCTGAATCACTCGTCGAATATTGCTACATGCAGATGGCCCGCAATGTCGGCATAGAGGTTCCTGACTTCCATTTAATCGATGCGGGTCATGGACGGTTTTGGCTAGAGCAGGAGCGATTTGATTGCACAGAGCAGGGGGGGCGAATCCATATGATTTCTGCGTGTGGGTTGTTAGATGCGCCGTTTCGAGAGCCTTCTTTGGACTATGTGGATTTAGTTAAAGCTACGCGCATCATGTGCAGCATCACAGAGTCTCAGAAGCTCATTAAGCGCTGTATGTTTAATTACCTAACGGTTAACCAAGATGATCACAGTAAGAACTTCAGTTTTCTGGCCAGTGACGCCGATAATTGGACGCTATCGCCGTTCTACGACATCGTTTACAGCCCCAACCCTTACAAAGAGCATATGACGGCATTTGGCGGTAATGGCCGGACGCCAAAGAGCGCAATGGACCAGCTAGCCGCTCAGTCGGGGTTGTCTTCAAAGAAAGCGATCATGGTGATGGCAGAGGAAATATTTGAAACAACACGCTCGTTTAGTCATGAGGCCAAACACCTAGGCTTGTCACCTAATCTAATCAAGGAGATTGATAAGGGTATGGTCGAAAAATTTAAGGCTCTGTAAGTATTGGATGAATCCAATTCGCCATGACTTTGTCGGCGATTTGAGGTTTACAGTAGCTGAGGTTATCCGAATTGCCTCTACAACATGACGTTTGTGCTCCTTCGCGTGTCAACGTAATTACTCGGTGTTACATCTTGTCACTGAGCTTGCCATACTTTTTTATATCCCAAATAAAATACCACCGTTTCAGAGGTGGCATTTTGGGGCTTTCAGGAAGAAGCGTGCGTTGTGATTTTAAGACCATCATTTGGCCTATGCAATATGTATGGTACTGCGAATAGACACGCTGAAAGGACTATCTTGCCTGATCTATTTATTAGAGATACCGACTACGTTATGAACATGAACAGATTGCTTTGCTTCAGATAAGAGAAAATTAGCCAATGCTGCTCGGGATATCGCTCCTCCTCCCTCAGGTAATGAACCTTCTGCTTGTCGGTAATCTATCGAGGCTTTGTCATTTAGAAAACCCACTCGTGCAATGGTCCATTCAAGGCCAGAAGATCGGATCGTCTCTTCCATAAGGTATGCATTCCGAACATTATGCCTAGCAACAAAGCGCAAGATTCGATCAAGCCATTTGTTTGTGGGAAAAAGCAACGCAGTAGAAGTTACTAAAAGTCGATTCACTCCGCAGTCCTGCATAGCGTCTACTATAGCTTTAGCAGACTCAGAGTCTGAAATTGGCCTAACCAAATTTATCCGATTGAGTTGATAACTTTGCGTTCCCGTTATTAGGCGACATCTTGCAACTTAGTTTCCCTACATGTGGAGTAACTTATTGATTCTCAGTTGAGAAAATATGAAAAAGGCAGCAACATTGAAGGATGAAAGACGACAATTTGTCGTCTAATCAGCGTTCGCTGATGAGAGTAATATGTTAGTTCGTAATTTGAAAGTCGATGATTTTGAAGACTTCGTTGGTAAAATGAGCGCGTCAGTTTTTCACACCACTACTCTAGAGAATTATAAATCTATACTGTCTTCTGGTGGGTTGCTCGCCAATTTAGATGGCTCACAAAGTTCGGTGTTTGGAAATTCAAACGGTTTCTTTCGTTTACGATCTTGCGTGTCGTTTTTCTAAATCGCCACGATGGTATTGCATCAGGGGAGCAGTTGGCATTTCAGACAGAGCATGAACGAGCTTCTGACTAATGGTCTAAATAATTTGATAAGCAGCAAGATGCGCCTGCCGGACCGACATCGCATAGAAAAAGTAGCGTGCACAGACTGCGATGGTCATAAGGGCTAAGTTGAAATACAGACTTAGGGTTCTCTGGTCATTGCGCAATGCGACGTATAAGCTAATCCAAGCGGTGAGTTCTGCGAACACGCACAGCACTAATACTGGTATAAGTGATGTGCTTTTCTTCCGTTTTAAATAATGAAATGAGTACTTGAGTGACGCTCATCTTGTCCGTTAGATGCATAGATGACTTATTAATGGGAGGCATTCTCATTTAAGCATTATGTTAACAATAGCAATATCGGGAAATAAAAAGCGAATATCGGGAAACGTTTTGCGGTGGTGGCACTAGAAATTGAGCAGGGGAATAGAGCGAATCTGACATTAAGAACGAACACTCCACCAGTGGCGATGAAGTGCTCGAATACAACCAGAGATTACAGAAGTTTTTTCAACGCCGCGTCCGCACAAGCCACATCCAGATGACCACCTGGTGCGCCCCCAACGCCCACGGCTCCAATCATCGCTTTGTTTAACTCCACAGGTACACCGCCAGCCAGGAACAGTAGGTTTTCATTCATATACTGCAAAGGCTGTAGGATTGGTTTCTCAGCGATTGTCTTCATTAAGTTGCCTGATGGTTGCTTCATACTGGTCACGGTAAATGCTTTCTTACGTGAGCTGTCTAGAGTATGGATACCCGCGCCATCAGCACGTAGCTGAGCTACAACGTTACCCGATAGATCAACGACAGTTGCAGACACTTTGTAGCCCTCTGCGCTGCATTGATTGACAGCCTCTTGTGCCAACTTAAAAGCAAACTGAGACGAAATTTGTGTCACTGAAACGGTCTTGTTATCCGCAGCTGAAGTGTTGAACGATAACGCTGCGAAACCGAGCGTTGCGGCGATTGATGCGATTTTGATTGTTTTCATGTTTTACTCCGTTAAGACATCATGTAGTTGATGGAGACCATCTTAACGAATGCTCAATTACACAAGGCTTTCCCAAACATTACAAAGCTGTAATGTTGGTTATATTTAGGCAAGGATGTTGATAGAGTATATTTCGAGCGCAGTACAAATAGAGCGATGGACAATAGATGAAACTACTTTTGATCGAAGATGACATGCATATCGCTAAGTTTTTGGTGAATGGATTCCAGCAAGAAGCAATGACTGTCACGCATGCAACCAACGGTATCGATGGGCTGCATGAGGCACAAACTGCAGACTTCGATGTGGTCATTCTCGATATCATGCTGCCGCTCAAGGATGGATTTGAAGTATTGACCGAACTCAGAGGACAAGGCCATACCGTGCCCGTTATCATTCTGAGCGCCAAACACTCCGTTGAAGAGCGAGTGAAAGGGTTGCAATCGGGGGCCGACGACTATCTGGTTAAGCCCTTTGCCTTTCCTGAGCTCCTCGCGCGTTGTCATACCTTGACTCGTCGTGGTAAACCAGCAGCAACACAATTATTAGCGCTCAGCTACGGCCCTTTAACTCTCGACCTACTCAAGCACACTTTAGAGCGGGATGGGCAGTCGATTGCTATTAATCAACGTGAGTTCATGCTGATGAAACTTCTGCTTGAGAACAAAGAAACTGTCATATCCAAAACCGCCATACTCGAGCATGTTTGGGGTCATCAGTTTGATCCTCAAACCAACGTCGTTGATGTTCTGGTATGCCGACTAAGAAGTAAGGTAGACAAGGGCTTTGCGAGCCCGCTTATCCACACGTTAAGAGGAGTGGGTTATGTCCTCAAGTCATAATGTCAAGCAAGCGTTAAACAGAGCGCAAACCAAGCTCTTGATGCGTTTCATGGCGATACTGTTGCTCTGCTTTATGGTGGTTGAAATCGCCGTCAGCGCGCTGTTCTTTTTCGATTTGTATCGGGTTGAAAAAAAGCTTCTTAATTCAATGGCGACTGAATATCAGAGAATTTTAACCTACGATTCGGCGCAGCGTTTACACCATGTACTCGAAGCGAACCCCCAACGTTTACTCAGTAACAATATTGCTGCCTACATGGTTAAAAATACTGAGCCGGAAAGCCTTGAATTTGTCGCGGGCCGAGCAGGCATTGCAACAGAACGGCCGTTTTCTCACTATGTGATGGATGATAAGTTTTGGATAGAGGCGTTTTTTGTCAACCCTTATATGACGCGCCAAATATCCGGTGAGGATCACTCATTCTGGCTCGTGTTAGATAACCAGTCTCGCTACTTTATCGCGATTAACCAATCCGCTATTACCTTTGCAGCACTGATTGTCCTGATTATTGTGACGACGCTATTCACACGTAAAGTCATTGTTGACGCAATGTCTCCCTTGGTGACGCTTGGTTCAATGTTAGACAAACTGAAGCACGGCAGTTTGGACATCCCAGAGCTTGCCGAAAAGTCTCCGCAAGGCTTGGATGTGATCAATACGAGCGTCCACAACACTGTCGCCAGGCTGCAGCACGTTACGACAACGTTAAACACGACTGTTGATGCTATTGCTCATGATGTTCGCACACCGTTGTCACGTATCACACTCGCTGCCCAATCGGCATTAATGAACGATGATGACCCACAAGCAATGAGTGATGCGCTTTCTGACTGCGCCGAACACGCTATGCTCGCAAGCAATATGCTGACCACACTGATGAAGCTCAACGATGAAATCCTTGGCAAGCAGTTGCCCAATTATGCCCCTACCAATCTGTCAGAAGTGATTCATAATGTCGTGAGCTGGTATGAAGATGTCGCCGAAGAAAAAGAGATTGCGCTAGAGGCGATAGTGAGTGATGAGCTCAACATAGTGTCAGATCCAGATAAACTTATCCAAGTGCTGGTCAACTTAGTCGACAATGCCATTAAGTACACCAATCCAAAAGGCAAGGTCACCATCCAAGCAGAGCAAAGTCTGAATGGGGAAGCGGTGATCCAAGTGACCGATACGGGGATCGGTATCGAGCCCAAATATCATGATCTGGTGTTTGAGCGTTTGTATCGAGTTGACAGCAGCCGCAGCAACATTAGTGGCTATGGACTTGGCCTTTCGTTCGCCGCAGCTATCGTCGATAACCTCGGAGGAGCGATTCGTTTAAAATCAGAGCTTGGTGTCGGCTCAACCTTTATCATTACGCTCAGATCTCACTAGCTATCTAGATTTATGGTCGCCCCTGCATTTGCCATTAAAGAAGTTCGCTCATTTCTGGCACCTTGTCGGCTTGCGCGAGCAAGTCTTCACATTGTGTTTGGATGAGTGAGACACACAGTTCGATGTGTTCACGCTCTCCATCATCGATTCCTTGAGCTTGGGTAAGTCGAACCGTTTCCTCCAGAGCATGGTTTATGGCGCCAACGGTTTCGACCATGATGGAAGCCATTTTGGTGCCTGAATAGCCGAGCAGAGCACCGAACTCAGCAAAATCATAGCTGGTGATAGGGCATTGGAAGTGACCTTTCGGCGGATGTTGAAAGTCTTCGCTTTGCCAATCGCCAATCGACATTGCAAGATATTGAGGGATACTGGCGGCACGCCCCTCATGAGTCGACAGTTTACCGCTTCGTGAGTTGCGTTTTGCGCCCTCTTGAGCAATAGCTTCTATGTTGACGAGATCATAAAAAGGGGCCAGTTCAAGGCCTTTAGGGAGCACGAAAAAGCTAATATTTTTACCATGAGCATCGTAGTTTAGAGTGGCTAGATTAAAGAGCATCCATTGGGTAAGCTTTAGGTTAGTGATGACCGTGTCTATGGTCTTGACGTTGAGTAGGCGTGGAAAAGAAACGCCGTCACGCATATACACGCCATCGCCTTCATCCCCATTCTGACGCTCGTATTTGTACCCTGGAGGTAAGTCAGTCGCCTGACAGCCATCAATCACATGTTTTCGTTGAACGACATTACGCGCGTCGATATAGGCACGATCGAACCGCTCGATGATCAGTGTTCTAGTCTTCCCAATGCGAGTTAACTCAACATTAGCGACATCCAAGCCTGCGAGCTTGGCCAATGTCATACAAAAGAACTCATTCACAGCAATACACGGTGCTTTACCGCTTTCAAACATTCAGAATGTAGTTCGAACTCAATTTGCCTTCACCAAATCCCCATTCGTCACCGCGCTTAAGTAAGTTTAACTTGTTTTGAACTCCAGCAACCGAAAGGCGCACCTTACCGTCCCAATACACTAGTGGCGCTAGATTTCGCTCGAGACGTTCTATTAGTTCATCATCAGGTACCGATCTAAAACTGGTTTCCTGAGGTTCTGAGCCTGGAACTCGAAAAGATAATGCGCCTGATGTTTCCGCACCAAGCTTACGGATCAGACCGAACGTATTGCTTTTGGAGATCGTCGTGTTTTGTATCATCTCCTCAAAGGCTTCTCCTTCAGGAAGGAGATTTCTGAGATAGTTCTCGATACTGCGCGGTGAAGCCTGATCATCGAAAGGGATATGTGGCGAAATCGGGAAACCAGTGTGTTTCCATTCCTCTTCATAGATGAAGGAGAACTCTGCTTCGGTTCCGACAGGAAGGATCAAACGGCCAATTTTGGTATTCGTACCGATAAACACGTCTAGTCGTTGTAACTTACTCATACCAACCATCCTCATTGCTGCTCATGCTGTGTTCATCTTGGGAGGTGATTTGGCTATGTGGACGAACAAACAGGTTTAAGTCGATAAGGCGTAGCGATAGGCCTAAGATATCCATGAGGATAAGTACATTGGCAAAGGTGACACTGGTATCGCCTTTTTCTACCTTCATCACTGTTCGACGAGATAGATTGGCTTTTGCAGCGAGATCGTCAATACGCCAGCCTCTATCGGTGCGCTTTGAACGAATGGCGCTCCCCAGCGTTTCCATGCTGAATTCGGAATTCAAATCAGGCATAGGTTGCGCTTTTACCATCTTACCTTTTTTCATAAGTGCCTTTTAATGTACTTTTATCACGGTTAGGTTGGTCTTTAAATATAAGTGCACTATAACTCACTTTTATGGTGGCGGTACAAGAAATTATCTATAAGTGTAATTTAAGTTACTTATGCTTAGTTTGCTCGTTGCCATTGGCGTTGTTCAGCCAATGAGCTTGAAGAGCAACGACGCCATATATGACAAGGCGTTATCCTCTGACAGGCATGCCTAGCTAATCATAACTTAAAACTGCTCCTTTCTTTGTTTCAACTGATTCGACTCGTTAATCCAAAGCGCTATATGACTTATTTGTTCTTATCTCACAGCATGACCAAGCTTGTATATTCACGACAGAGGCATCGTGAGAGTATAAGTGAGTTCAAAAATATACCAATCATATGAAATGAAAAAGCCCCTAGACGCGTCTAAAGGCTTGCATGTGGCGGTGAGCAGCCACTATGAATTTAGGTTTAGTGAGTTGCTTTAGGATAAGCACTATTGCAATGGGCGGGATATCAGCATAAGAAAACGGGTAGGACACATTGGATCACCTGTGCTTTTAAACATGCATGCGTCAGAACAGAAAACAACAAAGGCCTGAATAGTCGGGCCTTTGTTGTCGTCATTGAAGCTCATCCTTGAGCAGTTAACTCAATATACAAAAGTAACACTCATCAAATTGGATTAAACGCACCCCAACAGCGTTGCTTTTGCCCAGCCAGAGCTTGTTTTACTGGTCAATATATTTTTCTGGAAGCACTCTTACTTGAAGTACATTGTCGACATCAATGAGCTTAGCTGCTGCCAAAATATCTTCTTTTGTTGCTGCAGCTAATTCTTGCGCAGTGATCCCATCGGCTTCAATTATATCCGGGTAAGTTTGCGCTGTTGAAGTTAAGTCGAACCAATAACTATTGCTTTCTACCTGAT
>NZ_LBLS01000033.1:0-80264 GCF_001188205.1 Vibrio sp. VPAP30
AGGCAGGGTGTGTAAGCGTTGTGAGGCGTTGAGCTAACCTGTACTAATTGCCCGTGAGGCTTAACCATACAACACCCAAAGGGTTTTGATGGACTCAAAGCAAGAACAGATTGAATGTGTTAAGAACCTAAAACAGCTTTCCGAATTAAAGAATTTGCTTGGCGACCATAGCGATTTGGACCCACCTGATTCCATGCCGAACTCAGAAGTGAAACGAATTAGCGCCGATGGTAGTGTGGGGTTTCCCCATGTGAGAGTAGGACATCGCCAGGCTTTAAATTTAGACTCAAGAGTCTGACCAGTGCGGAGCGGTAGTTCAGTTGGTTAGAATACCGGCCTGTCACGCCGGGGGTCGCGGGTTCGAGTCCCGTCCGCTCCGCCACTTACTTAAAAACCCAGTCTTCGGACTGGGTTTTGTCGTTTTAGAAGCCCGCTGCTAACGCAACGGGCTTCTTGCGTTTTAGGGGAAGTGGAACGGACTACGTCCTCGGGAACGTTTCACTCGAGACGCGAGAACGGCTTCGCTCTGCGAGAGGTGAGTGTTGGCTGATAGATCAGATGGTTTACAATGAACTGAATTACCGGGCCCCCAAAAGAGCTGCTCATACAGGTCTACAATCTTTATAGCTTCGGTCATTCCATAGAGTGACGAAGGAGCGAGTAGGGAATCTCTCAAGGTTATCAACTCGCTAGAAGAGATCCCCCAACTCACGCATCCCTCGATCTTGAGGACGACAGCAGTAAAAGGAGGGTGGACACTAGGTATCTACCCTTCTATCGTTTCCAGTTTTCCAGTTTTCCAGTTTTCCAGTTTTCCAGTTTTCCAGTTTTCCAGTTTTCCGTAGGACGAAGTCCGTTCCCGTATCCTTGTTCTATAGCGAACAGACAACGTGAGTACTCTCACTGCAACCCTTAATGTTTTTCGATTCGCGCCGTATTGATTAGATATTAAAAAAGCCACTCGAGTGAGTGGCTTTGGTCAGTTCATTTCTAATTGATTTACTAAGCGGCAGGTTCTTTGATAAGAGTGAGAGCCTTCTTCGATACCTCATGAGCTGCCTTAGTTAAGTTCTGCTTCTCTAATGCATCAGAAAGGTAACTGTAGTCTGACACATTAGAGCGTACAGACAGTGCCTTCTCTAAGTGCTGCTGAGCTTGCGGCCACTCTTCATTGCGTAAATGGAACTGAGCGATTGCGCTGTGCGCTTCCGCGTTGTTAGAGTCTTTGCGCAGAGCACTTTCTAAGAAGGTAACCACAGGGTGGCTGTCTACTAATTTCAGCTCTGGCAATAGAGCATAGAGATTAGAGTTAGGATGTTTGCTAAGTGTCTCTTTAATTAGAGTGAAGGCTTCACTATCGGCTTGGCGAGCGATTAGCTGTTTGGCAAAGCATTCGACAAGGTGCGCATCCACCTTAGCTTTACGCGGCAGAGCATTCCAGTGAGCAATTAACCCTTCACTGCCTTTTTGCTCAGCGACTTCAGTGAGTAGACCGCATTGAGCGCGTTGAGTTAGGGGGGCCAGCTCTTCTTTTGAGACGATCTTGTGCTTGACTAATTTAGGCAATAGCTCGATTAGTGGCTGCCACAGCTTGAGTTCAATATAAATTTGCTTGAGAAGGTTCAAGACAATCGCGTTATTGGGATAGGGGCCTTTTAAGTTAGAAAGTGTATCGAAAGCATCGTTATAGTTGGCGTCACGAATCTGTTGTTTTGCACGGGTAAGCTCAACGGCTAACAGAGAATCATCTTGCTGGGCGGCTAATTCTAAGTAACGGTCACGTTGCTCATTATTGCCCATACCTTGCGAAGCTTCTGAGGCAACCAGGTAGCATAGCAGCGGCATGTCATGGTGGTTTGCCCAGCGTGTGACCTTTTTCTCCGCGAGTTTGAAGTCACCTTCTAGTAACTTGATGATACCTTCGTTGGTATAACGGCGTGAGCGACGCATTTTTCGCACACTGAACCAATTCCATGTTGAAGAACTGGCGCTCAGTGCTTTTTTCACTATAAACTCAAGGCCGAACAGAGCGGCGAGTGTAGCAATAATAAATATCACCAAAGTCGTCACACTCATCTCAATCGTCTTGCCAGCAACTGAAATCAGCACATAGCCTTGTTGGCCTGCATACTGAGTTCCGGCAAACAGACCTAAGCCAAGAACGACAAAGAGGAAAATAATTCGAAACATTAGTTTTCCTCCCTTACTAAGGTAGTAACTTCGCGGCGTAAGCGTTCACGAATAACATCGGATAGTTGTTGCTGAGTTTCCAGTTTTACTGGGTATTTAACTTCTACCTTCTGTTTACTTAATAGCTCAAGTGCTTTATTGAATTCTTTCACTTCATTGGAGTCTTGATTAAAGAAAGTCGCTGACCACTTATCTGCTGTAGTTAATGCGGTGCTGTAGATCTCTTGCTGTTCTACATAGACGGCTTTAATTGCTGTCTCTAACTTAGCCTTAATATTCTCTTTCAAGTAAAAGTGTTGTTCCGGCGATAGTAGAGGGATGACATTACCATCACGAGTTCTAAACGTAATGAAGTTCTCGGAGAAGTCTTTTAGAGAGGCCATTAAGTTATTTTGCCAATCATTTACATCTTCAGAAACAACCTGTTTCTCGACCTGCTGCGCTTCTGGTAACAGTGCATTGGCTAACGGCAGGCTATCAACCTGCTGTTGCAGCGCAGTAATTCGCAGCACTAAGCCTTCTCTATCGACAAGCGGAATAGTTTTTAGCTTGGTGATGTCGTTAGCCATAGATTTACGTAGAGGTACTAGGCTTGGGTCATTAAGAGCCGCGATTCGCTGATCGGCACTTTCCATTAGTTTGGTGGCACTCACCGCATCGTGTTCTAAAAACAGTTTTCTACCTGCCAGTTTGACTAAGTAATCGGCCTCTGCAAGCAGCCAGTCATTTGGTCGTCGACCTTTCACGTCAGCAACAGCCACTTGCAAACTTTCAATACTTTTTTGTTGCTGTTCAAGAATGGTTTCAGCACGGTGGGTAACCTCAGTCGCTTTGGCAATGGCTTGCTGTTGAGTTGATTCAAGTTCGGATTGAATCGTGCTTTGCGTATTTTTGAGCTGAGTTTGTAGTGCTTCTATTTGCGCTTGATAGTGAGCATTTTTCTGCTGCATTTGGAAGGTGAGGCCACCACCAAACAGTAAAGAGATAACAATCGCAATAGTGCCGAGTTTGACACCGCGCTTGCCTTGCTTTTCTTCAAACTCAGGCGGAGTGCTTGAAGCCAAATTAGGATCAGATGGTGTTGTTTTCTCTGCGGTGGTTTCATCCGCTGGAGCTTGAATAGTTTCAGACGCTATTGGTGCTGCTTTGGTTACTTCCTCTGCCGATTTTTTTTCTTGGTCAGGGGTGTTGTTATCGTTGTTATTTTTGTTGGTCATTACTTATTGTCCTGTTTCACTTGGCCGGAGAGCAGCCAGTAATACTTTATTTGAGGCACTGAAGGTGTTGGTAACAACTTGAAAACCGACTTCTCGTGCTTGTTGCGCTATTCGCTCACTAGGTACATAAAGGTGGAGCGTAAATAACCAGTTCTTGTGGTCATCAGTTAGCAGAGAAACAAAGTAACTAAGCTGACCTGAACTGGTGATGACTAATTGAGTTATTCGTTCATTCTGCCAGATAGGAACGAGCAAATCTGAGCGGAAAGCTAGGTTTTCTCGTTTATACACCTCGCGATATTCGACCAAAGCCCCTCGAGCAACGAGTGTGTCGAAAATCAGCTCTCGGCCGCCATTGCCACGTAAGATGAGTATCTTTTTGTTGGCGATGGAGCAAAGGGGCTCTTGCTGGAGCAGGTGCTCACTATCACTGACTTGTGGGTAGTGTACTTTTTGTTGAGTCGCTTTGCTTAAAACGTGCGCTGTTTTTTGACCAACGGCAAGGTAGATGGAGTTGGTTGGCCAGTTTTGACCTTGCTGCTTAAGGTGAGTATCTGTGGCTGTCACCGCATGCTGACTGACAGCGATAATAATATTGAATTGGGAAATGGATACCTCCAGCCCTAGCAATTGCTCTCCGGGCTGGATTTCAATCAGAGGTTGGTGGTAGCTTGCAATACCAATTCCTGATAATTGTTCACATAGTGAGCGGCCTTGTTGTCCCGGCCGAGTGACCAGTACTGCCATATAGAGTTACTCGTGATCCGCGTATAGCTTGGTTAAGATTTCTTGCGCACCATCGTCGAGTAGCTGATTTGCAAGCTTAACGCCCAATGCTTCAGCTTCAGTGCGAGAGCCGCGAATCTCACCACGAACTATCTTTGAACCATCAGGCTCGCCGACTAGAGCACGCAACCAGATGTTATCGCCATCGATTAGAGAGTAGCTGCCAATAGGTACCTGACAGCCCCCTTCTAGAGTTAGGTTCATAGCACGCTCACATAGGATGCGATCAGTGGTTTCTTTATGATTGAGTGGTTCAAGCAGTTGAATTAGGCGCTCGTCATCAAGGCGACACTCAATGCCTACTGCGCCTTGCCCTACGGCTGGTAGAGATTGTTCTGGTTCGATAAAGCTTTTAATACGTTCTTCAAGTTCTAGGCGCTTAAGGCCTGCCGCCGCTAGGATAATGGCATCGTATTGGCCATCATCGAGTTTACCTAGACGTGTCCCCACGTTACCACGCAGCTCTTTGATCACTAAGTCTGGACGATATTCTTTTAGCTGACACTGTCGTCGTAAGCTACAAGTACCCACAACCGCCCCTTGAGGTAGCTCATCAATATTGTTAAATGTGTTCGAGACGAAAGCATCACGAGGATCTTCACGTTCGCAGATTGTGACTAGGCCAAGACCTTCTGGAAAGTCGACAGGAACATCTTTCATCGAGTGAACGGCAAGGTCTGCACGTCCTTCGAGCATGGCCACTTCTAACTCTTTTACGAACAAACCTTTACCGCCAACTTTTGCTAAAGGGGTATCTAGGATGATATCGCCTTTGGTTACCATGGTTACTAGCTCAACTTCCAAGCCCGGGTGAGCAGACATCAAAGCATCTTTAACGTAGTGAGCTTGCCAAAGGGCAAGAGGGCTTTTGCGAGTAGCGATTCGAATTGGGGTTTGTTGAGTCATAGTGTTCTGCTGATAACAAAATAATGCTCTAATCCTACCACTGTCGGCAAAAAAAGTATTATTGCTTATTTGTTCACATGAGGCTTAGATGTTTGCTAGCACAAAATGATTAAAAGAGTGTGATTAAGGTCTCGTTTGTAAAGTAGGCTATTATTATTAATAGTAGTTACGTACCACACTAAGAGCGACGACTTCAGATGGACAAAAATGTGTCGAATCGATCGTACATTTCTTTACCAATCCAAAGAAAAGTGATAGATTGATCACGTTTTGTTGGTGCTTTAGAACAATTAATAGTCAAGGTGCCATCTAGGATATGAACCAAGGAAACTCCCTTGCAGGCTTACACTAAGACGCTAGTTAAAAGACTTGATAACCTAAACCAGCAACGTGTTGAACGTGCGCTGGCTCTTATGGATTTGCCAAGTCAGCGAGTGTTCCACCTGATCCCGACATTGCTTCATTTCAATCATCCGGTTATTCCTGGATATTTTGACGCGCAAGTACCATTCGGTATTCGCGAATTCGAATTGAATGATATTCAGCAGCAGTTCGTTGAAGACACTCAGTTAACCATTGGTCAGCTTCTTACTACTAGTGATACCCCTGCGATTTTAGGGCTGTACACTATGGGTAGTACCTCTTCTATTGGTCAAAGTACATCAAGCGACCTAGATATTTGGGTGTGCGTTTCGCCAAGCATGAGTTGTGACGAACGTGAAAGCCTCACCAACAAATGTTTGTTGATTACTGACTGGGCTCAAACTCAGGGTGTGGAAGCAAACTTCTTCTTGATGGATGAGCAGCGTTTCCGCTCAAACCACTCTGAAGAGATGACAGGCGATAACTGTGGTTCTTCCCAACATTTGTTGTTGCTCGATGAATTCTACCGTAGTGCAGTGCGACTCGCTGGTCAGCGTTTATTGTGGCAAATTGTTCCTCCTGAAATGGAAGAGTGCTACGACGAATATGTTACAGACCTCTGTAGTAAAGGTTATATCGATTGTTCGAAATGGATCGATTTCGGTCAGCTCAACCGAATTCCTGCAGAGGAGTATTTTGGTTCGAACTTATGGCAGCTATACAAGAGTATCGATTCGCCATATAAGTCAGTTCTAAAAGCCATTCTGTTAGAAGCCTATTCGTGGGAGTACCCTAATACTCAACTTCTAAGCCTTGATACTAAACGCCGTTTTTTTGCTCACGAACCCGATCTTTACGGGATGGATGCATATTATCTGATGCTCGAAAAGGTGACGCGTTATTTACAGCGAATCGGTGACAGTACTCGTTTAGATCTTGTTCGTCGTTGTTTTTACCTTAAAACTCATGAGAAGTTGTCTCGAGAGCCAAGTATTGGCTCTGTCGCTTGGCGACGTGAAGCTTTAGCCGACATGGTTCAGAAGTGGGATTGGGATACATCTGTTATTGCTGAATTGGATGACCGCCGTAATTGGAAGGTAGAACAAGTTAAGGTGGTGCATCACGCTTTGCTTGATGCTTTGATGCAAAGTTACCGTAACCTAATTCAGTTTGCGCGCCGCAATGATATTACCTCGGCGATCAGTCCTCAGGATATCAGTATTCTTGCACGTAAGTTATACGCGGCATTTGAAGTGTTACCGGGCAAAGTGACATTGCTCAACCCACAGATCTCGCCAGATTTACACGAGTCAGATTTAACCTTTATTGAAGTGCGCCCTGGTCGTACTAATCAATCAGGATGGTATCTGTATAAGCAGCCGCTGACGCCACACAGAATTCTTGGTCAGGCCCCACTTGAGCATAATGAGTACCTAAGTAAGCTAGTTGCTTGGTCATTCTTTAATGGTTTAATTACCGAGTCGACTCGACTGCACTCGGTTATACGCGATGCTCACCTTGATATCGACAAGTTTTATCAGATGGTGAGTGATTTGCGTAATACCTTCTCGCTACGTAAGCGTCGTCCAACGATGCAGGCATTAGCTAGCCCGTGTGAGATTAGCCAGTTAGCGATGTTTATTAACTTCGAGAATGATCCAACGTCGGAGTTAAGTGGCAAATCACTTAAGCTTGATCCTAAGACCACGGATATTTTCAGCTTTGGACGTGAGCAGAAGTGCTTAGTCGGCAGTGTCGACTTGGTGTACCGCAACTCTTGGCACGAAGTGCGCACTTTGCATTTTAAAGGCGAGACAGCGATGCTTGATGCTCTAAAAACAGTGTTGGGTAAAATGCACCAAGATGCCATTCCACCTGAGTCAGTAGATGTATTCTGCTACAGTAAAAATTTACGTGGTGTGATGCGTAACATGGTCTATCAACTCCTTGCTGAGTGTATCGATTTGCGCTTAAAACCGATTGAGCAGGAGAAACGTCGCCGCTTTAAAGCGTTGCGTATTGGTCAGCAAACCTATGGATTGTTCTTTGAACGTCGTGGCGTTTCTGTGCAAATGTTGGAAAACTCGGTGGATTTCTACCGCAGTATCTCAACCAATAAACTCAAAGGTTCACCGCTGTTAATGCTCGATAAAGAGCAAGATTATCAACTGCCCGATATTGTAGACGGTTTTGCCAGCGAAGGTTTGATTCAGTTCTTCTTTGAAGACAGTGAGCTGGGCTTTAATATTTATGTGCTTGATGAAGCGAATCGAGTTGAAGTCTACCACCAGTTTAAAGGTGAGAAAGACGAAATGATTGCGAGCGTGAACAGTTTCTACACCTCGGTGCAAGATGAGAATCCCCTGTCGTCTAAGCTGATCAATTTCAACTTGCCGCAGTATTATCAGATTGTCCATCCTGAAGAAGATGAGCCATACATCGTACCTTATCGCAACGATGGGGCAAGTTATTCAAGACCAAGTAAAATAGCTAACGCCTAGATACAAAAAAGAGCATCAATTGATGCTCTTTGTCGTTGATGGGAGATTATACCCACTCAATCTCTTCATCGCAGTGTTTTTCACACTCTTGTTTTACCATCGCGATCAGCTCAAGACTTGTTTTAGAGCATGTCCACTGCTCGTCAATCAGAGCAAAGTGGAAACCGCCGGATTTTGAGGCTAGCCAAATCTCTTTCATTGGCTCTTGGCGGTTGATAATGATTTGACTACGGTCTTCGAACTCCAATGTCATTACGTTTCCAGACGTCTCGTAGTCGATGTCCGCACCTGAATCATCAATCATTTCCTCGATGATTTGCATTTGAACATCTACCAACTGATGAAATTCAGTATCGTTCATCTAATCTATCCTATTGCTTTTCTTGAGTGTGGTGCGATTATAGGGGGCATTGACAGAATAATCACGATACAACCGATGAAAAAATCAATCTTAGCGCTATTTATCTTTTCAGTCCTTGGCTTAGCTGGCTGTGGTCAAACTGGACCTCTATACATGCCTGAAGACGCTCCACAACAAGAGCAACCTTCGCAATAAAACTAAAATCAGAATATAAGGGAAAGTACTTTGGATTACTTCAACTATCAGGATGATGGCCAGCTATGGGCCGAAGACGTCTCACTGACTGAACTGGCAGAGCAGTTTGGTACGCCACTTTACGTTTACTCGCGCGCGACACTTGAACGCCATTGGCATGCATTTGATAAATCGGTCGGAGAGCATCCACATCTTGTTTGTTACGCAGTGAAAGCGAACTCTAACCTAGGGGTGTTAAATACCTTAGCGCGTTTGGGTTCTGGCTTTGATATTGTCTCTGGTGGTGAACTAGAGCGTGTGATTGCCGCGGGCGGTGAACCTAGTAAAGTGGTTTTCTCCGGTGTAGGTAAAACAGCAGCGGAAATGAAGCGTGCGCTAGAGTTAGGTATTAAGTGCTTCAACGTTGAGTCTGAGCCTGAATTAG
Organism: Vibrio sp. VPAP30; assembly: GCF_001188205.1. Lineage (NCBI taxonomy): Bacteria > Pseudomonadati > Pseudomonadota > Gammaproteobacteria > Vibrionales > Vibrionaceae > Vibrio > Vibrio sp. VPAP30. The sequence continues at coordinate 8,944 of NZ_LBLS01000033.1, forward strand.
AGCGCCTAAACAAGGTTGCTGGTGAATTGGGTGTCAAAGCGCCGATTTCTCTGCGTATCAACCCAGATGTTGACGCCAATACTCACCCTTATATTTCTACTGGTTTACGTGATAACAAATTTGGTATTGCATTTGATCGTGCCCCTGCGGTTTATAAGTTTGCTCAAAGCTTAGCAAACCTCAACGTACAGGGCATTGACTGTCATATTGGTTCTCAGCTAACGGATATTGAGCCGTTCATTGATGCGACTGACCGTTTACTTGCGCTGATTGACGACTTGAAAGCGCAGGGAATTACTATCGACCATCTTGATGTTGGTGGTGGTCTCGGTGTTGTCTATCGTGATGAACTGCCACCAGAGCCTTCCGATTACGCTAAAGCGCTACTTGGCCGTTTAGAAAACCATCAAGATCTTGAGCTGATTTTCGAGCCAGGTAGAGCTATCGCCGCTAATGCAGGCTTGCTACTGACTAAAGTTGAGTTCCTTAAGCACACTGAACACAAGAATTTTGCCGTTATTGACGCAGCGATGAATGACTTAATGCGTCCAGCGTTGTACCAAGCATGGCAGGATATTGTGCCTGTGGTACCACGTGAAGGTGAAGCTGTGACCTATGATCTGGTAGGTCCTATCTGTGAAACCGGTGACTTCCTCGGCAAGGACCGCGCCCTCGTGTTGCAACAAAACGATCTGTTAGCAGTGCGCTCGGCTGGTGCATACGGCTTTGTTATGTCGTCTAACTACAATACCCGTTGCCGCGCAGCAGAAGTGATGGTTGATGGTAAAAAAGCTCACCTAGTCCGCCAGAGAGAAGAGCTATCTAGCCTTTGGGCACTTGAAAACGTACTTCCGGAGTAATTGGAGTCTTATGCATTTCCATTTTTCTAAAATGCACGGTTTGGGTAATGATTTCATGGTTGTTGATTGCATTACCCAGAACATTTTCTTTTCCCCAGACCTTATTCGCCGCTTGGCGGATCGTCATACTGGGGTGGGCTTTGATCAGCTACTAGTGGTTGAAGCTCCTTATGATCCAGAAACAGATTTCCACTATCGGATTTTTAATGCTGATGGTAGTGAAGTTGAGCAGTGTGGCAATGGTGCGCGTTGCTTTGCTCGTTTTGTGCGCATGAAAGGGCTGACTAATAAGTACAGCGTCAGTGTGAGTACCAAAAAAGGAAAAATGGTTCTTAACATTGAGGAAGACGATCAGGTAACCGTGAATATGGGGGTTCCTGAATTTGAGCCGAACAAGATTCCGTTTAAAGCCAAGCAAACTGAGAAAACCTATATTCTTCGTACTGATGATAAAACACTATTCTGTGGCGCCGTAAGCATGGGTAACCCTCATGTTGTCAATGTGGTAGATGACGTTGCAACAGCCGATGTAGATACTCTTGGTCCTTTATTAGAATCTCACGAGCGCTTCCCTGAACGTGTCAACGCAGGCTTTATGCAGGTCGTAAGTCGTAACGAAGTGAATTTGCGCGTCTATGAACGTGGTGCAGGTGAAACTCAAGCGTGCGGCAGTGGTGCATGTGGCGCGGTTGCGGTTGGCATTGTCCAAGGGCTGTTGGATGACAAAGTGACGGTTAACTTGCCAGGTGGTTCACTTAAAATTGCATGGCAAGGCGAAGGTAAACCGCTGTATATGACAGGACCTGCTACCCATGTATTTGATGGTCAACTAAGCTGCTAATAATAAGAAATAAGGAACTAACGTGTCTCAAATAGAAGCGGATGCGCTAACGGCGGAAGTGGTTGCCGAATACCTGCGTGACAATCCTGACTTTTTTCATCATCGACGTGATCTAGTCGATCGGCTAGCGCTCCCTCATCAAGAACAAGGCGCTGTCTCTTTGGTGCATGTGCAAATGAATCGCCAGCGTCAACGGATTGAAGAGTTGGAAGAAGAGATCACGGCTTTAATGTCTTTGGCGAAGAACAATGATCGTACTTTCCATGAGTTTATGCAGCTTCAGGAGCAGATCCTAAAATGTGACTCGCTATTGTCAGTGGTAAAAGCGATTGAAGAGATGGCAAAGTCACTCGATTTGGTGGCTTATGTTCGCCTGCTTGATAGCGAGTCGAATTACTATTCGCTAAGTAAAGAGCGTTACCAACGATTTTCGACCAATCATCTTAATGGCAAAAATGCCTACTTAGGCCGTATGCGCAAAGTGGATCGCGAACTCTTATTTGGTGACAATCAGCGTGCACCAGAAATGGGTTCTTACGTGGTATTGCCACTACACAAGCAAACTCTGCAAGGTGTATTGGTCTTTTCAAGCAGCGATGGTGGACACTTCCAACCTCATATGGATACCCTGTTCTTGCGCCACTTAGCCCTTGTTCTTTCCCATCTTATCGATAGCCTACCTTGGCAAAGCGAAGACCATGAGCGAATCACTAGCACCTCTGCCTAATGGTCTTCAACGGCCCCTTGAACGCTTCTACGAATATCTAAGGAGCGAAAAGGGGCTGAGTTTACACACTCAACGTAATTATAAACAGCAGCTTGAAACTATGGCTCGACACCTCGCTCATCTTGGCTTGAAGGAGTGGCAACAGGTTGATGCTGGATGGGTTCGTCAACTTGCCAGTAAAGGCATGCGCGAAGGAATGAAAGCGAGTAGTTTAGCGACACGCCTTTCATCGCTGCGTAGCTTCTTTGACTTTCTTATCTTGCGTGGAGAAATGACGGCCAATCCCGCAAAAGGGGTGTCTGCACCACGTAAAAAGCGCCCACTGCCTAAGAATCTCGATGTGGATGAAGTCGGTCAGTTGCTTGACGTTAATGAAGATGATCCACTCGCAGTGCGAGATAGAGCCATGATGGAGCTCATGTACGGTGCGGGCTTGCGTTTAGCCGAGATGGTTAGCGTCAACGTTAAAGATGTTCGTCTCTCTTCTGGTGAGCTGAGAGTTATTGGTAAAGGTGACAAAGAACGTAAAGTCCCATTTTCCGGTATGGCCGCAGAGTGGGTTGCCAAATGGCTGAAACTAAGACCGAGTCTGGCCAACAGCGATGAAGAGGGGCTATTTGTCTCTAAGCTTGGGGTTAGAATCTCACACCGTAGTGTGCAAAAGCGTATGGCTGAGTGGGGGCAAAAACAGTCGGTAGCCAGCCATATTAGTCCGCATAAGTTGCGCCACTCTTTTGCGACTCATATGTTGGAGTCGAGTAACAATTTACGTGCTGTACAAGAGTTGCTTGGCCATGAAAACATTTCTACTACGCAAATCTATACTCATTTAGATTTTCAACATCTTGCCGAAGTGTATGACCAGGCACACCCAAGAGCGAAAAAGAAGGATAGCGACTAATGCAGTTTTTCCGCCATTTGAAGCCTATCCAAGCGATGACCTTCGACCTTGACGATACGCTGTATGACAATCGCCCTGTTATTCGTCAGGTGGAAGCAAAAATGGTGGCATGGCTGCACAGGTACCATCCTATTTCTGCCACTAAAACCTTGCGCTGGTGGTATGACTTAAAGCGTTCCTTAGCTGAAGATGACCCTTGGCTGCTCAATGACGTCACACTATGGCGTTTTAAGCAGATTGAGCGAGGTTTATATATTTTGGGTTATCGAGAACAGCAGGCAAAGCAAGCGGCCAATGACGCTATTGAAGAGGTGCTGCGCTTACGTAGCGACTTTACCGTACCGCAAGAGTCACACGGTGTGATGGCCGAGTTAGCAAAACGCTTTCCTTTGGTGGCGATAACCAATGGTAACGTCGATGTAGATAAGATAGGTTTAGCGAACTACTTTTCCTTGGTCTTGAAAGCAGGGCCAGACGGTTACGCTAAACCCCATCAAGAGTTGTTCCACAAAGCTCAACGGTTTTTATCCGTACCAGCGGAAAACATCCTTCATGTTGGTGATCACTTAGTTTCAGATGTTGTCGGTGCTAAGCTGAGTGGTTTACAAGCTTGTTGGTACAACGATCAGGGTAAGAATATTTACCACATCAATAAGTCGCGCGTGCTACCAGACGTTGAAGTGAATCGATTAAATGACCTGCTATTATTGAGCGAGATGTAAATAACTTTAGATCAAAACAACACTTTTCATATTGGTTTAGTTCGATTACGGTATAGCAAAACATAAATCTAAATCGACAACGTCTTAGGCTTTTAAATGCGCACATATTCAAAGTTGATTACCAATAATCGGCAATTAATTGCGTATCTAAGGGATATTCCGACGAAGAATTACTCTTCGTTTCTTGTTCAGCTTCTGTCTACGGATCCAGAGCAAGTCGTATGCGACTATGCAGACCATATTCTTGAGCATATTCCTGGATGCCATATCATCGGGCATAGTACTCGTCACACCATAGTTGATGGTCAGGTTATCCACCGGGGTAGCTTGGTTTCTGTATCCTGTTTTGAACACACGAGTGTCACTTCTACTTGTGTACCTATTACTGATAACCCGCTTCCTGAAGCAAAACAGATCATCTGTGGACTTGCTCTTAACCATCATTCCAAGTCGATCATTAGCTTTTCACAACATGTCAGCTCGCTTGATTTTAATCTCTATCAAGCTTTAGGCACGCTGACCAATGTCCCTATTAGTGGTGGCGTGGCTGCGAATGTTGCTGATCGAGAAGAGTGGGTGTTGTTTGGCAATCAAACATTCCAAAAAATGACGGTTTCTGCTGCCTTGCACAGTGACAAACTTCAGGTTTGGCGTCGTGCATTTTCTGAATGGACACCGATTGGTGGGCCACTTAGAGTCACCGATGCCGACGGCACCAAATTACGCTCGTTAGACTATCAACCCGCTTATTCACTTTATCAAACTCGACTTTCCGAAGGTCGGACTCTGACCTTAGAGCAGATGTTGAGCTTCCCTTTAAAAAGTAGCTCTGGAGTCGTTAGCTGTCCGAGAGAGTTGTATCCAGATGGCAGTATTGAAGTGGATAATGCAGTGGATATCGGTGATGAAGTACGAATTTGCTATAACCACCCCTCTCTAACGCTGGAGCAGGTACGGCATGATGTCATTGGTTTAGCTCGTCACAATCCAGAGTCGATATTTATCTATAATTGTGAATCGCGTTTGGAGTTTATTGAAGGCGTCAGTGAAACTCAGCTATTTGACCAATTCGAAACGTGTTGTGGCTCATACTGCCTAGGTGAATTCTATCAAGGTGAGACGCAGCAAACTCTTCACCACAGTATGACCTACATGGCTTACAGTGAAGACGTGAATCGCCCAGCGCTGGTTTTAAACGAAAAAGCAGAGTTTCCCGTTTCCCCTTTGTTTCATTTGATCAGCTATACAATCGATGATCTTAATCAAACGCAGAAAAATATGGAGTTAAAACTCGCTCAGCAAACCGAAAAGCTCATCAACAGTTATCGATTGGATAAGCGTACCGGGCTAAAAAACCGCGTGGCTTTGCAAGATAGGTTGAAGGTCGTGAAAGATGATGAGCATGTGGTCACTTTGAAACTATCAAATTTTCATCAAATCAATGAGAAATATGGTTATCAAGTTGCTGATGAGCTTATTCGAGATTTAAGCGACTACTGTATCGGTAGTCTTTCACAACTTCGCTGGGCGCCAATTATCGATCAATTGTTTTATATTGGCACTGCGGAATGGGCATTGGTTTTTTCCTCTGATGCACCTGGCGAAGAAATCCAGCAGGAGTTTTCTCAGTTTGCCGATCAGATTGAGCATATTAACTTTGAGCCCTATGGTTTGCCTGAAGTCGACTATCTATCGGTGTCCGTCTCAGGTGGTATTGCTAGTAAACGGGACTTTCAGGCAATTTCAGGGGATGAGTTACTGCTTAAATCGATTGATGCCCGCCGAACTGGCAAGGTTCGTAATACGCACTTTTTGAATGCTTGTGATTGCTCAATTAGTGCGATGGAGCAGCAGGATAAGCTCAATCTGATGGGGGTGGTTAGCCGCGCTATTCTCAATAAACGGATTATAACTTACAGTCAGCCAATCTTTGCTGCTCACACGCGCAAACAGGTATCGCAAGAGTGTTTAGTGCGTATTGAAGATGATGGTGAGATTATTGCTCCTGGTCGGTTCTTGCCGATAATTGAAGGCACGCATCTCTATACGCGATTAAGTCGCCACATGCTGGCGTCAACCATAGAATATATGGCTGATAAGCAAGATTCATTTTCCGTTAATTTGTCCCCGCAAGATATGCTCAGTGACAAAACCCTCTACCTTTTAGAGCAAGCCGTCTCACAGATGAATGATCCCTATCGATTGGGTATTGAAGTCTTAGAGTCAGAGCGGATTAAAGATTTTGGTCGCATGGCAGAAATTTGCGCTCACTTTAAACAACTTGGTGTGCGACTACTGGTGGATGATTTTGGTTCTGGTTACTCGAATATTGACGAAATCATTCGCTTAGAACCAGATGTGATCAAGCTTGATGGCAGCTTAATAAAAACCATAGATCAAGACCCCAAACAGCGTCAAATTACCGGTCAGTTGGTTAAGTTATGCCAAGTACTCAATGCGAAAACGGTGGCTGAGTTTGTGCACAATCAAGAAGTGTGCAAAATCGCAGAAAACCTAGGTGTGGACTATCTGCAAGGTTTCTACTTTGCCGAGCCTAGTCGTTTGTTTTAGTTTTTAAAGCATGACCACTCTTGTCGGCCTTAAAAGCTTGCATATAGTGGTCAAAGAAGGTGAGTAGCTGATTGGCTTGCTCGGTTTGACCTACTTCTTTGAGTATCTCACAGCCTACTTCTATAGTGCACAATTGACCTTGCTCTTGATTACGACGCAATTGATAGCTTGAATTTTTAGTTGGGTTAATACGGATGAGAGGAAGCACCTTAAGCCAGTGACTTTTGCGCAGCATCTTTTTTGCTTCCTGCCATGTGCCATCGAGAACGATAAATAAAGGTGTCTTGCTGTTTTGTTTAGCCTGAGCGACTGCCTGAGTTACTGCGACACTTTTGTCGCCAGGAAACAGTAAGTAAGCCTGGTATTTCTCACTTTGCAGCATAGCTAGCAGTTTGTCACAAGGTTGGGTGCGTTGCCAAATATGTACACTGGTTGAAGATAGGCTCTTATCTAGCCATTGGCCGGTATTGGTTTCACGCGTAGCTTCATTTTCATGGGTTAACAGTGCAAGGTGGAAGCGAGTGTTGATGCTCGGTAGCTTGTGGCATACACATTGATACTGCAACTTGCACTGAGGGCATGGATTACCCTCAGGGAGGCTCGTTGGGCTCACAGCAGGACACCTTGTTGATGTGGCGTTTGTCCGTCGGAGAACAGTTGTACTGGACTGATTTGGTCATAGTCAGCAACAGGTGCGGAGCTTGGATTGAGTGGGTAGCTACCACCTTGATGTTTTAGCACGTGTTGATTAGGAATCGTCCCACCGCCACTGACAAACAAGATTAAGTCTTGCCATTCATTGCTTTGCCCTAAGCCGAGATTAATAGGTGTTCTGACTAGAGTTATACGGCTGTTGAAACGCCAAGCTTGCTGGTGATTTTCAAAAATCAGCAAGGTACAACCACCAGAGCCACACCAGTCTAATTGTGTCAGCAGTTCTTTCTTGCCATCACCATTTAGGTCGTACTCCAACCAGCGGTATCGTGTTCCAGTTGGATCGGTATTTTCGGATTTAAAGTAATCACGTAATGCTTGGTCGACTTTAGGGTTGAATTCGGCGCTAGAAGGGATGGCTTGCGGATTTGAAGTCGCCTTCGAAGTGGCGCTTTGCATGTCTGGCTGTGCTTTAAACAGAGTCAATCCACCATCGGCAATAGGATAGATAAGACTGCCTACCTTCTCTTGGCTAGCGCTGAGTTGGTAGCCATCACGAGTGAAGATTCGCTCTGACAATAATGCTTGCTGTTGATGACGAGTCATCACCACTTGAATCTGGTCTTTGTTAAGCTGCTGCCAGTAGCCACTCTCAACGGAATCCGCTTCTCCTGTCGTGTAGCTGTAGGTGGTTGTTGCTGAGTGATCCGGAAAGATTTTTAATGCGACGCTAAAGTTGTTCGATTTGGTTGAGGCCGCTTGATAGAGACCAGTCCAATCCTGAGTGGTGTCTTGATTAGATAGGGTGGCACACCCTTGGTAGCGGTTGCCTTCAAGCTCAAGTGTTGCACTCCAGCCATAAAGTGAATCGCTCATCCCATCAACACAGCTACGTTGGTTGAGCTCTAGTGAACCACCTTCAAACTGGTAACGACGTCGATCAGATTCAATACGGCTACCTGAGAGCGCTAACTGGCGTTTATCTTCACCGATTTTCTGAAAAGTCAGCGTGTTGCTGGCGAAATTAATCGACCAGAAGGGCTCATTGCCAAAAGCTCTGGTCGGTTTAAGCGCTTGATCACAACGCTTTGGATTCTCTGCGCTAAGAAGGTTAATCGAGTCGACAACAAAGCGTGCACTGTAGTCAGCAACAAAACCATCCGCTTGGCCAGTTTCAAGGTGACCGATAACTTCACCATAAAGAGGAGCATAAGGAGAGCGAACTAACTTTAGCGCTTGATGGAAGCGATCGTCAGAGATATCGAGCCAATACTGTTGATTACTACCACAGGGTGTAATGGAGCGTACTTCATGGCCAAGCACGACTTCACCGCGCATAACAAAGGTTTGCGGCTTTATCGTATCAGGCTTGTCTAAGCTCGCTTGCACGACCGTTTTAGGGTCGTTGTCTTCGATGGTTGTTGACGTCGAACAGGCTTGTAATGCGAGTAAAATGATCACAGCTGCTGGGTTTCGGAGCGCCTTCATGCTATATCTTCCCTATTAAGAAACTGGCGGAGCCTATTATGGCATATTGGCTATTCAAAACTGAACCAGACACCTTTTCTATTGACACACTCCGAACACAAAATACCTCATGCTGGGAAGGAGTACGTAATTATCAGGCACGTAACATGATGCGTGATCAAGTCAAACTCGGTGATTTGGTGCTGATCTATCACTCATCTTGTAAGAAAGTCGGAGTGGCAGGGATTGCGAAGGTGGTGAAGGAGTCATACCCCGACCATTTTTCGTTTGATCCTGAAAGTGATTATTACGACCCGAAATCAACACCAGACAATCCACGCTGGTTTATGGTTGATATCGAGTTCGTGCGTAAGACAGATCGTTTGATCCCACTGACAGTACTGAAAACAATGCCAGAACTAGAAAATATGCCGCTGGTGAAAAGGGGTAATCGGCTGTCAATCATGCCAGTCACCGAGCAAGAGTGGGCTGCGATTTTAGATAAAGAAAAACTACCTAGCCAAAGGTAACTGCGATAACAAAACAGGCTGCGTAATGCAGCCTGTATTGAATTGATTGCGATAGCCGCTATCTAAAAAAGATTATCGTGCAGATAGTGAGCTACTGCGTCATCGGCATTACTGCCGATCATTTCGTTATTTGGTAGTGCCGCTTTGACCTTATGGTGCGACGTTCCCATCACTAAACCCTTGCCGGCCATTTCTAACATCTCGGCGTCATTCATTCCATCACCAAAAGCAATACAGTTTTCTAAGTTCAAGTCTAACGATTTTGCTACTGCTTCAAGTGCATGGCCTTTTGATACTTCTGCAGCCATGACTTCTAGGCACCAAGGGGTAGAGAAAGCGATATTTAGCTTATCGCCAAATTTTTCACGCAGTTTATTTTCAAATGTGACTAGGTGATCGTGATCTTGATCTGGATGGGTAAAAAAGATTTTTGCGATACCATCGCTAGGTGCTTTAGAAGCGTTGAAGCGCTTATAGCTAAAGCCAGACTCGCTGTGGAATTTAGCCAGCATTTCATCCTCTCGATCGAGTAACCAATCTTCGTTTTGATACATGTGGATAAAAATGCTTGGATCTTCGCTGATCACATCGATCACTGGCTGGACTAGCTCTTGTGGGACATTGTTGCTGTACATCAGTTGATCGTTTTGGTCATGAACACGGGCACCGTTAGAGGTGATCATATAAGCTGGAATTCCGGCGATTTCGCGAATACCTGCCACATCAACGTGGTGACGCCCAGTCGCAAAGATAAATGTGAAACCTTTTTCGTGTAGCGCTTTGAGAGTTTGTTTAGAAAACTCGCTCAGTTGGTGGTTCGGTGCGAGTAAAGTGCCATCAAGGTCAGAGGCTACAATGTGAAAAGGAGTATCTTTACGTGTTTTGGTCATATCACCCTCGTATGTACAGCGTTAGTTACCCATTAGGGTTGAGAGGGTAAGTTTACTTGAACATAAAGGGGAAAAAGAGGGTAAAGATCACCCTATGGTATTTCCTATTTTAGTGCTGTTCGAAAAAGGTCAATGTGGTATCGAGGGCTTGGTTGCGAAGTTCATCTTTTTCAAACAGTAGCTCGTGCTTTGCACCGTGAACGATCTTAAATGCGCATTGGGTATTGGTGCGAGCAAGTTTTTTCATAAAACGTATTTGAGCTTGATTTGACACGATTTGGTCCTCACTCGCTTGCATGACCAATAAAGGGGCCTTTAGGTGGCGAGTCATTAAATAGCACTGCTTACAGGCCATCAATCCTTGCCACACCCAACGCGTGCTTGCACCACCAATTTTAAGCTCAGGTTGTTGATCATAGAGATCACGAAACCAGTGATAGCGCACATCGCTTTGACTTAGTAAGTTACCGTCAAATGGTTTGGGGAAATAAGCCATCTGGCCTGGAGCGAATGTGGGTTTGGGATAAATAGCGGTTAATATTTGGCCTAGAATTGTCGCAATCGGCTTTAAATGCCAAGGTAAATCCACGCCGTACATAGGCGCACTGAGCGAAACTGCATCAAATGGGTAGTCATAGGTTTGCAGATAACGAGTTGCGATGTTCCCCCCCATTGAGTGGCCCAATAAATAGCGCTTCTGATACATGTCTAAGCTGAAATGATGCAGCAGCTTGTCGAAGTCTTTGACGTAGTCATCGAATTCTTCAACATAGCCCATCTGCTTGTCTTCAATTAGGCGGTCAGACAAACCTTGGCCACGATGGTCGTAAGAATAAATATCGTAACCTTGGTGGAATAGGTCGTAAAATAGCTCTTGGTATTTTATGGTGCACTCAATACGCCCATTGACAACGACAATGGCTTTGTTGTGCTCTGGGGAAGTGAGCTTAATCCAGTACAGCGCGGTTTTATCGAACGATTTTATATAACCTTCTTCTCTAGACTCCCATAATTTAGCAATATTGTTATTGATTGCTTGCTCAAAATTGGACTCTTGAGTATAAGAAGGAGTAATGTTGAAGCTTGAATCATTCATGGTTGTTAAGCGCCTGATTACGGTTTCATTTTTGCGACAAAGTTAGATTATGTGTCTCTAGCTGCATTTAGTCGAGAGGAAATACTATGGATATGCACGTTTGGCTTGCTTATGTGGTCACCGCGATTGTTTTTAGTTTAGCGCCGGGGTCTGGCACGGTGAACTCAATTAGTAACGGTTTGAGCTATGGTACTCGTCGTTCGCTGGCGGCAATTGCAGGGCTTCAGATTGGTCTAACTATCCATATTATGTTGGTTGGTGCTGGCATTGGTGCGTTGGTGGCTCAGTCTGCGTTCGCCTTTAGTATAATCAAATGGGTGGGTGCCGCTTACTTGGTTTGGTTAGGTATTCAAAAGTGGCGCGATCACTCTAGCTTAGCAGCCACGGAAGCGACTCAGCACCTATCGAGCAGGAGTTTGATGCGTAAAGCAGTACTGATCAACCTGACTAACCCTAAGTCTATTGTGTTTTTAGTTGCTTTGTTTCCACAGTTTATAGACCCAACTAAAGATCAACTAACCCAACTTATGGTATTGGGTGTGACAACTGTGACGATCGACGCGTGCGTGATGTTGGGCTATACCAGCTTGGCGGCGCAAATGGGGCGCTTTATTCGCTCTGATAAGATCATGTCGCGCATTAATAAAGTCTTTGGCTCTATGTTTATGGGCTGTGGGGCTCTATTAGCGGCAGCAAAAGCGTAGTCAGCTATCATGCCTAATCGGATGAGAGACACCTATGTGGCTCGCCAGCCTATACTCAATGCCAAGCGACAAACTCTAGGGTATGAGTTGCTGTTTCGCGACGGTGAAAACAACGCGTACCCTGCTCATGTTGAATCTAATCGGGCGACATACCGCCTGATTGTTGAAAATTTTCTATCCATAGGCACCAATCCAGCCTTGGCAACATCACGCTGTTTTATCAATTTTCCTCACACTAGTTTAGTACGTTTATTACCCCTTTCTTTGCCTAAGGATCAAATCGTCGTTGAGGTGCTGGAAACCTGTACGCCAGATGATGAGTTGTTTGCAGCGATCAAGCAGATTCATGCCAGTGGTTACTTAATTGCACTGGATGATTTTGTTTATAAGCCGGAGTGGGAACGGTTTCTTCCGTATGTGCAAATAGTCAAAATCGATATTATGGCGACCGGGCTTGAAGAGTCTTGTGCTCTGGTTAAGGAGCGTTTAGCTAAGGGAATCAAACGTAAGTTTCTCGCAGAGCGAGTCGAAACAGAGGAAGAGTTTCTTGCGACGCGATCCGCGGGTTTTAGTTTTTTTCAGGGTTACTTTTTCAGCAAGCCACAAATTGTCCGACAACGTTATGTCAGCCCTCAGCACGCTATAGCGATGGAGCTGTTCAAAGAAGTGTGCCAGTCGGAGGTCGATTTTGAAAAGGTCGAGCGAATCGTCGCTCGTGATGTGGCACTGTCGTATAAACTGCTGCGCTTTGTTAATACCATGTCGAACCGTATCGAAGTCCCTATCTCTTCTTTCCGTCAGGCTTTGGTCTACCTTGGTCAAGATAAGCTTAAAATCTTCGTTTCTTTAGCGGTTGCCTCGTTCGTTTCCGCTAACAAGCCGAAAGAAATCTATACCTTATGTTTGCAGCGAGCCCAGTTTTTCTTGCTGATGGCAAATGACAATCCTTTCAACCAATTCCGCGAACAAGCTTTCCTGATTGGCTTACTGTCTCTGCTGGACTCCATGTTGGATATGTCCCTTAAAGACCTAGTGGAGCAACTCCCTTTAGCGGCGGCAATCAAGGTCGCTTTGTTAGAGAGGCAAGGCCCTTTTGGCGACCTTCTCAGACTGGAAGAGTGCTACGAAAGCGCCGATTGGCAGGGGATGGAAGCAGCGTGTGAGCAGCTTAACCTATCACTTAATGAAGTTATGCCACGTATTTCTCAGGCTCAGCGCTGGAGCCAAGATCTCAACACCATCGTTTAGTTTATTTATTAAGCTTTTATGACAATGCATATGTCAGGCTTGATCTAAGCTCATTTTTAAATAAACATATACGCATATCCATATATGAGTATGTTCTATGTTACCTCACCAATTCTTTAAGTTGTTGTCTGATGAAACTCGTGTTCGCTGCCTGATGTTGATTATGCGCGAAGAGTGTTTGTGTGTGGGTGAATTGACCGAAGCACTACAAGAGAGCCAACCGAAAATTTCTCGTCATCTGGCTCAGCTACGCTCGAATGGCATTTTGGTTGATGTCCGTCAGGGGCAATGGGTGTTCTACCGTTTAGCTGCTGATTTACCGGGATGGATGAAAAAATTGATTGATGATCTTGTTGCTTCTAACTGCCTTAAAACAGAGTACCAACAAGATATTGAACGACTTCATGCAATTCAGGCTCGACCTGTTTGCTGTCAGTAATTAAGAAATAAAAGAGATAGAGTTATGGCAATTAAAGTAGGTATTAACGGTTTCGGTCGTATCGGACGTTTAGCGCTTCGCGCGGCTTTTGATTGGCAAGAGCTAGAATTTGTCCAGATTAATGATGTAGCAGGTGATACTGCGACGCTTGCACATCTGCTAGAGTTCGATTCAGTGCAAGGCCGCTGGCATCACGAAGTCAAAGCCGAAGGCAATCAAATCCTAATCAATGGTCAGGTTATCAAGACTACGCAAGAGAAAGAGATCGATGCGATTGACTGGTCTGGCTGTGATGTAGTGATTGAAGCGACAGGTGTGCATCGTAAAACTTCATTCCTAAACAAGTATCTTGCTCAAGGTGTTAAACGTGTTGTTGTTTCGGCACCAGTCAAAGAACAAGGCATTGCGAACATCGTTGTTGGCGTAAATGACGAGATTTTTGACCCATCAGTCCACCAGATTGTAACTGCTGCCTCTTGTACAACTAACTGTATCGCTCCGGTGGTTAAAGTCATCAATGAGAAGCTAGGTATTGAGAACGCTTCGTTCACTACCATTCATGATTTAACTAACACACAAACCATTCTTGATGCGCCGCATAAAGATCTGCGTCGTGCGCGTGCTTGCGGTATGAGCTTAATTCCAACCACGACGGGCAGTGCGAAAGCGATTGTTGAGATTTTCCCAGAACTCGAAAATCGCATTAACGGCCATGCTGTACGTGTACCTCTGGCGAACGCTTCTCTTACCGACATTATCTTTGAAGTGAAGCAAGATACCACCGCAGAAGAGGTGAACGCGTTACTTAAAGAAGCATCACAAGGTGAGCTGAAGGGCATTCTAGGTTTTGAAGAGCGTCCACTGGTGTCGATTGACTACAAAGGTGACCAACGCTCTACGATTGTAGACGCATTATCTACCATGTTGGTTGGTAAGCGTATGGTGAAAATCTATGCTTGGTACGACAACGAGATGGGTTATGCGACACGTACGGCTGAGTTAGTGCGTAAAGTTGGCCTGGCATAATACTCCTCATACTGAAGCGGCCACTCCAGTTATTTTGACTATTGGTTTTATAAAAATTTTAAGAGATTGATGACGATGACACATCCAACCTGGCAACTCGATGTTGAAAATGGTGCGTTAGTACTTACTCCTTGTCCTGGTACTAAAGGCGTTGAACTAGAGGCTTCTCTTGCGCAGTTAAAAGAGCAAGGCGTAGAAGCGATTGTGACCGCTTTAGACGATGCAGAGCTTGCAAGTAAAGATGTCTCTGAGCTTGGGGCTAAAGCACAGCAACTTGGTATGCAGTGGTTCCAAATTGAGATTGAAGATGATTGCGCTCCAGGTGCTGAGTTTGCCGCTAAGTGGCAAGCCGCTAGCCCGGAGCTACACAAAATCGTTGATAACGGCGGTAAAGTAGCCATGCACTGTATGGGCGGCTCAGGTCGTACGGGGCTTTTTGCGGCTCACCTATTGCTAGAGAAGCTGTGGAAATTGGAAGATATTGTGCGTGAAGTTCAAGCGCTGCGCCCAGGTGCTTTCACTAAGCCAGTCCAACTTGAGTACATCACCGCAGTAGCGGCCAAATAGTTGGGTCGAGAGCTTTTGGATCATAGGTGTCCAAAAGCTCTATTCGCTGCACAATTGAGAGGGTTTCACCTTATGTTCTCCAATCTCAGCAAAAATGTCCGTCAGTATATGTTGGTGACATTCAACTACTGGAATTTCACCATCACGGATGGTGCGCTACGTATGCTGGTGGTGCTGTATTTCTATGACTTAGGTTATAGCTCGCTAGAGATCGCTTCACTGTTCCTTTTCTATGAGTTTTTTGGCGTAGTCACCAACCTGATTGGTGGCTGGCTTGGCGCGAGGTTGGGTCTCAATAAGACCATGAACCTCGGTTTGGGAATGCAGATCGTGGCGTTGACCATGTTAGCAGTGCCACATGCTTGGCTGACTATACCTTGGGTTATGGCCGCTCAAGCCCTGTCTGGTATCGCTAAAGATCTCAACAAGATGAGCGCCAAGAGCTCAATCAAAACCTTAGTTCCGGATGAGCAGCAGGGTGCGTTGTACAAATGGATAGCGATCTTAACGGGTTCTAAGAATGCTCTTAAAGGTGCAGGCTTCTTTGTCGGCGGCCTTCTGCTTTCCACCATTGGATTCAAATATGCAGTGTTGACTATGGCTGGGGTGCTGACGTTAGTGTTTATCGGCAGCGTGTTGAGCTTAGAAGCTGATTTAGGTAAAGCGAAAACTAAGCCCAAATTTAAGCAGATATTCTCTAAGTCAGAATCAATTAACATCCTCTCGGCAGCACGGCTGTTTCTATTCGGTGCTCGTGATGTATGGTTTGTGATAGCACTGCCAATTTACTTAGGTAGTGTGTTCGGCTGGGATCACTCATGGGTGGGAGGTTTTCTTGCCGTGTGGACAATTGGTTATGGCTTCGTCCAAGGTATTGCTCCTAAAATCACAGGTAAAGCGCAAGGCAAAGTACCAGATGGTTATGCAGCCACGCTGTGGGTGGGGGGGTTAGCTATTGTCACTGCTGGTATCGCTTATGCGGTGCAAATTGGCTGGCAGCCACAATTAGTGATTGTTGGAGGCTTGATGGTTTTCGGTGCTATTTTTGCCGTCAACTCTTCGCTGCACTCTTATCTGATCGTCAGCTATGCAAAAGGCGATGGTGTATCGCTTGATGTCGGTTTCTACTATATGGCTAATGCGATGGGGCGTTTGATTGGTACTATTCTTTCAGGGTTTGTGTTCCAGATGGCCGGTTTAGCTGCGTGCTTATGGGTCTCTTTTGCTTTCCTTGCTTTGACGACCGTCATTTCGATTAAGCTACCTAAGATTAAACAAGTGGCAACCGCATAGCAATTACCGACTGTTTCATGACTAAAAGCTGACCAAGGTAATACTTAGGTCAGCTTTTTTATTGCTATATTCAATAGGTTATTAGTACAAGGGGAGTGGCATGAGAGAAAGAGTTCTGTTTTTTGACTTACTGCGATGCGTAGCTGCGGTTGCGGTGATTGCAATTCACGTTCTTGCTCCGTACCGCCACGAACTTGGGCAGATCCCTTTTGGTGAGTGGGCTACTGCTGTCGGCGTGAATAGCGTCAGCCGTTGGGCGGTGCCAGTATTTATCCTTATTACAGGCGCTTTGATGCTCAGTGATACACGCTCCTTCGATGGTAAATATTATGTCAGAAGGCGTTTGGGTAAGGTCCTCGTTCCCTTTTTAATATGGTCACTGTTCTATGCGTATCTGTCAGGTTGGAGTCTGAGTGGCTTTGATGCCGCCCAAGTGAAGCAGGTTTTGGCAGACAGCGCTACCCATGCCACTTATTACCACTTGGGGTTCTTCTATTATTTTATTCCGCTCTATTTTGTTATTCCGTTTTTTCAGGTGGTGGTTAGGCAATATGGTGACAGTGCGCTGTACGCGTTTGTCGCTGTTTGGTTAGCGACCACTTTGCTGTTTCTATTGAGAATCGACGGGCCTTGGAATTATGAGCTGTGGTTGTACAGTGGCTATCTACCACTAGGCTATTTACTTTATCAGAGAGTGCCTTTGACCAAGGTTTATGTTGCATTATTTACTGTGCTTGGATTAACGGCATTGTTTGCCACTGGCTATACAGTGATTACTGATAGTCTGGCTGTAGATGAATATACCGTTGGTCGATGGCTCTCGTACAAGACTCTTAATGTCGTACTGGCCGCGAGTATGATTTTTATGCTTTGTCGTTACTTTGGCGAAGGGCTTTCACAAAAGTCTAATCAGGTGATTGGATTTATCAGCAAAAACAGCTTAGGTATCTATATTCTGCATCCGATTTTTCTCTGGCCAATGAAAGAGCTTGGCTGGCATCAAGGCCATCCGGCTTGGGTCATTCCGCTATGGATAGTGTTAAGCGGTGCAGGGGCATTGGCTTTAAGTTGGTTGCTTTCTCAATCTTCTCGTACGCGCTGGTTACTACCTTAGTGTTTCATCGCGAAGTGAAGAAACTTGTCTCCTTGGTAGGTTAAAGTACCTTGATCGCCTGGGTTTAGAGCGTGGAAATAGTGGATGCCTACCTGAAACTCACGCTTTGGCCCAATACGACCTTTCTGGACATAAATCCAATACTCTTGGTCTTCTTCTCCTAGCTTGGCATCCTCGACAGCGATCGATTGTTTATCAAGAACGGTCACTTCTGCGCTTTGCTCAGGAGCATTTTCACCTTGGATGTGTTTACGATAGAAATGAACGAATGCCCAGCCGCTCGCTAGAGCGAAAATCACGACAAAGGTAAATAGCAATGGTAGCGACATGATGGGGTCTCTTTTTCAATCGTCTCCTCTATATATTATCGAGAATCCATATTATGTGTTGGGCACGGCTCTTGCTGTAGAAACAAAGTGAACAATAGCATAAGAATATTCGAGGCATATCACACCCTGAGGTGCGTAAGGGAAACGGGTTTCTGTTTAGCTATTGATTCTTTTACACAAATTTACTTAAAACTTGCATAAAAAGTGGGACAGTAGATAGAAGAAAGATCAAACAGCCCCTAAACTTAATAGCGATGGAGGGAAACTATGTCTGATATTGAAAAAGTGGTCACTCGAACACGTAGAATCGAGAAACTCCTCCGAACGCAATATCATGCTGACGGTAAGGGAATGCACCAGCTTATCACCAGTTGCGAAGAGCGCTTGCCTCATGATGTGATTGATAAGCTGAGATATATCGCGACCATCCGTAACAAGGTGGTTCACGAAGATGATTTTAAGCTCGACAGTCGTAGGGACTTTCTCAGCGTATGCGATGAATGTGAAAAAGAACTTACGCCAAGAAGTAGCCGATTCATTTGGAGAGCCGCAATTACGTTGATGACGCTTATAACTTTGGCGGCATTACTGTTTTATTATGCGCATTGGGACATCTTATCCAAACATTTATAGCTTACACCGTAAAAACGGCAGTTATTATAAGTGGCACTTGTTTAACCAAGTGGCTAACTTTTAGCTGATAAATGTACGTTCAATCGCCAGAAAATAAAAAGGGACGCAATTGCGTCCCTTTTTATTTATGTCTACTTTTCTTAGTACATCATCGGCAGTGTCATTAAACCAACGACGACTGCGATCATTACAAGTCCTTGTTTTTGTGAAGAAGAAATCATGGCACTGCTCCTTTAAATTGATGTTTTACGATATGTTTTAAAGAATAGCAGTATTTTAGTGGTTAGATCAAGTTATTTAATGGATAAGCCTTAAAAATCTAACTTTTCTTGGCTGATTAGGCGATTTTGTCGTGACTATTCTTATTTTTTATCGTTGGCTGTTTGCGTGAAAACTAGACGCTTATCACTGTGTGAGTTTTTATATGGTTGTTTTTAAAGGTTTTTTGCATGTTTTCAAGTTGTTACTGTAGGGTTTTTTGTATGTTTTGGGTGGTTTGATTCTTCAGTTTGGGTTGTGTGTCAATTTACAATTTTATGACTGTATTTTGTCGTTGATTGACAATGGGCAGAGTAAGACGTTTGCCAATAAGCGGATGATTTAACGATAAAAATGCATAATGAGACACCGTTCGTTATAGTTTGGTTTTCATAACTTGCTGTTATTTATGGTTTATTGTTTTTGTGTTGTTGTTTTTGAGCTTAAAGGGTGTGTTTTTGGCTGTTTGGATTGCTGGTAATGGTTTAACCCTGCATCAGAGAGTAATAGAGCAATTGACTATTTACATGACAGAGAGGCGAGTTTTAAGCGTGACTTGAGGTGAGCTAACTCTAGAGAGGTATAAGTATTATCGAGATCCAAGTTTTGCCTATTGGCGGTGGACATATAAGATGCTCTGCCTACACTAGCAGCTCATTTTTATTGAGGTGTTCGAATGTGGAGCTGGCTATCAGTTGCCCTGTCTGGGTATATCAGTATTTCCGCTAATGAAAGCAATCACATAAGACAAGCCGCGATGTTTAAAACAATGTCGCTACTAATGCTAGTGGTGATGCTCTGGAGCAAAGAAGGTCTTGTAGGAGCGACAGTTTGGTGGGTATCGCTTGGCCTAATCATTTCTATGATGGCAGACTGGCTCTACATCTATAGAAAACATCTTAAGCTCTGTTTTACTGGCTTTGTTATCGCACAACTTTGTTACAGTGCATCATTCTGGTCCAAGCTTGCTGGTGACATCGTCTGGTGGTTACCTGCGATGTTGTTAGGGATAGGCGTGGTAAGTTTTTTCTTACTGCTGCCTAAGATAGATCGATTAATTTTTCCTGTGGTGATGATGGGAATCGTCTTGCTGCAACTTAACTGGGCAGCAGGTGAGGTATGGTTGATCAATGGTGGTATCGCGAGTGCTGTGGGGTTTGTGGGTTCAATAACCTTAACTTTGTCGGCAGCTTTACTGGCGATACATGACTACAGACATTCTATCTACAAAGGACGCTATCTGATTTCCGGCAGTTATTTGCTGGCGCACTCATTGATTACTGCTTCGCTGATTATCTAAAATCAAAGAAACTTTCCTGTTTGACGGTATCCTCAATACAAATACATTATTGAGGAATGTTCATGTCGACTGAAATTCATGCCCACAACGTTCTAAACTTGCTAAGAGAGCGGCCCATGTTGAAGTCAGAGTTAGAGCTGGCAGTGAGTGAAGCATTTGGTGAGCAAGCGCGTTTTCGTACTTGTAAGTGTAATGGATTCAACCTCGATAGCTTACTTGAGTTCTTTATAGAGCGCGAAAAGGTGATTGTTGAGGATGGCGTATGGATGATCAATGCAGAGCGAGTGTGCAGTCACTAAAGCAAGTTTATCAAGCTAGAGTTACGACTGTTTCTATTTGCTAGATAAATTGCCGTAATGCCTCCAAATCGTTGAACGAGATTGCTATACTTCGCCGACTTTTTATGCGGTTAGACTTATCACGATTTTCTGGAGGCTTTTATGGACATACTTTCCGCCGCGACCATGCTGTTTTTGATCATGGATCCGCTAGGCAACCTTCCTATTGTCTTGTCTATCCTCAAGCACCTAGATCCTAAGCGCAGGCGCAAAGTTCTTATCCGTGAGCTGTTTTTTGCGCTTGGCATTTTGATGCTATTCCTGTTTGCCGGTAAGAGCATCTTGAACTTTTTGCATGTGCAGCCAGAAACCTTGAGTATTTCTGGTGGTATTATTCTGTTCATTATTGCTATTAAGATGATCTTCCCGAGTGGTGGTAGCATTACAGGTCTTGCGGCAGGTGAAGAGCCGTTCATTGTCCCCATGGCCATTCCAATGATTGCAGGGCCGTCTGTACTCGCAGCCCTATTACTTCTTTCCAGTCAACACCCTGACAAGTTGCTTGAGTTATCTGCCGCGGTATTGGCTGCGTGGGGGGTGACCTTCTTTATTCTGATGTTCTACAACTTCTTCCACCGTATCTTAGGTGAACGAGGACTAAAAGCGGTTGAGCGTTTGATGGGGCTGCTGCTGATAATGATTTCCACCCAGATGTTCTTAGATGGTGTGAAGAGCTACCTTGGCTAAGGTTTTCAGCAGATAAAAATGCCGCTGATTCAAGCGGCATTTTTTGTTAACTCATATGCTTGCGACGAATGTCGAGCAAAGCAAATATGCCAAAGACCAAAATGGACCACTTCTCCCAACTGCTCATTTTTATTTTATCGCCAAAGGCACCGATAAAAATCGCCATTTGTAGACCGTGCATAATGAACAGAAAAGCGGTCATGATGTAGAGCGCGATGGCTGCTTTGCCGGGAAAAGGCACAAAAAAGTTAAGTAGAAGAATAAACCATACAAAACCAATTCCGGCTTTGGCTAACATAAGCAGTATTTTCATCGATATTTCCTTATTGATTAGGCTGCCTTTCAAATAGGCGGTAACTCACTTGGCCAGCACTCTTTTCGCGATGTAGGTGCCAATGGGCAGGAATACACTCTAGGTTGAGTTCCTTCTCTGTCTCAACATAGATCATCGCATCCTCTGCCAACCAACCGTTGCTCTCTAACAGTTCGATGGTTTGATCCAGCAAGCCTTTACGAAATGGCGGGTCAATAAACACCACATGATGCGGCGTTCCTGGTTTTTGTAAATAACTCAGCGCATCACTATTATGCACTTGCAAGTTGTTGGTGTTGAGGGAAGCGATATTTTTTTCTAACTGACGGAATGCGTTTGGGTTTAGCTCGATTAAGGTGACCATTTCAGCCTGGCGTGAAGCGGCTTCAAAGCCTAACCCTCCAGAACCTGCGAATAAATCGAGGCATTTCGCACGAGGGATATCCTGAGCGAGCCAGTTAAATAGCGTTTCTTTCACGCGATCGGTCGTCGGTCTTAATCCTTCGGCATCATAAACTGGGAGTTTACGTCCTCTCCATAAACCGCTAATAATACGAACAAAGCCAGTTGAAGGCTTTTTTTGTGATGTGTTTTGCTGGCGACGTCTTACCATAGATTTTTTGACCGCTAATAAAGTGATACTATAGCCAGTCGCTCTGCTGTGAGCGCTAACATACAGCCCAAATTTGTTGATGACAAAGTGTATACCATCGTATGGGTAGTGAAAACTTTTCACTTTGTTGTCATTTTCCTTTTCCGTGTGAGGATAATCTCTGCGGAAAAGAACCCGAGTTACATAAGATGTTCTAGGATAGCCCCAGATGACGGAAAAAAAGAAGCGCGGATTACTTTCTTGGCTTGGTTTCGGCGATGAAGAGCAAACCAAGCAACCCGCTGAAGAACAACAAAATCCAGTAGAAGAAGTCGTTGAAGAGACACAAGTTGTTGACGAACAAGTTGAGCAGCCGAAAACTGAACTAGCAGAAGCAGAAGCAGAAGCAGAAGCAGAAGCAGAAGCAGAAGCAGAAGCAGAAGCAGAAGCAGAAGCAGAAGCAGAAGCAGTTGATGAAGTGGTACAGCCTGTTGAACCTCGTGTGGCTGAACAAGAAAAACCAACTGAAAGCTTCTTTGCACGTTTAAAGCGTAGCTTGGCACGTACCAAAGCGAATATTGGTGCAGGCTTCTTTGGCTTATTTAAAGGTAAGCAGATCGATGATGAGCTGTTTGAAGAGCTTGAAGAGCAATTATTGATTGCCGATGTGGGGATGGATACCACACTAAAAATTATCGACAACCTAACCGAGAAAGCAACGCGCCAAGCTCTTAAAGATGGTGAGGCTCTGTACGGATTACTAAAAGAAGAAATGGCAGAAATTCTATCCAATGTTGAGAAGCCATTAGAGATCGACAGCGCCAAAACGCCTTATGTGATTCTTATGGTTGGTGTAAACGGTGTCGGTAAAACGACAACTATCGGCAAGTTGGCGAAACAATTCCAAGCTGACGGCAAAAAAGTCATGCTTGCGGCAGGGGATACCTTCCGTGCCGCGGCGGTCGAGCAGCTTCAAGTGTGGGGCGAGCGTAACAACGTTCCTGTTGTAGCGCAGCACACTGGGGCTGACAGTGCATCGGTTATCTATGATGCGATTGAATCAGCAAAAGCTAAAGGTGTCGATGTTGTGATTGCTGATACGGCAGGTCGTCTACAGAACAAAGCAAACCTTATGGAAGAGTTGCGTAAGATTGTCCGCGTTATGAAGAAAGTAGATGACTCTGCACCACATGAAATAATGCTGACCCTAGATGCGGGCACTGGACAAAATGCGATCAGTCAAGCCAAGCTATTTAGTGACGTAGCACCTCTCACCGGTATTACCCTAACTAAGCTCGACGGCACTGCGAAAGGTGGTGTGATTTTCGCGCTTGCTGATCAGTTCCAGATTCCAATTCGTTACATTGGTGTGGGTGAAGGCATTGATGACCTGCGCCCATTTGAAACTCAAGAGTTTATTGACGCATTATTTAGCCGCGAAGATTAATGCCCGTCATATTGGAAGCAACTGCTCCAACTACTTAGGGTATAAATACTGTATAGAAGTTCGTAAGAGGGATTTCGGGTGATAAAATTTCAGCAAGTGAGTAAGGCTTATCGTGGTGGTCGGCAAGCTTTACAGAAGGTCGACTTTCATCTTCGTCGTGGTGAAATGGCCTTTCTCGGCGGACACTCCGGCGCGGGAAAGAGCACACTGCTTAAACTAATTTGTGCCATAGAGCGACCGACCGATGGCAAGATTAGCTTTAATGACCACGATATCACTCGAATTCCAAACAAGGATATCCCTTTCTTACGCCGTAATATCGGTATCGTGTTTCAAGACCATCGCTTGCTGATGGACAGAAGCGTATTTGATAACGTGGCTTTACCAATGCGAATAGAGTCGATCTCAGAAAATGAAATCAAACGCCGTGTATCAGCGGCGTTAGATAAAACGGGGCTACTTGATAAAGCGAAGTGTTTGCCAAGCCAATTGTCTGGTGGTGAGCAGCAGCGCGTTGGCATTGCCCGTGCAGTCGTCAATCGCCCAACCCTCCTTTTAGCCGACGAGCCCACTGGCAATCTAGATCCCGAGCTTTCTAGCCGAGTATTGAAGTTGTTTGAAGAGTTTAACCGTGCGGGCGTGACAATCCTTTTAGCCACGCATGATATCGGGTTAGTGAATACTCGCCCACAATACCGCCACCTAGAGCTAAACCAAGGTTTTTTGAGTGAGGTTGAAGACTATGGGCAGTAATAAGCGCAACAAGAATGGCAATACCTCCCGAGCTAAAAACCGTGTGAAGAAAGACAGCTTTTTCACTGTTCACTTAAAGCAAGCTCGGCTTTCATTGACTGAGTTTTGGCAACGCCCGCTCGGTAATATTCTGACTTTAGCCGTCATCTCAATGGCGCTTGCTATGCCTTCTGCT
The DNA here is from genome assembly GCF_001188205.1 of Vibrio sp. VPAP30. NCBI lineage: Bacteria > Pseudomonadati > Pseudomonadota > Gammaproteobacteria > Vibrionales > Vibrionaceae > Vibrio > Vibrio sp. VPAP30. Next base: position 33,419 of record NZ_LBLS01000033.1, read on the forward strand.
TTATATCTACTGGGAAAGAATATTTCTGCGGCATCAACTGACGTAACTAGCCCATCGCAAGTGAGTGCTTACATAAAGGAGCACACACCAGAAGCAAGAATCATGGTGCTTAAAGACGAGTTGGAAACATCACTTGATGTGGCTAAGGTTGAGTACATTTCTCCGCAACAAGGTCTAGATGACCTGAGTCAATATTCGGGTTTTGAACAGGCGCTGAGTTTATTGGATGACTATGCATTACCTGGTGTGTTGGTGATTACACCGAGTAAAGAGGATAAAGAAGCTATTAAGCGTTTGGCGGCACGCGTCGCCATGGAAGATGGAATAACCGATGTCCGTTTAGATGAAGATTGGTTGACTCGACTGGATGCGATCAAGAACCTTGTCAGTGGCATCGTTATTACCTTGTCAGTGTTGATGCTTGGTTCTGTGTTCTTAATTGTTGGCAATACATTACGTTTTAATGTGTTAGCCAACAAAGAAGAGATCCAAACCATGAAGCTGATTGGTGCAACCAACAGCTATATTCTTCGTCCCTATTTGTATTCAGGAATGTGGTTAGGTTTAATTGGAGCGATTACCGCTTGGGTTTTAACTGCGGTAATCACAGTTCTTCTGAATAGTAGCGTGGAGCAATTGGCACTTTTGTATGATAGTCACTTCAGATTGGTCGGTCTGAGCTGGGATGAGTCTTTATTACTTATCATGCTAGGTACCTTCCTTGGCTGTTTAGCAGCAAAGGTTTCAGCGCAGCGTCATCTTAAAGAAATTGAACCCGTTTAATTGAACCGGATTATTTTGCTGTTGTCATACTATTGAAAAAAGTAGACGCTACCGTATACTTTTTCTCTTGTATAGACGAATTGTTTATGCATAATAACCTACCCCTGCTTGAAACCTGTTCATTTTAGGTTCAAGATTGATGGGTTAAAATATACTCCAGATCAGAGATTGATGAGGACTTGAATGGCTAACCAAGCATACCCAATGGCTGTAGTGACACAAGATAGCTTAGACAGCTATATTCGTTCAGTGAACAGCTATCCAATGCTAACTCCTGAAGAGGAGCGTGGACTTGCAGAACGTCTGCATTACGACGGTGAAATCGAGGCTGCAAAAGGTTTAATCCTTTCGCATCTGCGTTTCGTTGTACACGTTGCTCGTGGTTATTCGGGTTACGGTCTACCTATGGCTGACCTTGTTCAAGAAGGTAATATTGGTCTGATGAAAGCGGTGAAACGTTTCAACCCTGAAGTGGGTGTTCGTTTGGTCTCTTTCGCCGTTCATTGGATCAAAGCAGAGATTCACGAGTACGTACTGCGCAATTGGCGTATTGTGAAAATCGCAACCACTAAAGCGCAGCGCAAATTATTCTTTAATTTACGTAAGTCGAAAAAGCGCCTTGGTTGGTTTAACAATGGTGAAGTCGAAACCGTGGCACGTGAGCTAGGCGTTGAGCCAGCAGAAGTACGTGAAATGGAATCTCGCTTGGCTGCACAAGATGCGACATTTGAAATGCCAACCGATGACGACGACTCAAATGCTTCATACACTGCCCCTATGGTGTACTTAGAAGATAAGTTTTCTGATGTTGCAGACAATGTTGAAGCTGCAAACTGGGAAGCACACACGAATAATCGTTTGAGTTTAGCTCTAAAGAGTTTAGATGAACGTAGTCAGCACATCGTGCGTTCACGTTGGTTAGACGATAACAAGTCAACGCTTCAAGAGCTAGCTGAGACTTATGGCGTATCTGCTGAGCGAATTCGTCAGCTAGAAAAGAACGCAATGAAAAAGTTAAAAGCAGCGGTAGGCGAATTCTAACCACTGATTTTTCGCAAGAACATCGAAAGCCGAGATCTCATGATCTCGGCTTTTTTATTGCTGATCATTTATTGCTCTAATCGTTAGGAAAGGGATCGAGTTTCTCTCATCTTGCCTGTGGGTAACTCTGTGGTAAATTTCTTTGCTATCTGTCAGAAAGCAGGGTAGATAAAGGCATTTCGACTAGTTCTTCGATGGGGATAGTTTTACTTTTACACACAATAAAATAATGATCATTACTACATATAGTGGATCAAAAAGAAGCAAGATACTTTATCAACGCAATCCACAGATTTATCCACAGTTGGTGGATTTATGATCGCTGGTGGATAACCTTACTGACCTCGTGTACTTGTTAACCACTGGATAGGTTACAATGGAGCCATACCTAGTACACCTATAACCTTGAGGTTGTTAGGGTATTGTTTATTACAATATAAAAGAGAAAGTTCATGGATCAGTTTAAGCATATTGATGTCGGCGATGCGCAAGACCTTCTTCAGCAGGGAGATGCACGAATGGTTGATATTCGCGACCCTCAATCTTTTGCGGTGTCTCACGCTATAAATGCCTTCCACTTAACAAATGACACTATGGTGGCTTTTATGGAAGAGGTTGAGTTTGAGCAGCCAGTACTTGTGATGTGTTATCACGGTATTAGTAGCCAAGGTGCTGCACAGTATTTGATTAACCAAGGCTTTGAGCAGGTGTATAGTGTTGATGGCGGCTTTGAAGCATGGCAAAGGGCTGAACTTCCGACACAATCTAACTTAGGGTAGCTTTATGTACCGACTCATCACCCTCAATAATCCGCGTATGGCACAAGCATTTATCGACTATATGGCTGCGCGTCATATAGATATCCAGATGATGCCTGAGGGAGAAGGGCAATTTGCTTTATGGCTTACTGATCGTCAACATCAAGTAGAAACTGAAGCAGAGCTAAAGCAGTTTCTATCAGATCCCAATGCTAGTAAATATCAGGCCGCGTCATGGGATATGGCTGAAAGCCGTAAGAACCAGTTTAATTATCAGTCGCCGAGCATGCTGGCGCTGATAAAAGCGAAAGCCGGGCCTGTAACTTTGTCAATTATGGTGGTCTGTCTAGTGATTTTCGCTATGCAGCAACTAGGTTCAGGTGAAGGTGTTTTTGCTGCTCTACACTTTCCTGCTTTTGCTGGGCAAGAGTGGCAGCTGTGGCGCTGGGTTAGCCATGCTGTGCTGCACTTCTCTATCATGCACATTGCCTTTAACTTGCTGTGGTGGTGGCAGTTAGGTGGAGATATTGAGCAAAGACTGGGTTCGACTAAATTATTGCAACTGTTTGTAGTTTCCGCGGCTTTATCAGGGGCGGGGCAATATTGGGTTGAAGGTGCAAATTTCGGTGGTTTATCCGGTGTGGTTTACGCATTAGTGGGTTACTTATGGATGTTGGGTTATAAAGCACCACAGCTCGGCTTGGGTATGCCCAAACCTATTATTGGCTTTATGTTGGTGTGGTTAGTACTTGGTTTTGTTCAGCCTTATATGGCGATCGCGAATACCGCGCATTTAGTTGGCTTGCTATCAGGTATTGTGTTTGGCTTGATTGATGCGGGTCGAGCGAAAAAGAGGTAATAAAAAACGGCGCGTGGAGCGCCGTTTGAATAAGGGTAACTGAGCTACTGATACAAGTACTTGGTAAACAATAAATCAGCGATAATGGTTTTGCCTGTTTCTGGCAACAACGTTGCATTGAGTTGTTCAACCAGAGTTTTGCGTAGATCCTCTCGCCCCGCCAGAGAGGTAATGGTATCTTCAGATTGCTTGCCAAGTAGCTCGATCACTGCGTCGCGAATTAAGGGCTGATGAAGTTCGATAACACCAAGGTCTGCTTCATTAGCGACCATGATGTCGATACGTACTTGGATGTAGCCAAGCTTTTTTCCTTTGGTGTAAAAGTTTGTGGTCAGATCTGGCTCTAAGGTAAAGTAAGCGAGCTTAGGAGCGCCTTCTTCTTGGGCTAAAACAGGCAGGCTGACAAGTATACCCAAAGCGATAAATATTTGGGCTAGGTAACGTTTAATCATATTTATAACTTTTCTTTCTTCCAATCACGATACTCGAATCGCCTGAGTCTTGTTACAATAGAGCATCTATTTGTAATAAAAATGCGTTAAGCACACGATGTGGTGGTTAACATTAAAGATTGAAGCTTTATTGTACGTTGATAAGGCTATTTATTGAATACTAGTATGAATCAACCAACTGCGCTTTATTTATCTGCTCTTCGCCAAGTCGATTGGCAACAACCAGATCATTTTAGCTTTCCTACTCAAAGTGCAAAAAAATGGCTGTTAGAACAGGGCTCATTATCACGTTTATTGGAGTCGTACTGCCAAACGTTGAGCGTCGACTTGCTCCATAATAAGGTCATTCGAGAAGAAAAGCTAAATGCGCAAGAAATAGAGCTATTGGCTCGCGAAGAATGTTTGTTGCGTAAGGTCGTCTTAAAAGGAGACGGAGAATCGTGGGTACTAGGTCGTACATTAATCCCTCACTCCTCCATGCAGGGGCAAGAATATGACTTAGCTCAACAAGGAAAGATTCCTTTAGGATTAACTGTATTTAGTGCCAATGACGTCAAGCGAGATGCGCTGCAAGTCGGTGTTGTTGAGATCGACGGCCTGCAGTTGTTGGCGCGCCGCTCTCGTTTGTGGATGAATCACAAACCCATGTTAGTGGCAGAACTGTTTCTGCCTACCGCCCCTATTTATGCAAAGGAGAGCGTTTAGATGACGGCAGATAAAGCAGTCGCTTATTGGCAGTTAATGCGTATGGATAAGCCGATTGGGACCTTGCTATTACTTTGGCCGACACTATGGGCATTGATCATTGCAGCACAGGGGATGCCGAGCCTAAAAGTTCTATTGGTGTTTATTCTGGGCGTTATTTTTATGCGTGCGGCAGGATGTGTAATTAATGACTTTGCCGACCGCAACGTCGACGGCCATGTTAAACGCACTAAATTGCGTCCCTTACCTTCAGGACGAGTGACCTCTAAAGAAGCGATAGGGCTGTTTCTGGTCTTAGCCATTAGTTCATTTCTACTGGTGTTGAGTATGAATGCGCTAACCATTCAGCTCTCTTTTGTCGGTCTGTTTTTAGCCTTCATCTATCCGTTTATGAAGCGCTATACTCATCTGCCGCAACTGTTTCTTGGCTTAGCTTTTAGTTGGTCCATCCCTATGGCATGGGCAGCCGAGGCCAATGAAGTGACTATAATGACATGGTTTATCTTTACCATTAATGCTTTATGGACTATCGCTTATGACACGCAATATGCCATGGTTGATAGAGACGATGACCTGAAAATTGGTATCAAATCGACGGCAATATTATTTGGCCGATTAGATAAGATGGTGATTGGCGTGCTTCAGTTAATCACTCTCGCGATGTTAATGTACGTTGGAATTTGGTTTGAGCTTGGCGCGAGTTACTACTGGAGCTTACTGATAGCCGGAGCTCTGTTTGTTTTCCAGCAGCATCTGATCCGTCATCGTGAACGGGAGCTGTGTTTTAGAGCATTTCTTAACAATAACTATGTTGGCATGATAGTCACTGTAGGCTTATTTCTCGCTTTCTGGTAAAGAAAAGGGCATCCACATTGGATGCCCTTTTTGTACTTAAACCCACAGACCCTAGTTACTAATTATTTAGTCTCTGTTGTTTGGCAAATACTCTCTTTGATGGTTAAGCGTACTTCTGGATAAAGCATCGAGTAAAGTAGGTTGGCTAGCTCCGTGCTCTTACCGCTATCGCAGTTGCCATCACTATCTAGGTAAGCCTGTTGTTTCAGCGTGGTAAACAGCGCAGAGAAGACGCCCTTATCGAAGAATTCTGGCGCGTTGATACCGTGTAAGCGGCCTAAGCGCTGCGCGATATCTTGGCTCTTTAGTTCTAAATCTGACTTTCCGAGCTCAGGGTTTGCTACCAATAAATTAAGGGCAATCGCATAACGTTGCAGTGTTTCAGTGATCGTACGACCAAGCAGAACCAATACTTGGTTATTAGCCTGATTCATTGCGACGTTTTGCTCACTATCTATGGTTACTAAGCCTTGGTGAGCAATCTCTTCGATATAAGCCTCAGTTAGATCGCCCAGTTTCTCTTCTTCAATACTTAAGAACAGTTCCTGTTTGAGGAACGGGTAGACAAGCGCCACATTCTGTTTGATCTGCCCTAAAGATAATTGTTGATGACGAACTAGCATCTGGGCAATTAACGATGGCAGAGCCAATAAATGAATGATGTTGTTGCGATAGTAGGTCATTAGAATCGATTGGTTACGATCCAGTGACACGATTTCGCCCATGCTATCCGTCTCGATAAGGAACTTATCCAGTGTTTCGGCATGTTTGACTAACGCTTGTGCATCATCTTCAGGAACCGTGTAGGTTGAAGAGTAAGGCACATTCTTTAGGATCGACAAATAACAATCGATCTGATTGACCAAGCTATCACGCGACAACGCTCTTTGGCGAGATGCGAGCAGTGCCGTAGCACAGAGTGTCAGTGCGTTGGTCGCTGTAGCATCATTAATATGCGTCATCATCTTAGTGGCCAGTCCGTTGACCACTGGGTTTAACCATTGTGGCTTGGTAGCACCCATTGGGTCGATGTCTTTAGTCCACTGTGGAGCGTGTTCGTTCAGGTACTGGTTAAGTGGAATCGGTTCACCAAAGTTAACATAGCCTTGGCCAAAATTACGCAGTTTGCGAATCGTACGTAGGACCAGACCTGCATTCTCTTTCTCTTTACGTTTACCGCGCAGTTCTTTGGCATAGGTACTGACTTCCATGACATGCTCATAGCCGATATAAACGGGCACTAGCGTTACAGGGCGGTTCAAACCACGCAGCATGGCTTGGACAGTCATGGCCAACATACCTGTTTTAGCCTGTAGCAGGCGACCTGTACGCGAGCGCCCACCTTCACTGAAGTATTCCACCGAATAACCTTTGGCGAAAAGCTCAGCTAGGTATTCACGAAAGATGGTTGAGTAGAGCTTGTTACCTTTAAAGCTGCGACGAATAAAGAACGCGCCGCCACGACGGAAAAGAGGACCCGCAGGAAAGAAGTTAAGGTTGATACCCGCAGCAATGTGTGGAGGAACCATTCCTTCGCGGTAAAGTACGTAAGAAAGCAGCAAGTAGTCCATATGGCTACGATGACAAGGCACGTATACTATCTCGTGACCATCTTGCGCCAGTCTACGTACTGTTGCCGCGTTGTTGATGTTCAAACCTTGATAAATACGGTTCCACAACCAGCCCAGCAGGCGTTCGCCATTTTTTATTAAGGAGTAAGAGAAGTCTGCGGCGATCTCATCCATGATCGCATGAGCTTCTTTACGCACTTTCTCGATCGGAATGTCTTTCGAGTTCGCCTCATCCATGATGACTTTTTCAATCGCTTTAGACTTCATCAGTCGATTAAATAGTGCCTGACGGCTAGGCAAATTCGGACCTGAAGCGGCAAGCTTCTGACGAGAGAAGTGGATACGAGCTACTCTTGCTAATTTGTGGGCAATCGAAGCATCTGTACCATGTGAGTCTGCCATATAGCGCAGAGAAACAACTGGGCTAATACGGACTAAACAATCACGACCAGATAGCAAAACTGCTTTAGCTTTTTGTGGGCCGTTTAGAGATTGTAGGTAAGGTTTTTGCTGTGATTCTTTACCTGGTTTGCGCCCCCAAAGTACAGTCGCGGGAATCATTTGAACATCAAGTTCTGAATCAAACTTGTGCAGTTCAAGTAGATCAGAAAAAAGAGTCACCGATGTGCTAGGTATGTCTTGATCGCTATCCATTACCGTCTGACGAGCGGAGGTGAATACATAGCGGTTAAATTCTTTGCCGTTGATTTCGACCGGTTGTAGTGGGTCGGGTAATCCGAGATCCATAACCTGCTTTTGCAATGCAATTAGATCAACAGCCGAGCGATATGGCAGAGCGTAAATAATGGGCTTGTTTATATCAATACTATGATCTTCAATAGGATTTGAAGGAATTGTAGTCCCTTTGACTAACACTGACATTGGCAGTTTTAGTAAGGTTCGCGATAACATTCGTCCAGAAGACATAAGGTTCTTAGCCTCAAAAATAGATGGTTTGCATAAGCACATTTCCATTTCTCTAACCGTAAGAGTGGAAACGCAGCCAAGCGTGTATTTTTATAGCCGGCAAGGATAACAGAAACTGGTCGAACCTTTTACTGATTATTGATTATGAAAACGTCAATTTTCTACTTATTCAGCTATCGAGATAATTATTAAAGAGAAATTAATTTGCCTCACAAAACGCTCCATGGATTGAAACGGCTCAAAAACGCCACACGCTACTCATACCAAGGCCTAAAGGCTACGTTTAAACATGAACCTGCTTTTCAAGAAGAGATCTTACTCGCTGCCATCATGATACCTGCCGCCTGTTTTATAGGGGAGACTCAGTGGGAAAGGATTCTATTGATTGCCACAGTGGTACTGGTATTGATCGCAGAGCTATTTAATAGTGCGATTGAAGCTGTGGTTGACCGAGTGGGAACAGATCATCACGAGCTTTCTGGGCGTGCAAAGGATATCGGCTCTGCGGCGGTAATGGTCACTATGTTATTAACGGGGTATGTCTGGTTAGACATTCTCGTTTTGTAATAGTGGTGAGGGTGAAATTTCTAACTCGCTAAAAAACAAGCAATTGGCTTTTCATTTGAACAAATACTGGATATACTCACAGTTAACTGTATAAAAAGACAGGTGACTTATGAAGCCGTTAACGCCCCGCCAACAACAAGTTTTTGATCTGATCAAAAGCAAAATAGATGATACCGGTATGCCACCGACACGTGCAGAAATTGCACGCGATCTTGGTTTCCGCTCCGCAAATGCTGCTGAAGAACATCTCAAAGCGCTCGCACGTAAGCAAGCGATTGAAATTATTCCTGGTGCCTCTCGTGGTATCCGTATTCTGCTTGAAGATGCGGCTAATGACGACGAAGGGCTACCTCTAATTGGTCAAGTCGCAGCTGGTGAGCCCATTCTTGCTCAAGAGCATGTAGAAACACACTACCAAGTTGATCCAGGCATGTTTAAGCCTCAAGCTGATTTCTTATTACGCGTCAATGGCGAAAGTATGAAAGACATTGGTATTATGGATGGTGACTTGCTCGCGGTACACAAAACTCAAGATGTACGTGATGGTCAGGTAGTGGTTGCACGTGTTGACGATGACGTCACCGTTAAACGTCTAGAGCGTAAAGGTTCGACAGTACTGCTTCACGCTGAGAACGAAGAGTTTGAGCCGATCAAAGTCGACTTAACCAGTCAGCACTTAGCGATTGAAGGTTTAGCGGTAGGTATTATTCGTAATACTGACTGGATGTAATCCGATTTGTTTGAGATTTATTCTCACTTGTTGATTTTGTAATTGATATTCATTATCATATAGTTTCTGGCTACGGAAGGAAGATGATAATGGCCGTCGATCACACATCAGCTAAACATCGATATCAAATCCCTGCTAATTTATTGCAACCGTTGTGGCTTCGTAGTCGAGAAAGCTTAGTTGATAATGGCTTAGTTTACGATCCGATTGCAGCGCGTGCCTGTCAGCGCTGCCATCTAGCACCTGAGTGCCTCTCTGGTGATATCGACCAGAAACAGCTTCTTCATGCCACGCTCACTCAGTTGTGTGACCAACAGGTATGCGCTTTTATCAAACGTAACCCAGATGGTTGGATTGTTAATGTCGGTGCTGGGTTAGATACGCGTTTTTACCGGGTAGATAACGGCCGTTGTAACTGGCTAGAGCTTGACGTGACGGAAAACTTGTTATGGCGTCAAAAGCTGTTTCACAGCAGTGAACGTTATCACCATGTATGCGGTAGCGTTGATGATGTCAGCTGGTTAGAACAACTACCTATTCCAGAAAAAACACCCGTGATGATAGTGTGTGAACACGCTTTGCTTGATTGCAGTCAGCAACAAGTGGCCAAATTCATTCAAGCGCTAGGTTGCCACTTTGACTCAGCACGAGCTTGCGTTGTATTAGCGGGCGATCTCAGTCATTCCAAGCTAGGGCAGAAAATGGGCGCGGGGCAATATGCTCACGGGTACAGCGCACCGGGCGATGCTATGTTAGGCTATTTACCTTGGGCACGCTGGGCGAAAACCTATTCTCCGCTTGATCGCGATTGTGGTCGCTGGAAACTATGGCAACGCTGGCTGACTAAGGTTAACTTCTTCAAGCAAAGATTAACGCCGGTATTGGTTCAGCTTCGCTGGTAATCTAGTTACACTTGTCACTCAATTTTAATCAGAGTGGCGACGTGCAAATTCTTCAAACCCTTTCTAATCGTACCGTACACAAGCAAGTCTTGTTGCTTGCTATACCTATGGTGCTTTCCAATATTACCGTTCCATTGCTTGGGCTGGTTGATGCCGCTGTGATAGGCCACCTTGAACATGCTTGGTATCTGGGTGGCGTTGCGTTAGGCAGCACGATGATCAGCGTGACGTTTTGGCTGTTGGGCTTTTTGCGTATGTCGACCACGGGGCTTGCGGCTCAGTCGTATGGTGCCGCGAGCAAACATCAGCTTGGCTTGGTCTTTACCCAAGGCATGACAATGGCCCTTGGTTTTGCCGCACTTTTTCTGCTCTTCCATCAAACAATCGCACAATGGGTGTTCAGCTATAGTGATGCCAGTGAGCAAGTAAAGCATTATGGTGCACAGTACTTTGCTATCCGCGCTTGGAGTGCGCCAGCCGCATTGGCTAATTTTGTTTTACTGGGATGGTTGCTCGGAACGCAAAATGCCAAAGCTCCGATGTGGATGGTGATCATAGCCAACGTTACTAATATCCTACTCGATGTACTATTTGTGATTGGTTTCGGTTGGAAAGTCGAGGGCGCGGCATTGGCTTCTGTGATTGCGGACTACACCGGAATGAGCTTTGGTCTGATTTGCGTATGGCGTAAATGGACCCGGGACAGCCTACCGCCAGTGTTGAACTTGATTAAAGACACCACCAATGGATTGAGTCGCTTTGTTAAGCTCAATCGAGATATCTTTTTACGTTCACTCTGCTTGCAAGCCACCTTTACCTTTATGACGTTCCAAGGCGCGAGTTTCGGCGATGAAATCGTTGCTGCTAATGCTGTGTTGATGAGTTTTCTGATGATGATTTCTTACGGCATGGATGGATTCGCCTATGCGATGGAAGCTATGGTAGGTAAAGCCATTGGTGCGAAAGACCGAGAGCAGCTCAATCAATCGCTCATAGGCACCTTTTTCTGGAGCTTGGTCATCTGTGGATTACTGACTTTAGCATTTGGTCTTCTGGGATCGAATCTGATCGGATTGATCACTGATATTTCAGCCGTTCATGTTTTGGCGATGGAGTATTTGCCATGGTTGATTGCCATGCCGCTTGTGTCGATGTGGTGCTTTCTATTTGATGGCATCTTTGTTGGCGCAACAAAAGGTAAAGAGATGCGCAACAGCATGTTCTTATCAACCTGTGCCTTTTTTGCGATTTTCTATCTATCGATGGATTTAGGTAATCACGCTCTGTGGCTAGCTATGTTGAGCTTTATGGCCATGCGTGGTTTAACTTTAGCGATAATCTTAACCCTCCAGTGGCGGAGAAACACTTTTCTCGCCTAAGTAAAAGATACCAGCCGAGTCAATGCACTCGGCTTTTTTCTATCTCTACTAGGGTCAACAGGCCCTAAGATTATTACCTATGCGTAAAAATGATTTTCAAAAAGGTGGGATTATCAAATTTCTATTAGGGCCTAAAATACTCAGCAACAAAACGACGCAGCGCAGTGTGAGTTCCTCAACTACGCTTATGACGTCCCTATATACATAAAATATAAAGAGGAAGTATCCAATGGCGCTTGAAATCAAACCTGGTCAAACTCACATTAAATCAAAAGCAATGGTGGCGTGGGCTGCTGGTGAACCGCTGAAAATGGAAGAAGTTGATGTACAACTTCCTAAAGCTGGAGAAGTGCTAGTACGTATCGTAGCAACTGGTGTTTGTCACACTGACGCATTCACCCTATCAGGTGATGATCCTGAAGGTATCTTCCCTTCGATTTTGGGACATGAAGGTGGCGGTATCGTCGAAATGGTTGGCGAGGGTGTTACTAGCGTTGAAGTTGGTGACCACGTTATTCCGCTATACACAGCAGAGTGTGGTGAGTGCAAGTTCTGTAAGTCGGGTAAAACTAACTTATGTCAGGCGGTTCGCGAAACCCAAGGTAAAGGTCTAATGCCAGACGGCACAAGCCGTTTCTCAATTAACGGCGAGACCATCTTCCATTACATGGGCTGTTCTACTTTCTCTGAGTACACGGTACTGCCAGAAATTTCTCTAGCGAAAGTAAACAAAGAGGCACCGCTTGAAGAAGTTTGTCTTCTGGGCTGTGGTGTTACCACTGGTATGGGCGCGGTACTAAATACAGCGAAAGTAGAAAAAGGCGACACGGTTGCTATCTTCGGTCTAGGTGGTATCGGTCTATCTGCAATTATTGGTGCTCGTATGGCTGGTGCAAGCCGTATCATCGGTATTGATATCAACGAGAGCAAATTTGACCTAGCAAAACAACTTGGTGCGACGGATGTTATTAATCCGCAAAACTTTGATAAACCAATCCAAGAAGTGATTGTTGAGATGACGGACGGTGGCGTAGATTACTCATTCGAATGTATCGGTAACGTCAACGTGATGCGTCAAGCATTAGAGTGCTGCCATAAAGGGTGGGGTGAATCTGTCATCATTGGTGTTGCCGGTGCAGGTCAAGAGATCTCAACCCGTCCATTCCAGTTAGTCACAGGACGAGTATGGCGAGGTAGTGCATTCGGTGGTGTGAAAGGTCGCTCTGAACTCCCAGAAATCGTAAACCGTTACATGGCGGGTGAATTCGGCCTGCAAGAATTCATCACTCACACCATGGGGCTGCAAGACGTAAACGAAGCGTTTGAGTTGATGCACAAAGGTGAATCAATCCGTACTGTTCTGCATATGGATAAGTAACAAAGTTAAACCGATAGACACAGCGCCCTGAACGATGGGCGTTGTTGTAGTTTGAATTTTAATCTGGGGTTGTTATGACCATTGAAAATGTAAGCCAAGCCAAGGTTTTTGGTGGTTGGCACAAGCAGTACACGCATGATTCTGATGTTCTAAATTGCAATATGCGCTTCGCAATCTTTTTGCCACCCAACGCAACCAAAGCCAAACCCGTTCCTGTGCTTTACTGGTTATCAGGCCTAACTTGCACCGACGAAAACTTTATGCAAAAGGCAGGGGCGCTTCGCCGGGCTGCTGAATTAGGTATTGCCATCGTAGCGCCGGATACTAGTCCTAGGGGTGGAGACGTCGCAGATGATAAAGGTTACGATCTAGGGCAAGGTGCTGGTTTTTATCTTAATGCAACTCAAGAGCCTTGGTCTCGTCACTATCATATGTATGACTATGTCACTCAAGAGCTGCCATCTTTGATTGAAGCTAACTTCCCAGTTTCGTCGATTAAGTCCATTGCTGGGCATAGTATGGGCGGACACGGCGCGTTGACTATAGGGCTAAAAAACTCACAGCAGTACCGCTCAATTTCTGCGTTTAGTCCGATCAGTAATCCAATGCAGTGTCCTTGGGGGCAAAAAGCGTTTAATGCCTACCTAGGTAATGACTTTGAGGCTTGGCGAGAGTATGACGCCAGTGAGTTGTTAAAGCAGGCACAAGCAAAGCTGCCGATTTTAGTCGACCAAGGCGATGCGGATAGCTTTCTGGTTGAGCAACTAAAGCCACAAGCATTGATTGCCGCAGCGAAAACCCATGATTCTGACGTTGAAGTGAGAATGCAGTCGGGCTATGACCACAGCTACTACTTCATTTCGAGCTTTATTGATCAGCATCTAGAGTTTCATGCTACCTATCTGAATCAATAATTTAGCAAACTAAAAAGCCGCAACTTAATTTAGTTGCGGCTTTTTATACTTAGCTAGTTGGTATTAAAACAAACGGTTAAGCCCATTAAGTGCTGCTACGCGGTAAGCCTCGGCCATAGTGGGGTAGTTGAAGGTGGTGTTAACGAAGTACTCGATAGTATTCGCTTCCCCTTTCTGTTCCATGATAGCTTGACCGATGTGAATGATTTCTGCCGCGCGCTCACCAAAACAGTGAATACCGAGAATCTCTTTCGTTTCACGGTGGAAGAGAATCTTTAAGCTACCAATATCTTTCCCCGCGATCTGGGCGCGAGCTAAGTGTTTGAAAGAAGAGCGTCCAACTTCATAAGGTACTTTCGCGGCGGTTAACTCTTGCTCTGTTTTACCCACAGAGCTGATCTCTGGAATGGTATAAATACCAGTTGGAATATCGTCAATCAGGTTGCCGTCAGCTTTGCCCTTAGTAATCGCTTGAGCAACGAAGCGGCCTTGGTCATAAGCTGCACTTGCTAGGCTTGGGTAGCCAATGACATCTCCGACCGCGTAAACATGTTCAACCTCGGTCTGATAGTTACCATCGACTTTTAGTTGCCCGCGCGAATCTGCTTTTAGCCCAATGGCCGTCAGATGTAGTTTGTCTGTGTTACCTGTACGTCCATTGGCGTATAGGATGCAGTCAGCACGCATTTTCTTGCCCGATTCTAGGTGAACAATCACCCCATCATCCGTGCCTTCAATTTTCTCAAATGTTTCATCATTGCGAATCACAACACCACTGTTCCAGAAGTGGTATGACAATGCATCTGAAACTTCATTGTCTAGGAAAGCAAGTAGGCGATCTCGGGTGTTGATTAGATCTGTCTTTACTCCTAAGCCACGGAAGATAGAGGCGTACTCACAACCGATAACTCCTGCACCGTAGATGATGATATGACGAGGATCGTGTTTCAGGCTTAGAATTGAGTCGCTGTCATAGATACGCTCATGCATAAAGTCGACATTGTCTGGTTGGTATGGTCGAGATCCAGTCGCAATAACAAAACGATCGGCACTGTAGGTCTCTTCTGTGCCATCGCTTTGCATCACGGCAATAGTATATTTATCGATAAAGCGAGCAGTGCCAAAAATCAACGAGCACTGGTTGCGGTCATAGAAACCTTGGCGAAGTCGTGTCTGTTTGTCAATCACCGATTTGGCATGGCCGAGAATGTTGGAAAAGGTTGAGTGTAGACTGGTGTTATTATGACAAAACAGAGGGTTGTTGTTGAACTCGATAATCCGGCTGACTGCATGACGTAAAGCTTTTGAAGGAATAGTCCCCCAGTGAGTACAGCCACCACCGACACTGCTTTCCTTTTCTACAATGGCAACATCTAAGCCCGCTTTGGTTAATCCCATCGCTGCCCCTTCACCTCCGGGGCCACTACCAATAACGATTACATCAAAGTGATTGCTCTGGGCCATAGTTTCTTCCTTGTTATAGATTCTTAACATTGCTTTAGCGAGATTTTAACTGATTCCGCTACAGCGTACACCTAAAGCATACTAGACAGTCGTCGAGATCACGCCGAACCAAGCAAATAGATTAAAGGGTATGTTGTATGTCTCTTATTAGGGTGGAAAAGATTGAATTCTTAATTCAACTCGGTTTAATTGCCACTTGGTCATCAATGCGAAAGATTTTGGCTTATCTCCTTAGGTCAATCGTTGTATATTAATGGTTATCGAAGTTAGAAAAATAGAACAATAACTATGAAATCCATGGGAATCCGTGCTCAGCAGAAAGAGAAAACGCGTCGCTCGTTGATTGACGCTGCATTCAGTCAGCTTAGTGCTGATCGAAGTTTTTCCAACCTGAGTTTGCGTGAAGTGGCGCGAGAAGCGGGCATCGCTCCAACTTCGTTTTATCGCCACTTTAAAGATATGGATGAGCTAGGGTTGACCATGGTAGACGAAGGGGGCCTGCTACTGCGTCAACTTATGCGCCAAGCTCGCCAGCGTATCGTCAAAGAGGGTAGTGTGATTCGCACTTCGGTTGAGACCTTTATGGAATTCATCGAAAGCAGTCCTAACGTTTTCCGACTATTATTACGTGAACGTTCGGGCACCTCGTTTGACTTTCGTACTGCCGTAGCTCGAGAGATGCAACACTTTGTCGCCGAGATGACAGAGTACCTGATCAGTACAGGTATGGATCGTGATGAAGCTTTTGTTCAAGCAGAAGCGTCGGTCACGCTAGTATTTAGCTCAGGTGCGGAAGCTCTAGATTTAAATCGACGTGAACGCGATGAACTCGCTGAGCGTCTAATTATGCAGTTGCGAATGGTAGCCAAAGGGGCTTTCTGGTATCGCAAAGAACGTGAACGTAACCGATTAAAAGGTGGGGTAGATTAATGTCGAATGAAACAAACCAAGTTAATCGTGGTTCTGAGAAGAAAACACTGGTACTGGCACTGATTGCGGGTATGTGTGGTGACGCCATGTTGTCATGGCTCACTATGAGTGATGTCTCTTTCTCAATTTTTCCACTGATTGCGCTTGTTCTGTCAGTACAAGCGCTTTACCGAGAGTACCTAAGTAACCCAGTATCTGAAGACATTCCGTTAGTTGGCCTAGCGTGTTTCTTCGTTGGTGCATTTGGTCACTCGGCATTTGTTAAAGCTCAGTACCCAGACTCTGGCTCTAACATGTTAGCAATCTTTATTACCCTTGGCTTGCTCCTTTGGGTTGTGAAGAAGTTGGGCTTTTTGACTGCACCGTCGAAAGCGAAAGCTGAATCTTAATCGCAGTTATTTTAATAGATACAAAAAACGAGCCTGTCGGCTCGTTTTTTATTCGTGTCGTGTACGATTATGCTTTGCGTTCTAGCAGTACACCCGCTTCCATATGATGGGTAAATGATGTGATGAATCCAGTGGTGTCTATTAACGTCCCAAATTCAGTTCTAATATGTTGATATTAATGGCTTTGCTTGTGCTTGGTTGTCCAGTGGTGTTTCAGGAGATACAATAGAAACTCACCTGTCGCCGTACCCCACGCCGTACCCAGAATTCGAGAAGGTTGGTTATCATGACAAAGCGAATTAATAGCAATGCAACCTTGCAAGCGCTGAAGCCACAAGATAAAGAATACCTAATTCCAGATAAAAAAGTTGAAGGGCTTAATATTCGAGTTCGGCCAACTGGCACAATGACCTGGACGTTTCGCTATCAGGTGGGCAAGAAGCACGAAAAAATATCAATGGGGCGATACATAAAGTCTAAGCCAGAAACGGGTATGACTTTGGAACAAGCAAGACTAGAAGCTGGGCGATATCGTAGTTGGCTGGAAAATAACAGTAACCCGAAAGAAGAGCTTGCAAGAGAACGTCGTGAACAGGATGAAGCTAAGACGTTTGATGATGCATTTGCAAGCTTCGATGAGAAGCGCTTATCTAAACAGTTGCGTGGAGAGCAATCGAGAGCTGTCTACCTGAGAGATATCAAACCATTTATCGGCGCTATTAAGTTAGCAGACTTGAACATCGCAGATCTCAACAGAGTCTTTGATGCTAAAGTGGACAAGCAAGGAAAGCGTATGGCTGGCGCAATCGGCGTCTGCCATAAAATCATCAATCAGGTTATTAATCATGCCTTGGCGTTAAACATGCTCACTGCCCATCCAGCGCCGCAATTGAAAGCAAAAGATGTTGGCGGTGGTTCGAAAGTGACCAAACGAAATCTTAGTTTTTCGGAGCTAAAGATACTGTTGTCGAGCCTAGACACATGGCGTACAGATCCTGCCAATATCGGTTTATTCTCTTTCTTGCTTGGAAGCGGTCAGCGGATTAGCGCTGTACTTGAGATGCGTTGGAGTGAGCTAGATTTTGACAACAGAGTTTGGACATTGCCAGCTAGCTCTGAGGAGCGGCACACTAAGAGCCAAGATAGCCGCGAAATACCATTAAGTGATTATCTCATCGAATTATTACAAGAGCAGCGTAAAAACGTACCGCGCAAATGGAAATTGGTGTGGCCTCAAGTTACGGCTGATAAGGTCCAGCAAGCGTCCGCCGTGCGTGCTTTAATCAAACGAAATCTTCCAGAAGGCGTGGAGCGCTTCTCGCCTCATGATTTACGCCGTACCTTCATCAGTCGCTGTAGTGAAATGGGGCTTGATATTATCGCTATTGAAAAAGCGGTAGGCCACCAGCTTCCGGGTATGTTGAATGTATACAACCATCACGGTTACTTTGATGAGCAACTGGCTGTATTGCAGGCCTGGGGTGAGAAGCTACAAGAACTGACTATTGCTAACGTGGTTCCTTTGGAAAAGAAGAGATCATTGGCATAGTTTGTCTATTGATTACTTACATATTTATCCCTCTAATTTTCTTACACTTTAGTTCAACATTTTGACTGGTATAGCAAATTGATTGAATATCGAGTGTTACTATAACTCATTGGTTTTATAACTGGAGTTAAATGAATGGGTGGTTCAGGAGGAGGGTACACGCCCTCAGGAAGCAATACTGAGTGCCGTCGGCTAGAGTTTCAGGCGAACCTAAATTCACCTCAGGCGGCGATAGCAGCCTTGAATGTTGGTGATTTATTGCCTGTAGTCTTGCAACAACGAGTAGTAACTGTTCTACATAATGGTAGCCCCATTGGCTCAATCACAGGACCTAGAATACAACGGTTAGTTTCTTGTATTGAGAATGGCTACAGCTATGAAGCCGAGGTTGTATTTGTTAGTGGTGGAACATGTGCAGTAATGGTTCGATGCGATGAGTAAAAATATAAGTATTGTTGGAGGGGCGTACTTTGAGGAGTGCTGTTACCCGCGAAAACAGCTGTTCAGAGGGAGCGGTGTTCGTGCAGCTTGTCTTTTGAGTAGTTGGGACTGTTCAACCAGTTTAAGTACAGCGTGTGCCTCACTGAAAGATGAATTTGTTGATCTATCTGAACACCTTAAATTTGAACTGAAAGTTCAGGACAAACGTGAAGATGTTTTTTTTCGATATAGGCATCCTTTGTCCATACCAGAAATAGTTAATCTTCCAAGGCAATGTATACAATACGATTACGTTGTAGAGTCGGAGCTTGCGTTAGTATTCGGAATGTTGGAAGGGCGACCAATCGTTAATGCTCGAAGAGTTGTTTACGATCCTCAGGATGGGGCCAATGCGACTCACTTTTCAGATAATGGATCAAGTGCCAATGAAATTGCTATCGTTGTATCATACTCCGAAGGGAAGAAGTTAGCTGGTCATTCCGATCCTAAGGAAATTGCTGGTTATTTATTAGATCAGCCAAATGTAGTGGTCGCTATTGTGAAGTGTGGCCCTTCCGGAGCTTTGGTAGCCACTTCTGAATCGAAAGAATGGATACATGCCTTTCCCACAAAATCAGTTTTTAAAGTAGGTTCTGGAGACGTTTTTTCTAGTACTTTTGCCTATGAGTGGCTCACTGTAGGTTCATCAGCAATAGAGTCAGCCTGGATAGCTTCTAGAGTAACAGCAGAGTATGTCGAAACTGGCTTGGATAAGATTAGCATTGATAGGTTTAATGAGCTGAAAAAGGAGGCGTTGCAAGCACAGGATGGTTGCATAGAACATTCCTTCAAAAACATCCCTTCGACACAGATTTACTTAGCCGGACCTTTTTTTAACACTGCTGAACAATGGAGAATTGATGAGATAAGAGATTCATTGATAGATATGGGCTTCTCGGTTTTTTCTCCAATCCATGATGTTGGAGAAGGAGAAGTACATGATATAGCACAAGCAGACCTCAAGGGCTTAGATGAGTCAGGGGTAGTATTGGCTATTTTAGATGGTATGGACTGCGGTACAATTTTTGAAATTGGATACGCTAGGGCAAAAGATATTCCTGTTGTTGTTATCGCTGAGTTTGTGGACTCCAGACATTTAACGATGCTTACAGGCTCAGGGTGTATTGTAACTGATGACTTCTCTTCAGGTGTGTATAAAGCTGGTTGGGTGGTAATGGGGGAGAATGTTGAATAGTGTATTGCTTTTGTCTGGAGGGTTGGACTCTATTGCTATTGCTGCATGGAAAAGACCCAGGTATGGATTAACCATTAACTATGGACAAATTACAGCACAAGCCGAGATTAATGCATCGTCACAAGTCGCATCGGAGCTTGGTATTGAGCATGTGGTGCTTGATGTAGGCTTATCTTCATTAGGTTCAGGAGCTATGGCTGAAGATCATTCTGAGTCAGTTAGTAATAACGCGGAGTTTTGGCCTTTTAGAAATCAGATGCTTATTACTATTGCATCAATGTTTGCAACTAAGAAAGGGTGTGACGAAGTACTTATTGGAACGGTTTCAACTGATAGTAGGCATCGTGACGGAACTGGACACTTTCTAGATTCAATTGATGAGCTTATAGCATATCAAGAAGGTGGTATACGAGTATCTGCGCCAGCAAAATGTTTAACAACAGCTGAACTTGTCCAGATTTCAAAGGTGTCCATGGAAACTTTATCTTGGGGGCATTCATGCCATACAGGTAATCTTGCATGTGGTCACTGCCCTGGGTGTCTACAGCACTCGGAAGTTATGGCGAAGCTCGGTATTGAAAGGTAGGACGATCGCTATTTGGAGGCTATGGTTTCTTTGTAACACTTTAAAGCTGTATGTCCGTAAAGTCTCATTTGGTCCCACAGAAAACAATCGAAACTAGATGGCTTCACTCCCGCATTCACACAAAAATCAATGAAGAGTTGCTCCATATCAAAATAGTCCTTTTCCACTTTGTGCTGTTTGCTAAAGAGACCAAATATGACTCCTGCACGCAAGATGTGGATATCTATTATTGCGACATCATCAGCATCAGAGTAATTACGAGCTATCCATCCTGCAGTTTTAGCGCCGATGCCACGAATATTAAGAAGGTCATTGCGCAGCTCTTTGCCTGTTAGCGACTCTATATGCCTATTTTGTAAGTAACTCATTGCTCCAGAAATATAGGTGGCTTTTTGTTTAGGGTAGCGATACCTTTTGTTTTTTCCATTGATGGTAATTGGAGCCTCTAGGACTTCCCGCCATTTGGTTTCTGACGTTTCTAGTTGTTCAATGAGGCCATGGTTTTTGCACATTTCGAATGCGGCTGTTGCTAGCTCAGCAGTAATTCCAAAGCCACCTAACATGCAAAAAACCACTTCTTCCTTTAAGTCTCCTTTGCATAGCTTATTTGGCTGAACCGAACTGGAATTTGGCTCCATAAGAAACTGTGAAATCCAGAAAGCAGGGGTAAACAACTCGGTACAGCATCCCCACTTGATTCCGTTTATTAACTCTCGATTTGGTGCTGGTAGAGCTACTGAATGTTGTTCGCCACCGATCCAGTATGTAACAGTCTGGTTCACTAGTAAGCCACCTTGTTTGATCTTTCACTTATCAGTTTAATTGCTATCATTGGAGCGCTCTTTTTCGTTTGACTCACAAACTCTTTTTTCTGCAGCCGTTAGACGATCTTTGAAAGAGTCTGCTGAAGTAGCTTTGAAATTATCCCGAGGTACAGCGGCACCTTTCTTTAGCTTTTGAGCTTCTACCTTGGTTTGGTATGTTTGATTAATTAGGTCTGTTAACACTTGCTTCATCGACGCGTTGGGTATGCTGCTTTTTTTAGCAAGCTCTTTCAGTTGCTTATGCGTTCTAGAGTCTAAGGATAGGTTGTAATGTTTTTTACCTTCTCTTGACTTTTTTGCCCGCCAAGTAGCACTCATGTTGACTATGAAATATTGACCAACACTTCCGATCTGGTTGAGATCTTCAATCAGATTATTGAATTTGCTTAAGCTTAGTTCACTTAGTGGGGAGTATCCCGCCAATAGCTCAGCAACCTTCCTTTCAATTTCTGTACTCTCTGCTTTCACCTTGAAATAGTTTCTGGCCCATTCAATGTTGTTCCCTTGCCATTTAAAGCTATCAGGTAACTTTTTCTTCTTCGTCATATGCTCACTATCTTGGTCAAGATAAAAATAAAACGAGTATAGCATACCTATATAGCTAAGATATGAAATTATGTTGCATCATTGCTATAAACTAGCATACGAGATGACCAATGAAACATTGCTATGTGACATGCAAATATATACTATTCATACAGGTAGTTATTATAGAATTTAATGTAAGAAATTGTACCAATGCTAACTAGATTTTTGTTGATTAACTTTGAGTATGTGACACCAGAAATGAGGTTGCTAATTGCAGGCTTGTTGATTGATTTTTATCGTAAGGGAGAGTTTTCAGCACCGGTTAAACAGATACAAAAAAGATACGGAGTTACATTACATACTGTTAATAGAACACTAAGGTATCTAGTACAATCAGGGTACGTAGATCGTACAAACCTGCCACACAGGAGAGGAAGACCAGTTGGGAGGTATGTGTTTACTTCAGTTATGAAGAGGAAAGTAGAAACAGTACCAAAATGGGTCGAGTCTCTATCTACGTCAACTTTCTGGAAGCAGGTTATTCGACAGTTAGTGGTTTCGAATGATGAAGTTGTTCAGGATGAAAAGTATTCAGCATCGAACAGATATTTAGTTTGTATGCTGGCTTTATTTTCGAATGAGACTGGTGTCGTGACTAAGCTTCCCGCTGCACAACTACGCAAAATTACTGGTTTCACAGCTTTACGGTTACGCTCTCAACTAGCGACACTTAAAGAGAAGAAGGTGCTGATAAGTTACACCGGAGGGGTTACTGGCAAGTACCTCTTTGGTAAAGCAGAGGGTATTTACTTCTTAAACACTGAGCAAGTTGCACGTTTATTGAATGTCCCGAAGCCCGTAACGCCGTTTAGAACGAGAAAATTTGTGGCAGTTACTCCAGAGAGAGGGATGTACGTTGTTAAAAGACTTGTCCGCACTGCATTGTTAGTGCAAGAAGAGTCAAAAGAAGGAAAACGAAGACTTGCCGTTGAAGAGGCAGAACAAAGAAAGTTCTGGGATTATGACCGAGAGGAATTTAGTCAAATTGCCCAGCTTTTTTCTGATAGGAGCGATACGAGGGTATCAGACTATTTGCAAACAAAGTTGGACATCTATGTTGCACGTGGCTTCACTATAAACTCAAAATATAGCAAAGAAGAAGTACCGCGAGCTCTTTCTCAGGAGTTAAAGGAAGACATTATAACTGATTGTATGCCTAGTAAGTGGAGTGAAGCGGGTAAGCTTAATTTTGTAGAAGATCCTTACTTTAATAAGGCTTTGTTTTCTGTATTTGCTGACATGATTATCAGAATTGTTCAGGGTATATGTAACACTTATACAGCACTATATGGATTAGAATTACGTAGTGATCGTGTGTATCGGATTGTTCCTTTTGAAACCGGTTCGGCTATTGAAGTGTATGAGTGGCCGTAAGAAGTTTATTCCAGAGCACTTTCTCAAATGACCACATCAACAAACCTTACGATTTTGGATCTTACATCGCCACGTTTGATGGTGCATCGTGATGCGCGAAAGTTCGGTTTGGTAATATTAGTAGCAATCCCTAATTAATAACATTAATAGCTCTCCCTAAGAGAGCTTATAAGTAAGACAGTAATCAAGCATAGCCAGTCCATAGTGACTGGCTGATTATGGTAAAAAATAAACCTGATCCAACTGCTATGTCGAGCAAGAGGATCAGCGATGAGAAAATTCAACAAGCAATACTTTCCGAAGGAACACCACGGAGCCACTTACCAGGGGTATGACGTGTTACCTGGCTACAGCATGGGGCAGGATTACTTAGCGGCATTGTTTCGCGTAATGAGGTTAGCCACTGGACGCTATGCCAGGGTGTGTATGTTTCGATTTGACCTACATTTATCGGAGCAACCAGATTGTCCAGATTACCCTTCAGAGTACGATACAGACGTGATAAGCAAAGCGATTCAGTCATTAAGGGCGAAGAGTCACGCTAGGTGCAAACGTAAGCAAAAGGACGGCAGTCTGCGCCATTTTACCGACATCTATTTCGTGTGGGCAAAAGAGATCAATAAGTCGAATCAGCCGCACTATCATGTTGCTCTGTTTGTTAACAAAGACGTATACAGGGGATTTGGAGATTATCAGTCTGATAAAGACAGCATGGGCAGCATGATTATTGAAGCGCATGCCAGCGCTTTAAAGCGCCCAGTCGAGGAAGTGTCAACGCTGGTGAATTTTGCAGTAGGTAAAAAAAAGAGTGAACGTAGAGAGACTGATGACCCGCCAGTGCTCTATCTCGAT
Organism: Vibrio sp. VPAP30; assembly: GCF_001188205.1. Lineage (NCBI taxonomy): Bacteria > Pseudomonadati > Pseudomonadota > Gammaproteobacteria > Vibrionales > Vibrionaceae > Vibrio > Vibrio sp. VPAP30. The sequence continues at coordinate 57,471 of NZ_LBLS01000033.1, forward strand.
CGTAATTCTGAACAGTTTAATGCGCAGTTCAATCGGGTGTTTACGCGTGTGAGCTATCTATGCAAGCGGGAGACAAAGTACTTTGGTAACCGCACCAAGAACTTCGGTAGCAGTCGCGGTGGATAACTTCGTTGCTACGAGTGTGCGAAAGGGCAAAAAAATCAGGTACTACTTGCGTACCTGATTTGCTCATCTTAAAGCCTGAAATCTGCTTTAAGGTTTGCGTACTGCTGCTCTAGCTTGTCTTTGGCTTGCTGCTTACGAACGATAAGTGGCACACGGTCACTCATGCGGTTAGCTACCTCATCAACGTTTGCTAGTTCAGACTGATACCAGCTATCTAGCTCAGCTTGAATCTGTTGCGGGCTCAGCGTGTGCTTGATGCTGGTTACACTCAACTGCTGAATGGCGTCAGAGGCCGCAGCGCTGGTGGATAGAGCTAGTAGAGTTGCTGATACAAGGGTAGTGATTCTCATGATATTTCCTCAAGGTTAGGGATGCAGCACGGATGTGTTGCATAGTGCTAGTTTGAATTTACAGGGTGTTCTGGCAGTGGGTGCCGTATGGGATAAGTCGGGTTGTGGTGGGTGTAATTGTCGAAATGTGAAAAAAGACGTTTTTTCTTAATAATATGCTTGCAAGACTTGTTTATTTACGATTGGTCTAGCTTGCGTTCACGGTGATGCTATCGAAGGCATCCATATCCAGATAAGCCAAAAAGTTCGCTTGCCAGGCGCGGTAGAGCTCGATGAATCCAGAGCTGTTTATTTTTTGCCAGCCAATACCCGTCGCAAAGGCCATCTGGTTTGCAATATCAAAGTCGATATCACGCTCTAGCTCTGGGTAACTAAGGCCAAAGTAAGCGAAGTCTGTGATGTAGTTGATGTGCCATTTATCATCACTGCCTTGCGTGATAGAAATCTCCACTGGATGATAGCCACCAGCCTCGCTGCTGTAGCTGGTGTCGCGGTAGTTCAGCGTGAACGAACGTGGCACATCGTCAGCTGCTGTCTTTTGCACTTGCTCAATGATCGCCTTGTAGAAAGCATCAGAGATCGGTAACACGCAGCGATGGAACTGCATTTTGGTACTGTTGATGGTAGTCATGAGGTACTCCTTCGAGTCGTTTGAATGGAAAGTTGGATTAGCGTGGGTGATTGAGCGGCTGAGATTGAACGCTGACTAGTGACGCTCGAATGTCATCAAAGCCAGACTCGTTTATTTGCTTCATCACGGAGCGCTCATACGCAGCATAGAGCTCAGTCACTTTAGGTTGATGTAGGTCACATCGGCTGATATCAGGTTGATAGAACCAGCTTCGCAAGAAGTTAAAGTACAGCTCAACCTCCACATTGTTTGCCTGTTCATCGGGGTATGAGAAGCTGGCAATAAACACAATGCGCCACACTGGATTGCAACCATCTTTTTGTTTTTCTAGCTGAATCTCCAGCGGGTGAAAGCCTTTTCTGCTTTGGTAGTAGCTGTGAACGCGAAAGTTAAGCACGATCCGTTTTGCATTGGTAGGAATGGCTAGCTGGCTGACAAGCGCTTGCAGGTAATGCACCAGCAACGGGTGTGGTTTGGTTTGACTCATAGCAGCCCCCTTTCAGCGAAAGAGACCGAATCTTCACCAATGATGATATGGTCCAATATCCGGATATCCACTAGTGCGAGAGCTTGCTTTAAACGCTCAGTAATGTGCTTGTCCGCTTGGGACGGCTCAGCTATTCCAGATGGATGGTTATGGGCAAGAATGACAGCTGCGGCGTTTTCTTTGAGCGTGAGCTTTACTACTTCACGTGGGTAGATGCTGGCAGCATCAATAGTGCCGTAGAATAGCTCTACATAGTCAATTAGTCGGTTTTGGTTATCCAACAACATAACCGCAAAGGTTTCTCGTTCAAGGCCTCCAAGTTTGAAGCGTAGGTACTCTTTTACTTTGTCTGGGTTGGCGTAGGTGTCGCCGCGCAGGTAGGTGTCTGCCAGGATTTCAGCCGCTTTTTCGAGTATCTGCTTGGCGGCGGTGGGGAGTGTCAATTCATAGTCGTACATGCCGTGTCCTCCTTCTATCAGCTAGGCAATGCACAACGATGATATGTATGTGAAATGTTTTTAAATCGAGCTGTAAGCGGATAAGAAAAGGTGGAGACGGCCGTCTCCACCTCTCTTATGCCCCTGACCAATTAAAGCCAGAGATTACCCGCGCCATAGCCGCTCTTTGCTGAGCAAGGCTGCCTTCCTTTATCGCACTTGAGCTTTTCACTCTGGAGTTAAATAAGCGAATGAACTTTCGCGCAAATTTCAGCGCAGAGCCGAGCTACATCAATACCTTAGCCTTATAGATCATTCATGACTGACCTATCAGTTCAAAGGTAAAGCTGGGTGCCTGTACAAGCAGAACGATGCTATCACTCACCTAGTCAACGGGTGCCGGATGGGATTGGCTAGTTGAGTTTGATGGAAAAATCGGAGAGTGGGTGTGGCGAGCTGTGGTTGTTCTGTTGGTTGGGCTCATTGATGTGATATCGCGTCAGGTCGAAATTTTCGGGGTAGGTGAAACTATAGGTCGAAACATGCAACCGCTGAATCTCACTGAGTGGTGCGTGTTGGACCTTTGAATATGACTCACTCTGAAAAACTAACAGCAGCGTATTATCACTGGCGAGTAAGCCAAGGGGGATAGCATCAACGATATCGTGTTTTACTCCAGAAGCAGGCTCGATTGTCAGGCTCACTCTTCGGTTGTGATAAAGGGCGATACAGAGATTTTCGAAAACGCTGCTCTCTATAGCTAATGGCGGTGTGCTGGTGGTTTGTGTATGGACTTTCTTGGGTGCGAGTAAATCTGTTTCATCATTGAGTGGTGCATATTGAATCATGGCTTCCGTGAAGGTTGATTCAACCGCGCTCATTAACTCCTTTGGCAGTACCTGCCTTAGCTGCTCTTCAGCCAGTGACAATATGATGGCTTCTCTGGCTCCTATCGTTCTCTTGTTGTTACTTCTACGAGAGTAGCCGTACGGCTTATCTCTGGTGTCTTTCTCTACATCAAAATAGCGGACTAGCACATCCAGGTTACGCTGGATGGTACGAATGTCCCGCTCAAGATTGATCTCCTCTAGTCGAGCTTGTAGCTCAGATGCGGTGATTTTGCGCCGAACGGGTATGCGCTTATACAGCTCGAAGGCAAACGAAATGCCATCGGCGATACTGGGTTTACGGTGTTTTGCCATTGTCATTTTCACTTATTCAGGCAAAGCAAAGCCCTACCCATGAGCCTTGTAGGCTGGGTATCTGATGCTATGCACAGGATTGATTAGAGGTAGGTTCTCAGATGAACCGGAGTTGGATGCCGGATCCGATATAGTTAAGTGAATTTTTGTCGTATTGATCCTTAATATCGAAGGTACTCGATTTGATATTAAGTATCTGAAAATCAGTTATTTCGACAAATGGCCTTGCCCATGCCCGCTAGAGACGTTACTGGACCTCTATGGACAAAAAAAACGCTTCTTGCCCTTGTTCTGAGATGAATACAGCAAGGACATTTTCAATGAGATTGATCAGACTACCCGAGGTATTGCACAAGGTTGGGCTGTGTAGAGCGCAGGTTTACAACATGTGTGACAAAGGCACTTTCCCAAAGCCCGTTTCGCTGGGAGCGCGGACCGTGGCGTGGAATGAAGATGAAATCAATGACTGGATGATGTCGAAGATCAGACAACGTGATGCAAGGAGCGTGTGATGGAGTATCGAATAATAACAACCAAGCTATCAAAACGCAGTGAGAAGCCATATATAGAATCGACTTTCGAGTTCTTTGAAGTAGCAACAGACCAGTACGAGCTAAGCCTAGAGGCGTTGTCCAACTGCTATGAACGATTTCGACGCTATTCATCACATACGCCAAGAGCGCTGATGGTACGGGTGAGCTTAAGTGGTATTCCACAGGGCATTGAGCCTAGTTCTGATCATTTAAATCGATGGTTACTGCTGATGCAAATGAAAGTAAACGGCTGGCTTGGTGAGAATGAAACAGCTAAGCCGAGTTGCAAGCTAACCGCGTTTTCGAAGCTAGAAGATCAAGAGCGTGGTGGTCTGTGTTTTCGAGTTGCGGTGCTGTTTAACTTGGCTGCGCTAAGGGAGGATGACTTAATCGCGCTGAGGCGGCGTATTGAAGAGGCGGCTCGCGCTACCTGGTCTGAAGTCGCTAACTTGCAGTTCGAGGGGCCAACTAGGTTTGTGACTTTTAACGACCACCAAAACTTCATCATTCTGGATAAAAGAACCGAAGAGGGGCAATTCAACCGACGAGTCGCCTTTAAGTACTTAAGCCAGCTGACAGAGTTAAATATCAGAGCCAGGTTTGTTCTGCGCTCGACTTTTCAGACGCACCGAACGCGCTTCAATGAATCTAAAACCCGTCAGTACAAGTAACAACGCACTGCTTTGCTCTTGGCCTTGTCTGGAGAAAGCATCATGCCAACGACAATGGAGAATTTATCATGCGCTTTATTCGCTTAAACGAAGTCAAAACAAAAACAAGCCTCAGCAGATCGGGGATCTATCGCCTCATCAATGCGGGATGCTTCCCCGTTCAAGTGCAGATTGGAGAGCGAGCGGTGGGTTGGGTAGAAAGTGAGATTGAAGAGTGGCTTGAAGGGTTTCAAGCTGGCAGTGAGCTTGCCTTGAATCATGACACTCGCCATTTTCTTGATAGGTTATCGAATTATCAATAGAGGGTGTTGTTGCTGCCGTATCGGCACATTGTTTGCTGAGTGTCCAATAATCTCTCAAAACTTAGACGAAAAGTGCTAAAAAATAACTACCTAGTGTAAACTGATTCACAGTTTCAGTTGGCACAAGAACATCAATGGCTTCGTCAAATTTTGAGTTTTTACAAGGCGTTAATGATACCTTGTACGCAATTGCGCTATCGGCTGAGCGCAATCTACATCAAGACCCGCATACCACTCTATTTAAAGTGCGTCTGCTGTCTGAAGAAATCGTTAATTTCATTGCAGAATTAGTCAACCTGACACCCAGTTTATCCACCTTCGACCAACTTAAAGAGCTGGGTAGTCGAGGTTTGTTGGATGATGAGCGGTTGGCAATATTCCATGCACTTCGTAAGCACGGTAATAAAGCAGCACATGGTTACTACAATAACCCTGTTGCGGCGGGCCACGCTCTTGAGATATCGCATAAAGCGGCGGCAATTTACTATCGAGTAAAGACAGGTGAAGCCAACTTCCAACCAGCTCGTTTTATCCCACCACAGCCAGAAAATGACGATGCCTTGGTTGAGCAGTCAAAGCAAGAGATTGAAAGACTTCAGTCGATTGTTGCCAAGCTAGAATCGGAAAAGAGTGAAGAGTACCAGCTTAGACAAAGCCAAATTTCTCTTTTAGAGGCTCAAAGTGAAGAAAGCTTCAAAGAGGCGCAGGTTCGAATCCATGAGCTTGAGCAGCAGCTACGCGAGCAAAGCCAACAAGTTCAAACAGCCGATGACCAGCAAGCCAAAACCCTTAAACAGCGTGTCGAAATTCTCAAAAACAGCCGTATTGATCTAAACGAAGACCAAACCCGTTTCATCATAGACCAACAACTGAGAGATGCAGGCTGGGAGGCCGATTCAGTTACCCTTGATTATCGCAAAGGTGTTCGCCCAGAAAAAGGTCGCAACATGGCGATTGCTGAGTGGGAAATGAAGGGCAATCAGCATCGCGCCGATTACATCCTATTTGTTGGTTTAACCCCTGTGGCAGCGGTAGAAGCCAAACGCAAGCGAGTGAACGTATCCGGCGCTATCTCACAAGCAGAGCGCTACAGCCGTCAATTTGACCCTAGCAATATCACCTTGCCCGAAGGGGAAATTAAGCCAGCATGGCTAGAGGCAGGTAAAGATAACACGTGGCGGGGCTGTGAAGGAGAAGAGAGCTACAAGCTGCCTTTTGTCTTTGCGTGTAACGGAAAACCTTTCTTGCGCCAGATGCAGGAGCAAAGCGGCACTTGGTTCCGAGATTGTCGCTTACCGTCCAACGCCAAGCGCGCCTGTCAAAGCTTCATGAGTCCGCCTGGTCTATTGGATTTGTTACACCGAGACCACCAAAAAGCTCAGCAGGAAATGGCGAAGGAGCCATTTGAGTATCTGGGTTTACGTCCTTACCAGAAAAAGGCAGTGATAGCGGTTGAAGAAGCCTTGGCGCAAAACCAACGTGAATGTTTGCTAGCGATGGCAACGGGGACAGGTAAAACACGCACTATCATTGGCCTGCTCTATCGCTTCTTAAAAGCAGAGCGATTTAAGCGCATTCTCTTCTTAGTAGACCGTTCATCGCTGGGCGATCAGGCAACGGAATCGTTTACTGAAACGCGATTGGAGCAAAACCAGTCACTCACGCAAATCTACGACATCAAAGAGATGGCAGAAAAGCTGCCAGAAGCAGAAACACGCGTGCATGTTGCCACCGTACAAGCGATGGTGAAACGTCTGTTTGAAGAGAAAGACAACGATGATGAAAATGCGATCATTCTACCCGTCGATCAATACGACTGTATCATTGTTGATGAGGCGCACCGTGGCTACACACTAGACCAAGAATTGGGTGAAGCCGAGCTGGTGGCGCGAGATCCTAACTTGTTCCGCTCTAGTTACCGTCGAGTGCTGGACTATTTTGATGCTGTGAAAATCGGCTTAACTGCCACCCCCGCCGCGCATACGTCAGAAATATTCGGCCCCCCTGTTTACACTTACTCGTACCCAGAAGCGGTCGCGGAAGACTACCTGATTGACCACGAAACACCGATTACCTACAAAACCAAGCTCAATCAAGCGGGTATCAAGTTTAAGCGGGGTGAAGAGGTGGATGTTGTCGATACCCTCTCGGGTGAGGTCAGTAGCGTCGAGCTGGAAGATGAGCTGAACTTCAATGTTGAGAACTTCAACCGCACTGTCATTAATGAAAGCTTTGATCGCACGGTATGTGAGGCGCTGGCAGAGGATATTGACCCAACAGGGCAAGAGAAAACCATGATTTTCTGTGTCACTGATCAACATGCAGACCGTGTAGAGCGGCTATTGGTTGAGGCGTTCCAAAACCTCTATGGCGATGATGTACCCGCACATGCGGTACAAAAAATCACAGGCAGTACCGATAAAGTCAAAGAAGCCATTCGTAAGTTCAAAAACGAAACCTTCCCTAGTGTCGCGATTACCGTTGATCTGCTGACAACGGGTATCGATGTGCCTGAGATCTGCAACTTAGTCTTTATGCGCCGTGTTAAGTCGCGCATCCTGTATGAGCAGATGCTTGGCCGTGCCACGCGTCGCTGTGATGAGATAGGTAAAACTGTCTTTAGAATCTTTGATCCTGTTGATCTGTACGCAACATTAGAGCAAGTCAACACCATGAAGCCTGTGGTGAAAAGGCCGAACATCAAAATTGAACAATTGATTGATGAAGTCTCTGATGAGAGCAATCAAGATTTGCCTGGCAGCGCAGAAGGTCGAAGCTTTGCCGATGATGCCCTTGATGAGCTGAGTCAGAGAGTAATGCGCGTGATGCGTAAGGCGCAAGCCAACGCTGAAAAAGATCCGCTACTCAAGCAAGAGCTAGAAAGCATTGAAGCCGAGTGGGGTTGTCCAGCGGATAAAATTCACCAGCAACTACATCAAGCAGGCTCGCAACAAGCGGCGCAAATGCTGGCAAAACATGGCAACTTAGCTAATCGCGTCGAAAGCGTGCGCAGTATGCTTAATGGTGGTAAACAGTATGTGATATCTGAGCACAAAGATGAGTTCATGATAAGAGAGCAGAACTTCGCAGCCTACAGCAGGCCAGAAGACTACCTCACCGCCTTTGAGCGCTTTATTAAAGATAACCTCAATAATAATGCTGCTCTCAAAGCTGTGGTTAACAAGCCAAAGGAGCTGACTCGCGCTCAGTTAAAAGAAATCCGTATTTTGCTTGATCAAGAGAAGTTCAAAGAAGCGGATTTGCAAAGTGCCTGGAAGCAAACTACTAACAGAGATATTGCTGCATCGATTGTTGGGCATATCCGCCGAGCGGCACTGGGTGAGGCATTGGTGCCGTATGAGAGGCGCATTGATATCGCCATGGACAGTATCTATGCCATGCACTCTTGGACGAAACCTCAACTGAAGTGGTTAGAGCGTATAGCTAAACAGCTAAAGAAAGAGATTGTCTTACAGACTGACGATATCAACCGCAGCTTTGCTCAAGATGGTGGTAGTAAAGGGCTGGACAAACGTTTAGGCGGTCAGTTGGAACATGTGCTAGACACATTGTCGGAACATATTTGGCAGCAGCAAAGCTAGTGTGCGCTGGTGGTATTTCCATCAAACGCCACACTAGTGTTATTTAGTGCAAAACAAATCGATAGGCTGAGTGATAAACTCAGCCTCATTGTTTATTAATACCCCAATTTATTACCAACCAAAGGCTCAACAAGTAGAGCGGTTGGAACAGACGGAAAATCAACATGAACAACAACGAAATCGTACAAAAACTGTGGAAGCTGTGTGACGTATTACGTGATGACGGCATCACCTATACAGATTACGTCACCGAGCTCGTGCTGCTGTTGTTTATAAAGATGGAAACCGAACAAGCCGAAGCGGGTATTACCTCTCATGTATTGCCAGAGGGTTGCCGCTGGCAAGATATTACTAGCCAAACAGGTATCAAACAGTACGACCACTATCGTCAAATGTTGCTTGATTTAGGAAAACACCATGATCCGCTTCTAGCGGCAATTTATGCTGGCGCGCAAACCAGCCTTAAAGAGCCAAAGCACCTCAGCCAACTGGTCACTCGTATTGATGAGCTAGACTGGTTCTCTGCCCGTGAAGATGGCTTAGGCGACCTTTACGAAGGCTTGTTAGAGAAGAACGCCAACGAAACCAAATCAGGCGCAGGGCAATACTTCACGCCGCGTCCACTGATCGACACCATTGTTAAGCTAATGAACCCACAAGCAGGGGAAACCATTCAAGATCCAGCCGCTGGTACAGCAGGCTTCTTGATTGCAGCGCACGAGTTTATTAAAGCGGCAACTGATGATCTGTATGACTTAAATGAAGATGAGCGAGACTTCCAAAAGCGCAAAGCCTACAACGGTATGGAATTAGTACCATCAACACGACGTTTGGCATTGATGAACTGTTTGTTGCACGGCATTGAAGGTGAAGATGACGGGGCTATTCATCAAGGCAACACTTTGAGTGGTGAAGGAGCCAAGCTACCGAAAGTTGAATTAATTCTCTCTAACCCGCCATTTGGTACATCGAAAGGTGGCGGCGGTCCAACCCGAGACGACTTGACGTTTGAAACCAGCAATAAGCAGTTAGCGTTCTTGCAGCATATTTACCGTCACTTAAAGCCAGGTGGTCGTGCGGCTGTGGTATTGCCAGATAACGTGTTGTTTGAAGCCGGTGTAGGCCAAAAAGTGCGTGAAGACCTGATGCACAAATGTAACCTGCACACTATTTTGCGTTTGCCGACAGGTATCTTCTACGCCCAAGGGGTGAAGACCAATGTGCTGTTCTTCCAGAAAGGCACGCCAGAAAATAAAGACCAAGAGCAAAACTGCACCAAGGAGACATGGGTGTACGATATGCGTACTAACATGAACACCTTTGGTAAGCGCCGTCCATTAACTGAAAAGCACTTTGAAAGCTTTGTACAAGCCTATGGCGAAGATAAAAATGGACAATCACCACGCACCGAGGGGGTATGGCAACAACTAGGCGAGGTGGAAAGTGAAGCCGAGCAAACGTTGGAGAATGCCCGTTGGAAGAAATTTAGCCGTGAATATATCCGTGATACTAAAGGCGATAGCCTAGATATCTCATGGCTTAAAGACCTTGAGGCCACCAGCGCAGAAAACTTGCCAGAGCCAGAGGTATTGGCTGGCGAAGCAATGGCAGAGCTGACCGAAGCCATGACCGAGATCTACCAACTGATGCAAAGCCTTGGTGCAAGTGATGAAGCGGAACAACAAAAGCAATTGCTAGAGCAAGCCTTTGGTTTGGAAGAAAAACCGGAGGTTGAGTGATGATTGAGTTGCCGAAAGGGTGGGTGAGTACAGATCTAGGTAGTGTTGTGGATTATGGTAAAACGTTCAAAGCCGACTTAGATACCACTTCAGGTGAGACTTGGGTGTTAGAGTTAGAGGATATTGAAAAGGATTCCTCAAAACTATTGAAACGTTGCTCATTCGAGCAACGGCAGCCGAAAAGTTCTAAGAATAGTTTTGATAAAGGCGATGTTCTCTACGGTAAGTTACGTCCGTATTTGAACAAGATGCTGATTGCTCCCGAAGAGGGAATATGTACTACAGAAATCGTGCCCCTCAAAACTAATTCTGAACTGTTTGAGAATCGCTTCCTCTTTTACTGGTTGAAAGGAAGGCAGTTTGGTGACTATGTTAATGCGGTAAGCTATGGCGTTAATATGCCTCGATTAGGAACCAAAGACGGCAAGAAAGCCCCTATGGTTGTCGCCCCACTCCCAGAACAAAAGCGCATCGTAGAAAAACTCGATGAAGTACTGGCGCAGGTCGATACCATCAAAGCGCGTTTAGATGGCATCCCTGATTTACTTAAACGCTTCCGCCAATCGGTACTGGCTTCAGCGGTATCGGGTAAGTTGACGGAAAAGTGGCGAGGTGATGCAGAATATATCGACAATCAATATTGCTTTGATTGGAAGTGGTCTAGAGTTCCATGCTCTTGGAAAGTAAAACAATACCCAGAGTTAGTCGAAAGTCGTTTGGGTAAGATGTTAGATAAGGCTAAAAACCAAGGTTCCTCAACTAAATACCTTGGTAATATCAATGTCAGATGGTTTGAGTTTGACTTAACTAGCGTTCAAAAAATTCTTGTCAGCGACAAAGAGCAGCAAGAGTTGCAATTGGTTAGAGGGGACGTTTTGATTTGCGAAGGGGGCGAGCCCGGTCGCTGCGCAGTTTGGGAGTCTAACTCGGATGAGCGAATTGTTTTTCAAAAAGCTTTGCACAGAGCGCGTGTAAAAGACGAGATTATTCCTGAATGGTTGGCTTTTAACTTAAAGAATGACGCAGATACCTTGGCGTTAAATCAATTGTTTACAGGAACAACAATCAAGCACTTAACTGGTAAAGCTCTTAAGCTATACCCTATTAGAACTCCTTCAATTGAAGAACAACAAGAAATCGTCCGTCTAGTCGACCAGTACTTTGCGTTTGCTGACACCATCGAAGCACAGGTGAAAAAAGCCCAGCAGAGGGTGGATAACCTTACGCAAAGCATCCTTGCCAAAGCCTTCCGTGGTGAGTTGGTGGCGCAAGACCCAAGCGACGAGCCCGCCGATAAACTGCTAGAGCGCATTGCCAAAGCCCGCACCGAAGCAGAGGCGTTAGCCAAAGCGGCTAAGAAAGCGCAAGCCGCTAAGAAACGCGCAGCAAAAGCATAAATGATAAAACTATAAGCACGCCACTGAGCGTGCTTTTTTTGAGGTGTAGAATGAGTTTTGATTACTTTTCCCAGCACCATGTCGACTTACTCAGAAAGTGGCAAGGGCAAAAAAGGGATACTAGTGATATGCAGCAGGAAGTGGCTTATCAAGAGCTCAAAGAAGCATACGAAATAATAGAGCGCTGGGCCTATGCGCTCCAACAACAAGCTTTTCCAAAGGGGTATGTTAAGTTGCGTAAAGGCCCTGTTAATCAGGGAGGAAACTTCTTTTCTTACCTATGGGCAAAGATTTATCCGACACAAAATGCACCGACAACCTTGGCGTATACGGTTCATATTTCAACCGATGAGTTTGCAGTAAAAATTGAAACGGTAAATGTTGAACCTTCTCTTGTAGAGCGATACAAAAAAGTGCGTGGTGAGTATGCCACTTCTCCTATTGTTCGTTCATTAACTATTGAACGGGGCTTGTCCATGACATTGGAGCAGCTTATTCAGTGGAGCGTTGATGCTGTTAGAGAGTTTGAGCTGTCTTACGAAGAAGTAGCGGAGAGACTTGATTTGCTTAAAAGTGTGCAAGAGCCTGAGGCTGCGACAAAAGCTAAAAGTACTAATAACCTTTCAAGTAAGGACAAACCTTGTAATCAAATTCTATACGGTCCTCCAGGCACGGGCAAAACCTACAGCCTTCAGCAACTTCAAGCTGAGTATACAAGTCAGACTGAAAGCGCAGATGCCTCACTCTGGCTACAAGAAAAAATTGCGCCACTGAACTGGATGCAAGTGTTAGTCCTGTCACTTCTTAGCTTAGGCAACCAGGCGAAGGTGGCTGATATCGTCGCTAGCAAATATTTCCAGACCAAAGCAAAGGTGAATAATCGAGACGGGAACTTAAGTCAAACGGCATGGAGTTACCTACAGAAGTTCACTGTGCCTGAGTCAGCAACCGTTAATTACAAAGGCCGTGGCGAACCTGCCGTGTTTGATAAAACCAGCGATTCTGTTTGGCAGCTTCTTGACGATAAGTTAGAGCTGGTGGATGAACTAGTGGTTTTGCATAAAGAGTTAGAAAATGGACCACCACCAGGATCGATTGTGAAGCGGTATTCAACGACAACGTTCCACCAATCCTACGGCTACGAAGAGTTTATCGAAGGGCTTAAAGCCACAACGGATGAAGAGGGCAATGTTCACTACTCTGTTGAACCAGGAGAGTTTTTAAAGCTTTGTCACCGAGCCGAGCAAGACCCTAATTCTCGATATGCTATGTTTATCGACGAAATAAACCGTGGCAACATCTCGAAGATCTTTGGTGAACTGATTTCGTTAGTAGAGACAGATAAGCGTGCACAGGGGGCTAACCCAATGTCAGTCAACCTTGCCTATAGTGGAAAACCCTTTAGCGTGCCCTCGAATGTCGACATTATCGGCGCAATGAACACAGCAGACCGCTCGATTGCTTTGATGGATACTGCTTTGCGCAGACGTTTCGAGTTCATCGAAATGATGCCCGATGCGCGCCTGTTTGAGTCTGATGGTTTCATTGATATTGGCAATGACCAACAAATTGAACTGAGTGAGCTATTGCAGACACTCAATGACCGTATTGAAGCCTTGTATGACAGGGAACATACGCTAGGTCATGCGTTCTTCTTTCCTGCTTATAATGCAGCTAAGGCTGGGAACCATGATAAGGCGTTAGCAAACCTCACCAAGGCTTTTGTAGGTAAAATTGTTCCTCTGCTCCAAGAATATTTTCACGATGATTGGAGTAAGATCCGCCTCGTATTGGGGGACAATCAAAAGATCAGTAGTGACCGAAATGAACTGGAAGCATTACAGTTTGTTCGCCAAGAAAAGATTGAATATCAAAAGCTGTTTGGCAACCAATATGAGCCTGATAGCTTTACGCCAGACGAGTACCGCTACTCATTAGCTGATCAAAATGATTCGGTTTGGTCTAAGGGGGAAGGTTACCTTGCGATCTACCAGCCAGAATTGAGCGAGAAGCTGTCAGCACAGGTGAAGGATGAGAGCTAACAAAGAGATCTCTCTATTCGAGTTTTCTTATCTGGTCAGTGAGTCTGATGATGTGTGCAGAGAGGCGAATTATGTAGAGCCTATTTCGCCTGCTGCCTTTGGTTTTCTTAAGCAAATCGCGCTAGGCTCGCAAGAAGACAATAAGCTTTTTCGGCTGTGTAAAAAGTCAGGATGTGAAGCGCTGCAAGTGCGCAACCATGCAGGCGTGATCTTTACGCCTGATGGCACTCACATTGAAGTGTTGCCGAAAATCGGCCGAACCTCGCCAAGCTCTACATCAGCGAGAAAGTCATTGCTTGTGATGCTCCGTACTCTTAAGGGCTTTTCACACATTCAAACATCAAGCGCTCTAATTCATGAAGAGAAGATGCCGCTGCTTGAGGTGTTCATTGGTCAGTTTATTGAGTCAGTGTTAAACCTAGTCAAGAAGGGCTTGAAAAGCGACTACGTGCAAACAGCAGACAACCTTAACTATCAAAAAGGCAAGCTCGTAGCAGCAGGGCAACTACGCAAGAACCTCGTTACAAGACACAAATTTTATTGCGAGTACCAAGCCTATTTGGTGGATAGGCCAGCCAATAGGCTTATCCATTCTGCGTTGAATACTGTTGCCAGGTTTTCTCGCAGTGCTAAACACAAGAAGCAATTACAGGAGCTCTTTTTTATATTCGAAGACGTTCCGTTAAGCCGTGACTATAAAAGCGATCTGTCTAGATTAAGGCTAGACAGGGGAATGAGTCACTACCATGTGCCAATCGCCTGGGCCACGTTGATACTCAACGGCTTTTCTCCTCAAACAATGAAAGGCAGCAACCAAGCTATCTCGCTTCTATTCCCCATGGAGCGAGTATTCGAAGATTACGTAGCCAAGGTCTTACGTCAGCAGGTATCAGCTGATTTCGTTGTTAAAAGCCAGGTGAAACGTAAAAGCTTGGTGGAGCATAAACAAGCCAGTTGGTTCAAGTTGCAACCAGATGTGTTGCTCGAAGAGGAAGGGGCTGTAGTCAGTATTTTGGATACTAAGTGGAAGCTTCTGGACCAAACAAAAGACAACGGTTCTGAGAAGTACGGCCTATCGCAAAGCGACTTTTATCAGATGTTTGCCTATGGACAGCACTATTTCGATGGCAGAGCCGATGAAAAGGAGATGTTTTTAATCTATCCCGCACACGATGGCTTTGAGGCCCCAATAGAGCAGAGCTTCGACTTTGTTGCGTGTGGCGGCAATAAGCTCAAATTATGGATCGTACCGTTTGTAATTGCGGAGGGAGATAAAGGTGGAGTGATCTGGCCTAAAGAATGCCGAATTTTGTCGAACTAAACTGACTTATTGAAACTTTATCGCTTAGTTTGGGAATATGTCTGTTCATTGCGTGTACGCACATATGCGAACAAAATTACTGTCTTTAAATACAGCAATGGTTTACACTTTTGGCGTTGCATCGACTGAATTATGTAAACTATTTAGACGAAATTGGAATAAGAAGATGAAAGCATATCACACATACAGTGCTGTAGACGTTGCATGGAGCTTGCTTAAGCATGCGAAAGAGCAAGGTAAATGCTTCTCCAATTTACAGCTACAAAAGCTTACCTATGTTTGTCACGGTTTATCATTGGCGCACTTCCAGCGTCCTCTTGTCGTGGATGATGTATTTGCGTGGAAGTTTGGCCCTGTAGTCCCTTCTGTCTACTTCCGCTTTAAATCATATGGTAGTAGCGTGATCACTGAACAATGCGATGTGGCTTTAGACCAAGAGAGCGAGTCTATTGTCAAAGATGTAGTATCGCAACTTGGTGATTTAACGGGCCCACAGCTTGTAGACCTGACTCACCGAGAGGGGAGCCCATGGCATCAAGTATGGGATGGCACACATCAGAAAGTGATCCCAGACCATTTGATCCAAGCCCATTACACTCAAATCAAACAATCAGGTCGAACAGCTAGCCTGTGAGTGATAAAGAAAAAAGTGTCGTCAGTTTTCAGATTGACGACACACCTACCGCCGAACAGGCCTCAATAAACTTCCAAGATGATTATGAGCTGGACTTTCAAGACTTTCTTGAGAGAACGGTTGATGAAAGTGCCACAGAAGACTTCTCATACTCCAACAATGGAGTGAAAAAAGCAGGACGACGACTGCGCAAAAAAGAGGGCGACCTTAAGTCCGCTACAGCAACAATCCAGCAGTTTCGCGCCGCTCACGAAAAACCACTGAATACTATCGCTTATCTCGTTGGCCGCTGTTGCCGCGAGCTTGGAATTGATGTTAAACCAGTAACACGCCTAAAGCGTTTAGAGACCATAATCGATAAGCTACAGCGTAAATCTCTTGATGGTGAGACGACGAATGCGACCTGTGTGACCAACATGAATGATATTGGTGGTTGTCGGGCAATTTTTCCTGATCTTGGGTCATTGGAGAAAGCAATAGAGCGACTGCAAGTTACTGTTGAAAAAGTAGGCCGGGTCAAAATAAAGGATATTGATGATTACATCACCAATCCAAAACCCAATGATTGTGGTTACCGGAGTTTGCATGTTATCTATCGGTATGACCATGCTAGTGGCAAAAGTTTTAATATCGAAGCTCAACTGCGTACACGTCTCCAGCACCTTTGGGCAACGACGGTAGAGATCGTCGATATCTTGGAAGGGACTAAGATTAAGACTCACTCCCATAGTCCAGATGAAGACAAAGATAGGTTGCAAATTCAGTGGGAAGAGCTTCTTTCTATCATGAGTCAGTATATTGCTGACGCAGAAGGTGCTATAGCTTTAAGTGATGATGACAAAGCGGTATTTTCAAATAGATTGATTGAGTTGAACGGTGAAATCAATGCATTGAGTCGTTTGAGAAGCTTTAAAATCTTATCTGAGAAAGTTGAAGGCTGTTGTGATGGCTCAACAGAACATGTCCTTTTGGTTATTGATGAAGCTTCGCTAGAGTTAATCTTTAGCGAGGAGTTTGAGAATTATAATCAGGCTATTTCGGTTTATAATGCTGCGGAGAAGATGACTCGTAGTCATGCGAGAATAAATACTCTTCTCATATCTACGAAGAATATGGGGCAGCTGTCAGAAGCATACCCGAACTACCTAGGTGATTGCGCCTCATTCATCACTTTGTTCGAAGACGCAATGCAATCAGGTCATAATCAGGCATAGTTTTTTTATTATCAATCACTGCATTGCAAATATTACAATAAGACTAAACGTACTTCTTTTAGCTTTAAGTTCGGAAAAAAGCTGATCTATTCATTTTTTGCTGTCCTCACAAGAGCAACTCAAACTGAACCGCAAATGGCTTTTCGTTACGGCGCGAAGGTGGTTTTAAGTGTTGCCGTACCCCACGCCGTACCCTGAGTTAATTTTTACACTTTTTAAAAGTAGTGAAGTCCTTATTTAATAAGCTCTAGCAGCACGCCTGCTTCCATATGGTGGGTGTATGGGAATTGATCAAATAGGGCAAAGCGCGTGACTTTATGTGTTTCGCAAAGTACATCTAAGTTATCTATTAGTGTTTCTGGGTTGCATGAGATGTACATAATACGCTCGTAGCCTTGTACCATCTTACAAGTATCAATATCCATACCCGCGCGCGGTGGATCGACAAAAATGGTGTTGCAGTTGTAGCTTTTCAAATCGACACCAGCATCTTGTAGGCGGCGGAACTCACGCTTGCCTTCAATAGCCTCAGTAAACTCTTCTGCTGAAAGGCGTAGGATCTGCACGTTATCAATTTTGTTCGCAGCAATATTGTATTGAGCGGAAACCACAGACGGTTTTGCCAGCTCCGTTGCCAGTACGCGGTCAAAGTTTTGCGCTAAAGCCAGCGAGAAGTTACCGTTACCACAATAAAGCTCTAGAAGATCGCCGGTACTGTCTTGCGTACAATCAACAGCCCATTCAAGCATCTTCTCCGCTACCTTGCCATTCGGCTGAGTAAAGCTATTTTCAACTTGCTGGTAGATATATGGTTTGCCGTTGACGTCTAGCTTCTCAATCACATAGTCACGATCGAGAACAATCTTCATCTTACGTGCACGACCGATGATATTGAGGTTAAAACCCTCATCATTTAAGCGTTGTTTTAATGCTTTGGCGTTTTCAGTCCACTCATCATCAAGCTGACGATGGTAAAGCAGCGAAACTAAGATTTCTCCGCTTAGCGTAGAAAGGAAGTCAACTTGGAACAGCTTACGGCGCAATGAGTCATTGTCTTTCATTGCATCAACAAGCAATGGCATTAAGTCATTAATTAAACGGCTTGCCGCTGGGAACTGATCGACACGGTACTTCTCGCGAGTCTCTTGGTTGAACATGATGTAATAAAGGTCTTCACCTTCATGCCAAACGCGAAACTCTGCACGCATACGGTAGTGTTGCTCAGGAGATTCAAATACTTCCAACTCAGGTACTTGGTAAGGCGCGAACATCTCATTGAGACGGTCGATCTTCTCAGCCAGTTGTTCTTGGTAGCGTTGCGGGTTTACATCAAGAGTCGCCATGATTATTGCCTTAGGTTGGTACCTGTCGAGGTTGTATTTAATTTAAGAGCGCAGATTTTATTCAATCTCAGCGCTATGTCCAGTCTTGTCCCACCAATGCCTTAAAGATAGTGTGTAAATCGCACTTTGGTGGTGCAACTCGGTATATCATATAGATATAAATCCCAAATCTGCTCTGGACAAATAATCCATAGCTTAATAACATCTGCGCCTAGCTGGTGCTTTCTAGATGTATAGATGGCTGAAAAGGGAATCTGGTGTAAATCCAGAACTGACGCGCAGCGGTAAAAGAGAACGAAAACTCAAATGACACTGCATAGAGGACTATGTGGGAAGTCGAGTGAGTAGGTGGCAATGCCGAGCTCTTAAGTCCGAAGACCTGCCAGCAGCTGAGCAGTGGTACTGGAAGCAAGCGCTCCATGCTCGGTAGGACTTACGCGATTTAGGATTATAAAAATGAACCGATCTATTCTAGCGATTGCTGTGGCATCGCTACTTCCGCACGCCTCCCTTTCTTACGCCCAACAAGCATCTTCTGATGAAACTATGGTGGTCACTGCAAGTCGATTTGAGCAGTCAGCAGACTCAGTACTTGCACCAATGAGTGTTGTGACACGTGAAGATATTGAGAAGATGCAGGCGCAAAGCGTGCTCGATGTACTTAAGACTATTCCAGGTGTTGAGCTGAGCTACCAAGGTACTAAAGCGAACATTAACTCTATCTTTATCCGTGGTACTGAATCTCGTCATACCTTAGTTCTGGTTGATGGAGTGCGTATTAACTCTGCTACTGCAGGCGGCGCCTCAGTTGGTCTTATTCCTGCCAATGCTATTGAGAAAATTGAAGTGGTACGCGGACCTCGCGCTGCAGTCTATGGTTCTGACGCACTTGGTGGCGTAATTAGCATCACCACTAAGCCTAAGTTAGGCAGCGTGCACGAAGCGAAAGCAACATTTGGTTCAAATAGCTACGCTCAACAAAGCTGGCGATCGGTTGGTGATATTTCTGAGAAGACAAAAGGTAGCTTCTTTGTAAATAATGAAAAGAGTAAAGGCTACAAAGTATCAAGCTCTGCCCCTGATAGTGATAGACATGGTTTTGATGCTCAGACTATTCTTGGTAGCCTGACCCATACTTATTCTTCTTCAGTGGAATTGTTCTTTACTGGCTACTACCAAAGTGGGGTCGTGGAATATGACCGTGGCTCTAAATATGAGTCAGACCGAGAAAACTACACTTTTGCTGGTGGTGTAAATTACTCGTCAGAGAATTGGTTGTCTCAGCTTCAGTTAAGTACTGACAAAGGTTACTCTGCTGATGGTAAGGCTGATGGCGGCGCATCAGGCAAAGCGTCAATTACGACTAAACGTAACAGTGCATCTTGGGTGAATACTTATACAGGGCTAGAAAATAGTGCAATTAACTTAGGTGTCGACTATTACCAAGAAAAAGCGCAACTTGGCGGCACAAACACCAGTGACTTCAGTGACAATAAGAAAACCAACACTGGTGTGTTTATCACTGGTTTTACCCAATTTTCAGATCTAACGTTAGAAGCGAGCTTGCGCAACGATAGAGACAGCGCATTTGGTAACCATACTACTTGGAATCTAGGTGCAGGCTATGCGCTTACTGAGGCAATTGAACTAGTAGGTAGTTATGGCACGGCATTTAAAGCGCCGACATTTAATGACCTTTACTATCCAACTGGCGGGAACCCCGATCTGAAACCAGAGACATCAAAATCTCTTGAGTTTGGTGTAAAAGGCTACCATGAGGTTATTGATTGGAGTGTGACAACATACCGTACCGATATCGAAGATATGATTGAGTGGGCTCCTATTGCTCCAGGTAGCAGCGACTATAAGCCATCGAATGTTGAAAATGCCCAGATCAAAGGTATTGAACTGGAGCTTGGATTTGAGGCTGGCCCAATCAACCATAAGTTGATTGGTGATTGGAAAGATCCGAAAGACACAAAGAAAAATACTCAGCTGATTCGCCGTGCGAAAGAAAACTATAAGTGGGTTGGAACTTACAGCTCTGATGCCATTGATGTTTCACTTATCGCTAACTACGTAGGTAAGCGTTATGACTCTTCTTTATATGAGTTAGAGGCGTACTCAACAGCTGATGCTGCTGTTACTTACCGCGTGACGGACAAGTTTACAACGGGCCTGCGTGTAAGCAATATGTTCGATAAGGGCTACGAAACGGCCAAAGGTTACCCTGCTGCAGAGCGTGAGTGGTATCTAAACGCATCTTACCAATTCTAACGAAAACTTTAAAAACCGCCTTCGGGCGGTTTTTATTTATCTATATAAGCAAACTATGAAAAAGAACGTCATTATTAGCTGGTCGAGCGGTAAAGATTCGACTTTGACCTTAGAAAGGTTGATTGAAAGCGAAGAGTATCAAGTGGTGGGTCTATACACGACCTATGTCAAAGATGAAGTCCCTTTCCAAGCGACTCCTGTTCCTGTGCTTGATATGCAGGCGGAGCTACTAGGATTGCCGTTAATTAAGATAGAAATGCCCCAAGCTTTTCCAACCAATGAAGTTTATCAATCGACGATTATCAAGGCGCTAAAAGAGAGCGGCCTTGCGATTGATGGCGTCGCGTTTGGCGATATGTTCTGTAATGGTATAGAAGCCTATCGTCGTAGCTTTATCGAGCCTGCCGGATGGGAATGTGTGTTTCCTCTACTAGGGCAGCGAAGCGCAGACTTAGCACAAGAGATCCTCCAACGAGGGATTAAAACCTTGGTTGTGACAATTGATGGTAATGCATTAACACCTGACTACTGTGGTCAGTGGTATAGCCAAGCCTTCCTAGATAGCTTACCAAACGGTGTTGACCTTTGTGGTGAAGATGGAGAGTTTCATACTCTAGTAACAGAGACTCGCAGTTATAAAGGTAAAATTGAACTAAAGCTAACTCATCAGGAGCGAGGAGATCGATTTACTCATCAACGTTATCAAGCGCAATGTTTGCCAAAATAGCCACAGCGAGTATCATTGCCAAGTCGCAAAGTAGTGAGCAAATCAAGTGTCCCAGCAACAAGCAAAAATCTTAATCTTTGATTCTGGTGTCGGTGGTCTGTCTGTATATAAAGAGATACAGACAAAACTCCCTCAGCTTGATTACCTCTATATCTTTGACAATGCTGCCTACCCGTATGGGGAACTAGAACACGAGACTCTGATTGCTCGTGTAGATGCCTTGGTTTGTTCATTGGTAGCACAGTACCAGATCGAATTGGTTGTTATTGCCTGTAATACCGCAAGTACAATTGTCTTACCAACATTGCGTGGCAAGCTGTCTATTCCGGTTGTCGGCGTTGTGCCTGCCATTAAGCCAGCTTCAAATCTTGCCAATAAAGCGTTAGGACTGATAGCCACTCCGGCGACGATAACCCGCCCCTATACACATGACCTGATCCGTAATTTTTCTCAAAATAAACCCGTTGAACTGCTTGGTTCAACGCGATTGGTGGATATGGCAGAAGAAAAGTTAAGAGGGAAACCTATCGATCTGGTCGAGTTGAAGCACATATTGACCCCTATCGACAATAAAGTAGATGTGGCGGTCTTGGGCTGTACTCATTTTCCTCTTATAAAGCAAGAAATACAGCAGGTACTGTCTATTAATGTGTTGCTGGTGGATTCGGGTGAGGCGATTGCACGTCGAGTGGCAGACTTATTAAGCGATAGAGCGAATACGCAGTTGAGTAGGAGTGGAACAAAAGACATTTTATCAAGTGCTCCCCCTTGGGAAGAGGGAGCATTGAATATTGCATTACATGAACTCGGCTTTAGCTCTGTTCAGTATTTTCCGCTTGAGATTTAGGATCGTTAGCGATACGCACCTTAAGAGTACGTTGCATATAATCCTTTTCATTGAGTGCTTCTATAGTGGGTTGCGCGTCTACTGCAGCCATCACGACAAAACCAAAGCCTCTTCTTTTACCGGTACGCTTGTCTTTCATTAAACGAACGGCAAAAACTTCGCCATGTTTAGCAAACAGCTCTTTCACGTGTGATTCATTGGCCTTATAAGGCAAGTTACCGACATAAAGTGTTTTTGTTGATGGATCGTTTGTATGGTCTTGCTCAATATTGGTGTTAGAAAGTTTAACAATGAAAGCGGAAGCAAAAACACCCAGAACAAAACTTAAAGCAGGAGAGATAGATACCTGCGAAAAGATGATTCCGCCCAAAACTGCTAAGGCGACAATCATTAAGGTCGATTTGTTTGAACTCATATTGGAATACAACTTTTAGGTTTAAGAAAAATTAGGTCTACCGTTAACAAAATAGACACACGGATCTTACGTATATGGTTGTTGTTTTTCCAACGTATTGGTGTGACATGACTCAAATGTTGAAATTTTATTCTATTTTCAGGGTTTTGATTTGTTTTTAACCAAACGGAAATTAATTTCGAAAAAACACTTGTCTTCCTCTCAGACCTCCCTATAATGCCGCCTCATCGACACGGAGTGAGACAAATGTCACACACCGAGTTGAAAAGAGAGAAAAGAAATTTTAAAAAATGCTTGACTCTCAAGGTGGGAAGCGTAAGATGCGCACCCTTAGCAACGAAGCGATAAACGCTTTGCTTGTTAGAAAAGCTCTTTAAAAATATAGACCTATCAATCTGTGTGGGCACTCGTTGATGATAATCCAAATAGTTTCTTCGGAAACAATTTAGGTTTCAATGAACTGAGTGACCAATTTGATAACTTCGGTTATCGAGCAC
>NZ_LBLS01000025.1:0-79379 GCF_001188205.1 Vibrio sp. VPAP30
AATGAATACTGACTTCAAAACTACTGTGTAATTTTAAAGCTATTATCGTTCCAACAGAACGATAATGAATTGACTGTGCTCGATAACCGAAGTTATCAAATTGGTCACTCAGTTCATTGAAACCTAATTTGAAACCCCTCTTTATTTAGAGAAATTTCTAATTGGATTATCATCAACGAGTGCCCACACAGATTGATAGGTT
The DNA here is from genome assembly GCF_001188205.1 of Vibrio sp. VPAP30. NCBI lineage: Bacteria > Pseudomonadati > Pseudomonadota > Gammaproteobacteria > Vibrionales > Vibrionaceae > Vibrio > Vibrio sp. VPAP30. The sequence continues at coordinate 203 of NZ_LBLS01000025.1, forward strand.
TATATTGTTAAAGAGCTTTCTTCTTTGTGATTCGCATCACTTCGGAAGAGGCGGTCATTTTAGCGAGATAAAGTTTAGTGTCAACCACTTTTTTCAAACTTTTTTCAAGCGTTTCCACTTGGCTAATTGACCTTGCTAACTGGGCTTGCGTTTCTGTTGAAGCGTTGCCGTGTCAGCGAGGGGGCATTATAGAGATCGAAAGATTCTTGGCAAGCCCTTTTTGCAGTTTTTTCTAACTTTTTTATTGTTCGATTAAATTTCGATCTAAAAGCCTTATAAGTAAGCCTTTTCTTTACATATCTTTAAACTTATTGGCGAATAGAGTCACTTTTTCCCAGTTGGTATACTCTACCTCTTTACTTGTATCTGTCTCTCCCCCCGTCATACTCATAATGAATTTAATCATTGTTCTATCAAACCAACCATATCGTGGGTAATAGAGCGCACCGGCAAATACGCCAATCAACTCAGGTTGCCAAGGCGACTTTTTGAGAAATGTCTTTATATAGGCACTACCTTCAGGCGTATCCTTTCCTTGGTCTTCTTTACGTGCCGTCAGATTCACACAGAAGAAAGCAACTTTACTCTGCTGTAATGAAGACAAGTTACGCTCAATAAACTGATAGAGCTTTTTATTAAGGTGGCCATAACGAATAGAGGCACCAATAAGCACTCGCTCATATTGGCTGAAATCGACAGTCTCTATGCGATGCAGGTCGAGCAGCTCACAATCAAATCCCGGCATCTGTTTCTGTATATAGTTAAAAATCTTTTTAGTTTGACCTTCACGGCTTGAATAGAGAAATAGCGCCTTTGCCACATCGTCTCCTTAGCTACGCCAAAATGTCGGCGTCAGTAGTATAAGTAGTGTAAATATTTCCAGTCGTCCAAATAGCATCGAAACAATCAGAACCCATTTCGCCTTGTCATTCACATCCCCAAAGTGAAGTGCCACTTCACCAAGACCCGGACCTAAGTTGTTGAGTGTAGCCGCAACCGCAGAGAAAGCACTTAGCTCATCCATACCAGTGGCAATCAGACCTAACATACAAACAACAAAAACCAGAGCATAGGCAGAGAAAAATCCCCACACCGCATCGACAACCCGCTGAGGAAGAGAGCTGCCCCCGACTTTAATCGTATAGACCGCACGAGGGTGAACTAAACGCTTGAGTTCACGTACCCCCTGCAAGGTCAGTAGTAAGATACGAACCACTTTCATGCCACCACCTGTCGACCCAGCGCATCCACCGATAAAAGAAGAAAAAAGCAGCAACACAGGTAAGAATAGCGGCCATTCTGAAAAGCCTGTTGTGGTAAAGCCCGCTGTAGTGGATATCGAAACGGTTTGGAACAGCGCTTGATCAAAAGCATCATAGACTGAGTTATATGAGTGATGATTTAACAGCACAAGAAAACAAACGACAAACAGCAGCGCTTGAATGAAGATAAAAGCTCTAAATTCTGGGTCTTTCCAATAGTATTTAGGATGCACACCACCAGATGCAAAGGCAGCAAAGTGAAGTGAGTAGTTACATGCTGAAATTAATAGAAACACCACAGTAATCATATTAACCGCGTAACTATCAAAATGCCCCATGCTGGCATCATGAGTAGAGAAGCCACCAATAGCAATCGTTGAGAAACTATGGCTGATCGCATCAAACGGCGTCATACCTGCTAACCAAAAAGCAGCAGCGCAAGCGATAGTTAAACTGAGATAAATATACCAAAGAGCTTTAGCCGTTTCCGCTATCCGTGGCGTCATCTTGGTATCTTTTACTGGTCCTGGGATTTCTGCTCGGTAAAGCTGCATACCACCGATACCTAATACCGGTAAGATCGCAACGGCAAGTACGATGATACCCATACCACCAAACCACTGTAGAAACTGACGATAAAACAATATCGCTTTGGGCAAATCATCTAAGCCAACAATAACGGTGGCTCCAGTCGTGGTTAAAGCAGAAAAAGACTCAAAGAAAGCATCAGTGACGGAAATATTGGGATTGTCTGCGATCAGAAATGGTAATGAACCAGCGCTACCGAGTACCGTCCAAAATAGAACAACAATCAAAAATCCATCACGGGCTTTTAATTCATGTTTGTAGCGTCGATTCGGAAACCAGCACAAGGTCCCGCAAAACAAGAGTACAAAAAAGGTGGTAACAAAAGGAACACCGGCGCCGTCTCGATAGATAAGCGCCACCAAAGCAGGCGCCAACATTGAGAGACTAAAGAGAGCGAGCAAAAGCCCGACGATACGAATAATGGATCGAAATTGCATGGTTAGATTGATTTATGAAGCGTAGCTTCCGACTTCCTAGTTATCTTTGTTGTATGTCCAATGGGGTAACCTGTACCTTGGCGCCACTCTTATTAATAATGGTTTGTGTAAAATCACCCACTTGACGAAGTTCAATCTCGACAACCATTTTAACCAACTCACTGTACTCAGCGTTCACCTCTTGAACTCCAAACTGAGGAAACAACGATTGTGCAATGGGCATAAACCCATAGTCTAACTCTAGTAGTAACTTAGTGGTTATTTTTTTCTCAATTGTTTGAAGAGATTTGAGTGCTTGCTGCACTCCGCCGCCATATGCTTTAACCAAACCGCCAGTACCGAGTTTAATTCCACCCGAGTAACGCGTGACCACAGCAGTAATCTCACCAACACCAGAACCGGCCAACTGCGCCAGTATTGGTTTGCCTGCTGTACCTGAAGGCTCACCATCATCACTAAAACCCCACTTCATCGAATCGTCAGGCCTGCCAGCAACAAACCCCCAGCAGTTATGCCGCGCATCAGAATGTTTGTTTTTTATCTGCTCAACGAAAGCTTTAGCTACAGCAATTGAGGGAGTATGTGCGAGGTAGGTAATAAAGATGCTTTTCTTTATCTCCTCTTCAAACTGAGTGGGTTGCACAGGGACTAAATACGGCTGGTCATTCATGGTTTAGATTCATCTTTTGTTGTGCTCGCAGTGTAGCACGAGAGCGAATTTAACGTCGCCTAAGATCTGTTCGAGCGCACAATGTTAAACAGTTGTTTAAAAAATGTATTGAATTTAACCAACAGCAAGTCCAAACTAAAACAACTGGTCAAACCAGAATAACTATAACACCACTTTCCTTTACAGCGGTTGCTGTTAAACCAGCCGCTGTACACGCAATCCAAAGATTGTATGTCATGGAGATAGACAATGATTTACCAAGCCGAAACCCTACAGGTAAAGGAATTACAAGACGGAATCGCTGAGCTCAGCTTCTGTGCCCCAGCGTCTGTTAACAAGCTCGACCTTGCTACTCTTGAGTCACTGGATAAGGCTCTTGACGCACTTAAAGCTCATAGCTCTCTCAAAGGATTACTGCTCACTTCAGATAAAGATACCTTTATTGTAGGCGCAGATATTACTGAGTTTCTGGGCCTATTTGCCAAACAGGAACAAGAGCTAGATCAATGGCTTCAATTTGCTAACAGCATCTTTAACAAGTTAGAAGACCTACCGGTACCAACACTTTCAGTTTTAAAAGGTCACACTTTAGGTGGCGGCTGTGAGTGTGTACTCGCTACCGACATGCGTATTGGTGATAAAACCACCAGCATTGGCTTACCAGAGACTAAACTCGGTATCATGCCAGGTTTTGGTGGTTGTGTTCGCTTACCTCGTGTTATCGGTGCCGACAGCGCGATGGAAGTCATTACACAAGGCAAAGCGTGCCGAGCTGATGAAGCACTTAAAATCGGCCTACTCGATGCAATTGTCGACACAGACGCCCTGTATGATTCAGCGATCAAAACCCTGACTCAAGCGATCAATGAAAAGCTCGATTGGAAACAGCGCCGTAAACAAAAAACATCGGCACTTTCACTCAGCAAGCTTGAATCAATGATGAGCTTTACCATGGCAAAAGGCTTGGTCGCTCAGAAGGCTGGCCCTCACTACCCAGCCCCTATGACAGCTGTTGTGACTATCGAGGAAGGTGCTCGTTTTACTCGCAATGAAGCACTTGATATTGAACGCAAGTATTTCGTTAAGCTGGCTAAATCCGAAGAAGCTAAGTCTCTCGTTGGCCTGTTCCTCAACGATCAATATATTAAGGGGCTAGCTAAAAAAGCGGCTAAATCTGCGAGTAAAGACACTCAACGTGCAGCGGTATTAGGTGCGGGCATCATGGGGGGCGGAATTGCTTACCAATCGGCTCTTAAAGATGTCCCTGTCTTAATGAAAGATATCGCACAATCATCTTTAGACCTCGGTATGACGGAAGCATCTAAACTGCTCAACAAGCGTTTATCTCGCGGTCGTATTGATGGCTTTAAAATGGCGGGTATCCTAGCGTCTATCACTCCAAGCCTCCATTACGCAGGCATTGAGGAGACGGATGTTATCGTTGAAGCTGTGGTTGAAAACCCGAAAGTGAAAGCGGCAGTACTCAGTGAAGTCGAGCAACAAGTGGGTGACGAAACCGTCATTACCTCAAATACATCGACCATCCCGATCAATCTGCTGGCTAAATCACTCAAGCGACCTGAAAACTTCTGTGGTATGCATTTCTTCAACCCAGTACATCGCATGCCTTTAGTAGAGATCATCCGTGGTGAACACACCTCAGATGAAACTATCAACCGCGTAGTCGCTTACGCAGCGAAAATGGGTAAATCGCCAATCGTAGTGAATGACTGCCCGGGATTCTTCGTCAACCGCGTACTCTTCCCTTACTTTGGTGGATTCAGCATGTTGCTACGTGACGGCGCTGATTTCACTAAAATCGACAAAGTCATGGAGCGTAAATTTGGCTGGCCAATGGGACCTGCCTATCTGCTAGATGTAGTCGGTATTGATACCGCTCACCATGCTCAAGCGGTAATGGCTCAAGGTTTCCCAGAGCGTATGGGCAAACAGGGCCGTGACGCGATTGATGCCCTGTTTGAAGCAGACAAGTATGGTCAGAAAAATGGCAGCGGCTTCTATAGTTACGCTTTAGACAGAAAAGGTAAACCGAAGAAGACATTCAGTGAAGATATTCTGCCAGTACTCGCCGACGTTTGTGCTGAGAAACAAGAGTTCGATGATCAAACCATCATCCAACGAATGATGATTCCGATGATCAATGAAGTTGTCTTGTGTCTGCAAGAAAACATCATCGCTTCTCCTCAAGAAGCTGATATGGCTTTAGTTTATGGTCTGGGCTTCCCTCCATTCCGAGGTGGCGTTTTCCGTTACTTAGATAGCATAGGTATTGCCGAGTTTGTCGCAATGGCCAACCAATACTCAGATCTAGGCGCTATGTACCAAGTACCACAATTGCTGATTGATATGGCTGAAAAAGGCCAGAGCTTCTATGGTGCTCAGCAACAAGGTTCTATCTAAGGAGATTCCCAAATGACTAATCAAACTAAAAACGTTGTCGTAGTAGATTGCCTACGTACACCGATGGGACGCTCTAAAGGTGGGGCTTTCCGTCATACTCGCGCCGAAGATCTTTCTGCCCACTTAATGAAAGGCATTCTTGCGCGCAATCCTCAGGTCAACCCAAGTGAAATTGAAGATATCTACTGGGGCTGTGTGCAACAAACGTTAGAACAAGGCTTTAACGTTGCGCGTAATGCAGCACTGCTTGCAGGCTTGCCAATTGAAATAGGTGCAGTAACTGTCAACCGCTTATGTGGTTCATCAATGCAGGCTCTGCATGATGGCACACGCGCAATCATGACCGGTGATGCGGAGATTTGCCTCATTGGTGGTGTTGAGCACATGGGACATGTTCCTATGAATCATGGTGTGGATTTCCATCCAGGCATGTCGAAAAACGTTGCTAAAGCCGCGGGTATGATGGGTTTAACCGCAGAAATGCTTGGTAAACTGCACGGTATCAGCCGTGAGCAACAAGATGAGTTTGCTGCGCGTTCTCATGCTCGTGCTCATGCCGCTACCCTTGAAGGTCGCTTTAAAAATGAGATTCTTCCAATTGAGGGCCACGCAGCGGACGGCACCCTATTCACGCTAGATCACGATGAAGTGATTCGTCCGGAAACCTCAGTAGAAGGTCTATCTCAGCTTCGCCCAGTGTTTGACCCTGCAAACGGAACCGTCACGGCAGGTACATCCTCTGCGCTATCTGATGGTGCATCAGCTATGCTGATCATGAGCGAAGACAAAGCCAATGAGCTTGGTTTGCCAATTCGCGCTCGCATCAAAGGTATGGCGATTGCGGGTTGCGATCCATCTATCATGGGTTACGGCCCTGTACCAGCAACGCAGAAAGCGCTCAAACGTGCAGGTCTCTCTATCGAAGATATGGATGTGGTAGAGCTAAATGAAGCATTTGCTGCTCAATCTTTACCTTGTGCTAAAGACCTAGGTTTACTGGAAGTGATGGACGAGAAGGTCAACCTTAACGGTGGTGCCATCGCTCTTGGTCACCCGCTAGGTTGTTCTGGGTCGCGCATCTCAACCACGCTTATCAACTTAATGGAAGCCAAAGACGCAAAATATGGCCTGGCCACTATGTGTATCGGTTTAGGTCAGGGGATCGCAACCGTCTTTGAACGCCCTTAAGCGGCTATCAAGTCAAACAACGCCAGCATTATGCTGGCGTTGCTTTAGTGCTTTAACCAGTCGTGATGGAGCTGATTGGAAGAGCCTAAGTAATCTACCATCCACTGAATAAGTTTGTGATTATCATCCTTACGCCAAACTAAACAGCATTGGCTGATCGGCTTTTCATCTGGCAAGGTTTTCTCCACCAGCACCCCATCAAGAATCAACGACATCGCGATGTGTCGAGGCATATAGCCAACCCCAACGCCATTCTTAAGACACTCAATTGCACTATACCAATTGGGCAGCAACAAGCGCCGCTGCTGCGGATAATGCCCAGTGTGACGCTTAGGCAGAACACTGGAAGTATCATCAAGACAGATGGCAGGGAACTGGCTGACAAACTCTTCGCTTAAGTTTTGCTGACGAACACAAGGGTGTGCCGGAGACATAACAAATGCCCAGTCCAGTACGCCCATATCTCTGACCTCAAAATCTCCACCAACGGGGATCGCAGATGTTGCACCGATGACAATATCGGCTCGCTCCTGCGCTATCGCCTCCCAAGATCCATTAAAAACTTCCATGTTTATTTGTAACTCAGCAAACTCAAACTCACGATAAAAGTCTTCAACCAGTGGCTTTAACTTATCGAGCTTCACTACATTATCCAAAGTTAGCTTAAGGGTTGATTGCCAACCATGAGCAGCACGTTTAGTTTGTACCTTAAGTTCTTCCATCTGTCTTAGTAATAGTCGCGCTTCGGCGATAAATAGTTCACCAGCCGGAGTAAGCTCAACTTTCCGTGGCAAACGACGAAACAATATGACGTCCAACTCTTGCTCGACCTGACGTACACCATAGCTGATAGCTGAAGGCACTTTGTGTAGCACCTCTGCTGCCGCAGTAAAACTTCCTAACCGAGCCACGGTATCTAACATCTCAAGTGACGACTTTGAATACATAATGGACAACCGTTCAATATTTTTGATTGATAACCAATAATTTTAACGTTTTATTTTCTTAAAATCGAAAAATAGAATGGCATGGTAAATAAATCAGGGTTGGCGCCAACTAATACTGAGTAATTAATGATTAAATAATTTGATTGGTTGAATCATGAAAATATCAAAACTACAGCTTGTTTATCTCGCAGCCCTTTCAATGCTCGGCTTTATTGCCACCGACATGTACCTGCCCGCTTTTAAAGCAATGGAAGTTGATTTCGCAACGGGCCCAGAGCAGATAGCCCTTTCATTAACCGTATTTTTGGTTGGTATGGCATTTGGGCAACTTATGTGGGGGTTGGCCTCGGATAAGTTTGGTCATCGTAATACCTTAGCGGCAGGCTTGGTAATTTTTACTATCGCCTCTTTTGGCTTAGCCTTTAGTGATCAAGTTTGGCAGCTACTCGCCCTACGCTTTGTGCAAGCAATTGGTGTCTGCGCACCTGCAGTGATCTGGCAAGCGATGGTTATTAAGCGTCACTCAAGCAACAGTCAGCAAATATTCGCTACTATCATGCCACTGGTCGCCCTGTCCCCAGCGCTGGCTCCACAGTTGGGTGTATTACTGGCAGATAGCTTTGGTTGGCACAGCATTTTTGTAGCGCTGACACTAATGGGTGTATTGCTCGTCATCGCAACCATGGCACAGAAAAATGAAAAAGCTGAAGTTAAGCAAACCAGCATGTCGACAGATATTAAGCTGCTACTGGGGTCAAAAACCTACCTTGGCAATGTATTTATGTTTGCCACAGCATCGGCGGCCTTCTTTGCTTACCTTACAGGAATGCCGGAGATCATGTCGCAGCTTGGTTATGAAGCTAAAGACATTGGTTTGAGCTTTATTCCACAAACTATCGCATTTATGGTAGGCGGCTACTTAGGTAAAGTCGGTGTCCGCAAGTATGGTGACGAAAAAGTACTACGCCAACTGATTGGCCTGTTTAGTGTCGCTTCTTTGCTGATCTTTATCGCTTCTCAATGGCAACTAACTTCCATTTGGCCGATCCTAGCACCTTTCTGTTTGATTGCTGTCGCCAACGGCGCGCTTTACCCAATCGTTGTCAATCGTGCTCTAGCAAGCGCGCAGCGAAGCCCTGCAACGGCCGCTGGCTTACAAAACAGTGTGCAAATTTGTGTCAGTAGCTTATCGAGCGCTCTAGTGGCTGCAATGGCAAGTCAGGCACAGCTAGTAACAGGCATCGCGATTGTTATTTGTATGGGAGGGCTGTGGATTGGCTATGTTGTTTCGAATCGTGAGCTGTCTCAGCACTTTACTGCGCCTGACAACTCTCGCGTAGTCAATGATGAGTAAATAGTAAAAGAGCCGCAAAATGCGGCTCTTTGTTAGGGCAGTAAACTTAGTAAATACTTACAAACTCTTCAGACCCCATTTTTCGGCTGTCTTTTTAAAGAACCCCTGAGTCTTCTTCAATTCTACCCAGTGATTGAGGTAATTAATCCAAACCTGATCATCCTGTGGCAGTAACATCGCGATCGGCGTCGGTTTACGTGGTTCTTTAACTGGCACGATAGCCAGTTGTTTGAACTTCTCCACCAACGTAGCCGCCTCAACGTTTGAGGTCACTGAGACATCCGCTCTGCGTGCCAGTAGCTCCTGGAAGTCACGTGCAGGTGCTTCAATAACAACATGCTGTGCTGACGGAAAGAACTCTTTAACCATCTTTTCTTGTACTGTTCCCAGCGTTGCCGCTACTTTGACTTCTGATTTGTCAAAATCACTCCAATCAGAGAACTTGTCTAAGTCCTTTTTCTGCACCACTGGAACAAACGCCAAGTAGAAATATGGCTGACTGTAACCTGCTACTTTAGCGCGCGACATGTTCAGTGAAGCACTACCAGTAACGTCGTACTTATTGGCAGTAATACCATTAACCAATGTTTTCCAGTCTGTCGCTACATATTCGACTTTTACACCAAGATCCTTAGCCAACTCAGTTGTCACATCAATATCAAAACCGCGATAGCTATTGGTTGCTGGATCCTTCATTGTCATCGGATTCCAATCCCCTGTAGTACCAACACGCAGCACCCCTTTATCAAGGATTTGTTGTAAACGACTGGTTTCGGCCATGACCTGGCCCACTGACAATAAGCACAATCCAAGTGCTAAAATATACTTGTTCATTATATCTTCCCTAAAGTTATTACGAATTAAGCCCGTTCATTGCTAACATAGCAGCATCAAATGGATTTTTTTAGTCAATACAAGGTGTAATGTGACTTCTCGTTATCTATTGCTTAGTTCACTGCTACTTCTCAGCGGCTGTTCAGATTATCAGTGGGGTTGGTACGTACTTGACCCGACAACCGAGCAAGGCCAAACCAACTTAAGCTTTCTACTCGCAGGGTTTAGCGACACAATTCAAGTCTCTCTGCTGAGCATGCTGTTTGCCATGACGCTCGGGTTAATCATCGCGTTACCTGCGCTTTCTCCAATGAAATATCTGCGTGCCATCAACCGAATCTATGTAGAATGCGTGCGCTCTGTACCTGTGCTCGTCTTGCTACTTTGGGTCTACTATGGAATGCCAACTTTACTAGACGTCTCACTAGATCATTTTTGGGCGGGGGTGATAGCACTGACCATCGCGGAAAGTGCTTTTATGGCTGAAGTGTTTCGCGGCGGGATTCAAGCCATCAGCCGTGGCCAACATGAAGCTGCGGAGTCACTAGGTTTGAATTACTGGCAGAAGATGCGCTTAGTAATTTTGCCGCAAGCATTTCGGCAAATTTTACCGCCATTGGGCAATCAGTTTGTTTATATTCTCAAAATGAGCTCATTAGTCAGTGTGATTGGCTTAAGTGACCTAACCCGCCGTGCCAACGAGTTAGTAGTCAATGAGTACTTACCATTAGAGATCTATACCTTCTTGGTCTTAGAGTATTTAGTGCTGATTCTTTTCGTCTCTCAAGCCGTTCGTTGGCTAGAAAAGCGTATCGCTATTCCTAGTCATTAATACCAACCAAGTAGAGACAACAAAGCCGCTCATTATGAGCGGCTTTGTAACATTATCATTGGTAGCAAGAGCTATTACTTTTGTTTTAATGGACGCTGCCAACCTGAAATCTTACGCTCTTTAGCGCGAGTGATGACTAACTCACCTTCAGCGACATCTTTTGTTAAAGTCGTTCCTGCACCAACTGTCGCGCCATCAGCAATTGTCACTGGAGCTACTAGCTGACTATCAGATCCGACAAACACATCGTTGCCTATTGTGGTTTTAAATTTATTTGCACCATCGTAGTTACACGTAATCACACCCGCGCCAACGTTAGTGCGCTGACCGATCTCTGCGTCACCTAAGTACGACAGGTGGTTGGCTTTAGAGCCCTCACCAAGGCATGCATTTTTCACTTCAACAAAGTTACCTACGTGCGAATCATTGCGCATCTCAGCACCAGGGCGAAGGCGAGTAAATGGACCGACGGTACACTCTTCACCTACTGTAGCACCTTCAATTACGCTATATGGGCGAACTAATGTATTGTCATCGATTTCACAATCTTTAAGCACACACCCAGTGCCTATAACGACGTTATCACCTAGGGAGACTTTGCCTTCGATAATAACATTGGCGTCAATTTCACAATCCATACCGCACTGAAGCTCACCGCGCAGGTCAAAACGCGCAGGATCTCGTAACATTACTCCCTGTTCTAACAGTTTTTGTGCTTGCATCGATTGAAACGCACGCTCTAAGCGCGCCAGTTGTGCACGGTCGTTAACCCCTTCAACTTCGATAGGATTAACTGGGTGAACCGCTTCAACTGCACGGCCTTCATCGTGAGCGGCAGCAATCACATCTGTCAGGTAGTACTCACCCTGTGCATTTTCATTGTTTAGGCCAGATAACCAACGCTTAAGATCCCCACCAGTCGCAACCATCACACCCGTATTGATCTCTTTAATTAGCTTTTGCTCTTCTGTGGCATCTTTTTGCTCTACGATAGCCACGACAGGGCCATTTTTACGTACGATACGACCATAGCCAGTTGGGTTATCCAGAACCACGGTGAGCAACGCGATACCACCAGTTGGTTGAGCATCGAGTAAACTTTCAATCGTCTCTTCAGAGATCAATGGCACATCACCGTATAACACTAAGATCTTCTCATCCTCTTCGAACTGAGAAGAAGCTTGATCCACCGCGTGGCCTGTACCTAGCTGCTCCGCTTGCAGAACCCAATTCACAGACTCAGCACTCAGTTCAGCCTGCATTTGATCGCCACCATGACCATAGACCAAATGTATATTCTGCGCGCCTAAACCGTTACATGTATCGATAACATGTTTAGCCATAGGTTTACCAGCAAGTGTATGCAAAACCTTAGGTTTGTTGGAGTACATGCGAGTCCCTTTGCCCGCCGCCAGAATCACTGCGCTAAACTTCATTGCGTTACCCATTAGAACTTGTATTAAAACTGAGAGGTATTCTAGACACTAATTGATGATTAGTTAATTGATTAGGAAAAATTTCCGTTAAAAATTAAGCAAAAAGGCGGTCTTACGACCGCCTTTATCACTTTTAAAACAGTGTCGCGAATTAGCGACGCTGTTTTGTCAGCTCGATAACTCGTAGCTGAGCAATGGCTTTAGCCAGTTCACTGGCCGCTTGAGCGAAGTCCATATCACCGTGCTGATTCTGAATATTCTCCTCAGCGCGACGTTTCGCTTCTTCTGCCTTAGCTGCGTCAAGCTCTTCACCACGGATAGCGGTATCAGCCAGTACAGTCGCTGTACCCGGCTGAACTTCTACCATACCACCAGAAACATAAAGAATTTCTTCGTGGCCGTGCTGCTTAACAATACGCACCATACCAGGCTTGATAGCGGTCAGCAGCGGAGTGTGACCATGGAAAATACCAAGTTCACCTTCGCTACCGGTCACCTGAAACGTTTCTACTAGGCCTGAGAAAATCTTCTTCTCTGCACTAACAACGTCTAGGTGAAAGGTTATTGCTGCCATATCGCCTCCTAGTTAGCCTTATAGCTTCTTCGCATTCTCGATAGCATCGTCAATCGTACCGCAGTACATAAACGCTTGCTCTGGAATGTCATCGTAATCACCAGCTAGTAGACCTTTGAAACCACGTAGAGTCTCTTTAAGAGGTACGTAAACACCAGGGTCGCCAGTAAATACTTCCGCTACGTGGTAAGGCTGAGTTAGGAAACGCTCAATCTTACGTGCACGAGATACTACTTGCTTATCTTCTTCAGACAGCTCGTCCATACCTAAAATCGCAATGATATCTTTCAGCTCTTTATAACGCTGAAGAGTCTGCTGAACGCCACGAGCGATATCGTAGTGCTCTTGACCAACAACCAATGGATCAAGCATACGAGATGTTGAATCTAGTGGGTCGATCGCAGGGTATAGACCCATAGCTGCGATGTTACGGTTAAGTACTACCGTTGCATCCAAGTGCGCGAACGTTGTTGCTGGAGACGGGTCAGTCAAGTCATCGGCTGGTACATATACCGCCTGTACAGACGTGATAGAACCAGATTTCGTTGACGTGATACGCTCCTGCAGTACACCCATCTCTTCTGCAAGAGTTGGCTGGTAACCTACTGCTGAAGGCATACGACCTAGCAGAGCTGATACTTCAGTACCAGCAAGCGTGTAACGGTAGATGTTATCAACGAACAGTAGAACGTCACGACCTTCGTCACGGAAACGTTCAGCCATTGTTAGGCCAGTCAGTGCAACACGTAGACGGTTACCTGGTGGCTCGTTCATCTGACCGTAAACCATCGCTACTTTTGACTCTTCAGGATTCTCAACGTTTACAACGCCCGCTTCCTGCATCTCAAAGTAGAAATCGTTACCTTCACGAGTACGCTCACCTACACCTGCAAATACAGATAGGCCAGAGTGCTGTAGTGCGATGTTGTTGATAAGTTCCATCATGTTAACGGTCTTACCTACACCTGCACCACCGAATAGACCGATTTTACCACCCTTAGCGAATGGACAAACCAGGTCGATTACTTTAACGCCCGTTTCTAGTAGAGCGATCTCGTTTGATTGCTCTTCGTAGCTTGGTGCTTCACGGTGGATAGAGTAAGTCTCTTCCGCACCGATTTCACCACACTCGTCAATTGCGTCACCTAGAACGTTCATGATACGACCTAGGGTCTTAGTACCTACTGGTACTGAAATTGGAGCGCCAGTGTTTACAACTTCAACTCCACGACGTAAACCATCAGAGCTACCCATTACGATACAACGAACTACGCCACCGCCTAGCTGTTGTTGAACTTCAAGAACTAAGCGTTCTTTTGATTCAGTCACGTCTAGAGCGTCATATACACTAGGTACTTCGCTCTGTGGGAACTCTACGTCGACTACCGCACCGATGATCTGTACGATCTTACCTGTAGCCATCGTTAATCCTCTAAACTATTTCGTTTAACCTAAGCTTAAACCGCAGCAGCACCACCAACGATTTCCGATAGTTCTTGTGTAATCGCAGCCTGACGGGCTTTGTTGTACACAAGTTCTAAATCTTCAATCAAGTTGGTCGCGTTGTCCGTTGCAGCCTTCATCGCAATCATTCGAGCCGCTTGCTCACAAGCAAGATTCTCAACCACACCTTGGTAAACCTGAGACTCTACATAGCGCACTAAAAGTGTATCTAGTAGAGGTTTTGGTTCAGGCTCATAGATGTAGTCCCATGAGTGCTCACGCTGCATCTCTTCGCTGTCTGATTTAGGCAAAGGTAGCAATTGATCGATCGTTGGTTGTTGAACCATAGTGTTCACAAACTTGTTGTACACTACGTATAAACGGTCCAATTCACCTTCATCGTATTTCTTTAGCATTACGCTTACAGAACCGATTAGGTCTTCTAAGCTTGGGCTATCGCCAAGACCAGAAACCTGAGCGGCAACTTTCGCGCCACTGTTATTGAAAAATGCTGTTGCTTTAGAACCAATTACCGCTAGTTCAACTTCAGCACCTTTCTCTTTCCATGCCTGCATATCAGCAACTGCTTTTTTGAACACGTTAATGTTCAAGCCGCCACACAGGCCACGGTCTGTAGAAACGATGATGTAACCAACTCGCTTCGCTTCACGCTCTTCTAAGTACGGATGACGGTACTCTAGATTTGCGTTTGCTACGTGACCGATCACTTTACGCATTGTTTCAGCGTATGGACGAGAAGCTTCTCTTGCATCTTGACTACGACGCATTTTCGAAGCTGCTACCATTTCCATCGCTTTCGTAATTTTCTGCGTGCTTTTAACACTACCGATTTTATTACGTATCTCTTTTGCGCCGGCCATCGTTACTCTCCATTAGTTGGTGACATTACTGCCACCGACCTATTACCAAGTTTGGGTTGCCACGAAGTCATCAGTCAGCTTCTTAAGCTGTGCTTCAACTTCATCGTTGTACGCACCCGTCTTGTCGATCTCAGCTGCAAATTCAGCGTATTGACCGCGAGCATACGATAGTAGTGCCGCTTCAAAATCTAGAATCTTGTTGATTTCAACATCATCTAGGTAGCCGCGTTCAACAGCGAAGATAACTAGTGCTTGATCAAATACAGACATAGGAGCGTACTGCTTCTGCTTCATTAGTTCTGTAACTTTTTGACCATGGCTTAGCTGACGCTTAGTTGCTTCATCAAGGTCTGATGAGAACTGTGCGAATGCTGCTAGTTCACGATAAGCCGCTAGTGCAGTACGGATACCACCTGATAGCTTCTTGATGATTTTCGTCTGTGCTGAACCACCTACACGAGAAACTGAAATACCTGGATCAACGGCTGGGCGTACACCCGCGTTAAAGGCTTCAGACTGTAGGAAGATCTGACCATCGGTAATCGAGATTACGTTCGTAGGTACGAATGCAGAAACGTCACCAGCTTGAGTTTCGATGATAGGAAGAGCAGTCAAAGAACCCGTCTTACCTTTCACTTCACCATTAGTGAAACGTTCTACGTACTCTTCGCTTACACGAGCAGCACGCTCTAGTAGACGAGAGTGTAAGTAGAATACGTCACCTGGGAATGCTTCACGGCCTGGTGGACGTTTTAGTAGTAGAGAGATCTGACGGTAAGCTACCGCTTGCTTAGATAGGTCATCATAAACAATCAGAGCGTCTTCACCACGGTCACGGAAGTACTCACCCATTGCACAACCAGCGTAAGGAGCTAGGTATTGCAGTGCAGCAGATTCAGATGCAGATGCTACAACCACGATAGTGTTTTGTAGTGCACCGTGCTCTTCCAGTTTACGCACAACGTTCGCGATAGTAGAAGCTTTCTGACCAATCGCTACGTAGATAGAGAAGATACCAGAATCTTTCTGGTTGATGATTGCATCGATCGCCATCGCGGTTTTACCGATCTGACGGTCACCGATTATAAGCTCACGCTGACCACGACCGATTGGGATCATTGAGTCAACTGACTTATAACCAGTTTGTACTGGCTGATCAACCGATTTACGGTCGATTACACCAGGTGCAATCACTTCTACTGGTGACGTAAGTTTAGCGTCAATTGGGCCTTTACCATCAATTGGCTCACCTAGCGTGTTTACTACGCGGCCTAATAGTTCAGGACCAACTGGCACTTCAAGAATACGACCAGTACCTGTAACTTTCATGCCTTCCTTAAGGTCAGCATATGGGCCCATTACAACCGCACCAACCGAGTCACGCTCAAGGTTAAGTGCTAGTGCATAACGGCCACCCGGTAATTCAATCATTTCACCTTGCATCACGTCCGCTAGGCCGTGAATGCGAATGATACCATCGCTTACCGATACGATAGTACCTTCATTGCGAGCTTCACTAACAACTTCGAAAGATTCGATACGTTGTTTGATTAGATCGCTTATTTCCGTGGAATTAAGTTGCATGCTCCAATCCCCATTAAGACTGCAATGCATCGCTCAGGCGGCTTAGACGGCCACGTGCTGAGTTATCGATGACTAAGTCTCCGGCTCGAATTATAACCCCACCAAGTAGGGTCTCATCTACACTGCAATTCAGCTTTACTTTACGCTCTAGGCGCTGCTCAAGTTTGCTGCTGATATTTGCGAGTTGTTCTTCAGAAAGTTCTGCTGCTGAAGTAACTTCAACATCGATCTCTTTCTCATGCTCTTGTTTAAGAGCAAAGTACTGTTCACAAACATCAGGAAGGGCCGCTAAACGGCCATTCTCAGCCATCACCTTTAATAGGTTTTGGCCGTGCGCATCAACTTGGTCACTACAAACTGCAACAAATATTTCTGCTAGCTTTTCAGCAGAGACAGAGCCTGTTAGAAGCTCTTGAATTTGTTCGTTGTTAGCAACTTCCGCAGCAAAAGACAGCATTTGACCCCATTGGTCTAGTTGGCCTTTATCTACAGCAAAGTCGAAGGCTGCTTTAGCATAGGGGCGTGCGATTGTAGTCAAATCAGACATATGCGCCCCCAGACTTAAAGTTTTGCAGTAATGTTGTCGAGAATATCTTTTTGCGCATCTTTATCGATAGAACGCTCAAGGATTTTCTCAGCACCAGCTACAGCCAGAGTTGCAACTTGTTTGCGCAGTTCATCACGCGCACGGATGCGTTCTGCTTCAAGTTCAGCTTCAGCTTGAGTAAGGATTTTCTGGCGTTCTGCCTGAGCTTCCTCACGTGCTTCATCTAGAATTTGAGCTTTACGCTTATTCGCTTGCTCGATGACCTCAGTTGCTGTGCGCTTCGCTTCTTTCAACTGATCAGAAGCGTTTGCTTGTGCTAGATCCAAGTCTTTAGCAGCACGTTCTGCCGCTTGCAGACCGTCAGCAATTTTCTTCTGACGTTCTTCGATCGCCTGCATGATTGGTGGCCATACATACTTCATGCAGAACCATACAAACATTGCAAACGAGATTGCTTGACCTAGCAGAGTTGCGTTCATATTCACAACAGCTACCCCTTCTATTCGGACTTAGTGTTAATCAATGACAAACCGAAATTTGCCTAGAGTTAAAAGTGATTAACCTAGTTGACCAACGAATGGGTTTGCGAAAGTGAATAGAAGTGCGATTACGATACCGATCATTGGAACCGCATCAAGTAGACCCGCGATGATGAACATCTTAACTTGTAGCATAGGAGCCATTTCTGGTTGACGTGCAGCACCTTCAAGGAATTTACCACCTAGAAGTGCGAAACCAATCGCTGTACCAAGAGAAGCAAGACCGACGATAATACCTACGGCGATTGCAGAAAAGCTCAGTAAAGTTTCCATTACTATCTCCAATTTATAGTTGTTGGCTAGTTGCCCAAATAAAAAGCTTTAAAAATAAAATTAATGATCACTGTCTTCGTGTGCCATTGACAGGTAAACAATTGTCAACATCATAAACACGAAGGCTTGAATCGTAATAACCAAGATATGGAAGATTGCCCACGGTAGTGAACCCATCCATTGCAAGTACCATGGTAGCATTGCCGCACAAAGAATGAATACAACCTCACCTGCGAACATGTTACCGAATAAACGCATACCAAGTGATAGAGGCTTCGCAAGTAGCGATACCACTTCAATCAATAGGTTAAACGGAATCATCACAGGGTGATTAAATGGATGTAAAGCAAGTTCTTTAGCGAATCCACCTAGACCTTTCACTTTGATGCTGTAGTAAATCATCAGAGCGAATACGCCTAGAGCCATAGCCATGGTGATATTAACATCAGCTGACGGTACAACCTTAAGGTAAGGAATACCAAGCCAATGCTCTGCTGGGTAAGGTAAGAAGTCGATAGGAACTAAGTCCATCACGTTCATCAAGAATACCCAACAAAAGATAGTCAGTGCTAAAGGCGCGATCAGTGGGTTGCGTCCATGGAACGTGTCTTTGACGTTTTCCGCGACAAATTCAACGATCATTTCAACAAAACACTGAAGCTTACCCGGTACACCCGCTGTCGATTTCTTCGCTACTGAGTAAAAAATTCCTAAGAAAATTAAACCCGTAAACCAAGAAAAAAACAGGCTATCGATATGTACGTTCCAGAAACTTGCTTCCTCCGCTACAAGACCTAACTTATACGTCGATAGGTTTGTAAGGTGGTGGGCAATGTATCCGGATGACGTTAGCGCTTCACCTGGCGCAGCCATAACTCATCCTATTTTTTGTTGTTAATGAATAGCACTGGCGCACAGATATTAATACCTAGAGCCAGCAAATAGGTTAGCTTAAGGGGAACAAGTTCCACCTGCATATACATGTAGGCAACGGTGAAAAGAATCACCGTGATGAGGATTTTGAGTGCTTCGCCAGCATAGAAAGAGGCCGTAATTCGCTTTGCAGCACGAGCTCCACTAAACATAAACGCACACAGCGCAAAAACGGCATTGGCAATCACAAAGATGCCACCACCAATCAACGCTGAAAGTCCCCAGTCAGCATTTACGGCTATTGCCATACCTACTGCCAGAAGTGTAACCGCGCCAAACTGGATCATTAACAATTGCTTAGCAAGCTCTCGTCCTGGTCTAGCTAACGCAGCTACCATGTATTCGTACCTCTAGTAAAATCCACAGCTTTACTACCTCAGGGCTGGGAAATTGGCGAAAATTATACGGTGAGTCGAACTGATTGCAATTAAAACACTGCAAAAAGTTACAATTTTGTTTACAAACCGACAACTTCCGCACAAAAATTCGATTTTTACATATATTGACTGAGATCAATTATCTCATTTAGCTCTCTAGCTTGGCAATTAGCTGCTCCAATTTGTGAGGCTCATCAAGACTAATCGTTACTTTCGACTTGCCATTGTCAGCTCTTACAATTGCCACTTTAGCACCAAGCATTTCACTCAATTTATGTGATATTTGTTGTGCTTCAGTGTCTTCGGCCTCACTTTTTGGTTCAGTTTGAGGTTGAAGACATTTTTTTACTAACTGCTCAGTCTGACGCACTGTCATTTTCTTTTTGGCAACTCGCTGAGCAATCTCAACTTGCTGTTCTCCTTCAAGTGCCAGCAAAGCTCTAGCATGCCCCATATCAAGATGATTACTAGAGACTAAACCTTTTACGTCAACTTCTAGCTGATTTAGACGCAATAAGTTGCTTACCGCCGCGCGAGACTTGCCGATGACATCAGCAACCTGTTGATGAGTAAGACTAAACTCTTCTTGTAAACGATCTAACGCGACAGCTTCTTCAATTACATTAAGATCTTCACGCTGAATATTTTCAATCAGCGCCATCGCGATCGCCGCACGATCTTCGACATTTTTCACCACACACGGCACTTGTTTTAATCCGGCCTTACGAGCAGCGCGCCAACGTCGTTCACCGGCGATGATTTCAAACTTGTCACCGTCAACCTGTCTAACGACAATAGGTTGGATAATCCCTTGCGACTCAATTGAAGCCGCTAGTTCTTCAAGCGCCTCTGGTTCCATCTCTTTACGCGGCTGATAAACACCCGGCTTCAAGCTATTGATATTTAAATCGGTTAGATTACCATCCGATGACAGTTCTTGACTGTGCAGCGCACTTTGCTGTTTTTCACGCGCCAATGAACTGGTTGAAAGCAGGGCGTCAAGCCCTTTACCTAAACCACGTTTAGACATGAGACGGAATTCCTTTGGTTATCGTTATGCAGGGACTTCTTCGCGGCGAAGCATCTCACCGGCAAGAGCGAGATAAGCCTTAGCACCAGCAGAGTATTTATCGTAATACATTGCCGGTTTACCATGACTAGGTGCTTCAGCGAGACGAACGTTGCGCGGAATAACTGTGCGGTACACCTTGTTACCAAAGTGCTTTTTAAGTTGATCGGATACTTCATTCGATAATCTGTTACGTGGGTCGTACATGGTGCGCAGCAACCCTTCAATTTTCAGATTTTCATTAACAACAGCGGCTAGCTTGCTGATCGTATCCATCAATGCGGTTAAACCTTCAAGTGCAAAATACTCACACTGCATTGGAACCAAAACCGAATCGGCTGCGGCCATAGCGTTGATTGTAAGAAGGTTTAGAGAAGGAGGACAATCGATAAAGATGAAATCATAGTTATCGCGAACTAATTGTAACGAATTCTTAAGACGAATTTCGCGTGCGAACACTTCCATCAATTTGATTTCTGCCGCCGTCACATCACCATTGGCAGCAACCAAATCGTAATTGCCCGACGTTTTACGGCACACCACTTCATCAAATGGTACATCCTCAACGAGCAATTCATAGGCCGTCGCATCCACTTGGTATTTGTCAACACCACTGGCCATCGTCGCGTTGCCTTGTGGGTCGAGATCTATCACCAGAACCTTACGCTTAGTCGCAGCCATTGATGCAGCTAAGTTAATGCATGTTGTTGTTTTTCCAACCCCGCCTTTCTGGTTGGCGATCGCTACGATTTTTCCCACGTTGAACCTCGCTTTTATTCCTTGCGCGATAAGATTACTAGATGACGCTCACCTTCCAGTTGAGGAACATTCAAAGCTTTGACATCTGTCACAGAACACCACTCGGGTAATTGCTCAATCTCATCCTGTGGCAATTGACCTTTCAAAGCTAAGAAATGACCATCTTGAGATTTGGGCAGATGGTGGCACCACTCAACCATATCAGTCATTGAAGCAAATGCTCGGCTCAATACACCATCAAATTTGTCTTCTGGCTGGTATTGTTCGACTCGACTTTGAACTGGAGCCACATTTTCGATTTTGAGTTCGTGTAGAACCTGTTTGATAAAGCGAATACGTTTGCCCAAACTATCGAGCAAAACAAACGTTTTATCCGGATGCATGATCGATAGTGGTATACCAGGTAACCCTGGCCCTGTACCGACATCAATAAAACGCTCACCTTGTAAGTGAGTGCTAACAATAATGCTATCCATAATATGTTTAACTAGCATTTCTTGAGGATTACGCACCGAGGTTAAGTTGTAAGCTTTATTCCACTTATCCAGCATTTCAACATAACCAACCAGTTGCTCACGTTGGCGAGGAGAAACCTCTAACTCGGTTTGGCTAATCAAATCATCCAGTTGAGTACGGAGTTGAGACATTATGCTTCCTCACCTTTTTTCAATAGACCGTGTTTTTTCAAATGCACAAGTAAAATGGAAATGGCTGCTGGTGTAATACCTGAAATACGTGAAGCGATACCAATAGACTCAGGTTTTGCCTCAGTCAATTTTGCTACCACTTCGTTTGACAAACCGCTTACCTTGGCATAGTCGAGATCAACTGGCAGCTTGGTGTGCTCATGACGTAACGATTTTTCGATCTCGTCTTGCTGACGCTTGATATAACCTTCGTATTTAACTTGGATCTCGACTTGCTCAGTAGCTTGTTGATCTTCCAATGCCGGCGCAAAGGCAGTTAATTGAGTCAATTGATCGTAAGACATTTCTGGGCGTCGCAGTAGATCTTCACCACTTGCTTCACGCACCATAGGCGTTTTTAACAACGCATTTAACGCTTCAATACCTTCCGATTTTGGATTCATCCAAATATCTTTTAGGCGTTGACGTTCAGTCTCAATATTGTTGATTTTTTCATTAAAGCGCGCCCAACGGACATCATCAACTAAACCAAGTTGGCGAGCTTGCTCTGTTAAGCGCAAGTCAGCATTGTCTTCACGCAGCAACAGACGATACTCCGCACGTGAAGTAAACATACGGTAAGGCTCTTTCGTCCCCATGGTTGACAGATCATCAATCAACACGCCCATGTAAGCCTGATCACGACGTGGGCTCCAGCCCTCTTTGTCCTGACTAAACAAACTTGCGTTGAGACCGGCCATTAACCCTTGCGCAGCAGCCTCTTCATAACCCGTAGTGCCGTTAATTTGGCCAGCAAAGAACAAGCCATTGATAAACTTAGTCTCATAGGTCTGTTTTAAGTCGCGCGGATCGAAAAAGTCATACTCAATCGCATAACCAGGTCGCACAATATGGGCATTTTCGAACCCTTTCATTGAACGAACGATCTGAACTTGAACGTCAAACGGCAAGCTGGTGGAGATACCATTCGGATACAACTCATGTGTATCAAGTCCCTCAGGCTCAATAAAGATCTGGTGACTGTTCTTATCGGCAAAACGCATCACTTTATCTTCAATCGAAGGGCAGTAACGTGGACCAATGCCTTCAATCACACCCGCATACATAGGACTACGATCAAGGTTGTTGCGAATGACATCATGCGTCTTTTCGTTGGTGTGGGTAATAAAACACGGAATTTGTCGAGGATGCTGGTTACGAGCGCCAATGAATGAAAATACAGGCGCTGGATTATCACCATGTTGAGCTTCTAGCTCTGAAAAATCGACACTACGAGCATCAATACGTGGTGGCGTACCCGTTTTTAAACGATCGACCCGAAATGGTAATTCTCTTAAACGATCCGCAAGTGCGATCGATGGAGGATCGCCTGCACGGCCGCCTGAAGAGCTTTCCATACCAATATGGATCTTACCACCCAAGAAGGTACCGACTGTAAGTACCACGGCTTGAGCGTAGAAACGTAGCCCCATTTGGGTAACCACACCTAAGACTTGATCCTGTTCGACAATAAGATCATCAACGGATTGTTGGAACAAAGTTAAGTTCGGTGTGTTTTCCAAAACACTGCGCACGTAAGCTTTGTATAGTGCTCGGTCAGCTTGAGCACGAGTGGCACGTACTGCTGGGCCTTTTGAAGCGTTCAAAGTTCTAAATTGAATACCAGAATGATCGATTGCTTGGGCCATTAGCCCCCCCATTGCATCGACTTCTTTGACTAGGTGACCTTTACCAATACCGCCGATAGCAGGGTTACACGACATTTGACCTAAGGTGTCAATGTTATGAGTAAGCAACAAGGTTTTTTGCCCTGTACGAGCAGATGCGAGTGCGGCTTCCGTTCCTGCGTGACCGCCACCTACGACGATGACATCAAATTTTTCGTGATAAAGCATGAACCGACCTCAGGTATTCAATAGAGAGCTGGATAAAGAAAAAGAGCGTTATTCTACCTTCTTTCACGAAGAGAGAAAATGCTTTTGACTCTTTTCATTCAAAGAGCCAAATCCTTATATATATAAGATCTATATATATGATCTTTTATTAGATCTATTATTAGGATCGCCTGTTTCTGTGGATAAGTAGAAAATGATCAACAAGATCATGGATCTTCTTGGGATCATATCATGTGATCTTACCTTGATCAGAATGAGGATTAGCTGGGATCAAAAACGGCACTTATGCACAGGGGGTGAAAAGGATCTAAGTTGTTCTTTGGATAACTATAGGTTAATCACCGGAAAGATCTACTTTTATCCACAAGTGGAGTGGTCAAAAAAACAGCAAACAGTTCAGGGGGGTAAGGGAAATGTTATACACAATTAGAGTAAAACAGAGCTAAGTGGTCAACAGAGTGACCACTTGAGGAGAGTTAAAATAGCTCAATATGGTCATTTAGCCATGTTTCAGCTGCATCTTCTGGTACATCGTGGCTGAGAATATCAATCGTAAAACACTCGGTAAGTGCGGTTGCCCCTATATCTGCAAGTAAATTGTGAGCATGTTGGCCGGCTGCGCAAAATGTATCGTAGCTTGAATCACCAATGGCGATGGTGGCGTATTTCACTTGGTTCATCTTAGGGGGAGTATCTTGTAGCGCTCGGATAAAAGGCTGAATGTTATCTGGATAATCGCCAGCACCGTGAGTTGAAGTAATGACAAGCCAAGTGCCACTGTTGTCAACTTCATCTAGGTTGGGATGATTGTGAATAGTAGTCTCAAAGCCTTTTTCAATCAGTAGATCACTTAAGTGGTCTCCCACATACTCTGCACCACCAAGTGTGCTACCTGTAATAATGTGGATCATAGGTATTCCTTTATATACGCGTAAAAACGCGGCTAAGTTGCCGCGCTAAAGATTATTTTCCGATACAGAAAGAAGAGAAGATGCGTCCGAGAAGGTCATCAGAGCTAAACTCGCCAGTAATTTCACTCAAGTGCTGCTGAGTGATACGTAGCTCTTCTGCTAGGATTTCACCAGCCATATAACCTTCTAGTTGCTGTTGGCCAACGTTTAAATGTTCTGCCGCGCGTTCGAGCGCTTCTAAGTGGCGGCGGCGGGCCATAAAGCCACCTTCGTTGCCTCCAGCAAAGCCCATACACTCCTTCAAATGAGTGCGCAGAGCTTCAACACCATCGCCCGTTTTAGCGGATAGGCGAATTAAAGTTGGATCGTTAACGTGACAAATGCCAAGATCTTCATCGGTTTGATCGGCCTTATTACGGATCACTGTCATACCGATATTGTCAGGTAGACGATCGACAAAGTCAGGCCAGATTTCTATTGGATCGGTGGCATCGGTTGTGGTGCCATCGACCATAAACAGGACGCGATCTGCCTGAGCGATTTCATCCCAAGCGCGCTCTATACCGATTTTCTCGACTTCATCGGCAGCATCACGCAGACCTGCGGTATCAATAATATGCAGCGGCATACCATCAATATGGATGTGCTCGCGCAGTACGTCTCGCGTAGTTCCGGCAATATCCGTCACAATTGCCGATTCTTTACCTGAAAGGGCGTTGAGTAGGCTTGATTTGCCCGCATTTGGACGACCTGCGATGACCACTTTCATCCCTTCACGCATAATAGCGCCTTGTGTCGCTTCTTTACGTACCGCAGCCAAGTTATCTATGATGGTTTGTAGATCGGTCGCCACTTTACCATCAGCTAGAAAATCAATTTCTTCTTCTGGGAAATCAATCGCGGCTTCAACATAGATACGTAAGTGGATGAGTGATTCTACTAGAGTATTGATTCGACCTGAAAATGCCCCTTGCAGCGATTGCAAAGCCGATTTAGCGGCTTCTTCAGAACTGGCATCAATTAAGTCTGCAATAGCCTCCGCTTGAGCGAGATCGAGTTTGTCATTGAGGAACGCTCGTTCAGAGAATTCACCAGGTCTGGCTGTACGGATCCCTGATATTTGTAGGATACGCTTAATCAGCATATCCATTACTACAGGGCCGCCATGGCCTTGCAGTTCAAGTACATCTTCACCAGTGAATGAGTGCGGGTTAGGGAAGTAAAGCGCGATACCTTGGTCGAGTTGTTTTCCGTCTTGTGAGTTAAATGGCAGATACTCAGCATAGCGTGGACGCAGTTCCTTGCCTGTTACTTCAAGCGCGACTTGCGCAGCTAAAGGACCGGATACGCGAATAATGCCGACGCCACCACGACCGGGTGCTGTTGCTTGTGCAACAATGGTATCAGTTGTCATAAATGTGCCTGTGTTATCTAAATGCCGAGTTAGGCAAAAAATCTGTTAGCTGAATTGTAATCAGCTCAAATAAAAAAGGCGACCTTTTGGCCGCCTTTCATTGTTATTTCCGCTAAAGGTTACTTGCTGTGCAAACCTTTTTTCTCCAGTGCTTTGTAGATAAGCGTTTGCTGGATTAGCGTTACTACGTTCGATACTAGCCAGTATAGAACCAGACCTGAAGGGAAGAACAGGAAGAAGAAAGTAAACATAACCGGCATAAAGGTCATGATCTTCTGCTGCATAGGGTCAGTGACTGTTGTTGGGCTCATCTTCTGGATCATAAACATAGATGCACCCATCAGTAGTGGCAAGATGTAGTAAGGGTCTTGCGCTGAAAGGTCAGTAATCCAACCGAAGAATGGTGAGTGACGAAGCTCTACCGACTCCATTAGTGCCCAGTATAGTGAGATGAAAATAGGCATCTGTAGAATTAGAGGTAAACAACCACCGAGTGGGTTTACTTTCTCTTTCTTATACAGTTCCATCATTTCTTGGCTCATGCGCTGACGGTCATCGCCAATGCGCTCACGCATCGCTTGCAGTTTAGGCTGAAGCATGCGCATTTTCGCCATCGAAGTGTACTGCGCCTTGGTTAGTGGGTACATCGCACCACGGACAATGAAGGTTAGACAGATGATTGCCACACCCCAGTTGCTGACAAAGCTTTGAATGAACGAAAGTAATGAGTGCAGAGGTTTTGCTATAAACCACAACCAGCCATAGTCAACAACTAAGTCTAGATTTGGTGCTACTTCCGCCATTTGATTTTGAAGTTTTGGACCAACCCATAGTGTTGCTTTGAAGTTAGCGCTATCGCCATCAGCAATCGTTTTGTTTGGCATACGAACGCCAATATCACCCAGGTTGCCAATCACACGAGTGTATAGGTTAGTTCCTGGTTCATCGCGTGGAATCCACGCTGTAGCGAAGTAGTGTTGAATCATCGCCGCCCAGCCCTGACCATTGTTTAGGTTGAGGGACAGGTTGCGATCTTGCATGTCATCGAAGCTGTATTTTTTATAGCGGGTATCTTCAGTAGAGTATGCACCACCGCGGTAAGTCGGCATTGTAATGCTGCCACCAGCGTCAAGTAGGTTTTGACGTAAGTGAGCGTACATACCAAATGTCGCGTTGTTACCCGATTTGTTTACCACATCATATTCAACGTCAAGTGCGTAGCTACCACGCTTAACAATGAATGTTTTGGTGTACTCAAGGCCGTTGGCAGTGAATGTCATTGGAATACGCAGTTCATCTTGACCATCCGCTAGAGCAAAGCTATCTGCGCTAACAGAGTAAGCAGGGCGGTTGGTGCTGCTAAGGTCGATACCTTGTGGGCCTACAAGGCCACTTTGAGCAATAAACTGGTGACCTGCTTCGTTCTTAAGCAGAACGAATGGGTCAGCTGAGTCTAGTTCGTTTGAGTACTGGTTTAGGTCTGCGTGAATTACATCACCACCCACCGTATCAATCGACAGAGTCAATACATCAGTAGTTACAGTAATCGTTTTAGCAGAAGCTTGCTGCGCAGGAGCGGGGTCTAGCTCGTCGGCAAAAGATGGTGCAGGTAGAGTACTGCTTGATTGAGCCTGCTCAACCGGCTGAGGCGTTGGATTCTTTGCAACTTGCCATTGCTGGAACAATAGGAAAGAAACCAGTGCTAGCGCGATTAACAGAATATTACGTTGAGAATCCATCGTTATTTATCTCTGTCTTGTTTTTGGACTGGTGGAACGGGGTCATACCCCCCTTCATTCAAAGGATGGCATTTTAATAGACGTTTGCTTGATAACCAACACCCTTTTACAAAACCGTGAGCTTTTAACGCTTCTATGGCATAGGTAGAGCAAGTTGGAGTAAAACGACAACGTGGTCCAATAAGTGGACTAATAACACCTTGATAGAGACGGACGAGTCCGATTGCTAACCACGCGAAGGGCGAGACAGGCGCTGCCATAATTTATCAAACAGTTTGAAAATATCTTCATTGCTTAAATCTTGCGCGCTTTTCTTGGCAATAACAACAAAATCTTTGTTAGCAAGCTGATGTTGATTGTTACGAAAACTTTCACGAGCAAGGCGCTTAAAACGGTTACGACCTACAGCGGTTTTGATCTGTTTCTTGGGAACGGCTAAACCTAATCGAGGATGAGATAGGCTATTTTTACGAGCAATGATGGTGAAATGAGGTGAGCCAGCTCGATGAGCTTGCTGGAAGACATTTTGATAATGC
Source organism: Vibrio sp. VPAP30 (assembly GCF_001188205.1). Classification (NCBI taxonomy): domain Bacteria; kingdom Pseudomonadati; phylum Pseudomonadota; class Gammaproteobacteria; order Vibrionales; family Vibrionaceae; genus Vibrio; species Vibrio sp. VPAP30. Next base: position 28,293 of record NZ_LBLS01000025.1, read on the forward strand.
TCGGGAGTTAACAAACGTAACTCCCGATTGAACGCGTACGTTTTCAAAATAATCTAGAGATTACTTAGAAAGACGCTTACGGCCTTTTGCACGACGTGCATTAATTGTAGCACGACCGTTCTTAGTAGCCATACGTGCACGGAAACCGTGAGTACGCTTGCGCTTTAGAACTGAAGGTTGAAAAGTGCGTTTCATGATAATTACCTTTACTGATCAGTAGTTTTAGGTCAATGTTAACCCGGCGTGGGCAATAACGTCTTCTTTATATATAAAGAGGACAAACCGACGCCTCTCAACAAAGAGGCGGAATTGTAATCACAGTCACACAAAGTGTCAATCTTTGTGCAAGCGCTAAATTCCGACCGGGCGATTATACGTAGTGTGAGCAAAATCTCAAGGATCGTTCGATCCTATCTGTTGATCTTTATTCAGCACCGACTTGTCGAAGAAACTTTTGCAAGCGAGGATCTTGTGGATTGCCAAAGATATCCTGTGGAGAACCTTGCTCAACAATGTTTCCTTCCGCCATAAAGATCACTCTATCAGCAACCTCTTTGGCAAATTGCATTTCGTGGGTAACCACGAGCATGGTTTGATGTTTTGTTGCTAAGTCTTTCATTAAATTAAGAACTTCTCCTACCCATTCAGGATCAAGCGCTGAAGTGGGTTCATCAAACAGCAGTAATTCTGGTTGCAATGCCATTGCTCGGCCAATGCCGACTCGTTGTTGTTGACCACCAGAAAGTGCCGCTGGATAACTTTCTCCTTTATCGCCTAAACCGATATCGTCAAGTATCTCTTGAGCGCGGCGTAAAGCATCGGCTTTTTTCCAACCACGAACGGTGATTAGGCCCTCGGCAATATTTTGTCTGGCAGTCATGTGGGCAAATAAAGCGTAGTTTTGAAATACGAAGCCTGTTTTGCGGCGTAGTGCTAATACTTCTGCTTTGGTGTGTTTTTCGCTATCGACACTGACGTCATCTATGCTTATGACTCCTTGGTCGGCACTTTCCAGAAAATTTACTGTACGCAGCAAGGTCGATTTACCCGTGCCACTTGAGCCAATGATGACGATGATTTCGCCTTGGTTGATTTCAAGGTCAATGCCTTTGAGAACTTCGGTATCGCCAAAGCGCTTATGAATATTGTTAAGTTTGATCATCGTTCATACGCCTTATTCAATTTCGCTTCTGCCCAAATTTGTACTCGAGTCAGAATGACTACCACACCCCAGTAGATTAAGGCTACTGCAAGGAATGCTTCGAAGAAGCGAAAGCTGGATGATGCTTCCATCTGCGCTTTGGCCATGATTTCAGCTACCCCAAGAGTGAAAGCCAGTGAAGTTGATTTGATCATATCAATGAAGTAGTTCATCAATGATGGCAGCGCGACACGGGTTGCTTGTGGCAAAATCACTCGGCGCATTGCCTGAGGCGTGGTCATTCCTACAGAGAGGCTGGCTTCCATTTGGCTGCGATCAATACCAATAATCGCTGCGCGAATACTTTCTGCCATGTAAGCGGCAAAGTGAAGGGTTAAGCCGATCACCGCAGCACCAAATGCATCAAGACCGACTAAAAATGGGAAGATTTGTGGTAAACCATAATAAAGCAGGAACAGTTGAACTAGCAGTGGTGTTCCACGGAAAAAACTGATGTATAGCTGGCTAAGTTGATCGAGAACTGGGACGCGAAAAACACGGATATTCGCCAAAATAACAGATAAAATCAGCGAAAAGAATAAACCCCACGTTGCCATTTCCATGGTTGTACCAAGATACCTGAGCAGTATCGGCATCAGATCCAGCATGTAATTAAAATCGAATCCCATAACGTGTCCCAAAATAAATCACAAATAAAAAACAAAACCCACTGCAAAGGAAGGAAAGCAGTGGGTTAAAGGCTAGCCGACTCATATAGGGCGGCTAGAAATCGAATCTCAGCTTATTTGGTGATATCAGCACCAAACCACTTCTCAGAGATTTTGGCTAGCGTACCATCAGCACGCATTGCAGCAAGTGCTTGGTTTACTTCTGCTTGCAGCTTTTTACCATTGTCGTTATCAACGAATGGCCATGCATTTTGGATGGTTTCGAAAGGCTGACCTGCTAGTTGTAGTGGCAGACCTGTTTTCTTGATCAGCTCAAGTGCCGAAAGGCGATCCATGACAAATGCGTCAGCGCGACCAAGTGCAACATCGTGCTCAACCCCCGTATCGTACGTCTTGATATTGATTTTGCCATCTTTATCGTAATTACGCAGTAACTGCTCAAAGTTGGAGCCTAGGTTTACTGCAACGGTTTTACCTTCAAGGTCTTCAATACCTTGAATGCTATCGTTGCCTTTACGAACTGTGATTTGCGCACCGTCTACCACATATGGGTCGGCAAATAGGTATTTTGCCTTACGTGCATCAGTCATAGTGATTTGGTTGGAGATAGTGTCGATACGACCTGTCTCTAACAAGCCAAATAGACCAGAGAAGTTTGCTGTTACGTACTCAACGTTGTAATCGTTACGTTTGCCGATCTCATCCCATAGGTCGACTTCGAAGCCTTGTAGCTTATCTTGCTGAACGAAAGTAAACGGGAAGTAGCGACCCGACATGCCGACTTTAACTTCAGTTGCCGCTTGAACAGTAGCAGCAGAAAGCGCGATTGCTGCTACTGCAGCTTTAATCCAGTTTTTCATAGTACAACTCCATATAATTATGGGGATAAATACTACTGTCACTGTACTCAATTAGATAAATAACCAAGTGCAATAACCTAGACAGTAGAGTAATAAGGTAGGGTGATTTACTGATATTCAACCTGTTAGACGAAGCTGGTTGAAAGAAGACGAATTTAGGGTGATGAAAAATTTTCATTCACAGACTTATCACCAGAACAAAGATCTCGTCAAAAATACCTTAATGTGGATCGATATGTGAGTAAAAATGGGGCAGCATGTGGGGATCTTACGGATAATCTCGAAAATATTGTGAATAACTTAGATCTTATTCACTGGATCGTCGATCATTTGCTGGCGATCTTGGTTATCAACAGGTAAAATTACCAATCTTTTCCGATCAATTACTTCGAGTGGGGGCACTGTGTCATCTTCGCTTTGGTTGCAATGTTTGCAACAGCTTCAAGAAGAGCTACCAGCAACTGAATTCAGTATGTGGGTTCGTCCGTTACAAGCGGAGCTCAATGACAATACACTCACTCTTTTTGCCCCGAACCGTTTTGTTTTGGACTGGGTACGTGATAAGTACCTCAACAGTATCAATCGTCTGCTGCAAGAATACTGTGGCAATGACATTCCAAGCTTGCGTTTTGAAGTGGGTAGTCGCCGAGTTGCGGCGCCAAAACCAGCACCTAAACGTACGCCAGCGGATGTAGCCGCTGAATCTTCAGCCCCTGCGCAGCTACAAGCGAGAAAGCCGGTTCATAAAACTTGGGATGATGACGCGCAAGCTATTGCCGATATAAACCACCGCTCGAATGTTAACCCTAAGCACAAGTTCAACAACTTTGTTGAGGGTAAATCGAACCAATTAGGCTTAGCGGCTGCTCGTCAGGTGTCAGATAACCCAGGCTCTGCATACAATCCACTGTTCTTATACGGTGGTACAGGTTTGGGTAAAACCCACCTTCTGCACGCGGTCGGCAATGCGATTGTGGATAACAAGCCAAATGCGAAAGTGGTCTACATGCACTCTGAGCGTTTTGTGCAAGATATGGTGAAAGCGCTGCAAAATAACGCGATTGAAGAGTTTAAACGCTACTACCGTAGTGTCGATGCACTGCTTATCGATGATATTCAATTTTTTGCCAATAAAGAGCGTTCGCAGGAAGAGTTCTTCCATACTTTCAATGCTCTATTAGAAGGCAACCAACAGATCATCCTGACTTCGGACCGCTATCCAAAAGAGATCAATGGTGTCGAAGATCGTTTGAAGTCTCGTTTTGGTTGGGGTCTAACGGTTGCGATCGAGCCACCAGAGCTGGAAACACGCGTCGCGATCTTGATGAAAAAAGCCGAAGATCACCAAATTCACCTTGCCGATGAAGTGGCGTTCTTTATTGCTAAGCGACTGCGTTCCAATGTTCGTGAGCTAGAAGGCGCACTAAACCGTGTTATCGCTAATGCCAACTTTACTGGTCGCCCGATTACGATTGATTTTGTTCGCGAAGCGCTGCGCGATCTCCTTGCTCTGCAAGAAAAGTTGGTCACGATTGATAATATTCAAAAGACGGTGGCAGAATACTACAAGATTAAAGTAGCCGATCTACTATCGAAACGTCGTTCTCGTTCGGTTGCCCGCCCTCGACAGCTTGCGATGGCACTCGCTAAAGAGCTAACTAACCACAGCTTACCTGAAATTGGTGATGCATTCGGTGGCCGTGACCATACTACGGTTTTGCATGCCTGCCGTAAGATTGAGCAGCTACGTGAAGAGAGCCACGATATTAAAGAAGATTACTCGAACTTGATTCGTACTCTGTCTTCTTAATTCGCACTATTTCTTGATTCACAGTATTCTAAGCATCGAGCAACAATAACGAATTCGGATAAGAGCACCCTATGAAATTTTCCATTGAGCGTAGCCATCTGCTTAAACCACTTCAGCAAGTGTCAGGAGCACTCGGCGGTCGTCCTACTTTGCCAATTCTTGGTAACCTTCTTCTTAAAGTCGAAGACAACGTACTCTCAATGACAGCTACCGATCTTGAGGTCGAGCTGATAAGCCGCGTCACCCTAGAAGGTGAGTTCGAAGCGGGCAGTATTACCGTACCTTCACGCAAGTTTTTAGATATTTGTCGTGGTCTACCCGATGACTCTGTGATTACCTTTGTTTTAGAAGGCGACCGTGTTCAAGTTCGTTCTGGCCGCAGCCGTTTCTCGCTATCGACGCTACCTGCGAATGATTTTCCGAACATTGAAGATTGGCAGAGCGAAGTAGAGGTATCACTGACTCAAGATGAGTTGCGTGGTTTGGTTGAGAAAACTCAGTTCTCAATGGCAAACCAAGATGTTCGTTACTACCTCAACGGTATGCTGTTTGAGATTGATGGTACAACGCTACGTAGTGTTGCTACCGATGGCCACCGTATGGCGGTATCTCAAACTGAACTGGATGCAGACTTTGCGCAAAAGCAAATAATCGTGCCACGTAAAGGTGTGTTAGAACTAGTGAAACTGCTTGATGCACCAGAGCAACCTGTTGTGTTGCAAATTGGCAGTTCTAATGTGCGTGCTGAAGTAAACAACTATGTGTTTACTTCTAAGCTGGTGGATGGTCGATTCCCTGATTACCGCCGCGTAATGCCACAAACGACAACCAAAACACTGGAAGCGGGCTGTGATGAATTGCGCCAAGCCTTCTCGCGTGCAGCGATTTTGTCTAACGAAAAATTCCGTGGTGTGCGAGTTAATCTTGCAGATACAGACATGCGCATAACGGCCAACAACCCAGAGCAAGAAGAAGCTGAAGAGATGCTTGATGTGAACTTCGAAGGCGAGCCGATTGAGATTGGTTTCAACGTCAGCTATGTATTGGATGTGCTCAACACCCTGCGCTGCGAAAAAGTCAGAATTTCAATGTCAGATGCTAATGCCAGTGCGCTGATTGAGAACTCAGAAGACGACAGCGCAATGTATGTGGTGATGCCAATTCGACTCTAGCATGCCGCTTTCTCGTCTAGTTATTCAGCAGTTTCGAAACATTAAAGCCTGTGATATTGAACTATCAGCAGGCTTTAACTTTCTTATTGGACCTAACGGCAGTGGCAAAACCAGTGTATTGGAAGCCATCTATCTGCTTGGGCATGGTCGCTCATTTAAGAGTTCTTTGACCGGAAGAGTGATTCAAAATGAGTGCAATGAGCTGTTTGTTCATGGACGTTTTTTGAACTCGGATCAATTTGAGCTACCAATTGGCATTAATAAGCAGCGTGATGGCTCAACAGAGGTTAAAATAGGCGGTCAGTCTGGGCAAAAGCTGGCACAGCTTGCACAGGTTTTACCCTTGCAGTTAATTCACCCTGAAGGGTTTGATTTGTTGACCGATGGTCCGAAACATCGTCGCTCATTTATTGATTGGGGTGTGTTTCATACCGAGTCAGCTTTTTATGAGGCTTGGGGGCGTTTTAAGCGTCTTAACAAACAACGTAATGCGCTATTGAAAACAGCAACCAGCTATCGAGAGCTGAGTTACTGGGATCAAGAGATGTCACGACTAGCTGAAAGCATCAGTCAGTGGCGAGCTGACTACGTCGAGCAAATGAAGGTCAAAGCGGAGCAGATCTGCAAAGCGTTTTTACCTGAGTTCGACATCCAACTGAAGTATTATCGTGGTTGGGATAAAGACACCCCATATCAGGAAATACTAGAGAAAAATTTCGAGCGTGATCAGGCGTTGGGTTACACCTTTAGTGGGCCTAACAAAGCGGATTTACGCATAAAAGTGAATAGTACACCTGTTGAAGATGTCCTTTCACGAGGCCAGTTAAAATTGATGGTATGTGCATTGCGAGTAGCGCAAGGACAACACCTAACAGAAATGACTGGCAAGCAATGTATCTACTTAATTGATGACTTTGCATCTGAATTAGATAGCCAACGTCGTAAGCGTCTTGCTGACTGCTTAAAAGAGACGGGGGCTCAAGTTTTTGTAAGTTCTATTACTGATAGTCAAATTGCCGATATGCGTGACGAAAACGGCAAGATGTTCCATGTGGAACATGGCACAATAGAGCAAAATATATAGTGGAAGATAACTCATGTCTGAAAATTACGATTCATCGAGTATTAAGGTACTAAAGGGTCTGGACGCAGTTCGTAAGCGTCCTGGTATGTACATCGGCGACACGGATGATGGCACCGGTCTGCACCACATGGTTTTTGAGGTGGTGGATAACTCAATTGATGAAGCGTTAGCGGGTCACTGTACAGACATCGTTGTGACAATTCATGAGGACAATTCAGTATCGGTACGCGATGATGGTCGTGGTATCCCTACCGAAATGCATCCAGAAGAGAACGTATCAGCTGCAGAAGTTATCATGACGGTACTTCACGCAGGTGGTAAGTTCGATGATAACTCATACAAGGTATCAGGTGGTCTGCACGGTGTAGGTGTATCGGTAGTTAACGCACTGTCCAAGCAAGTGACGCTAACCATCCACCGTGGTGGCCAAATTCATACTCAAACTTACCATCACGGTGAGCCTCAAGCGCCACTATCAGTCGTTGGCGAGACTGAGCAAACAGGTACAGAAATTCGTTTCTGGCCAAGTGAGTTGACTTTCTCTAACACAGAATTCCACTACGACATTCTAGCTAAGCGTCTACGTGAGCTTTCTTTCCTTAACTCTGGCGTATCAATCAAGCTACGTGATGAGCGTGAAGAAGATAAGCAAGATCACTTCATGTATGAAGGTGGTATTCAAGCGTTTGTTGATCACCTAAATACCAACAAAACGCCAATCATCGAGAAAGTATTCCATTTTAACTCTGAGCGTGAAGACGGTATCGCGGTGGAAGTTGCAATGCAGTGGAACGATGGTTACCAAGAGAACATCTTCTGTTTTACTAACAACATCCCTCAGCGTGATGGTGGTACTCACCTTGCCGGTTTCCGTGCAGCCCTTACGCGTACTTTGAACTCGTTCATGGACAAAGAAGGCTTCTCAAAGAAAGCGAAGACCGCGACTTCTGGTGATGATGCACGTGAAGGTCTAACTGCAGTTATTTCAGTTAAGGTTCCTGATCCTAAGTTCTCAAGCCAAACCAAAGACAAACTGGTTTCTTCTGAAGTGAAGTCAGCGGTTGAGCAAGCAATGGGCGAGAAGCTGTCTGAGTTCCTAGTTGAACACCCAGCGGAAGCTAAGACGGTTTGTACTAAGATCATCGATGCAGCTCGTGCTCGTGATGCGGCGCGTAAAGCTCGTGAAATGACTCGTCGTAAAGGCGCGCTAGACCTAGCTGGTCTGCCTGGTAAATTGGCAGACTGTCAGGAAAAAGACCCAGCACTCTCTGAACTCTACATAGTGGAGGGTGACTCGGCAGGCGGCTCCGCAAAACAAGGCCGTAACCGTAAGAACCAAGCGATTCTTCCTCTGAAAGGTAAAATCCTTAACGTTGAGAAAGCGCGTTTCGACAAAATGCTTTCTTCTCAAGAAGTGGCGACACTTATCACAGCGCTTGGTTGCGGTATCGGTCGTGACGAGTACAACCCGGATAAGCTGCGCTACCACAACATCATCATCATGACCGATGCCGATGTCGATGGTTCGCACATCCGTACGCTACTATTGACCTTCTTCTACCGTCAAATGCCAGAGTTGATTGAGCGTGGTTACGTGTACATTGCTCAGCCACCACTTTACAAAGTGAAGAAAGGTAAACAAGAGCAGTACATCAAAGATGAAGAGGCAATGAACCAGTACCAAGTTGCACTGGCTCTTGATAACGCATCTCTGCACGTAAACCCAGAAGCGCCAGCGCTTGCAGGTGAAGCACTTGAGAAGCTTGTTCAGCAGTACAACGCGGGTATTAAGCTAGTGGATCGTATGAGCCGTCGTTACCCACGTGCACTTGTTCATGAACTAATTTATACGCCACGTCTAACTGCAGAGCAGTGTCATGATGCAGCAGCAGTAGAAGCTTGGACTAAACAGTTAGTTGAGCAGCTAAACGCGAAAGAAGTGGGTGCAAGTCAATACAGCCACGAAGTAGAACAGCATGCTGAGCTAGGTCTAAACCTACCTAAGATTATTGTTCGTACCCATGGTGTGACTCATGAATTTGCACTAAGCGTTGATCTGTTTAACTCGAAAGAGTATGGCAAGCTAGCTGATCTATCTGAAGCGCTAGATGGCCTGATTGAAGAGGGCGCATACATCAAACGTGGTGAGCGTACTCAGCCAATCGCAAGCTTTGTTGATGCGTTAGAATGGTTGATTAAAGAGTCGCGTCGTGGTCTAAGCCTACAGCGCTACAAAGGTCTAGGTGAGATGAACCCAGATCAGCTTTGGGAAACAACCATGGACCCAGAGACTCGTCGTATGATGCAAGTAACGATTGAAGATGCGGTTGGTGCAGATCAGCTGTTTACGACGCTAATGGGTGACCAAGTAGAACCTCGTCGTAACTTTATCGAAGAAAACGCACTTAAAGTTGCCAACTTGGACGTTTAGTATCTTTGATACTTCGCTCTTTCGCTTAATTTCTGTGTCAGAGGTGCTCACATACCTTCGTATGCTCCGCGCCTCTTCCTTGAACTAAAACGAAATAGCTTCGTCTTAAAAAACTAATTTTTAAAGGGCTACCAGAAATGGTGGTCCTTTTTTGTTTTCGATATTTTAATTATTTTTCAAATGCTTGGGATGTCATCCTCAAGAGGGAGGAACGACTGAGTTGGGGATCTCTAAAAGCACATTGAATATTTTTTAAGTCGGATCCCTTGAAACTATTTTGCTTTAGCCACATATCTATTGTTGAAGAGGGAAGCTGTCTTGCTCAAGAGAGAAGAAACAGAACCTCTGGATTCGCTGATAAGATATCGCTCATGAGAGGATAACCTTAGAGGCACACATTGAACTGATTTATTACTACGTCCCAGCGTTATAAGAACCCGAGGAGTAGAAAATAAATCCCTTAGCCGGCAAAGATCTCAACAAGATAGATCCGCGCAAACTCACGACTAAGACTATTGCTTACTATGAGGATAGCATTATGAGAACTGTAGATTTCACTCCACTTTACCGCAACGCAATTGGCTTCGATCGTCTATTTAACATGATGGAAGCAAACACTGCGAAAAACTCTTCTGGCGGTTACCCTCCATACAACATTGAGCAGCAGGACGAGAATCATTACCGTATTACAATGGCAGTGGCAGGTTTCGCTGAAGAGCAGTTAGATCTGACTCAGAAAGAGAACATGCTAATTGTTAAAGGTGAGCGTAAAACAGAAGAAGAGAAGCAATACGTATATCAAGGTATCGCAGAGCGCGATTTCGAGCGTAAATTCCAACTTGCTGACTATGTTAAAGTCGTTGGTGCAAGCATGGAAAACGGTCTACTGCATATTGACCTAGAGCGTGAGATTCCGGAAGCAATGCAACCACGTAAAATTGCAATCAATGGCAGCAAGCTAATCGAAGGTTAATGGACTATCTCAAAACTGAGAGTAAAGAGTGAAAGAGCGCATATTGGCGCTCTTTTTTATTGTATTCTAATCTGTAAGACAGTACTTTTTGCATCGTAAAAAGATAAACTCGGAAAATAGAATGAAAAAATTATTATTATCGGCGTTAGTTGTTGTTGTCTCTGGCTGTTCTAGTATCGTTGCCCCGCTTGCTACTGATTACACTGCAACAAATGGTGAAAAGATCCGTATTGCTTATGCAAACCCTGAAAAATCAGCCAACTGTGAGATGAAAGGCCAGTCTGCTTACAATCCTAATTCGCAAAGTATTATGGGAATTGTCTCTTTAGGTGATAGCGAAATGGATGCCGAGCACAAAATTAACTCAACATTTGGTGAAGAAGCGGCAGCACTAGGTGCTAACTATGTAAACCGCGGCTTTGGCGGTTCTTCTACATACGGTGGTGTATATCAGCGCTCTTCTACTGTAGAAGCGACTTATTTCTTGTGCGAGCAAATTCCTGCTCTATAAATACAAACAGCCCAAAGCTTTACCTTTGGGCTGCTTTAGTCTTGCCATGCTTAATCTTGTTGATAGGCTCGCTCGACTTCCTCTGCGATAATTGCGATACCTTTCTGCATCATTTCATCATCTTGAACATAGTTCATACGTAAGCACTGATGAGCATGTTCCCAGTCATCTTCTTGGCCAATAAAGAAGTACTCGCCAGGGACAATCAGCACTCCTCGTGCTTTTAGGCGCTGGTACAGTTCCATAGTGGTGATCGGCAGCTCATCAAACCAAAGCCAAAGGAAAATAGCACCTTCAGGTTTGTGAATACGAAAACGTGAGTCAGTAATGGCGGTTTGCAATAGTTCTACTGCTCGTTGTGATTTCTGTTTGTAGAAAGGTTTGATCACTTCTGAGCTCAGCTTTAACAAATCACCTTTGCCAATAATGTGGTTGGCGATAGCTGGACCTAAACTGCCAGGAGCAAGGCTGATAATGCCGTTCATATTGGTCATTGCCTGCGTGACTTCTTCACTAGCAATGACAATGCCACAACGTACACCCGGCAAGCCGAGCTTTGACAGGCTCATACAGAGTATGGTGTTTTCATTCCAGAACGGCTCAACATCTTCAAAAATAATATTTGGAAACGGTAAACCGTAAGCGTTATCAATGATCAGCGGGATGTCGTTTTCGCGCGCTAGTTTATCCAATTTATGGATCTCTTCGTCGGTCAACACATTGCCTGTCGGGTTGGTAGGACGGGATGCACAGATTGCGGCGACAGAGTCATCTACCTTTAGCTGCTCAAAATCGACATGGTACTTAAATAGGCCATTATCGAGCATCTCTATTTCAGGATGATAAGAGACAAAAATATCTTCATCGATGCCAGCATCACCATAACCGATATATTCTGGTGCCAGTGGCAGTAAGATTTTTTTGTGTAAACCATCAGGCTGTTTGCCGGCTAAAAGGTTAAATAGGTAGAAAAAGCCGCTTTGACTGCCGTTAGTCAAGCTGATGTTCTTTTCTGTGATATTCCAGCCATAAGTATCTTTGAGTAGTTTTGCTAGCGCTTTTACAAATGCATCTTTTCCTTGCGGCCCATCGTAATTGGCCATAGCAGCAACCAGCTCTCCGCTCCCTAACAGTTCTTCGCTGGTGAGTCGAAAGTAATCGAGCATGGCAGGAATAGCGGCAGGGTTTCCCCCACCGAGCATGATGGCACCCGGTGTGCGTAGACCATCATTTAAATCATCCATTAACTGGGTAATACCTGAATACTGATTGAACTTTTCACCAAATTTAGAAAACTGCATTACTTTTTGTACCTAATTCATTGTTGTCATTGCTTTAGTCTTTAAACAGCTAGTGCGTGGCTAGCCAATAGAGTAATCCTTGAACATACCTTAATGATAATAGGACGAAAAGCACTAAATCAGTGCATTGGTAAAGAAAAGCCCAACTCCGAGGAGTTGGGCTTTAATACTCTTAGCTAAAGTAAGGGCTTAAAATCATAATTTTAAGCGTTACTTTTGTAGTAGAGAAATATCGGCAATTTGTAGGAACAGGTTACGCAGGTTGTTTAGTAGCGTTAGACGGTTCTTCTTCAGAGCTTCGTCATCAGCCATCACCATTACGTTATCAAAGAAGGCATCTACAGGTTCACGTAGATCAGCTAGTTTGCTTAGGGCTTGTTGATAGTTGCCGGTCGCGAATGCTGGCTCTAGCGCTTCAGTCATAACTTCAACACTTTCAGCCAGGGCTTTTTCTGCGTCTTCTTGCAGCAGTGCTAGATTGATCTCGTCAGCAAGCTCGCCGTCGAATTTCGCTAGGATGTTACCTACACGCTTATTTGCTGCGGCTAGGGCTTCTGCGGCTTCTAGTTCACGGAAATGCGATACCGCTTTAACGCGTTGGTCAAAGTCAGCGGGCTTGGTCGGGCGACGTGCTAGTACCGCTTGGATAATATCCACGCTGAAGCCTTCGTCTTTGTACCATGCATTGAAACGACCTAGCATGAAGTCGATAACGTCCTGCTCTACGTTGTCGTTAGTTAGTTTAGTACCAAATTGCACCTTGGCTTCACGAATAAGATCAACAAGATCTAAGTTGTAGCCGTTCTCAACGATGATGCGTAGTACACCTAGAGATGCACGGCGAAGTGCGAATGGGTCAGAACCCTTAGGTGCTTGGCCAATACCAAAGATACCAACGATAGTATCTAGTTTATCTGCCATAGCAACTGCAGATGAGATACCAGTGCTTGGTAGTTCGTCACCTGCGAAACGAGGCATGTACTGCTCGTACAGTGCTAGGGCTACTTGCTTGTCTTCACCATCGTGAGTTGCGTAGTGCATACCCATGACACCTTGAGTATCGGTAAATTCGAATACCATAGAGGTCATTAGGTCACATTTAGCCAGTAGGCCTGCACGAGTCGCTTTCTCTACGTCAGCATCAATCTGCTTAGCAATGTAACCAGATAGAGCGGTAATGCGGTCAGTCTTATCTTTGATTGTGCCAAGTTGCTTTTGGAAGATAGCCTGCTCTAGTTCTGGCAGGCGGTCGATAAGAGGGCGCTTACGGTCAGTGTTAAAGAAGAATTCTGCATCTGCTAGACGTGGGCGTACCACCTTCTCGTTACCTTCGATGACGTGGCGAGGCTCTTTCGATTCAATGTTTGATACGAAGATGAAGTTAGGTAGAAGCTTCTTGTTTTCGTCATACACTGGGAAGTACTTCTGGTCACCTTTCATGGTGTAAACCAGTGCTTCAGAAGGAACCTTCAGAAACTCTTCTTCGAACTTCGCAGTCAGAACAACTGGCCATTCAACTAGAGACGTTACTTCTTCCACTAGGTCGTCTTCTAGGTCCGCTGTACCACCAACTGCTGCTGCTGCTTTTTGCGAGTCAGCAAGGATGATTGCTTTACGCGCTTCGTAATCTGCCATTACTTTACCGCGTTCTTCTAGGATCGCTGGGTATTGCTCGGCAGACTCGATAGTGAACTCTTGCTCACCCATGAAGCGGTGACCACGGATAGTGCGATCTGATGCTACGCCTAAGATCTCACCTTCGATAAGGTCAGAGCCCATTAGCATAGTCAGTGTTTTAACTGGGCGAATGAACTGAGTCGTTTTGTTGCCCCAACGCATTGGTTTAGCGATAGGTAGGTTACCCAGTGCTTTTGCTGCAAGCTCAACAACGATTTCAGACGTTGCTTGGCCTTTGACTTCTTGTTTGAACAATAGCCATTCGCCTTTGTCTGTTACTAGGCGATCAGCTTGCTCAACAGTAATGCCATTACCACGAGCCCAGCCTTGTGCTGCTTTGGTTGCACTGCCGTCAGCATCGAATGCTACAGAAACCGCAGGACCGCGCTTCTCTACTACTTTGTCTGCTTGGCCTTCAGCTAGCGCTGAAACTTTAAGTGCGAGGCGACGAGGCGCTGCGTACCATTTAATACCTTCGTGGCTAAGGTTTGCACCTTTTAGCTCAGCTTCGAAGTTTGCCGCGAACGCTTCAGCTAGAGTGCGAAGCTGCGTTGGTGGTAGCTCTTCAGTACCCAGTTCAATTAGAAATTCTTTAGCCATGATTACTTCTCCTCGCTCTTCTTACACATAGGGAAGCCAAGAGCTTCACGTGACGCGTAGTACGCTTGTGCAACTGATTTAGTCAGGTTGCGGATACGAAGGATGTAACGCTGGCGCTCTGTCACAGAGATAGCTTTGCGCGCATCAAGAATGTTGAATGCGTGACCCGCTTTAAGAATGCGCTCGTAAGCTGGAAGCGGTAGAGGCTTCTCTAGCTCAAGTAGCTCTTTACACTCTTTCTCGCACTGGTCGAAGAAAGTGAATAGGAAATCTACGTCAGCGTGCTCGAAGTTGTAGGTTGATTGTTCCACTTCGTTTTGGTGGAAGATATCACCGTAAGTCACGTTGCTGCCGTCTGGTGCTACGTTCCATACAAGGTCGTAAACGGAGTCTACTTCTTGGATGTACATCGCTAGACGCTCGATACCGTAAGTGATCTCACCAGTTACTGGCTTACACTCAAGGCCACCGACTTGCTGGAAGTAAGTGAACTGCGTCACTTCCATGCCGTTTAGCCATACCTCCCAGCCTAGACCCCATGCGCCTAGCGTTGGGTTTTCCCAGTTGTCTTCTACGAAACGAATATCGTGTACTAGCGGGTCGATACCAAGAACTTCAAGTGAGCCTAGGTACAACTCCTGAATATTATCTGGAGATGGCTTTAGAGCTACTTGGAACTGATAGTAGTGCTGCAGACGGTTCGGGTTTTCACCGTAACGGCCATCAGTCGGACGACGTGAAGGTTGAACGTAAGCTGTCGACATTGGCTCTGGGCCAAGTGCACGTAGACATGTCATTGGGTGAGAGGTGCCAGCACCTACTTCCATATCTAAAGGCTGTACAATGGTACAACCGTTTTGTGCCCAGTAATCCTGCAGCGCGAGGATCATTCCCTGGAAGGTTTTGATATCGTATTTTTGCATAGTAATTCGCGCGATTCTTGTGTCTAAAATTGAGAAAAAATAACAATCAAGTATACCCAGATATTTAGCATGGGAGTAGAGCTAATCTTGATTAATTCCTAGGCAAAATTCTCCTTTAATGGAATTTTAGTGGCTTATTCGTCCAAATTTTCCTAAAAGGGAGTTATTTGCAGTTTATTGCTTGAGAAACCGCAGTTAGATGGTTAGAATTCCGCCGTCTTTGGGGAGTAGCTTACTTAACTATCAACACTGGGAAGTTAGGTTCGTCCGTCAACATAATTGATGCAAAATCATCATGGCGTTCGAGATGGGTATTGACCACTTTAATCACAACAATGTCGATCCATTTAGCAAGACCTTAGACAAATCATCATGAACCGGGGTGGGGCGTGAGGTTTGTCTTTGGTTAAAATTATAATCCCTACCCCAGAAGAGCATGTCGTGAGCGTTTTAGCTATCTCTATCACTACCGTTGCATTGGCGGAAATTGGTGATAAAACTCAACTTTTATCCCTGCTTTTAGCCAGTCGATACCGCAAGCCGATACCCATCATCATAGCCATATTCTTAGCGACGATTGCTAATCATGCCTTAGCTGCGTGGTTCGGCGTAGTAGTGGCAGACTACCTTTCACCAGAGATTCTCAGGTGGGTGCTGGTGGTAAGCTTTATCGCCATGGCTGGCTGGGTATTGATTCCTGACAAGCTCGATGACGATGAGCAGATTTCTAATCGCGGTCCGTTTGTGGCGAGCTTTATTGCTTTCTTTATTGCTGAGATCGGAGATAAAACTCAAATCGCGACCTCAATTCTTGGCGCGCAATACCCAGACGCCCTTACTTGGGTCATATTCGGTACAACCATTGGAATGTTGCTTGCTAATGTACCTGTGGTGCTGATTGGTAAATTGTCCGCTGATAAGATGCCGCTTGACTTGATTCGAAAAATCACAGCATTGCTGTTTATTGCTTTGGCAACAGCGGCGGCTGTCTTTGACTAAATGGTCGAAACTTGGTGTTAAATATCAATAACTAGCACTAAAAAGATCCAGTTCAAACTCTGACTAAAATTCGCTCTGAGTCGTGATCATTGCCATATAAGTGTCATACTTGTCATGGTACTTTAATCATGTGAATGATAGCGAGAGGGCAAGGTTATGCTTACACGTTATATGGGGATGACCCCAAAAAGTCAGAGTTACTTGTTCACCTTTGGATTAGCGCTGTGTTTACTGGCAATGGTTTTGACCGATATGTGGTTACCGATAGTGGCAGGTTCGTTTATTTTGACGGGATTGACCGTTGAAGCATGGATTCGCGTTGAGCATATTATTCCAATGCATGAGGAAATGCGTGCGATGCAAAAACAGCTCAGTAAACTCCAATCTGAAGTCCGTACTTTAGAATACGATGAATAAATTAACGGCAGCCTTTGTGGCTGCCGTCTTCTTTTCTGTTGTGGCGTTTTAAGCCATCCCTTTCTTAATCAAATACTGATATGGCAACTGCTCGGTTTGTGAGCCAATCAGTTGATGATCCATAAAGCGACAAAAGCTTGGGATATCACGAGTGGTCGATGGGTCGTCGGCTTTGACTAACAGCACTTCTCCATCTTGCATGGTACGAATTGTCTTCCTGACCATCATCACTGGCTCTGGGCAGCGTAATCCTTCTGCCTCTAATACCTTGGTTGCCTGCTGCGGATTGAATGTCATGGTCGTATCTTTGGTTGCTCAATTTGGCCTAGATAATACTAGTGAAGAAAAAATATTCAATAACCCCTTGGCAAAGCGATCATTTTGTTTTAACTTAGTTAACAACTTGGTAACATTTAAGCAAGGGAGCAAGTATGTTGACAGCGTTAGATCGTCTGACCATCTATTCAGTGCTGTGCTTTATCTCTTTTTGCGCACTTGTTTTACGTTCACCAGCAGAATCGTCGTCGTTTATGCCTCTACTCGGCATGGGGGCGACGGTGGTAGGGATTTGGCTTGAGATGCATCGCTGGCCGAGTGCATCTGAAGAACACGAAAACGATTTGTAGTGCTTCCAACTACGCTTCGTTTTTATCACTACGCTCAACTACATTCCGACACTATCCCCAGTTTTCTTGGGCTTCCCCGCTGAAAGGCGGGATTTTTTTTGCCTGAAAAAGGTACAATGAGACTATGCCCATCTAAAGTGCGTGGTTAAAGCGTGGAATTAGAAGATATTTATCGTCGAGATCTTAATCTGTTAGTCGCATTACGCGTACTGATCGAAGAGTGCAGTGTCAGCAAAGCAGCTAAGCGCTTAAATCTCAGTCAATCTGCTATGAGCCGTGTTCTTGGTCGGTTACGAGACATGTTGGGTGACCCGTTATTCACACGCCAAGGTCAGCATTTGATTCCAACTGAAAAAGCACTCGAAATTGATTGTTGTTTAGGTGAGCCGCTAGAGTCACTGCGTCAGTTATTATCACCTATCGAGTTTGAGCCGCACTGTTGCGACCAGACGTTCAATATCGCCACCACCGATTACGCAATGCAAACTATTTTGCCGTTTGCTCTACCGCGTATTTACCAAGAAGCCCCTAATGTGTCGTTCAACTTTTTGCCACTTCAGCATGACAGATTAGCGGATCAACTCACCTCTGAAGGTGCAGATCTGGCGATCTGCCGGCCAATTGGTCCTGTAGAGCCATTACGCAGCGAAATCTTGGGGCGTGTTGGGGTGTTGTGCCTACTATCAAAGCAGCACCCACTGGCAGACAAAGAGCTTAGTTTACAGGACTATCTGAACTACCCTCACGCGATGATCGCCATCAGTGATGGCGTTAAGGCCTTAATCGAAGGGGCACTAGTTGATCAACCTAAGCGCAAGATGGTACTGCGTGCATACCATCTAGAGGCTGCGTTAGCGATTGTCGATACCATGCCTCTGATCATTACGGTTCCGGCAGACTTGGCTTACTTGGTGGCCGAACGTTATGACTTAGTGATTAAACCGCTGCCTTTCCAATTTACCCCGTTTGATTACTCGATGATTTGGCATCCACGCTGTGAGCATTCGCCTGCTCAAGAGTGGTTACGCGGAATAGTAAAGGAAGAATGCAGTCGCTTGATTGCCAAGCGTATTGAAGATATTGGTTTGGATTGATCAAAAGAATTAGAAATGTCATTGCGGAATTGAGGAACGAAATGTCCGGAATCTCTCGCGTTTAGAGATTCCTTACTCGTTCGTTCCTCACTCTAAGGAATGGCACTGTGTCGTTAAGCGATTAAAGTTTGATAACTACTCGGCCTGTTACTTGACCGTTAGTGATGTCTTGCGCGTATTTTGGCGCTTCAGCCAACTCTACTTCAGTACATGCTTGCTCAAAGTAGCTATCTGGCAGTAGCTCTACCAGTTTCTCCCACGCGGCGATGCGTTTTTCGGTTGGGCAAGAGACTGAATCAATACCTTGTAGGCGAACGTTACGCAGAATGAATGGCATCACTGTGGTTGGTAGGTCAAAACCACCAGCAAGGCCACACGCAGCAACCGCACTGTTGTAATCCATTTGAGCGAGTACTTTCGCTAGCACTTTGCTGCCTACGGTATCTACCGCGCCAGCCCAAACTTGTTTCTCTAGTGGGCGTGCCGGTTGTTCAAATTCAACTCGGTCGATGATGCGGCTAGCACCAAGCTTTTCGAGTAGTGGGCCATTTTGTTCAATACGACCCGTTAGCGCAGCCACTTTATAGCCAAGCTCGGCAAGAAGCGTTACTGCTACAGAGCCAACACCGCCACTTGCACCAGTAACAAGAATTTCGCCATCTTCAGGTTTAATCCCTGCATCAAGTAGTGCTTGGACACATAGCATACCTGTGAAGCCTGCCGTACCAACCATCATGGCTTTCTTGCTGTCTAGCCCTTGTGGTAGTGGAACGAGCCAGTCAGCTTTAAGGCGTGCGCGCTGAGCCATACCACCCCAATGGTTTTCACCGACACCCCAACCAGTCAGGACAACCTTGTCACCGGCTTGGTAACGATCGTCTTCAGAGCTAACCACAGTGCCTGCTAGGTCGATACCTGGAACCATAGGAAAGTTGCGAATGATTTTGCCTTTACCTGTGATTGCTAAACCATCTTTATAGTTTAGTGATGAATAATCAACATCAATCAGTACGTCGCCTTCAGGCAGTTGTGCTTCGTCGATCTGCTCGATAGAAGCAATAGTACGTTTTTCTTCTTGGTTTAGAATCAGTGCGTTGAACATAAGTGGTCTCCACAAATAAGAGCGGCAATTTAAAAACTGGCTATGAGTGTAGATCCAAATTGGATATGACAAAAATGAAACTTTAGCATTGTATCTATGCGCATCACGCATTTTGACTAAAGTATAAGCAAGGGAGATAGATTGAGGGTTACAAATAACAAAAGCCCTTAATCGAGAGGATTAAGGGCTTGGGTATTTGGATTAAGAAAGGAAGAATTTGTACGACGGGTTGTCGGTTTCATCCTTACACTGGTAACCCAGTTCGCGTAGGTGAGCGGAGAAGCGGGACAAATCTGATTCATCTAGCTCAAAGCCACACAGCACGCGGCCGTAATCCGCGCCATGGTTACGGTAGTTGAACAGGCTGATGTTCCAGTGTGTTCCCAGTGTGCTCAAGAACTTAAGCAGTGCTCCAGGGTATTCTGGGAACTCAAAGCTGTACAAACGTTCTTTAAGTGGCTTAGAGGGTTTGCCACCAATCATGTAGCGCACGTGCAGCTTAGCCATTTCATCGTCAGAAAGATCGACCACAGGGTAGCCACCATCACGCAAGTCATGAATGATGTTCTCCAGCTCTTCTTGACCACCTTGCAAACGTACACCGACAAAGATATTGGCTAATGCGTCATCGCTATAACGGTAGTTAAACTCAGTTACTGCTCGGCCACCAATCAGATTACAGAACTCAAAGAACGCCCCTTGTCGCTCTGGAATGGTGACGGCCAGTAGACCTTCACGCTTCTCACCCAGTTCACAGCGTTCCGAAACATAACGTAGCCCGTGGAAGTTAGTGTTGGCACCAGAAAGAACCGTCGCTAGGTTTTTATCTTTCAGTCCATTTTGCTCGGCAAATTTCTTCAAGCCCGCTAAAGCCAGCGCACCGGAAGGTTCGGCAATGGCGCGAGTGTCTTCAAAAATATCTTTTACCGCAGCGCAGATTTCATCGCTTGAGACCGAAATATGGCCATCAATGTATTTCTGACATAAGCGGAACGTCTCTTCACCAATTCGTTTCACCGCCACACCATCGGCGAACATGCTCACCTGATCCAGAACGACTGGTTCTCCGGCATCCAATGCTGCTTTTAAACAAGCGGAGTCTTCAGGCTCTACCGCAATAACTTTAATTTCAGGCATCAGTTGTTTGACTAACACTGCAACTCCAGCCGCTAGACCACCGCCACCAACAGGAACAAAGATGTAATCAAGATGGCCATTTTGCTGCAACATCTCCATACCGATGGTGCCTTGCCCCGCAATCACCAGCGGGTGATCAAATGGTGGGACAAAGGTATAGCCGTGTTCAACAGACAGGCGCTCAGCTTCTGCCTTCGCTTCGTCAAAGTTACTACCATGCAATACAACGTTGCCACCAAACCCACGAACTGCTTCGACTTTGATGTCTGGAGTAGTTTTAGGCATTACTATGGTGGTCTTGATGTCCAGTTTAGTACCTGATAGCGCCATACCTTGAGCGTGGTTACCCGCAGAGGCCGCAATAACCCCCGCTGCTTTTTGCTCATCACTTAGGCTTGCGACCATGTTGTAAGCACCGCGCAATTTAAACGAGTGAACCGGTTGGCGGTCTTCACGTTTGATCTGCACATTATTACCAATACGTGCCGCAAGGCGAGGCATTTCCTGAAGTGGTGTTACTGTTGCCACTTCATAGACTGGAGCTCTTAATATCTGGCGCAGATAATCTGCGCCAGTTTGGTTGGTCAGAGTCATAAGCTAGTCCTCTAGCTTAGATTTATCTCGTACTGCACCTTTGTCAGCACTGGTTGCCATACTTGCGTACGCTTTAAGTGCAAATGAAACTTCACGTTGACGGTCAACTGGTTTCCAGCCTAACTCGTCTTGTTTTGCACGGCGCTCAGCAAGTTCCTGTTCTGAAACTTGTAAAGAAATGGAACGGTTTGGAATATCAATCGCGATCATGTCGCCCTGTTTAACCAAGCCGATTGCACCGCCGTTAGCTGCCTCTGGAGAAGCGTGGCCAATTGAAAGCCCCGATGTACCACCAGAGAAACGACCGTCAGTCAGTAGCGCACACTCTTTACCTAGACCCATAGATTTTAAGTAAGTGGTTGGGTAGAGCATTTCTTGCATGCCCGGACCACCTTTAGGACCTTCGTAACGGATAATAACCACATCACCTGCTTTGACTTTACCGCCCAAGATGCCTTCAACCGCATCTTCTTGGCTTTCAAATACTACGGCAGGGCCTGTGAACTTAAGGATGCTTTCATCGACGCCCGCAGTCTTAACAATACAGCCATCTAGCGCGATGTTGCCCGACAGTACCGCTAGGCCACCCTCTTGGCTAAAGGCGTTATCTTTAGTTCGAATACAACCCTCGACACGGTCGTCATCAAGGCGGTCCCAGCGACAATCTTGCGAGAAGGCTTTAGTGGTGCGAATTCCTGCAGGGCCTGCGCGGAAGAACTTGAGTACGTCTTCATCTTCAGTTTGAATGATGTCGTATTTGGCGAGCTGCTCCTCCATCGAAACACCAAGCACAGTGCGGGCATCATTGTGTAGTAGGCCTGCACGATCCAGTTCACCAAGAATCGCCATTACACCGCCCGCGCGATGCACGTCTTCCATGTGGTACTTCGGAGTTGAAGGGGCTACCTTACATAGGTGTGGAACTTGGCGAGATAGGCGATCAATGTCATCCATATCGAAATCAATGTCGCCTTCTTGCGCTGCGGCGAGTAGGTGCAAAATGGTGTTGGTTGAACCACCCATTGCGATATCCAGTGCCATGGCGTTTTCGAACGCATCGAAAGTAGCAATATTACGTGGCAGAGCCGATTCATCATCTTGCTCGTAGTAACGACGCGTCAGTTCAACGATACGCTTACCAGCATTGATGAATAGCTCTTCGCGGTCGGCGTGTGTTGCCAGCATTGAACCATTACCTGGTTGAGACAGACCCAGCGCTTCGGTTAGACAATTCATTGAGTTGGCTGTGAACATACCAGAGCAAGAGCCACAAGTAGGACATGCGCTGCGCTCAATCTGCTCGCTTTGCTCATCGGATACTTTCGGGTCAGCACCTTGGATCATTGCATCAACAAGGTCGAGTTTGATCAGTTGGTCAGAAAGCTTGGTTTTACCCGCTTCCATTGGGCCACCAGAAACGAAGATTACCGGAATGTTGAGGCGCATTGACGCCATTAGCATTCCCGGGGTGATTTTGTCACAGTTTGAGATACACACCATAGCATCGGCACAGTGTGCGTTAACCATGTACTCGACTGAGTCGGCAATCAGTTCGCGTGATGGCAATGAATAAAGCATACCGCCGTGCCCCATCGCGATTCCATCATCTACTGCGATGGTGTTGAACTCTTTAGCGATACCGCCTGCTTTTTCAATTTCACCTGCAACCAACTGACCCATGTCTTTTAGGTGTACGTGGCCTGGTACAAATTGAGTAAACGAGTTTACTACGGCAATGATTGGCTTACCGAAGTCTTCATCTTTAACGCCCGTGGCACGCCATAAGGCGCGTGCACCGGCCATATTGCGTCCGTGTGTTGTGGTTGCTGATCTATATTTTGGCATTGTGTTACTTCCTATATTTGCCGGTGCTTTTTAAGCTTTGTCTGCGTCTTGTGGGTAAACGTAATCTAGCCAACCCCATTTATCTTCTGTGGTGCCATTAAATAGGCCGAAGTAAGCTTCTTGGAGCTCTTTGGTGATTGGGCCACGTTTGCCGCTGCCGACTTCAATCTTATCGATAGTTGCAACAGGAACGACCTCTGCTGCAGTACCTGTCATAAAGACTTCGTCTGCTAGGTAAAGCGCTTCACGCGCAATGTTGGCTTCACGCACTTCATAACCGCGATCGCGAGCGATAGTCATGATTGAATCGCGAGTGATGCCCGGAAGAATTGCGCTTGTTGCTGGTGGAGTGGTAATTACACCATCTTTAATCACGAAAATGTTTTCGCCAGCACCTTCAGATAGGTAGCCATCAACACTGAGTGCAATACCTTCATCGTAGCCGTGACGACGAGCTTCACCACCAACAAGTAGTGACGATAGGTAGTTACCACCTGCCTTTGCGGCTGTAGGGATAGTGTTTGGTGCCGCGCGATTCCAGCTTGAGATCATCGCATCAACACCTTTCTCTAGTGCTTCTTCACCTAGGTAAGAGCCCCAAGGGAAAGCCGCGATGATTAGATCCATCTCAGTGCCAACCGGTGGGCACACACCTAAGCCAACGTTACCGATAAAGCCCAGTGGACGGATATAAGCGCTATCGAGTTTGTTTTGACGCAGCGTTTCGCGTGTCGCTTCCATGATTTCCTCAACAGTATAAGGAATTGGGAAACGGTAAATCTTTGCTGAATCTTTAAGGCGTTTTGCGTGCTCTGGATGGCGGAAGACAATTGGTCCTTTTGGTGTGTTGTAGCAGCGTACACCTTCAAATACAGAAGTTCCGTAGTGCATTGCATGCGTCAAAACATGCACGTTTGCCTCTGCCCAAGGAACCAATTTACCGTTAAACCAAATGTAGTCTGCTGTTTTTGTAGCCATTATTGTCTTCCTTATGCACAAATTTTTTGTTGTAGGTTGTTATTAGGGAGTTCGTCACTTGCAATCTGCGTGACCTCAACAGTGCGCACGTCCCAAAGCTTCTCTATTTGGTTGGTGAGAAATGAAATAGGGCGATCACTGTCAACGATGATTTCAACGCTGGCGATTTTGCTTGCGTGGTTTTGTGTCCCAGCGACTTGCTTAACCGTAAATCCACGATGACGTACTACGCGAAGAACACGTTCCAACAGTACTGGCTTGTCGTCCGCTTTGATGTCGATTAGATATCTTTCCATGTTAGGTATTCTCCAGCATGTCACTGTTTGATGCACCAGGTGGTACAAGCGGCCATACGTTTTCTTCTTCGTCGATTAGAACATGAAGCAAGTATGATGTTTTACTTTCTAGCATTTCTTTAAGAGCTGGCTCAACTTCTTCTTTCTTGGTGATCGTTTTTCCAGGGATATCAAAGGCTTTAGCTAACATTACAAAATCAGGGTTGTCATCAAGGATGGTTTCACTATGGCGACCATCAAAGAAAAGTGATTGCCATTGGCGAACCATGCCTAAACGTTGGTTGTTAAGTAGCACCACTTTCACCGGAATTTGACGGCGCTTCAGCGTACCTAGCTCTTGGATGTTCATCATAAATGAACCATCACCTGTGATAAGAATAGACTGATCATCAGGTCGAGCAACCGCAGCACCCATTGCAGCAGGTAGACCAAAGCCCATCGTACCTAGGCCAGCAGAGGTAATGAAGTTTTGTGGTTCGCGTGGCTGAATGTGCTGAGCTGCCCACATTTGGTGTTGACCAACATCGGTAGAAACAATCGAAGTGTCGGGCATAAGATCAGATAGCTGCTTAAGTAGACCAGGAGCATAGATAAGATCGCCCGGGTGGTCGTAACGCCATTTGAATCCGCTGCGCAGACTCTCACTGTGTTTAACCCAAGGTGTAATATCTTGGGTTAGCTCTAACTGAGGAAGAACGGTGGGGATTTCCCCGCGAACAGGTGCATTAGCTTGGCGAAGTTTGTGAATCTCAGCAGCGTCGATATCAATATGGATTACCTTAGCGTTTGGCGCGAAGGTGTCGAGTTTGCCTGTTACTCGGTCATCAAAACGCGCACCAACAGCAATCAGCAAATCACATTCTTGGACAACTAGGTTAGCGGCTTTAGTGCCGTGCATGCCGAGCATACCTAGATAGTGAGCGTCATGACGTTCAATAGTACCTAGGCCTTTAAGGGTACTTACTGAAGGCATCGGATTTAAACGTAAGAATTCTCTAACCGAATCAGTTGCGTGACCAAGCTGTACTCCGCCACCGACATAAAGCACTGGGCGGGTGCTTTGAGAAAGCAGCTCTTGAGCCTTAGCGATATCATCTTGGTTTGCAACTGGCATTGCTGGCGGTGAAACCGGAGGAAGAAGATTTACAGGAGCTTGTCCAAGCTGCACATCTTTTGCGATATCAACAATAACAGGACCTGGGCGACCTGCTTTTGCGACTTCAAATGCTTCGGCTAGGGTTGGTGCCAGTTCATTGATATCTGTAACTAGATAACTGTGCTTAGTACAGGCTAGCGACATACCGATGACATCGATCTCTTGGAAAGCGTCAGTCCCGATGTGAGAACTTGCGACCTGGCCTGTGATTGCAACTAGCGGGACAGAGTCCATAAAGGCATCTGCTAGACCCGTTACTAAATTGGTTGCTCCAGGGCCCGAGGTTGCCATACAAACGGCGACGTCTTGAGTTGAGCGAGCCATACCTATCGCCGCCATTGCAGCGCCTTGCTCATGTCGACATAGAATGTGCTCGACGCCACCATCATAGAGGGCATCGTAAATTGGCATGATGGCACCGCCTGGGTAACCAAATACAGTTTTAATTCCTTGCTGCTTAAGGGCAGCAACGACTAACTCGGCACCTGTCATTGTGAGCCCCCTTTACGCATATTCTTATCTTGTGTTGTGTTGCACGTCATGTGCGCTCCCATTCTTCCTACGGCTCTTGTTTTCTGAGCTTTATTTAATGTCTGCCAATTTTTCAGCGTGCTAATTGTAAAAAACCCCCGGACTTTTCAGTGCGGGGGTTTTTTTGAATCTGTGGTTATTTTTCGCCCACTCTACCCCGCGCGGTGTCAATAATGACCACGATAATCAGGACAATCAGTGCGTTAGTGCGGGCGTTAAAATTCATTGTTATTTCTTTAGTTATTTATGCCGAATAGGGCACGAAAATGTTTGCGTCTCTAGTGGTAACATACAATTCCGCTGCATGACAAGCAAAAAGTCATTCTTTTTTCACATTCTTTCAGCATCTTGCCACGCTATATAACAACCTTGATAACAAAATAGATGAACTATCAGGGGGATAAATAATGTACAAGCAAATAGTGAGCCTAGTATGGGTTTAGCCATCATTCATAGCCGAGCCTGTGTCGGGGTCGAAGCACCTGAAGTTACGGTTGAAGTGCATATTAGTAACGGCATGCCGGGATTCACTTTGGTTGGACTACCCGAAACCACGGTAAAAGAGTCACGCGATAGGGTGCGTAGTGCCATCATCAACTCACGTTTTGAATTTCCAGCTAAACGTATCACGGTCAACCTCGCCCCGGCTGATTTGCCAAAAGAAGGTGGCCGCTTCGACCTACCTATCGCATTGGGCATTTTGGCAGCTTCTGAGCAAATTCCTGTTAATGAACTTAGCGATCAGGAGTTTGTAGGAGAGCTTGCGTTGTCGGGTGAGTTAAGAAGGGTAAAAGGGGTGTTACCAGCAGCATTGGCGGCTAATCGTGCCCAGCGTAGCCTAGTGGTGCCTCACCATAACGGTGATCAGGCCGCTTTAGTGGGCGCCGAGAGACACAAATCAGCGCAAAGTCTACTCGAAGTATGTGCTGATTTATGTGGTCAGAACAAACTTTCACTCCATCAGACAGCGCAAGTGAGTGCAGAGCCGAGTAGCCTGCGGGATCTGCAAGACATTATTGGTCAGCAACAAGGCAAGCGGGCGTTGGAGATTGCAGCGGCGGGCAATCACAACCTGCTTTTTCTTGGTCCTCCTGGTACTGGCAAAACCATGCTTGCGTCGCGTTTGTGCGACTTATTGCCTGATATGTCGGATAGCGAGGCTCTAGAATCTGCCTCGGTGGCCTCGCTCACTCAACAAGAAATCAATGCCCACAACTGGAAGCAGCGTCCTTTTCGCGCCCCGCATCATTCAAGTTCAATGGCAGCTTTAGTTGGCGGCGGTTCAATACCAAGACCGGGGGAGATCTCACTGGCTCACAATGGGTTATTGTTTCTTGATGAAATGCCCGAATTTGAACGCAAAGTGTTAGATTCACTGCGAGAACCGCTAGAGTCAGGGGAGATCATTATCTCCCGCGCGCAAGGTAAGACTCGTTTTCCTGCAAGGTTTCAATTGGTTGGCGCGCTTAATCCAAGCCCAACAGGTTATTATGAAGGCAACCAATCGCGAGCCAATCCGCAAACTATTCTGCGTTATTTAAGCCGTTTATCTGGTCCATTACTTGATCGTTTTGATATGTCGCTGGAAATCCCTGCGTTACCAAAGGGGACATTAGCTGAAGGTGGTGAAAGGGGAGAGTCTAGCCAGATTGTGCGTAAGAGAGTGCTAGTGGCAAGAGAGAAAATGCTGTCACGGGCGAGTAAAGTTAATGCTTTGCTCGGCAGTCGAGAAATAGAACGTTATTGTCCACTGCATAAGCAAGATGCTCAATTTTTGGAAACCGCATTGCATCGATTAGGTCTATCGATTCGTGCTTACCACCGGATCATTAAGGTTGCGCGTACTATTGCTGACTTAGAGGGGGCAAGCCATATTGAACGTAATCATATTGCGGAAGCATTAGGTTATCGCGCCATGGATAGATTGCTGCGCCAGTTGACCGCGCAGGCAGTATAAAAATAGCCCGCATATTGCGGGCTAGTGAAATTAGAACTTGTAGTTAACACCTACCGAGAAAATCATCTGATCTTCGTCGTAAAAATCGATGTTTGAGTCGCTCTGACTATAGCCAGCAAACGAGATTAATGACCAGTTTTGCCAGCCCATAAACTGTTGATACTCGTATGCGGCGAATAAGCTAAAATCGTCATCTTCACGAACCTTGCTGTAGATAGGGTGTGAAGCATCATAGCTTTTACTGGTGTAGCCTGCAGTAAGTGCGAATTGATGATGATTGATGACTTTAAATAGCGAAAGCTCGCCGCCCCAAGAGGTGAGAGAGTTAGCATCGCCGTCGGCATCAGTTTTAATGTAAGTGAGGGATGGAACTAAGAAGGTAGCGCGATCGAGGTGCAGCTTATAATCACCTTTTACATAAATCGATGTAGCATCTCGTTCGAGTAAGCCTGCTGACGATACATAATCAGAGTCTAATCCAGAGCGCTCATTCTCGATATCTTTTGCCGCGTATGCGGTATCTAGACTAAATCCAGAGTTAGCTATATTGCTAAATTTGACACGATAAGCATTACCTTTTTCGTCGGTGACGCTACGCGCAGAGTTAGTTTGGAATGGATCAGCCCAGGTCTCACCCGACATAATGGTCGGTAGGAAAGAGGCATCAATCACTGTTCCATTGGCCAGTTGTTGCTTATAACCTATTTCTAACGCTAATGTACCGACAGCAATATCTTCACGCGATGTACCAACATAGAACTGTTTGTCGAGTTGGCTACCGAAGGTGTAGGCAAGGCTACCTAAAGGAAACACCATAACATTACTATCACTCTCACCTTTTTGGCTGTTGTCGCTAATGGTGGCGTTGGCGTCGGTATTAAAGTTCGACGTCGTTGAGGTATAACCTGAGCTTAGTGAAATCTCACCGCTGAGCCCTGCTGAATCAGAGAGTTGTGCCATAGCAGGCGTTGTGCTCAATACAGCAAAAGCGATAAGGGTTTGTTTTGGTGTCATTATGTGTTCTCCATGGTGTAAACCTAGTGACTGATTGCCTTTAGGTCGAAGAGCGAGTAAACAACTCTGACCATAGTTAGATTAGTTTCAAACTTTCCAATGGCTTGTATAATTACACGCTGTCTTATTATTCATAAATGAATGTTTATAAATTTTTAATTAAGTCTCACTTATAAAGCGTATGTTGGCACATTTACTCCTTGTACTGAATATTAGTTTGGTCATCTTAAACTCAGCATTTTGCTCGATTGCAATTTG
The DNA here is from genome assembly GCF_001188205.1 of Vibrio sp. VPAP30. Taxonomy (NCBI): domain Bacteria; kingdom Pseudomonadati; phylum Pseudomonadota; class Gammaproteobacteria; order Vibrionales; family Vibrionaceae; genus Vibrio; species Vibrio sp. VPAP30. The sequence continues at coordinate 57,469 of NZ_LBLS01000025.1, forward strand.
TATTGTGGCCATTTTAAAGTTTGTTTTGCCGGGTACTGCACTTAAAGCAAAAGGTACCCAGTTTGCCAATAAGATTATGTGGCTTTGGGCGACGGTAAACTCTACCATTCTCAACGTTTCGAACCGAATTGAGTGGGATATTCAAGGTGGTGATGAACTGCAAAAAGATGGTTGGTACTTAATGATCAGTAACCACCTTAGCTGGACAGATATTGTGGTACTGTGTTGCGTGTTCAAAGATCGTATTCCTATGCCTAAGTTCTTTTTAAAGCAGCAGTTACTGTATGTCCCTTTTATTGGCATGGCTTGTTGGGCACTGGATATGCCCTTTATGCGCCGTTACTCGCGTGAATATCTGATTCGTCATCCAGAAAAACGCGGCCAGGACCTGGCAACTACTCGTCGTTCATGTGCTAAGTTCAAACATACGCCAACCACAGTTGTTAACTATGTTGAGGGAACGCGTTTTACTGAAGAAAAGCAGCGCATGAGTAAAGCTGGCTACCAGTATCTTCTCCAGCCTAAAACAGGTGGTATCGCCTATACTTTGGCAGCTATGGGCGATCAGTTTGACAGTATCATTGATGTCACACTGGCTTACCCTGAAAATACAGATAAGCCGTTTAAGGATGCCCTGATGGGAAGAGTGACTAAGATAGTTGTTCGCACTAAAGTCCTGCCAGTTGATGAGCAAGTTCAGGGTGATTACTTTAATGATAAGCCCTATAAACGCCAGTTCCAGCAATGGTTAGGCAATGTTTGGCAGGAAAAAGATCAGTTGCTAAAACAAGTGCACCAAGATAAGTAATTAGATCAGCAGACCGTACAAACATAAGATTAAAAAAGGGAGCGCTTGCTCCCTTTACTTGTATTTGGTTGCTTACTTCAAAGTTAGCAAGTAGTTGACTAGCGCAAAGTACTCATCCATTGATTTGATTGAGCTGGCTTCGACTAGGTACTTGTTATTAACAATAAGCGCTGGAACACCAGATAAGCCACTGTTTTTAAACTGTTTGTCGAAGCGGCGAACCATGGAATCTACCGCAAAACCGTTAAAGGCAGCATCAAACTTCTTCGCATCAACACCTTCATCTAAGAAGATCTGACGTAGCTCCTGATCATTTTTGGGAGCCTTACGCATGTTGTGAATACGATTAAACAGTATCGGTGTCATTTTGTCTTCGACTTTGAGTACGATCATGGTTGCGTAAGCTTTACTCATCGACTCACCCATACTTCCACCCATAAAAGAGACATGGTTCTTCAGGAACTTAGCGTCTTTAGGTAGCTTGGTCTTTAGCTGCGCCATAATTGGCTCGAAGCTATTACAGTGTGGACAGTAGAAAGAGAAAAACTCAGTCACCATTGGTTTTTTTGATGCTTCTAAGTCTAGCACCTTGTAGTGCTGACCTTCGGTAAACTGCGCTGCGTGAGCGGATAGGCTCAACATCAATGTGGCGACTAGTGCAAACAGCTTTTTCATTCTTGACTCCATATTGTCGATTTTCTTACCACTGTGGCATGAGTGAAAGTGGGGGTTCATCCAGTGTCGAAATTTGCTCTTTAAAAGCAAGTACCTGACTCTCCCAGTATTTTGGATCATTGAACCAAGGGAAAGCGAGCGGAAATGCCGGATCGTGCCACCTTTTTGCTAACCATGCCATATAGTGCACCATACGTAGACCGCGCAATGGCTCGATTAGTTTCAATTGATTGCTATTGAAATCATTAAATTCCCCATAGGCTTCCAAAATGATATCAAGCTGCATCAATTTGTCGGCACGCTCACCATTAAGCAGCATCCACAAATCTTGGATCGCCGGACCATTGCGTGAATCATCAAGGTCGACAAACATAGGGCCATCGCGCCAAAGAATATTGCCCGGATGACAATCACCATGCAGACGAATTAAGTCAGTAGAATCATTCCAATGGTTTTCCAGAGACTTAATCAGCAAATCGAGATCGTTGAAAAAAGCGTTCTCTAAATGCATTGGGATAAACTGAGATTGCTCCAGTAACTTGCGCGGCTGATAGACGTATTCTTCGAGCCCGATGGTAGGACGGTGTTGGAATACTTGCTTCGAGCCAACTTTATGAATGCGACCCAAAAAGCGCCCAACCCCTTCGAGTTGCTCTAGGTTATCGACTTCAAACTGGCGCCCACCAACACTTGCAAATAGGGCAAACAGATAGCCTTGGTATTGGTGGAGAGTTTGACCGTTAATAATTACAGGTGGAGCAACGGGGATCTCAGACTCAATCAGTTCAAGGGTAAAGTCATGTTCCTCTTGAATTTGTTCTAAGCTCCAACGCTCGGGACGATAAAACTTAACCACATAACGTTGCCGCTCTTCATCGGTAAATTGGTAGACGCGGTTTTCATAGCTGTTAAGGGCCAGAAATCCAGATTCCGCTCGAATACCAATGCTTTCGAGGGCATACCACATAAAATCAGGCGTTAACGCATCAAAGTTAAAGGCTTGCTGTGTCATAAAATAAAAGAGGCTCATTGCTGAGCCTCTTTCCATATCTGTGAGTAGGGCGCTTAAAGCTTTTTGATAAAGCGGCTTTCTACTTCAATCGTGAAGTCTTCGCTATCGGACAGTATAAACTGAATTGTTGAAACAGGAGAGCTGAGATTGTCAGGATTGACGCCTAAACTCATTGGCAGGTTAAGTACTTCACCAGGTTCAACTTGAATGGTCTGTTTACCATACCAAGAAGCGTCGGTCAGACCTTCAACACTGAGTTTGTACTCTTGGTCTTGCTGAGTTTTATTAATTATTTTCAGGGTGTAGGTATTCTCTACTTCACCTAAGCCATTGACTCTGAACAACTGATTACGGTCACGAAGAACGCTCAAACCTGCCGGGTCGACACTGGCAACCTGAACAAAGAACAAGCCAATCATCACTAGCAGTACCGCGCCATAACCGAGCAGTTTTGGACGCGCGACCTTAGTATGCTTGCCAGAGAGGCGGTGCTCCGTGGTGTAGCTGATTAAGCCTTTTTCATAGCCCATGCGATCCATGGTTTTGTCACACGCATCAATACAAGCACCACAGTTAATACATTCATACTGTAGGCCATCACGGATATCGATACCGGTTGGGCAAACCTGAACACACAGGTCACAGTCAATACAGTCACCAAGGCCGAGTGCTTTGTGATCGGCTTTGCGAGAACGTGGCCCTCGCGATTCACCACGCTGGCTGTTGTAACCAACAATAAAGGTATCTTTGTCGAACATGGCCGATTGGAAGCGAGCGTATGGGCACATGTGAATACACATAATCGATCGCATCCAGCCAGCATTAGCGTAAGTACAACCTGCAAAGAATAATACCCAGAACACAGGCCAGAACTCAGCGTCAAAGGTGAAGAAGCCAACCACTAGGTCTTTAATTGGCACAAAGTACCCGGTAAAGGTGAAGCCTGTAGCAAGAGCAATTGCCCACCAAGCCAAGTGTTTAACACCCTTGCGCATAGCTAGATTGGCAGTGAGCTTGCCTGAATCTTGCTTGCGACGTTTGTTGGCGCTGCCCTCAAGCTTTTCTTCGAACCAAATATACATAAAGGTCCACACAGTCTGCGGACATAAGTAACCACACCAGACACGGCCTAAGAAAGTGGTAAGGAAAAACAGACCAAAGGCGGCGATCATAAACAACAGCGCAAGTAGGGTTAAGTCCTGCGGATATAGTGTGGTGCCGAAAAAGTTAAACTGCTGATTGCCGAAGTCGAGTAAGATAGCTTGGCGCTCGCCGTAGGGAATCCAAGGGATAAGAGCGAAAAAGACCAACAAGAACCAACCGCCATAGCGACGTAGTTTCTGAAAGGTTCCTTTACTTTCACGTACATAGATTTGGTTGCTTGGATTGAACCTGTCTCCTTTGGTTTTATGAGTTTTGGGGTTAAAGGTCTTGGGAGTCACATCTTTGATATCGATTTTATCCTGACTCATTGCGCTTCCTTCTTGAGCTAAACGGTGAGATTTCTATTGCTCTCACTCTAAAAACATTGCTACTTATTATCTGAGAATACTATTTTAGTAAATTCTTATGGACGGCGATTATATACGCAATAACATTTTCATTTCTTTAAGGCTATCAACCTTTAACAACAAAGATCAGTACAGTTCTATAAATAAATGACCTAACAGTTTCTGACTTTGCTACTAAATGGACATAAAAAAAGCGACCAAAGGTCGCTTTCAATAAAACGGGTCGGTGCTAGTCAATCAGACCACGGGCACGCAAAATCGCTGTTTTAAAGTCATCTTCTTGGTCTTTTTTTAGACCAGGAATCATTTCATCTTTGCCACTGTTACGCATTTTGAGGTGGTAAATCAGAACATCGTCTGTAAGATCTTCTAGTTTACCTTCATAGCCTGCTTCATGAGCGAGCTTAATGATCATCTGTAGCAGGTTAAGTTCCTGATCTTTTTGCCATTCAGGCTCAAGTAGCTCCAATAGCTCCTCAATACGGTGACATTTCATCGGCTTTCTCCACAATCTTTATAATGATTTGCTGCTAAAGGTAACAAATAGATGAAATGAAGGTAAGAAAAAAGCGCAGTCAGCGCTGCGCTTTTTAATTAAGCTGCCTTGATAACTTTAGCAGGAGCTGTGGCCATAACGGCTGTCTTCTCTACCAAAGTCATTGCTGGAGCTGACTTTTTTGCCACTGGAGCAGAAATAAATCCACTACGGCGGCGCATCGCACTACGATTTGTGTGCGAAAACCTGACTGTTGTTGGGCGCATTCAGTTACCTAACTGTCAGGCATATCCATTGCCAATGTAATGGCCTAATTAATTATGAGTTGCACTTCATTGCTGAAGTTTGGCTCTTCTGGCTCTCGCCAATCCGAACAATTAATTAGGAATTCTGATATGCACGCATATCAATAAATAGATTAGCATTATCAGTCGGATTGATCGATATATAATCGATTGTGATTCGCTACAATTATGTGAAGATATCTGTAGTAGTGAGACAGCAAACCAGATTAATATGAAAACAAGTTAATGGTCTCATGTGTGCCAAGGAGGTGTTGATGTCGTTATTTAAGAAAACCCTGGCCAGTTTTGGTATTGGATCGGCAAAGGTTGATTCCGTGTTGCAGCAAGAAGTTCTTTATCCAGGGCAGAAAGTGAATATCACTATTCACGTCTATGGTGGCTCGACAGCGCAAGAGATCGACAATATTGATTTGAAGCTCTACTGCCGTTACATCAAAGAAGTGCCAGCTAACCCTGATAAGGATAAGCACAATGCTGGTCGTATGCGTCGGGTCCCTGCGAGCTATGCATTGGCCAAGTGGTCACTGCCTTACGCCTTTACCATTAATCCTAGTGAAACGCGTGACTTTGAAATTGAGCTTGATGTGCCGTGGAATACGCCAGTTACGATAGGTGATTCTAAGGTATGGCTTGAAACAGGATTAGACATTGCGATGGCGAAAGACCCAACGGACAAAGACATTTTAACCGTTAGACCAGATCCGTTACTTGATGGTATTTTCACTGCTCTTGAAGGGCAAGGTTTGCGTATTCGTCAGGTAGAGTGTGAAGAGGTAAGTGGTTTTGCTATGCCATTTGTCCAGGAGTTCGAGTTTGTTCCAACTACAGGGCCTTTTCACGGTCGTTGGCGAGAGCTTGAGGTGGTGGCGTTTCGAACTGATGACAAACTGCAAATGTGGTTTGAGATCGATCGCCATCGCGAAGGAGCAAGAGGCATGTTAGCCAGCCTATTGGGCATAGGTGATTTGAAGCGTCAATTGGAAATACCGCTGCATACTTCAGCGCAAGAGGCTGGGGCACAAGTCATTGCTTATTTGGATGCGCATTCGTGACCAAAAATTAAAAAACTTTCAGCTTACAAGTGTAAGCTTAATGTGCCATACTCTTGAGTAATTATTCCATTTTTACTCAGAGTAGGGCACGCATGTCTGCTAATCGTCCCGTTGAATATAGCGCCAAAGAAGAGTTCGCCAATACGCTAACTCATGCTCTGGGTATGGTACTGAGTATTGTTGGCTTGGTATTGCTATTGCTCAAATCGACCGAGAGCAATGCTGACCTTCTGACCATCACCAGTATGAGCATTTATGGCAGCAGCATGATAGTACTGTTTTTGGCATCAACGCTTTATCACGCGATTCCGTATAAACGAGCCAAACGAGCACTGAAAACCTTTGACCATTGTGCGATCTATTTGTTGATAGCTGGTAGCTACACGCCTTTTTTGCTAGTGAGTTTACGCACACCATTAGCGATCGGCTTGATGGTGGTGATTTGGAGCATTGCTCTGTTTGGCATCATTATGAAGTTAGCTTTTGTTTATCGTTTTAAAAAGCTTTCGCTCGTGACGTATCTGACCATGGGTTGGCTATCTTTGATTGTGATTTATCAATTAGCGATGAACTTATCGGTAGAGGGACTCACGTTACTTGCGGCTGGCGGGGTTATCTATTCGCTCGGTGTAATCTTCTATGTTGCAAAACGCATCCCTTACAATCATGCAATTTGGCACGGGTTTGTCTTAGCGGGATGCGCTTGTCACTTCTTTGCTATTTATCTCTATGTCGATCCGGTTTAACGGGTTTCGATATTAATAATTTGAGCATTAATTTGATAGTGCTGTTCTTTTTCAACGTCGAATGAAATTGGTTTACCTATCACCGCTTGTTGTGGTCTTAGATAGGTATCGGCCATACGCTTAATAGAAGTCCATATCTTGACGTTTTGCTTAGTATTGGCAGAGGCTGTTATCAGTTCGACTTCGATTTCCACTAGGACTACGGATTGCGAACTTTGGTTGGTGAGAGATGTTGGAATGATAAGCTGACCAGACTGATATTTGGCAGCACCAAGCAATACTTCGACACCAGAGTCAGAAAGTTGCAAGGTTGGTTTATCGTTATTGACCTGCACGACAGTCGCTGTTTTTTTCTCAATCACAGGAATGGCAACTTGAGCAGGTAGTGTTGTTTCGCTCTCATTGATTGAAACCGGATCAGAAGCTGAGATGTACTGCCATGTAAAGTCATCATTGAGCTGAACTTGGCGCCCATCTTCCAGAGTTACGGTTTGAGAGGCGTAGCTCATTGTGCTCGCGATTAAGAAAAGTAATCCAAAGGTCGGTTTCATCATTGTTCCTTAACGTCGCCAAAAGGCGGGGAAAAATAGTACTAATAAGGTTAGGATTTCGAGCCTTCCCATTAGCATGCCTAGGCTAAGTAGCCATTTCGCTGCATCAGGTAGTGGAGCGAAATTTCCAGTTGGGCCGATCACCGCTCCCATGCCTGGTCCAACATTGGCGACTGCCGTAATCGATCCTGAAATACTGGTAATCGGATCGAGTCCCATGGCACTTAAGCCACCTGCAATTGCAATGATGGTGATAAAAAATGTCAGACCAAAAGCTACCACAGAACGGACAATATCGTCATTGACAGGGCGTTGGTTATAACGCTGAACAAACACACCTGATGGATGAATTAGTTTCATCATTTGCTTGTTAAGAAGGGTTAATGCAATTTGGAAGCGGAAGATCTTGATACCGCCCGCCGTTGACCCAGAACAGGCTCCTGCCATCATCAGAAACGCAAACAGAGTGGTTGGTAGAGCGCCCCAAGCTGTGAAGTCTTCTAAGCCAAAGCCCGTTGTTGTTACGACCGAAACAATGTTGAACATAGAAACACGCAGTGCATCCAAAACCGCATAACCATCTCGGATAACCAACCAAGCGGCAATAATCAAGCTACTAAACAGAAACAGATAACTAAATCCGCGCACTTGTGCGTCTTTGAGTAGTTGATCAAGGCGTCGCTTTCTGACTGCCGCAACGAATAGCAAGAATGGCAGACCACCTAAGAACATAAACAGGGTGGCAATCCAGTGTGCGCCATTAGAGAAATGGTTCATTGAACCATCTGAAGTGGAGTAGCCGCCCGTTGATAGGGTGGTAAAGGCGTGGTTGATCGCCTCAAATAGATTCATACCTGTGATAAGGTAGCCAATAATGCATAATCCGGTGAGCGATAAGTAAACTGCGACAATGTTTTTAGCCACCGTTTTGGCTCTCGGACTACTTTTATCTGACCAGTCGGAAGATTCGGTATGGAACAACTTCATACCACCCACGTTAAGCATGGGCAGCACCGCTACTGCCATGACAATAAAGCCGATCCCACCTAACCATTGCAGTATTGAGCGCCATAGTAAAATACTTGGGGCCATATTGTCGAGGCCACTCAATACTGTAGACCCAGTGGTGGTAATACCGGACATGGTCTCAAAGTAAGCATCGGTGAAGCTAATATGGTTGATAAAAACAAAGGGTAAGGCAGCAAAGGCGCTAGCAATTGTCCATACCAAACTGGTGATAAGGAACATATCCCGCACACTGAGCTTAAATTTTTTAGTACGACCGATGCTCAGGCAGGCAAAAGCGGCAATATGAGTGATCAAGACAGCCTGACCAAACTCCAAAAAACCAGAAGTGCCGGTGATAAAAGCCACCAAGGTGGGGACATACATGAATAGGGCCAGTTTTGATAACACTAGCCCGATCACAAACAGTACAGGACGAAAATTGACCATAACCCTTGCCTAAAGGAAGAACGGACTCGGTTGGAATAGGGCTTCGACGTCAGGAACGTACTTCTTGTCGACTAAGAACATCACCACATGGTCATCTTGTTCGATAACGGTGCGATCGTGGGCAATAAGCACCTCTTCACCGCGTACAATAGCACCAATTGTGGTGCCTGGTGGTAGCTTTATATCACCAATCGCACGACCGACAACCTTGGAGGTTGTTTCATCGCCGTGAGCGATTGCCTCAATTGCCTCTGCTGCCCCGCGGCGCAGTGATGATACGTTGACGATGTCTGCACGACGAACGTGAGTCAGTAGTGCCGAAATGGTTGCCTGCTGTGGCGAGATCGCAACATCAATCACCCCGCCCTGTACTAAATCGACATACGCCCCACGCTGGATAAGTACCATTACTTTCTTTGCTCCCATACGTTTGGCGAGCATGGCGGACATGATATTGGTTTCATCTTCGTTGGTTAGGGCAATAAAGACATCGACCTGATCGATATTCTCTTCTGCAAGTAACTCCTGATCGGCAGCATCGCCACAGAATACAATGGTATTCTCTAGTTTTTCAGAGAGCTGTTCAGCTCGTTGGTAGCTGTGCTCAATCAGTTTAACACTATAGAGTTGCTCTAAACGTCGCGCTAGACCAGCACCGATGTTACCACCACCGACAATCATAATGCGGCGATATGGTTTTTCTAGACGCTGAAGTTCGCTCATCACTGAGCGAATGTGGTTACTGGCAGCAACAAAAAAGACCTCATCATCCGCTTCGATGATAGTGGTCCCTTGTGGTCGAATTGGTCGACCTTGGCGAAAGATAGCAGCCACGCGCGTGTCGATATGTGGCATATGTTCACGTAGCGCCGAGAGTGCATTGCCGACAAGTGGACCACCATAGTAGGCTTTTACCGCAACCAAACTGACTTTCTGTTCGGCAAAGCTCACCACTTGCAGTGCGCCAGGGTATTGAATCAGGCGCTCAATATAGCTAGTAACTAGCTCTTCAGGTGCTATCAGGTGATCAACGGGGACAGCACCGGATTGAAAGAGGGCTTCTTTTGCTGATAAGTACTGAGGTGAGCGAATACGCGCAATACGATTTGGTGTGTTAAATAGCGTAAAGGCGACCTGGCAGGCCGCCATATTCGTTTCATCCATATTGGTTACCGCGACCAACATGTCGGCATCTTGAGCACCCGCTTCTCTCAATACGTCTGGGTGACTGGCATAGCCGTTAACAACCCGTAAGTCGTATTTATCTTGCAGCTCGCGCAGACGATCTGAATTGCGGTCAACAATAGTGATGTCATTGTTTTCGCCAACTAGATTTTCCGCTAGTGTGCCGCCAACCTGACCAGCACCAAGGATGATGATTTTCATACACTAATCTCGCTTAACTACTCAAATGGTGATAACTCTCGTCATCGCCATAACACATTACGCTTTCTTGGTTAGGACAGCGTAATAGAAGCCATCCATATCCTCTTCTCCAGGTAAAATCTGACGGCCTGGGTTATCGGGCTTAGAGCCTTGCAACTCGGCATCAGCAGTGCGAGCCAAGAAAGCTTTGACTTGCTCTGTGTTTTCTTGCGGTGTAATAGAACATGTTGCATAAACCAAGGTGCCGCCTGGTTTTAGTTGTTGCCACATGGCATCTAAAATTTCGCTTTGTAGCTCAGCTAAAGCTTCGATATCATCAGCGCGACGCAACCACTTAATGTCTGGGTGGCGTCTGATCACCCCCGTTGCTGAACAAGGAGCATCAAGCAGAATACGGTCAAACTTCTCACCTTGCCACCACTCTTGTAGGTAGCGTGCGTCACCACAAATGACATCTGCACGTAATTGCAAACGTTCTAAATTATCGTAAACACGATCGAGTCTTTTCGCGTCGCTATCGATAGCAACGACTTCAGTGTCTTCTGTGTGCTCTAGAATGTGTGCGGTTTTTCCACCTGGGGCCGCGCAGCAATCGAGAATAAGTTCACCATCTTGTGGTTGTAGGTAGTCAACCGATAGTTGTGCTGCCGCATCTTGGACAGATACCCAACCACGGCTAAAACCAGGCAGTAGGGTAACGTCACATGGTGAAGCCAATTTTATGGCATCGTCAGCTTCAGGATGAATACTGAATTCAATGTTTTCATCTTTTAGTCGTTCAAGATACTCATCACGGCTGTGGTGCTGACGGTTTACACGTAACCACATCGGTGCTTTGCTGTTGTTGGCTTCAACCAATTGCTCCCACTGTTGTGGGTAGCTCTCTTGCAGCATTTTCAGCAACCAATTTGGGTGGCCATATTTGCCCGCACTGTGGCTTGTTGCTTTTTCGTCTAATGCTTCTTGGTCACGTAAATAGCTACGTAACACAGCATTGATTAATCCGCGTAGGCTTGGACCACGTAATGTTTTTGTTCCTTCAACCGTTTCGGCAACCGCTGCATGAGCCGGAATGCGCATAAAGCTGAGCTGATAAATACCCACCAGAATTAAATGGTGGAATACGCGCTTTTTCCCTTTTAGTGGATTGTCCATCAGCTCATTGGTGATCGACTCTAAGCGAGGTAAGTAACGTAGACAGCCGTAGCAGATCTCTTGTAGCAGAGCGTGGTCTCGTGGTCTTATCGTCTTTTGAGCCGCTGGCAAAGCGTGTGAAAGAGATTGGCCTTTATCGACCACTTGAAAAAGGACGTTAGCAGCCGCAGCGCGAACATTCATAGTGAATACCTTAAATTAAGGGAGGGTGTCTCCACCCTCAAAATGTACGTTTCCCTTGCGGGATAAGTGTTAAGTGAGCTGAGTGCCCACTTCAAACCAACTAGCGCGTGAGTTCAGGATATCTTGAACAGACATCGCTTTCTTTCCAGGCACCTGTAGCTGCTCTAAAACCAGCACGCCGTTGCCAGTGGCAATGTAGATACCGCTTTTATCCGTACGCAGGATAGTGCCTGCTGGTTGAGTTGTCGTTTGTTCATCGACACGACTTTGCCAAACTTTGATGCTGTTATCAGCTGCGACAAAGTGGCTCATTGGCCAAGGGCTGAATGCACGAACACAGCGTTCGATATGAACAGCATTGTCGTTCCAGTCAATACGAGCCTCTTCTTTGCTTAACTTTTTCGCGTAGTTAGCTAGGGCATCGTCTTGTTTCTCTGCAACTGCAGTACCTAGTGCGATATCTGCTAGACATTCAACCAATGCTTGCGGGCCAAGCTCGGCTAGTTTTTCGTACATAGATGCACTGGTGTCGGTCGCTTCAATTGGCAAAGTGGCGACTTTTAGCATATCACCAGTATCTAAACCGATATCCATTTGCATAATCGTCACACCAGTTTCTGCATCTCCCGCCCAAATTGAGCGTTGAATAGGTGCTGCACCACGCCAGCGTGGCAGAATCGAGCCATGAACGTTAATACAGCCTAGTTTTGGCGTATCAAGTACAGCCTGCGGAAGTAGCATACCGTAAGCAACAACGACCATGATATCTGCGTTTAAATCTGCAAGTTCTTGTTTGGCTTGATCAGATTTAAAGTTTTCTGGCTGATAAACAGGAATGTCATGCTTAAGGGCTAGTTGCTTTACTGGTGGCGCTGCAAGCTTCTTGCCACGACCTGCAGGTCGGTCGGGGTTAGTATATACGGCAATGACATCATGCTCCGAAGACAACAACGCCGCCAAGTGACGGGCGGCGAAATCCGGAGTACCAGCAAAAACAATTTTCAAAGGTTTGCTCAAAGTACCTTCCTTCTCTTTTATTTGCGCTTAGGCTTTGCTTACGTGCTTTTCATTGAAGCGCTTGATCTTAGCCAGTTTGTCTTGAATACGCTTACGTTTTAAAGGCGAAAGGTAATCAACAAACAGTTTGCCTTCTAAGTGATCAAGTTCGTGCTGGACACAAATGGCTAATAGGTCGTCAGCTTCAAATGTGTACTCTTCACCATCACGGTTAAGAGCTTTCACTGACACCTCTGCTGCACGTGGTACAAGCGCTCGCGCCCCAGGAACAGAAAGACAGCCTTCTTCAATGCCATCTTCACCGCGTTTCTCTAGGATTTCTGGGTTAATCAGAACCATAGGTTGATCGCGGGTTTCAGAAATATCGATAACAACGATGCGCTGGTGGAAATCGACCTGGGTTGCTGCCAGACCAATACCTTCTTCGTCGTACATGGTTTCAATCATGTCATCAACGAACTTTTGAATCTCAGGTGTCACGGCTTCTACCGGCTTTGCTACGGTGCGAAGGCGATCATCTGGGAATGTTAATACTTGTAATACAGACATATACACTCGAATGTTGAACTGTGCCGAATCAGGATAAACCTCGTTGGCTCAATTCTAGACATTTTACACCCCAAATGACAGCATCAATGCGCTTTTTGCGCTGCTTCTTTATGTTGTTAGCCGTCAGACGAACAGGGAATATCGCCGAGCTAGGTTGGTTATTCGGAGTAAAGCTATGGTACGTATTTGGAGAGGTTTAAGAGTCGCTATGTTACTCACAGTGGGTAATCTGGTTAGTGGGCAAGCTGAGCCATTATCTATCAAGCCCGATGCTCCAGACATTTATACTGTCATGAAAGAGGATACCTTATGGGATATCTCTGCCTTGTATCTCGACAGCCCTTGGAAGTGGCCGCTTTTATGGCAAATTAACTCAAACATTGCCAATCCTGATCTTATTTATCCCGGAGACCAACTTGCACTGTTGTGGCGGGAGGGGCATCCAACGCTAAGTCTAAAATCTGTGGTTAGGCTGGCTCCTTCTATCGTGAAGCGCGACAAGCCTGCCATCCTAGCTTTAAATCCTCAGTATATTATTCCTTACCTTGAACACAATTTGATACTGGAAAACGAAGCGTTTGTCGAGTGCAGTCGGGTGATGGGTAACAGTTTAGGCACTCAATTGATTGATGGGCATGATGTCATCTATATCTCTGGCGATCAGGTAGCTCAAGAGTGGGGCATCTATCGCTTAATGAATCAATTTAAACGCGGGGATAAAACCGCACAGGTGATAAAAAGAATTGCCCATGCACAGCTTGTGGCGAGTAATGACCTGTTTTCTACGTTGAAGCTGGTTCAACAAAGCCAAGAAATTTTGTTTGATGACATCGCGTTGCCGTTATCCGAAACTTCGACGCTGGTTTATAAAGCGATTTTCTCTCCTATCCCCGCTCAACTGAGCTTAGTCAAAATTCTTGGATCCGTTGATGACACTCACTATGTCGGTAAAAATCAAGCCGTGGTACTTAACCGAGGTCAGCATGACGGCGTGCAGCAAGGTAATGTATTTGCGTTGTTGAGGCCTGCTGCTGATCTGCCAGAGCGAAAACAAGCTAGGGGGGAAGTTGTACAGTTACCAGACAAGTTAGTTGGTCATTTGATGGTTGTTCGTCCTTACCAGTACTTCAGTGTGGCGATTGTCACTGAAGCTTCAGAAGCCGTGAGCAAAAAAACTAAACTGCAACCACCAAGGGACTGAAAATTCATGACCACCCAAGAGCTGGCTGCTTGGCTGTCGCTTAACTTTACACCTAAGGTTGGACCGAAAACGTTTCTTGGTCTACTCAAGAAAGACTCACCTACTAATATTGTCCAATCTGATCTTCCGGCCTTACTGGCACTTGGTTTGAGCGAACAACAGGCTAAGTATCTGAAAAAAAGGGCCATCAAAGATGTCGAACAGTGTCTAGAGTGGCAACAACAAAGCTCACACAATCACATTATTACTCAGCGAGATAGTGCTTACCCTGCTCTGCTTGAGCAAGCCGTTGGAGCGCCCCCCCTTCTCTTTGTTCAGGGCAACGTGCACTGTTTATCTGAGCCTCAAATCGCTGTGGTTGGTAGTCGAAATGCTAGTGTAGAGGGGCTCAACACTGCACGAAGCTTTGCACGGGCGTTAGTAGAGCAAAATATTGTTATTACGAGTGGTTTAGCCTTAGGTGTTGACGGTTATGCGCACGATGGGGCATTACAAGGGGAGGGAAAGACGCTGGCTGTGTTAGGTAGTGGTCTAGAAACTGTGTATCCTGCTCGTCACCGTCATCTGGCGCAACGAATTATTGAAGCGCAAGGTGCTTTGGTGTCTGAGTTTCACCCGCTGGCGAAACCTAAAGCTGATCATTTTCCGCGCCGCAATCGCATCATTAGCGGTCTTTCTGTTGGCGTGCTAGTAGTCGAAGCTGCGGAGAAGAGTGGCTCTTTGATTACCGCTCGCTACGCGATAGAGCAAGGGCGAGAGGTGTTTGCGATCCCTGGTTCTATTCATGATGCCAATGCACGAGGTGGGAATCTGCTGATAAAGCAAGGCGCCTGCCTAGTGATGAGAGTGCAAGACATCATTGATGAAATAGAGACTCTGTTGCGCTGGTCTAATACCAATAAGCCACCGATTCAAAATGAACTTTTCGATGAAATAGATAGTAAAGAAGAATTGCCATTTCCTCTGCTGTTAGCTAACGTAGGAAGTAAGGCTATACCAGTTGATATTCTTGCAAACAGGACCAATATACCTGTGCAGGACGTCATGATGCAGCTCTTAGAGCTTGAGCTTTCAGGGCATGTTGTTGCAGTTTCCGGTGGCTATATTCGAAAGGGGAGGGGCTAGCTATGATGATGGATATCTTAATGTATCTATTCGAAACCTACATCCATAGCGATGCAGAGTTACAAGTCAATCAAGATGAGCTAGAAGAAGAGCTTCTTCGTGCAGGCTTTCATCAAAAAGACATTTACAAAGCCCTTGTCTGGCTAGAAGAGCTAGCAGCACTACAGCAAAGTGAAACCCACTCTGCGATTTCGGTGTGCAGTGCTTCGAACTCGACTCGTATTTATACAACCAAAGAGTGCGAACGCTTAAGTATTGAGTGTCGCGGTTTTTTGACCTTCTTAGAGCAAGTTAATGTTTTGACGACCGAAACACGTGAGATGGTGATTGACCGTATCATGGGCTTAGAGACAGACGAGTTTGAGCTCGATGACCTTAAATGGATTGTTCTGATGGTGCTGTTTAATGTGCCAGGCAATGAGAATGCATACACACTTATGGAAGAGCTGTTGTATACCAAAGAGCAAGGTATTCTCCACTAATTCCTGAGTTTATATGAGCAATAAAATTGATCAGCAGCTGTTTTCAGCCCATGAACATGCGCTAGAGCACCAAGCGTGCCCTAAATGCCAAAGTGAACAACGAGAAGGTGAGCTTCACCTTCGTCATGGCAAGCATGGCCCTTTCTTGGGCTGTGATCAGTACCCAATGTGTGACTTCATTAAACCCTTACACCAAAACGACGGTCATATTGTTAAAGAGTTAGGTGTGCCTTGCCCTGAATGTGGCAATGAGTTGGTATTACGACAGGGTCGCTACGGGATGTTTATTGGCTGTAGTCATTACCCAAGCTGTCATCATATTGAATCGCTCGATCACCCCAAGCAGGAAGAACAGCAACCAGAGCATCATACTTGTCCTGAGTGCGCTAAAGGTTATTTAGTAGAACGGAAAACCCGCTTTGGTAAGGTTTTCTATGCTTGTGATAACTACCCGAAGTGTAAGTTTGCTGTAAACCAACCGCCGGTTGCTGGTCAGTGTGAAAAGTGTGGCTTTCCGCTGTTGATCGAGAAGACGCTTGCGAGCGGAGTGAAAAGGCAATGCGCTGATCGCAAGTGTCACCATACTCAATCAGAACAATAAAAAACGGCGCGAGGTGCGCCGTTTTTTTCTTAATGTTTGTTACTGACCCAAATTGTCTGCAAATTCGTGAATCGCTGGAAAGGCTTGCTTATCAAGTAGCTTAGCTATGGCGCAAAGTTTGCGTTGCAACTCTCCACTGTAATCGCCGCACACGTTGATGTGCCCCATCTTACGACCTGCACGTTTTTCTTTGCCATACCAGTGAATATGAATACCATCCATTGCCAGCAGTTCATTTTCTAGCGTGTCTTCACCTAGGATATTGATCATTGAGGTTTCACGGATCAGCTTGGTGCTACCCAATGGTAAGCCGCACACAGCTCTTAAGTGGTTCTCAAATTGACATGTTTCTGCACCTTGTTGAGTCCAGTGTCCTGAGTTGTGCACGCGCGGGGCAATCTCATTGACTAGTAAGGAGCCATTGACATCAAAAAACTCAAGGGTTAGTACGCCAACATAATCGAGTTTATTAGCGACAGCAGTAAACATCTGTTTTGCTTGTTGTTGCAGTGCAGTATCTGCAATGGCAGTCGAAAGAGTAAGTACACCGTCAGTGTGAACATTTTCAGCAAGAGGATAAACTGCAATATAGCCAACCTTACTACGCGCGCCAACCAGTGAAACCTCACGGTTAAATGGTACAAATTCTTCTGCAACAATAGCTTGTGTCTCAGATGTAGCAATACACTCGGCCATTTCTGCCCAAATTGCATCGACCTGATTTGCCTCTTTCAAGCGCCACTGGCCTTTACCATCGTATCCGCCAAGCGCGCTTTTGAGCACCATAGGGATGCCAACGTGTGCAATCGCTTGGTCAAAGTCTTCACGTGTATTGATGACAAAGTACTTCGCATTGCGCACATCTGCGTCATCAAGCAATTGCTTCTCAATACGGCGATCGCCGCCTGCTTTTATCGCTTCAGTCGAAGGTAAGAACTTTCCACTTTGCTCGCAGATTGCCAGAATATCGTGAGGAATGTGTTCAAATTCAGCAGTGATCACATCAGCTTGGGTGATTGCGTTCTCTAGGCCATGACCAATCACTACTTGAGTTAGTGGGTGAACAATGTTTTGACTGCCCACGTCATAGGCAGAGATCTCAATATTCAGTGGTGCGCCTGCCAAAGACATCATGCGAGCCAATTGACCAGCACCTAGCACTAAAACATGCATTGACTTAGTCCTCCGCAGGGTTTGGGTTGGCTAGAACGGTTTCTGTTTGCTCTGCGCGAAATGCTTCGACTTTTTCCATCACTGCCTGATCTGACGTTCCAAGAATTTGCGCTGCTAGAATGCCAGCGTTTGCTGCTCCTGCTTCGCCGATAGCTAGAGTGCCAACCGCAATTCCTTTCGGCATTTGTACAATTGAGTAAAGTGAATCAAGGCCACTTAACGCTCGTGATTGTACTGGAACACCAAGAACGGGTAATGACGTGAACGCCGCCGCCATGCCTGGAAGGTGAGCAGCGCCGCCAGCACCCGCAATGATCACTTTAAGACCACGCTCTTTAGCACTAGTGGCATAGTCTGCAAGAAGTTGAGGTGTGCGATGCGCAGAAACCACTTTCGTTTCGTACTCAACGCCGAATCTGTCTAGCATTTCCGCTGCTAGTTTCATTGTTGGCCAATCTGATTTAGAACCCATGATGATACCGACTTTCATCTCAAACTCCTTCAAAGCTGCGTAGAATTGGTGAGCAAATAATTTGAGCGCATTATACGGGGATTTTATCACTAAGCAAACGTTTGCGTCGGGTTTGAATGAGCAGATGAAAGATTGCTACTTAAATAGCTTTAGTCACAACTTACGATTATTTGTACACTTAACCTAAACCGCTAATCAAATAGGATGCTTAGGTGAGTAACTTTGAGCGAGCACTCAGTGCACTAAAACAGGGGGAAGTGATCGCCTACCCAACAGAAGGTGTGTTTGGGGTTGGCTGCGATCCTGACAACCCTAATGCGATAAAGAAGCTACTAGAACTTAAACAACGTCCGGTAGAAAAAGGGCTTATCCTGATAGCTGCTAATTACCAACAACTGTTGCCTTATATTAATCAGCAAGCCTTAAGCGCAGAACAGTTAGAACGAGTGCAGCAAACTTGGCCTGGGCCTGTCACTTGGATTATGCCAAGTAGTGATAAGGTTTCTAATTGGGTGTCGGGGCAATATGACTCGATTGCCGTGCGCGTGACTGATCATCCTTTAGTACAAAAGATGTGTAATGCATTTGGAAAGCCGCTAACCTCTACCAGCGCGAATTTGACTGGCGAGCCAGCATGTGTAACAACCGAACAAGTTTATCAACACCTTGGTGATAAGTTAGTGGCGGTGCTAGAAGGGCAAACCGGTGGTCGAACAAATCCAAGTGAAATTCGTGATGCAAGAACCTCACAAGTATTAAGACAGGGTTAACCCTGCAACAAAGGAAGTCGAATGTCAGCGATAGATAAACTAGCAGTAAAACAATTTCTCATGACGCTCCAAGACTCTATTTGTCAGCAACTAGAGCAAGCCGATGGGAGCGCAGTATTTGTAGAGGATGAATGGCACCGTGAACCCGGAGAGAAATTGGGTGGTGGTGGTCGAACTCGAGTCATGAAAGAAGGTGCGGTGTTTGAACAAGGTGGCGTTAACTTTTCTCATGTACAAGGAAAAGAGATGCCAGCTTCAGCGACAGCGCACCGACCTGAACTTGCAGGACGTCGCTTTGAAGCCATGGGCGTGTCATTGGTTATGCACCCTAATAACCCATATGTACCAACCTCGCACGCCAACGTTCGTTTCTTTATTGCCGAAAAAGAGGGTGAAGAGCCTATTTGGTGGTTTGGCGGTGGTTTCGATTTAACGCCGTTTTATCCTTTCGAAGAAGACGCGCAATATTGGCACAACACCGCGAAGGAAGTGTGCGCGCCATTTGGTAGTGAAGTCTACCCAGAGCATAAAGCTTGGTGTGATAAATACTTCTATCTACCACATCGCGATGAAACCAGAGGTGTCGGTGGTCTTTTCTTTGATGACCTCAACCACTGGCAGTTTGATAAGTGCTTTGAGTACATTAAAGCGGTTGGCCAAGGCTATACGGACGCATATTTGCCGATAGTAGAACGCCGCAAAGACACTGAATACGGTGAACGTGAACGTCAGTTCCAACTCTACCGCCGAGGTCGTTACGTTGAATTTAACCTAGTGTTTGACCGTGGCACTTTATTTGGACTGCAGAGTGGTGGTCGTACTGAGTCTATCTTGATGTCGATGCCACCGTTAGCGCGATGGGAGTATGCTTACCAAGTTGAGCCGGGCTCTCCTGAAGCTGATCTATACGATCATTACCTCAAACCAAGAGAGTGGTAAGACTTTCTTCAATATATAGATAGTGATAGGGTCAATGTTTCGCATTGGCCCTTTTTTAGTTTTACAGGTAAAGGAAATGACTCAGCAAATAGATCGTTATGCCGTTTTTGGTAATCCCATCTCTCAAAGTAAATCGCCTTTTATTCATACCCTATTTGCTCGTCAAACCAATCAATCATTAACCTATACTGCAGAAAGCCCAAATAAGGATGCATTTCAACAAGCGGCGTCTGAGTTTTTTGCTCAAGGTGGCAAAGGTTGTAATGTCACTGTTCCATTTAAGGAAGATGCTTATCGCTTTGCCACTCGACTAACTGAACGTGCTCAACTAGCTGGGGCGGTGAATACCCTGAAGAAGCTTGATGATGGTGAAATTATTGGTGATAACACAGATGGTGAAGGGTTAGTGCAAGACTTACTTCAATATCAAGCGCCTTTAAAGGGAGCCCGTATTTTACTTATTGGTGCTGGTGGTGCCGCGCGTGGCGTTATTAAGCCACTATTAGACCAGCAGCCCGCTGAAATTGTTGTAACCAACCGAACCTTTGCCAAAGCGCAACTGCTTGCCGAGATGTTTGCACCGTATGGAACGATTAGCGCTTGTGAGATGAGTGAAGTGAAGCAGTCGTTTGATGTGATTATCAATTCTACCTCTTCTAGTTTAAGTGGGGAGCTACCAGATATATCAGCAGCAATCTTTACTGAACAATCGGTAGTGTATGACATGATGTATGGCGCAGGGAAAACCACCTTCAATCAATGGGCACATGAACATGGGGTGGAGCGAGCCTTCGACGGGCTTGGAATGCTTGTTGGTCAGGCAGCAGAAAGCTTTATGCTCTGGCGTGGTTTAAGACCGGGTACAAAGCAAATTTTGCGTGAACTTAGAAAGAACCTTGAGGGGCAGTAATGAATCAATCGATTTTATTTCCGGATATCCAAGTATGGGATGAAGAAAAGCAAGCAGTGCTATTTTCTGCTCAACAGTCGGGAGCCTTGATTCAATGTCTCGTTGATAAACAAGAGTTAGAAAAACTATCAGGGCAAGTAATAGGCAATGCACAGCAAGCTCTGGAAGTCTTTTCACAATATCGATTCGATCTTGAAGAGCTTGCTGAAGAACTGATCGAAGAAGAAGAGTTCAATTCACAAGGTAATATAGAGGTGGTTAGCTAATCTCTTTAACCTCATGAAGGTAATCTTCTTTATTCTGCACATAGTTGTTGGCGGACTTCTGCAAGAAAGCTCGTTCTTTGTCATTAAGAGGGCGAGCTTGTTTTACTGGGCTACCCACATATAGATAACCACTTTCTAAGCGTTTACCCGGTGGCACCAAACTACCAGCACCAATCATTACCTCTTCTTCTATTACTGCCGCATCTAACACGATCGCCCCCATACCTACTAAGACGCGGTCTTCAATAATACAACCGTGCAACATTACCTTGTGGCCGATAGTTACATCGTTACCAATGATAAGAGGGTAACCTTTAGGGTTTTCTGCGTTCTTATGGGTGACATGTAATACACTGCCATCTTGAACGTTGGTTCGCTCACCAATATGAATGTGGTTAACATCACCTCGGGCCGCAACAAGTGGCCAAATACTCGAATCGTCTCCTACTTTAATATCTCCGACTAAAACAGAGCTGCTATCTATATAGACACGTTGACCAATTTGAGGTGAAATTCCTTTGTAACTGCGTAGAGAACTCATTTTTTCTCCTTATATAGAGGTTTTTTGCCTAGAGAGGCTAAGAAAAGTGAGGAAAATAGCTCGTTTTGAATAGAAAATACTCAAACGCTAAAAAAATCAAAAAAAACTGCAAAAAGGGCTTGCCAATGTGATGGCGATCTCTATAATGCCCCCTCGCTGACACGGCAACGCTTCGAAGCTAAGTTTCGAAAAGAATGAAAGCCCAGTTAGCAAGGTCAATTAGCCAAGCGGAAACGCTTGAAAAAAAGTTTGAAAAAAGTGGTTGACACTAAACTTTATCTCGCTAAAATGACCGCCTCTTCCGAAGTGATGCGAATCACAAAGAAGAAAGCTCTTTAACAATATAAACCTATCAATCTGTGTGGGCACTCGTTGATGATAATCCAAATAGTTTCTTCGGAAACAATTTAGGTTTCAATGATACGAAGTGACCATTGAATCTTCGGATTCAGCACAGTCAATTCATTATCGTTCTGTTGGAACGATAATAGCTTTAAAATTACACAGTAGTTTTGAAGTCAGTATTCATT
>NZ_LBLS01000013.1:0-492507 GCF_001188205.1 Vibrio sp. VPAP30
GAAGCTCTGCAATGAAATTGCACACAAATTAAATACGCGCCCACGCAAAAGACTTGGGTATAGGACACCAACGGAGTATATTCATGCGCATCTGTAGCAAGTGTCGCACTTCAAACTTGATACTAAGTGCCTTGGATTCAAGTGCAATGAACAATAGAACGATATAATTACCCACTCTAACGGAAGAAGGAAATCCATATGAAGTATGCAATAAGTACATTATTATTAATCTTTACTTCCATACCAATAGCATTTGCAGACTCAGAACGCAAAGTGTCTCGTAAAATGGGAGAGACTCCCGATGACATACCATGTACATGTGTGTTTAATAAAAACCGTATGTGGAATCCAGAAAAAATCGTATGGAATAATGAAGAATGGCACTGTTCTAAATACAACGATGATGGTACTTGCGAGTCAGTAGCACTACTAAACTCTAAGCAAACAGAGATAGATCCTTGCTCTAATAATACGTCTCCATTGTATTGTGTCTTCAACCTGAACCAAGCACCCAAGTTTATTGAAATTGAGGGATATACATGGAAATGCGCCATATACGATAATAATGGAAAATGTATTGAAGCTAAGAAGCTAAAAGATGACTAGGCACATAACGCCCTGCTAAGTGGCTGACAACGCGAACACCGCACTTAACAAAACCACCGTAAACACTATACCCGACTCGAACCAAAATTGCCCCGCGTTGACAGTCCGTCTTTAGCAGATTGTTAGGGATGCTTATTACGAGTGCCTTTGCTGATTTGGAATGCAAAGGTTAACCTACTAACCAACCATGCTGAGTGCACCGCAATGACCACTGAACTTCGAATCGCGCGCCCTAGTAACCTGCGGTGGTTCACTAAACCCCAAGACCACTAAACCTGAAAACACCGATTCGATGAACTATTCGGGACAATATTGAAATCAAGCACAAGTCTAAAACAGGACGGACTTGAAAACGGTGAGCCGCTGAAGCTGATATGTGCCTACCAAACTAAGCTTTCACTTATCGATGGTTGAGCCACATTGCCGCTAAACTGTCGATAAATACGATTCTTGAAGTGGCTTAGTACAAAACCACCAAGCCTACATTCTTTAAAGCAACCTAACGCCCTGCTAAGTGGCTAGCAACGCATACCACGATACTTAAGCAAACCACCGTAAACACTATACCTGATTTGAACTAAAATCGCCGAGCGTTGATAGTCCGTCTTAAGCAGATTGTTAAACCTAATTGCGAATTTTGGACAAAGCTTTCAAAACAAGGGACCTATTTTTTGCCGATATTACCCATTTCGGTAATCTATTGACCATACTCCACTTTGAATTTATTGGTGAAGGCCTAAGAGCATATGCAATATATTCCGAAATATCGTTCGCATGCTTAGGGCTTAATATCCCCAACGTTTTGCCTTTAATAGTCACACCAAAAAACAAAGAGTAACCAAAATAAGGTTCGATACCACTTCCCGGATTGTAATTGACAAAATCACTTTTCCAACTTGGTATTGGCCATGTTTCTCTGTATGCACAACCATGGCAGACCAACGAAACATTTGAAGGACGCCAGGGCAAAGCATATTTAGACTCGGCAGTAATAATTGCATGCCCCTTACACTTAGGGCATATGCAGTGCACCTCTCTAAAATAGTCATTGAGTGTTGCATTAAACTTCATTGAATTCAAAACTCTCCTCATTAGGTTTAACGCCGCGTTAAGTGGTGAGCAACGCCTACCACCCTACCTAAACCATTGTGACATAAACACTTAACCCAAAGTAAGCCGAAAATGCCGAGCGTTGGGAATCCGTCTTAAACGCTTTGTTAACTGAATGCCTCTAATCTCGACATTAACTTTTTAAGCATTAGCCTAGCTTATTAAAAACCTGAATACGTCCATTCTCACCAAGAAATCGACTGCACGCTCCAAGTAGCGAAACCTAATACTTACATAATGTAAACTGCAATCTTTCCTGCCCACAGACTAAAGTAATTAGGTTGTATCTTGCAGCCTATCACCCCTTTTCCAATATTCATGAAATTCTGAACGTTCAAATTAGAAAATTTAAGGCTTCTGGCGCGATTTCAATCTTATTGGCCAAATCGCAAACGGCTAATAGTCCACTTGCTGATATATCAGTTAACAGCTATTAGCCAGAAAAAGTCTGTAAACTGTTACAGATTCTATCTATATAGCCTTTGTTTAAGTGTAACCATATCTCATTTATTTGAAAACTAACAGTAACTTAGCTTGGTATTCCTTTCGCCTGATGCGCAAAATATAGAACATATCTATATAGTAGAAAGCTCTATGGCAAACTAAGGGGTATGTATATTTAAACAGGTAACAAGGGATGTCCAATTCACCTTTTTTAACCTACGTTCGTGAGTATATGCTGGGTAGAAACTATGCGCTTCGAACCGTAGATGCATATGTCTACTGGATTCATCAATACGTACTGTTTCACGACAAACAACACCCCAAAGAGCTGAACACCAAACATGTAGAAGACTTCTTAAGCCACTTAGTTGCACAGAAAAGTATCGCGAAAAAAACACAGAGCCTAGCACTAAATTCATTGGTTTTCCTATACAAGGAAATCATCCAGCAACCTGTTGATCTCGATATGCAATTTAGGCGGTCAGACAAATCTCGCAAGCTCCCTACAGTCTTAACTCCATCAGAAATAAGAAAACTGCTCTCACACTGTGCACCCAAGTATAAACTCCCCTACCAGTTAATGTATGGTTCTGGACTACGATTAATGGAGTGCGTTCGCCTAAGGATACATGATATAGATTTCGAGTATAAATCGCTGCGAGTTTGGCAAGGTAAAGGAGGTAAAAACCGAATTGTTACTTTAGCGCCCGAACTATTTTCAGCGATAAAACTACAGCAGCGAATTTCCTCTGAATTTTATCAGCAAGATATGTGTAACCATGCTTTCTCGGGCTGTTACCTGCCAGAATCTCTGGCAAGGAAATACCCAAATGCAGAAATGAGCTTGAATTGGCAGTACCTGTTTCCTTCTGAAAGATTATCTTCAGACCCACGTAAAGAAAGCGTACGCCGACACCATATCCACCATACTTCCCTACAAAAACACATTAAGTTAGCCGCAAAACAAGCTGGGATCGAAAAAGACATATCTTGCCACACGCTACGACACTCTTTTGCAACCCACCTTCTCGAAAGCGGGGCAGACATAAGGACCGTCCAAGAACAATTAGGGCACTCAGATGTTAAAACCACTCAGATCTATACCCATATTATTGATAGAGGAGCAAATGGTGTTAAGAGTCCGCTTTCAAATCTTCTCAGCTAAATAGCTAGTATTAAAGTTGATTTGATCGAAAAAGCGAGCACTTAGGCTCGCTTTTTTTATCTGATTTCGATTTTGATTACAGCAGTTCTACCGACTGTTGAGCGATTACGAATTCTTCGTTGGTTGGGACAACCATAGCGACCGCTCCTAGCAATTCAGACTTAGCAATAATACCGGCGTTACCAAAGCGCGCATCTTCGTTGCCTTTTTCATCTTCAACAAAACCTAATAGTTTAAGGTTGCTTAAGATTTCACGGCGGATATCTAACGAATTCTCACCAATGCCACCAGTAAAGATAACGGCATCTAGACTACTTAGTGGAATCATGTAAGAGCCAATGTATTTTGCTACGCGGTAGGTGAAAACGTCGAATGCTAGCTTAGCACCTTCATGGCCTTCAGCCATCGCTTCAAGAATACCACGTGCATCTGAAGTTAAGCCTGAAACACCTAAGAAACCAGATTTCTTATTAAGCGTTTCGAATACTTTCTCTTGGCTCCAGCCTTTCTTCATTAAGAACTCGATAATGCCTGGATCTAGGTCACCAGAGCGCGTACCCATCATTAGGCCTGCGAGTGGGGTAAAGCCCATTGACGTATCAACCGATTGACCATTCGCAATCGCACATACAGAAGCGCCATTCCCTAAATGCACAGAGATAAAGCTTGAATCTTCCACTCGCTTACCAAGCATTTTTGCCGCTTCACGGCTTACAAAATAGTGGCTAGTGCCGTGGAAACCGTATCGACGGATACCATATTCTTTGTACAGTTCGTTTGAAATAGCACCAGTGAATGCTTTTTGTGGCATTGTTTGGTGAAATGCAGTGTCAAAAACAGCGAACTGAGGAAGGCTTGGGAAAGCTTGCATAGAAGCTTCAATGCCTTTGGCGCCTGCAGGGTTGTGGAGCGGTGCCAGATCAGACAGATTTTCAATTTCAGCTAACACTTCATCATTGATACGAACAGTAGAAGTAAACTTCTCCCCGCCATGTACGATACGGTGACCCACGGCAACTAAATCTTTGGTGAAACCAAGAGTATCCATCAATGCAACAATGCGGTTGATCGCGTGCTGATGATGGTTATCTGGAGCATCAATTAACTCTTCGGTTTTTTCACCGTTGTATTTCCAGCTAATGACTGCTTCAGGCAAACCAAAGCATTCACCTAAGCCACTGACGATTGCATCACCAGACTTAGAGTCAATTACAGCAAATTTTAATGAAGAGCTACCAGAGTTAATGACCAACACAAACGAGTTCGACATGGATTTGTTCCTGTTTCAGACTGTGAGTTTTAAGCGCTACGCTTCTATATTGTTGTTGCACTCATTATTCAATATTTTTTGAATCTTTCAACTTTTATTAGTCTTTTTCAACAAATCAAACAAACTTTTGTTGATCTATCGCAATAGTGGATTTATTTCACCCTAAAAAATTAATGTTATTTTTATTACTAAGCAGAACGCACTACACTTTAGTTACGTCTAGTCGTCGTTGGCATAATCAAACTGGGCGAATAAAAGGTTCAAAAATACTCATTGAGAGGTAGATTTGTTTACGCTAGCAATCAGTTTTGTACTCATTGGCCTTTGTTTGCTTGTTGCAGGCTTAAAAACAGCGACAAAGATCTGTAAACAAACCAAACATGCTGGTTGGCGCTGGTTGTATGGCCTAATTCTTAGTTTTGTCGTTGGTTATTCAATCGTACTGCTCTCGTTACTCACAGAGCAAACCATCAGCCCAATCTTGCTCGGCTTGAGTTTGATACTTTTCTGCGGCAGCATCTTTGTTTACACTGTAGTCTCTTACAGTCTCACCACTATTGTTCAACTAAAAACCATTGTCAGAAAAGAAAAGTATAATGCTCTACATGATCCTTTAACCAACTTGCCCAACCGTAAGCATTGCATTGAGACACTAGACTTGCTCATTGAGCACAACAAACCTTTTGATCTAATGCTGCTCGATATAGTGAACTTCAAGCAAGTCAATGATGGAATGGGGCATTTCTGTGGTGACCAGCTTTTGGTACAAATTGGTCAACGAATTAGGTCTCTTCTTGAAAAAGGAGATTTTATCGCTCGTATAGGAGGAGATGAATTTATTGTCATAGTACCTCACAGGGAAGAGTTAGACATAAAATATGCGGCCAAAAGAATCAACCAAGAACTACATCCTCCCTTTTCAGTCGATGGCTTTGAGTTAACCACCAGTGCCAGTATCGGTATTAGCCAGTTTCCTTCGCACGGCTTAGATGCTGAGCAAATGATTAACGCTGCTGATATTGCCATGTACTGGGCAAAAAAATCTGGGCGACAATT
Organism: Vibrio sp. VPAP30; assembly: GCF_001188205.1. Taxonomy (NCBI): domain Bacteria; kingdom Pseudomonadati; phylum Pseudomonadota; class Gammaproteobacteria; order Vibrionales; family Vibrionaceae; genus Vibrio; species Vibrio sp. VPAP30. The sequence goes on from NZ_LBLS01000013.1 coordinate 5,652, forward strand.
CGCAATCTATAACGATAAAATGAGCCAAGGTGCTAGGCGCAAATTGGAGATTTCGAGAAATATCGACAAAGCGTTAAGTGACCATGAGTTTCAGCTCTACTACCAACCCATCCTCTCCGCTACGCATGGTGTCGTATGTGGCTATGAAGCGTTAATTCGTTGGATCACAAAAGATGGGGCCACTGTCAGTCCGATAGATTTTATTCCTGTCGCCGAACACAGCAATAAAATAACCTCAATCACTTCTTGGGTTTTAGAACAAGTAACGAAAGATATACAAATATTTAAAGCCCAAGGACTCCAATATCCGGTTCACGTTAATCTATCAGCAAAAGACTTAATGGGCTCCAAGCTTCAAGAAAAGCTCTTAAAATTGATTGAATCCAACAAAAGCATCACGCAACACATCGTGCTTGAGATCACAGAAAGCACCGCTATAAACCGTTTGAGAAGCCCTGAAGCGCTATTAGAGAGTATTCGTAAGCTTGGATTTAAGATTAGTTTAGACGACTTCGGTACAGGTTATTCTTCTCTGTCACTACTTCGTGATCTTCCTGTAGACCAGATTAAAATCGATCGTTCGTTTTTGTACAAGTTAGCAATGAACGAACGGAACATATCGATAGTATCTAACGCTATTTCCCTTGCTCATGGACTAGGTTATACCGTCGTTGCAGAGGGTGTAGAAGATCAGCAAGTACTTGATATCTTAAAAGGCCACGATTGTGACTTTGTTCAAGGCTTCTACTTTAGCCCTCCTCTAGATCTTCACAGCGTGATTAATTGGACTTTACAGCATAATCCCCCCGTTATTTCTGAGCTAGCCAAAGTCAACTAACACACTAGATAGCAACAGCCCGCGTCGCGCTTCTTTCATGGTCTGAGCACAGAGTAATATATAAAATCAATTACTTAGCGCGGTCATATAGACTATTCCAATTCATGGCAAGACACACAAATAAAAAAAGCTAATGTAACAAGCCATTACACCAATATCTTATTGATATTATTGAGCATATCTCAGTTTTAACATTTTAGTTTCTTTTTCAAACACATTTTGAACTTTCAATTTAAAGTCTTCTTATCGTACAAACACGAGTAAAAAAGCCGATTTAAGGCTCAATGATATGGACTTTATTATGAAAAAAACGATTTTAGCGGTTGTTATCGCATCAGTTTCTGCTTCTTCTTTTGCGGTTGAGCTTTACAACAACGACGGCACAACTTTCTCTATCGGTGGTCACGTTTCGGTAAACGTAAACGATTCTGAAAAAGGTGATGCGGATGTTGGTACTAACTCTCCACGTATCAACTTCAATGCAACCCAAGCTCTAGGTAACGGTTTTACTGCTGACGCTAAAGGTGAATGGGCACTAAACTACCTTAACGGTGGTGAAAATGCATTCACGACTCGACTAGGTTACGTTGGCCTGACTCATGACTCTTACGGCCGCGCGGTGGTCGGTACTCAGTGGGCACCATACTACGACGTAGCAGGCGTGGCAGATATGCCAATTGCGTTCGCAAACGACTTTATCTACGACAACCACGGTGCACTAGGTACAGGTCGTGCTGACAAAATGGTCAGCTACCGCAACGGATTCGACTTTGACCAAGCGGGTGAACTGTCTTTCGGCCTTGGTTGGCAAGGTACTAACGACGAACAAGTTGAAATTAACGGCGCTAAGTCTGGTATCAAATACGATGACCGTGTACAAGCTGCTTTAACCTATGCAATTGCCGGCGCTCAACTTGGTTACACCTATAACACAGGTGACTTTGTTCAAGACAACTCAACCAAGAAAGAGCAGGCTAAATCTCACCTAGTTTCTGCCAAATACGGTACTTACGGTAAAGGCATCTATGTAGCGGGTGTATATGCATCTAACGAGTACATGAACAATGATGGAAGTACGACAGCTAAACTTCTAGAAGAGAGCACAGCATACGAAGGTCTAGTCTCTTACGCGTTCGAAAACAGCCTAAACCTGATTGTGAACTACGAGAAGGTAGAAGGTAAAGAAACTAAAACATCTGATAAAGGTATTGCACGTGAAGAGGCGGCTCTACAAGCAGAGTACAACTTCTCTCCTAAGTTTATCGGCTACACAGCTTATCAGTTTGACTTAAACGATAAAAATAACCGCGATACAGATAACAAGTGGCTGATTGGTGCTCGTTACTATCTATAAGCTTTAAAAGCTGTCCAAACTGCTGACTTCATTTCAGCGCTGCCCACCTTTTTTAATGGTGGGCTTTTTTTGTTGCGAGTGCTTTAAATTAAGGGGCAAAAGTAGTAAAAAGATCCTACGCATCTCCGTACTAGCGTAACGACTCTGTTTTAAGGAATAGCTATGAATATTGGCGCGGTCTCTAAACTTACCGGATTATCGAGTAAATCAATCCGCCTCTATGAAGATAAGGGCTTGATTACTGCTCCACTACGCAGTGAGTCAGGGTACCGTGAATACTCACAACAGCACGTGCAACAGCTGAATCTTATCTCTCGCGCAAAAAATGCCGGATTTTCATTACTAGAGTGTAAAGAATTCGTCCATTTGGCTTCTAATCCAAACCGTAAGAGCAGCGAAGTCAAAGCCAAAGCCAAAGAAAAGCTCCAAGAAGTAAAAGTTAAAATCCGTGAGTTGAAAGAGATCGAAAAACAGCTCAAAAGCTGGGTAACTGCCTGCCCGGGTGATGCAGGAAGTGATTGTCCGATTATTGAAGACCTGATCAAAAAAGAATCATGAACTTAATCGTGAAAAAACCTTAGCATTAGAGCTCTTATTGTTCGAACTAAGATTAATGGTAGGTACACATTCGCTTACCACCCACCTCAATAACATTAAATGGTGTTTCGTAGATACTCTCAAGAATGTCGGATTGAATCACCTCATCAACACGCCCCTGAGCAACCACCTTCCCCTTTTTAAGGGCGATAATTTTGTCTGAATAGCACGCGGCAAAGTTAATGTCATGAATGACCACCACAACCGCTTTATTCATCTCATGGGCCAATCGCCCAACATTGCGCATGATTTGCAAAGAGTGCTTGATATCGAGGTTATTTAATGGCTCATCCAAAAAGACATAATCAGTGTCTTGCGCCATTACCATTGCAATGAAAGATAACTGTCTTTGACCACCACTCAGCTCATCTAAAAATTTGTGCTGAATCTCTACCAAATCTAGGTACTCAATCGCCTTATTGATGACAAGGTGATCTTGCTCGGTTAGCTTACCTTGTGAATAAGGAAAACGGCCAAAGGCAATCAATTCTCTAACCGTAAAACGCATAGTGATGTTGTTTGCTTGACGAAGAACAGCCAACTTTTTCGCTAGCGCTTTGGTATCCCACTGACTAAGTGCTTTACAATCAATCAGAACCTCTCCAGCATCTTTACTGACCAAACGGCTCGCCATAGAAAGTAGGGTACTCTTGCCCGCTCCATTGGGGCCAATAATTGATGTCACTTTGCCTTTTTCGAACTCTGCACTGGCTCCATCAACCACCTTGGTTTGACCGAATACTTTGGTCAGGTTTTTCATTAAAATCATAATAGACCTACACGATTTTGTTGCGCAGCAGCATGGTTAAAAAGTAAATACCGCCAACGAAGTTGATCACCACGCTAATGGTGGTTGAGAAGCCAAATACGTTCTCGACTATCCATTGACTACTGAGCAAAGACGCCACCGAAATCAGTGAAACACCAATAAGTAGCACTTGATGCTGATACGATTTGAACAGTTCGCGCGTGAGATTAGTGACAAGCAGGCCAAAAAACATTATCGGCCCGATCAATGCTGTCGAAATAGCAATTAACGCCGCGCTAAGCACTAACACTTGTAGGGTAATTTTTTGGACGTCGATACCCAGGCTTGTTGCGTTGTCTTTATCAAGCCAGAAAACATCCAGAACGCGATGTAAACGATACAAGACAATGCTTATTACGATTAATATGGGGGCGCAGTAGTACACTAACTCTACCTTGACATTGTTAAAACTGGCAAACATGTTGGCCTGAACAGACGCAAAGTCATTTGGATCCATCAACATAACAAAAAAAGAAGAAATACTGCCAAATAACTGCCCAAGTATGACCCCAAGCAGCAGCAAAACCATAAGGTTCTGATGCTCACTTCTAAAGTAGAAGCCAAACAAAAGTATTGAGAAAGCCAACATCACGACAATAGAAACACTGAAGTTAAAATAAGCGTTCAGAGCAAGACTACTCATTCCGCCAAATATTACCACCACCAGCACTTGGGTAAACATGTACAGAGAATCAAACCCCATGATGCTTGGCGTTAGTATACGATTATGAGTAATGGTTTGAAAAACAAGTGAAGACTGTCCAATGGCTATACCCGCAATCACCATAGCAAGTACTTTGGGCACCCGACGGGATAAAAAGTACTGGTAGTTATCAGCGTTGAGGCCAATACCAATGAATAGAAAGCAAAACGCAATTGCGATAACGGCAAGCCCAATAAGTTTGGTCCTATCAAGCATGCTTTTGTCCCTTAAGAATAAAGAAGATAAACACCGTACCACCTAAGATACTGATGATGGTAGAGATAGGGATTTCGTATGGGTATATAATTAGGCGCCCGACTAAATCGCAGCACAGCACAATTAACGCCCCTAGAATGGCTGTCAAGGGTATGTTTTTACGCAGGTTGTCGCCAAAGAAGCGGCTAACAAGATTGGGAACAATCAAGCCCAAGAAAGGTAACATGCCAACAATCATTACCACCGTTGCAGACATTACCGAAACCAGTAAAACACCAATAACTAACACTTGTTGGTAGTTCAATCCAAGGTTCGTGGCAAAGTCTTTACCTAAACCTACTGCCGATATCCTTGCCGCATACAGGTAGCTGAAAATTGCCACTGGGATGGCAATATAGAGTAACTCATAGTCACCCTGTAATAAGTTGGCAAAGTTAGCTACTGTCCAGCTAGACAGGTTTTGCAAAGCATCGTATTTGTAAGCGATAAAGGTAGCTAGGGAGTCAACAACATTACCAAAAATAATGCCGATCAAGGGGACGAAAATGGCGTTCTTAAACTGAATCCGATTAATAAACTGAACAAACAACAGCGTGCCTGCCATTGACACGCCAAAGATCAGCCATAGTTGCTGGCCATTACCAAACACGACAAGGCTCAACACATATCCCAGCATCGCACATTCAATCGTGCCGGAAGTCGAAGGAGAAGCAAATCGGTTCTGGCTGATTTGCTGCATAATCAAACCTGCAATGCTCAAACCAGCCCCCGCAAGTAGCACAGCAACAAGTCGAGGAATTCGACTGGCCCAAAACAACTGCCAACTATCAGGTTCACCTGCCAATAAAGACGCAAGGTTTAGCTGCCCTACTCCAACAAACAGTGACGCAATACTCAGTACAATTAGCGCCAGCAATAATTTCTTCACTTACTTTTCTCTTCAGCGCAAAAGCCTCAAGCAACATGTGCTTGAGGCCTATGTTTATAATTCTTATCTTGTTCAGTTAGACGTTGTGGCTAAGTTCACATCAACTATCATTTGCTCTGTAGCACGCATACCTGCAATTGAAAGGTACCAAGCGTTAATATCTAAGTAAGCCAATTTTTTTTCCTGATAAGCGTTGGTTGCTTTAACGAGGTCATTTTCAAAGTCTCGTTTAACCGTACTCCCCTTACCTTTATTAATCAGAACATCTTTATCGATAACAAGTAAGGCTGACGGATTCTTTTCTCGGATAAACTCGTAAGAAACGAGATCGCCGTGACGACTTTCTTTAATCCCTTTTACCGTCTCTTTGAAGCCGAAATCTTTGTATATTGCAGAAAAACGCGATTGCGCACCAAAGGTCGTGATGTTACCTCCAGCACTCATTACAGTAAGCGCATCAACTTTATTCGCTTGGTTGAATGCACGAATTGCCGTGAACTCTTTATCTAACTGTTCGATCTTCGATTCAACAAACTCTTGCTTATCAAATACTTCACCAAGATTACGCCATTGTTCTTGAGTACTTTCCCAGTAGCCTTTATTGGAATCAGCGGCGAATACGATGGTTGGAGCGATTTCAGACAGCTCTTTGTACTTTGGTGCTGCTCGAGAACCCACAATGATCAAGTCTGGTTTTTGAGTATAGATGGTCTCAAAGTCTGGTTCATGCAGGCTACCTGCAGAAACGAACTTGTAATCACGGTATTGGGCAAGGTAGTCTGGGAACATGCTCACTGTTGATAGCGCGACTGGCTCAATACCAAACGCCTTTACAGTATCTAATGCGCCCAACCCAATCACGACCACTCGCTCAGGGCTTGATTCTAACTTGGTTGTACCTTGGGCGTGTTCAATTTCCACCATTCTCGCATTAGCGCCCAATGCTAATAATCCTGTGGCTAATGCCAGTGCAGACAACTTCATCGTGTCACTCCATAATCACTAATGAAATCCATTATCATTTAGATTTATAGTTGTGTCATCGCTAATTTACGTTATTTACACAGTTAGAATTGATGTGAAGAAGATTTCAAGTAGCTGCAAACACAAAAGGAGCGAACATCGCTCCTTTGGTGTTAAATTTATTGTGCCCTAGAAGAAGTCTATCGATGAGCGGCCATTACCTGCTTTTGGGGTTGCCTTTTCTTCGTTGTTCTTGTTCTGTTTCACTTTACCCGCTGACTGTTTGCGACTTTTAGCTGGAGCCTGCTCAACCACTTTATCAGGCTTTTTGGGCTTCTCTTCTGGTTCCGTTACAGGCGCATCACATACAACCACGTAATACTCTTGGTTAAACTCAAAAAAATCGCCATCGTATAGCTTACGACGTTTACGAGTCTCCAACTCTCCGTTTACCGCAACGTAGCCCTCAGCAATAAGGTGCTTTGCCTCACCACCCCCACCGACTAGATTGGCTATTTTAAATACTTTATATAATTCAATTGGTTGCGAAGACACCTCAATGCCAATCGCTTCAATTTCAATCTCTTCGCCATGTTCGTAGTCTTGATCCATTACGATGCCTTATGGTCATTTCTTAACTAAACAGAGAGTCTAATCTCAATATCTCGATAAATAAACTAAAGTTAACAATAAGTATAAGATACAGGTAAGGTTTGAACGTGGTGAGATGGCCGTTTCTTCTTTTGGTTTTTCTTAGCAGTACCGTAGGGGCTTATCATCCGCCCACCGGTGTCGTTGTGTATGGAGATGACGCCTACCCACCTTATAGCTATATAGAAAACGGAGAGGCAAAAGGTATTTATACCGACATCCTTAATGCAGTATTTAAAGAAATGCCAAGCTATCGAATCAAGATAACCCTTGTCCCTTGGAAACGCGGACTAAAACTCTTAGAGGTGGGAGAAGGCTTTGCTCTTTATCCCCCTTATTACTACACCGACAAACGCCCGTACATTTTTCCCTACTCAATTCCAATCTTAAATGAAGAGGTGGTTGTATATTGTCAGCCAGATAGCGTAATGAATCGCTCATTAGAGCGTTGGCCTTCAGACTACTTAGGATTAACGATCGGTATCAATGAAGCGTTTGCCCTTGGAGGCACAGAATTCTGGGACGCGGTTAAGCAGGGAAAAATCTTCTTAAAAGAAGCAAAAGGCAATCGTGCTAACCTCCTCAACTTATATAAAAACCGCATTGATTGTTATATCAATGATAGGCTGTCTATTCTGTGGGAGATCAAACTTCTTACTGAAGAGGGAATGGTTAGACCAAACTGGACGCTCACCTTGGGGACATCAGTCGGTGGCGAACAAGGCTATTTAGGATTTACCAACATCACAACAAATCGCTACCCCTACAAAGATGATTTTATCAAGCAATTCAATCAGACTTTAGAAGAACTTAAAAACGATGGCACGGTCGAGCAAATTATGTCTAACTATCTTCAAAATCAAGAATAAAAGCTTACCTCTCATTGGTCGAAAGTAATCCGTTAAGTTGATTTCACCGTTAGATCTGAATAGGCATCTCCTGTTCGCCACTAGATCAGAGGCTTCTTAGCTCAAGTATGTATTGCAAGATTTTCAAGTAAATCGACAAAAGTTTGTGCACTCTGTGAGCAATCGTTAAAAATTTTCATACGACGCGTTAAAAACGCGATTTAGCGGCTAGAGATCAAAACTCAATTGCTGTATTACTAGCATGATAAGTGATTATAAGAACATTAAAGATCACGCAATAAAAATAAATCATTGGCTAATCAGGTAAGTACATCTTCAATGGCTCATTCGATTGACAGCGTTGCCTTACATCCAAATCTGTCCTTAGTTTCCGAGATTGAGGAAGAAATTGTAGATAAGATAGAGTCCTCGGCTCTCGGCCTAACTGGTGCTGAGCTAGATGATCTTATGAATAACCATTTTCGTCATATGATTGATGTCCTCAACGATGGCATATTTTATATGACGGATAGCGACAACGTCTGCTTTTATAACCCTTCTTTCTACTCTCGTTTTGGCATTGAGTCCGGACAGACTAACTTACAAACATGGTTAGACCTTGTGCACCCTCAAGATCAGTTATCGTTGGGAACACGAGTCGGCGAGCATATTCAAGAAGATGAGTCACGCGTTACAGTCCAATATCGTATTCGTTGTACCAATGGTCAATATATATGGTTAGAAGGCACTGCTGTCACTAAAACCGTCAATGGACAACGCTTCATGATCGGCTGTCATAGAGATATTTCTGATAGAAAATTGATGGAGTCTTACGTACAGCAGTCCTCTTTTCGCGATGGCTCATCTGGGTTGTCAAACGAACAAAAGCTTGCAATGGATCTCGATAATCTCAAGTTGATCACCGATGAAGCTCATCATTTGATGTATATCCAACCTGGGGTAACACGATCTTACCAAACACTTTACGGTTCGCAAATAATGCGCAACCTTCTCTCTCATTTAACGAAGATTCTCGGCGAGTTTCCTGAGCAGTTTGTCGACATGTACCGTATTCAATCGCATGATTTTGCAATCATTGTTCGTGGTGAATACGACGAAGCGTCGCTAGGCAAATTGGCAAAACGTATTAGTCAAGCCTATGCGGACGCCGTAAAAAGCATAGAGTTTCTGTACGCAGATGAAATTAGTATTGGGATCTACCCGAATATTCCATCTGAAACAGCTACCGATGAAATTGTTAAAGTCGCCGCGCAAACATGCCAGTTCGCCACCACACAACCAGAACCGCACATTCGCGTTTACACTACGACCACTAAAACTCAAGTAGACCGACACTTTTATATTGAACAAGAACTGGGCAATGCTATCCGTAATCGTAAGTTGTCTGTCAAGTTTCAACCCATTGTTTGCTGCAGATCTGAAAAAGTGGCCAGTTTTGAAAGCTTAGTTCGTTGGCGCAGTGAAACAATCGGAGAGATCTACCCCGACGAATTTATCACCGTTGCAGAAAAAAAAGGCCTCATTAGTGAACTGGGTTATTTTGTTTTTGAGCGAGCCTGCCGTTTTATCAACAAATACCAGCAAACCCACAGTGACTCTATCAAAGTCAACGTCAACGTCTCTGTGCTCCAACTTCTTAGTCAGCAATTCCCAGACAATGTGAAGAAAATGACCCAAGAGTATGGTGTTAACGCCAATGCGATTGTACTTGAACTGACTGAAACCATTATCCTTGATGATAATAAAGACGCAATAGCACAACTTAATAGACTTAAACAGCTAGGGTTTCAATTATCGTTAGATGATTTTGGTGCAGGTTATAGTTCGCTCAACAGCTTTTTTGACCTCCCACTTTCGCAGATTAAAATCGACAAATCGATCGCGTGGCGTTCACTTGAAAACCCGGTAACCTTTGAATACCTCTCTTTTATTACTAAACTTTGCAACTCTTACAATATCGATATTGTCATTGAAGGGATTGAGGACGCAGCGATGCAACGCGTTTTCACAGACATGGGAGCCGCTTACCTTCAAGGTTATTGGTTCGCAAAACCTCTTTCAGTGGCCAGCGCTAGCCACTATACAAAAATCTAATACCACGCCATCTTATTTCTGAGACTCATTCACCCAATTCATAATTCTATTTGACTAATTAACTTTAGTTGTAGAGAATTCATACAAATTTATAAACCAGTTCATAGGCCTCGCAAGGTTCGCGAAACAAGGCTTTGGTGTACTAAGAAGCCATTCTTCTTATTCAAGGAAAGGTAACACACTGATAACGTTATAGATTATCGTTATTGTTGAACACGGAAATATTTGTTTTTCTTGTTTCTGGAGTACAAAGTGTCTTATTCATTACGTAGTTTGATCGGTGCAGCACTCTCTGCTAGTCTGATTTTTTCACCCGTTGTTAACGCTTCTAGTAATTCTGCGTTGTGGTTTGAGCATACTGATATTCAGATGCCGACCAGCACCAAAGTTGCTCAGCTAAATAACGGTCTGCGATTTGTTGTATTACCGACCACCCGCAACTCAGATGAAGTGTCTCTACGCGTCCGTATTGGTTCGGGCTCAGCGCAACAGTCAGTTGAACACGACGCTTCGGCTCGCCTCGCGGCGCAGTCTTGTGTTGAAAGTAGCGACTGGAAAGCTTCAACCGAACTAGAACAGACTGTATTTAGCTTAGATCTAACGCATGCTGATGAAAAATCTATTGAAACTAATCTTGCTGCAATTCGACAAGGCTTAATTCGCCAATTAAACATTAATGAATTCAAAAGCAAATTTTATGTCCCTCAGAATACGACAGTCATTGTTACTGGTGGCGTAAACACTAGGCAAACAATCAAACTGATCCAACGCCAGTTCTCCGATTGGGTGAAAACTCCAGTTTCACTCAAAGCTCAAGGGCACGGTGTTGACTTAGATTCTTATCTTCAGTCAAAGTCAGCCAATGACACTAGCTTCGCCGTGAGAACGTTGAAAACGCTGGCAGACGAGCAAGACAGTAAACTTCACCGCAAAGAGATACTACTCACTACTGTCGCAAACAAACTACTAGAGCAACGTATCCAGAAGGCGCTTGAGCAACAGCACTCCCAAGCAAAAGTGACAGTCGACAATGAAGTGCTTTTCGATCACCGTTTGCTGTCTCAAGTCCGTGTGACCGAAATGTCTGCCGATGAGAAATCAGATGCCGAGAAGCTGGTCGAGACAGAAATCAAACGCGCTATTGCGACCGGATTCACTCAAGTTGAATATGAAATGGTGGTTAGCCAACTGCGCGAACAACTCCAGCGTCAAACTCGTCAAGGTAGTGAGCATTACGCAGCTGAGCAGGCAGACCGCCTAGTAGCAGCGATCAGTTTAGGCACAGTTTATACAGAGCCATCTTATGATCTCGATTTGCTTAACTTCCACGTTGCTCACCTAAACGAGTACGATGTGAGTAAAGAGTTCGAGAAAACTTGGTCTGCGGAAAAGAGCGTATTTTTGTAATTTTCGCTCATCCTAAGGCAAAAAAACCAGTCGATTAGTGACTGGTTTTTTGTTTTGTATAAGCTAAAAGGTAGAAAGACTCACTAAGTGTTGGGTATAACTCTGTTGCGGATCAGCAAACATTTGTTGAGTTTCACCCTGTTCCACGATCTCACCTTGTTTCATCACAATTGTGTAGTGACACAAAGAGCGCACTACATTCAAATCGTGGCTGATAAACAGGTAAGTGAGCTGATATTTTGCTTGCAAGGACTTTAGCAAATCCAATACTTGAGCTTGGACTGTTCTGTCTAACGACGAGGTCGGTTCATCAAGTAGTATAAATTCGGGTTTTAGAATAAGGGCACGTGCTATGGCAATTCGCTGCCTTTGTCCTCCTGAAAACTCGTTCGGATATCTGTGTCTTGTTTCTGGGTCGAGGTCAACTTCCACCATCACTTCGCAGATGCGTTGATCAACTTCTTGTTCACTTAAAGTTTGGTGTACCCTAAGTCCTTCACCAATCACCTGAGCAACAGACATACGAGGATTGAGCGCTGAAAATGGGTCTTGAAACACCACTTGCATCTTACTCCGGTAGGGCAACATAGCTTTTCTGTCTAAACCTTGTAGTTCATTGTTTTGATAAGCAATAGAGCCCTCGGATTTGACCAGTCGCAAAATAGCCATACCTGTAGTAGATTTACCCGACCCACTTTCACCAACCAAGCCGATGGAATGCCCTTTATTCAACTCAAAGTTCATGTTGGTAACGGCTTTGATATGGGACACAACACGTTTGAATATACCGCCAGTAATGGGAAACCAAACACGTAGGTTACTCACATCAAGTAAAGGCGACGTTTGCTCACTGACTTTGACAGGTAATCCTCTAGGGTCAGAGTTAATCAGCTTGTGTGTATAGTCGTGGACCGGAGAGTTAAATATCTGCTGACAACTTCCCGTTTCAACCAAACTGCCATTCTGCATTACTGCAACACGGTCAGCGATACGTTTCACTATGCTCAAATCATGGGTAATGAACAGCATCGCCATACCCATTTCTTGTTGCAGGTCTTTCAACAAATCGAGTATTTGGGCTTGAACAGACACATCTAGCGCAGTTGTTGGTTCGTCAGCAATCAGCAGTTCCGGCTCGTTAATTAACGCCATAGCGATCATGACTCTCTGCCTTTCACCGCCCGACAATTCATGTGGGTAAGCGACAACTTTATGCTCTGGGTTGCGAATGCCAACTTTAGCTAGCCATTCAATCGCAAGTTGTTCGGCGGCTCGTTGTCGCAGCCCGCGGTGAATTGCTAACGTTTCAACCAACTGTTTACCAATCTTGTGCAGCGGATTGAGCGATACCATCGGCTCTTGGAAAATCATACCAATACGCCTACCACGAATCCCTCTCAGCTGCCTTTCAGAGCATTGAAGAATATCAACGCCATCAAAATCGATGCTACCAGACAAATAATGGGATGCGCCTTTAGGCAGTAATTTTAGAATTGAGTTTGCGGTTACCGATTTGCCAGAGCCGCTCTCTCCGACTAGAGCGAGCGTCTCGCCTTTTTTTATCGACAGCGACACATCATTAGTTACTTGCTCGACTTGTGTTTGACGGCCAAAGCCCACTGATAAGCCGTTAATGGTAAGTACAGTTTCTGACATGGCTATCTTCCTTGGTGGTGAGGGTCAAATGCATCGCGCACGGCTTCACCGATAAACACCAGTAAAGTAAGCATCACAGAGAGGACGAAAAATGCCGAGAAGCCAAGCCAAGGGGCCTGTAGATTAGCTTTGCCTTGCGCAAGTAATTCACCCAAAGATGGTGATCCAGCAGGTAAGCCAAAACCCAAGAAATCAAGCGAGGTTAAAGTGGTAACCGAACCTGATAAGATAAACGGCATCATAGTCAACGAAGCAACCATAGCATTTGGTAACATATGACGGAGCATAATACGTTTATCAGCCACACCCATCGCTTGTGCTGCGCGGACATAATCAAAATTGCGACAACGTAAGAATTCCGCTCGGACGATGCCCACTAAGCTCATCCAGCTAAACGCCACCATAATACCCAGCAGCCACCAAAAGTTGGGCTCAACAAAACTCGACAAAATGATGAGCAAAAACAGTGTTGGCATCCCTGACCAGACCTCTATAAATCGCTGACCAAATAAGTCTAACCAACCTCCATAGTAACCTTGCGTTGCACCGACCGCTACACCAATCACACTTGAGACAATGGTTAACACGAACCCAAATAGCACTGAAATACGAAAGCCGTAAATAACACGCGCAAGGACATCTCGGCCTTTATCATCAGTTCCAAGCCAGTTAACGTCATCGGGTGGAGAAGGCACTGCGCCACCGATGTTGTAATTAATAGTATCGTAGCTAAATCGAATCAACGGCCAAACGATATAACCTTTCTCCTCGATAAGCTCAATAACATAAGGGTCCGTATAATCGGCTTCCGTTTCAAATTCGCCACCAAACTCAGTTTCAGCATATTGCGTGACTACCGGGAAATACCATTGGTTGTCAAATTCCACTAACATTGGTTTGTCATTCGCAATCAGTTCGGCGAACAAGCTCATTATAAACAGCAAACCAAATAGCCACATGGACCAATATCCACGTTTGTTGGCTTTAAATCTTAGCCAGCGAGCTTCGTTAAGAGGGTTGGCTCTTTTTTTCTTGAACAACATTAACGCGCCTCAAAGTCGATTCGCGGATCCACCCAAGTGTAGGTAAGATCAGAAATAATACTCAGGATCAGGCCAAGTAACGTCATGATATAGAGCGAGCTAAACACAACGGGGTAGTCTCGTTGTATCGTCGATTCAAAACCCAGTAACCCAATACCTTCAAGAGAAAACATCACTTCGATTAGCATTGAGCCAGTAAAGAAAATACTGATGAATGCCGCCGGAAAGCCAGCAATAATAATCAACATAGCGTTACGAAAAACGTGCTTATAGAGAATGTCTCGCTCGTCTAACCCTTTTGCTCGTGCCGTTACAACATACTGCTTGTTCACTTCATCAAGGAAGGAGTTTTTAGTCAGCATGCTTAGAGTGGCAAAACCACCAATAACCATTGCTAGTATTGGCAATGTTAAATGCCAAAAATAGTCAACGACCTGCTGATACCATGTCAGTTGCTCAAAGTTATTAGAGACTAAGCCACGCAACGGGAACCAACTAAAATAGTTCCCGCTTGCAAATAGTATGATCAAAATGATGGCAAACAAAAAACCTGGAATCGCATAACCGACAATAATGACAGCGCTCGACCAAATATCAAATCGACTACCGTGATGAATCGCTTTTAAAATTCCCAAAGGAATTGAAATCAAGTAGATGATCAATGTGCTCCACAGCCCGAGAGAAATAGAGACCGGCAATCGCTCTACAATCAGGTCGATCACACTGCCCCCCTTAAAAAGGCTATCGCCAAAATTAAAGGTGACATAGTTCTTCAACATGTCAAAATATCGCTCATGCAACGGTTTATCGAAACCAAACTGCTTTTTTATCTCTTCAACGACTTCTGGATCTAAGCCTCGTGAGCCTTTGTAGCCTGTTGCCGATGCTTCCTCTACGGCAGCGGTATCTGCTGAGTTGCCGCCCCCTGTAATTCGGCTCATCAAGCCCGACTCTAGCCCTTCCATTTGAGCAATAGCTTGTTCAACTGGACCACCCGGTGCGACCTGGATAATAAAAAAGTTGATAGTGATGATCGCCCACAAGGTGGGAATAACCAACAGTAGTCGTCTAAAAATATATGCAGCCATCAGAGCCTCTGTTAACGTCGTTTCTCAGGTAGCATGGCAGCTTTCTCTTTTGACACCCACCACGTATCAACGCCCAAGTCATATTCGGGGCGAATCTCTGGTCGTTCAAACTTATCCCATGTCGCGACTCGATATTTGCTGTAATGCCACTGTGGAACCATATAGAAGCTCCATTGCAAAACTCGATCGAATGCGCGGCCAAGGGCTAACAACTTGTCTGGGTTTTGCTGATTATCCGCAATCGCCTGCGTTAAATAGTCCACAGCAGGGTCGATAACGCCTGCGGTATTGTAGGTTGAATCGATAAATTGAGAGTTCCAAACTATCATCAGACTCGAACTTGGGTATGGGTTGGCAAAATATCTCGATGAGACCATGTCAAAATCACGATCGCGCAACCTTTTTATGTATTGAGTACGGTCAACCGTGCGGATTTTCATATCAATCCCCATCGACCTAAGGTTCTTCTGAAATGGAATCGCATAGGTCTCGACATTAGGGTTGAATATCAACAGCTCAAAGCTCATTGCTTCACCCGTTTTAACGTTCGTCATAACCTTATTTTTCAATTCCCAACCTGCTTGCTTAAAAAGTTTGAACGCCGTGCGCATCTGGCTACGAATCCGACCAGAGCCATCTGTTACAGGGGGTTGATACTCTTCGGTAAATACGCGAGGTGGAATTTTATCTTTAATCGGCTCCAGCACTGTAAGTTCAGCTTCTGACGGTAAGCCTACTGACTCATATGTGGTATTTTGGAAATAGCTACGCGTCCGGCTATTCTCGCTATAAAACAGGTTCTTATTCATCCATTCAAAATCGAGGGCATAATTAATGGCTTCGCGAACTTTCGGGTCCTTGAATACTTCAGTTTGAATGTTAAAGACAAAACCATTGGCCTGCTGCGGTTGTTGATGTGAAATCTCTTCTTTCTTGATGTAACCCTTATCGAAGTTCACTCCAGTGTAGGAGTTCTCCCAAAACTTTGGTTCGCTCTCAATACGAAGGTCAAACTCACCCGCTTTGAACGCCTCTAGCATCACGGTATCATCACGATAATAGTCGTATTGAACCTGTTCAAAGTTGTTACGACCAATATTGACAGGAAGATCTTTTGCCCAGTAATTCTTGTCAAGAGTATAAGTGACACTCTGGCCCGGCTTGTAATCGGTGATTTTATACGCACTGCTTCCTACCGGAGGCTTATTCAGTGGCTCAGAAAACTTCTTATCTTGCCAAAAGTGCTTAGGCAACACACGAGTAGACTGGGCGAAACTAAATAGCTTTTCTCTGTCAGGTTCAGACATCTCAATCCGAACCACATAATCCGACTTCGCCGTCACCGATTTAATCGCTTTGTAATAAGAACGATACTGAGGGACACCTTCCGTCATAAATTTTTCGAAGGTAAATGCCACATCATGAGCGGTGATGGGCACCCCATCTTGAAAACGCGCTTTGGGGTTAATATCCAGTTCAAGCCACATGAAATCGTCGGAATAGCGCACATTACTTGCGATTAATGGGTAGTACGCATCAATCTCGTCACTCGGGGAATACATCAGCGTATCGTAAAGCTGGCCACTTCCTGCGGCAGGCACACCACGTGATGCATAACGGTTAAAGTTGTCGTAAGTTCCCATCTGACCATAAGTCACTTTGCCATACTTGGGCGCATTAGGATTGACATAATCGAAGTGAGCAAAATTTTCTGGGTACTTAGCTTCGCCAAACCCTACCAATGTCGTCGTTTCGATAGTTTTGGCGTAAGCTGCAAAGCTCGCACTCGCGGCAATCAATCCGCTCAGCGCAAGACGAGTCAGCATCTTCATATGCTCTTCCTTCCTTGGTAATCCAATCGTTCTAATAACTATAGTATTAATTATTATTAATAATTCAACTACTTGGATCAGTATAGATTCCCAAACTCTTTTCTGTGAAGCAAAAAAATAGCCCTCGAGAAGATCGAGGGCCATTAGCATCAACCAAATTGATTACTTATCTTCAAACCGTTTAGCAAGCTGATAGAACTCGTTAACCTGCCCTTTGAGATCATTGGCGTTCTCTTTAACCGTGTGTGTTGCCGCTAGGTTTTGCTCTGCCGTTGAGGCAATGGAATGGATATGCAGATTGACTTCACTCGACAATTCTCGCTGCTTAATGGCTGAACTGTCGACCGATTGCATTAAGTCGCTCATTGAATGCATTAAGGTTTCTACTTCAGACAATCTTTCTGCACTGACGCTCGCGACTTCGCCACAAGTATTGGTCTGTTTCTGATTGGCAATAATATCCTGTTGCCAACTTTCAATAGTACTAAGCATGGTTTCAATACTGTCTTTGATCTGAACAGTCGCATTCGACGTTCTTCCAGAAAGTGCGCGAACCTCATCGGCTACAACAGCAAAGCCACGCCCCTGCTCTCCTGCTCGGGCTGCCTCTATCGCCGCATTTAATGCCAATAGATTTGTCTGCTCTGCGATACCTCCAATCTCTTCCATCATTTTGTTAACATTTTGTGCCTGTTCACTCAATTGATAAGTCGTTTGCGTCGCTTTTTCTGCTTGTGCACTTAAGCGAGTGAGATTTTGGTGGGTTTGTGTAATGCTCTGTTTTGCATCAGCACAAGTATTCATCGTCACTTCAACAATTTTGTGCGCGTCTTGGGTGCTAGCTGAAACCTCATTGGCCGTTACTTCCACCTCTTCTGTCGCTTCACGCACCTGAAGAATATCTTTTGTTTGTTGATCTAACGCTTCGGTCACTTGGTATGACGTAGCGCTTAAGTTGTCTGCTAGGTCTTGCAATGGTTTAGCCGAATCCGTCATTCGGCCAAGCACAGTACGGATTCGAGCTGAAAGCAATTTTAGATGGAAATCAGCGATTGAAAACTTCTTACCGCCAGAGAATATCAACCGGCTGACACTGTCATACTCAGATTGCAGCTTACTCAGGTGTTTCGGCGTATCAATCAGTTCTTGTCTGAACAATGTAAATAGCACCGCAACTGGCGCTACACTCAATAAGAAGCTTGGCAACCCTTGTATATGACTCAAACTTGAAATCAAAGGGGCACCCAATGCTCCAAGTAGAATGGCATAGCGAAGGCTATCACTTATCTTTAATGACCATACCCGGCCCGACTTTTCTGCACTAAGTAAGCCTTTATAAGCTTTGTCCGCAATTTCAACCCATTCACGCTTTGGCTTTACCCGTACCGACTGATAGCCCACCATTTCATTATCCTGGTAGATTGGCGTCACATAGGCATCCACCCAGTAATAACCATCTGACTTAGTACGATTTTTTACGATACCGCGCCATGCTTTACCTTGCTTTAGATTACGCCACATATCAGAAAAAGCCGCTTTGGGCATATCACTATGGCGAACAATATTGTGATGCTGTCCGATTAGCTCTTGCTGGCTAAACTCCGCGATTCGAGCGAAAGCGTCGTTACTGTAAGTAATAACCCCCCTTAAATCGGTGGTAGAGACAAGTTGTTCTTTGCTTTCCAAAAACGTTTCGCGTGATGATGAAGACTGGGCTGACATGATCTAGTACTTTTGTAGTAATTATGTTGCCGCGAATATAAACAATTAATCAAAATGTGACAAAATATTAATCCTACCCAGTTGTAAAACTTTGAAGTATTTCACTAGACAGTTAGGACATTTTAGCGCCCCGACAAATACGGAACTCTTACTTAAAGCCTTGGTTCCACATAATAGTCCTTTCTGGTGAATAGAGACCCATTAAGTTAGGTAGAGTTGGAACTCAAGATACTCTGTCTCGCGCTCGCTTAACACACGCGGTTACTATTGATAAGTGCCTCACTTTCAAAGAGAATACACCCAACTTGTAGAATTAATCACCAACAAAGTCGACTTGCACTTGATGCTAGCGCTATTTTCAGCCCCAGCACCGATAACTACGCCTTTCTAAGCGATTAGTTCACTACTTTTCTACAATCACTCTACACTTATACTTACGTACAAATACAAATTGCAAAATATCGACAGCGCTACAGGTGACTCATCATTGTTGTATAACTTCAAACACTTAAGTATTCGCCAGATCACTATCTTTGTCTCTATGATAGCGGCGGTGTTATTTCTGTTTTTCTACCTTTCTTTCAAGTTGCTTTGGAGTCACGACCAAGCACTCGAACAGTCTAAAAATCGACAACAGTTCGAACTAGAGCGCGTAGAAACGGTGCTAAGTATGGAGGAATTAGAACTTCGCGCATCAATTGAAGATTATGCTGCGTGGACAACAATGGCTCGGTATGTTGACCAGCCAAATGACTTGTTCATCAATGAAAGCATTGGCCCACATGCATTTTCCTCAAAGCATATTGATGCCATTGTCATATTTGATCCGGACGTCAATACCGTTTGGAGTGGCGTTTACAATGGTGAGGCCATTGTAAATATGTCTTTTCTAGCTTTGGAAAAGCGCGCTGTCATTGATAAAGTTTTGTCTAATGCCGTCAACGCTCAGCAAGATACCGTCCAGTCTTTCGTTGATTACGCTGTCTATAATGATTCGGTATTTATGGTTGCCTCTTCAAGAATTTGCCTTAGCGACGGCAAAGAGTGTGAGCATGGTTACTTGCTGTTTATTAGAAAAATCAGAGAAGAATTCATCAAGCAGATTGAGGCTTCAACAGGAGTAGGAATTTATATACTTCCTTCTTATGGAGAAGTGAAAAATATCGAATCAAATAGCACTATCCTTTATCGAGATGACGTGATTGACGATGCGCTTAAAATTGCAATTAACGTCTCGCACAATGAAATCCTGCCCGAGTTCCTACCTAAAGCTGAGATTGCTGCGTTGTCTTTGTTTGCTCTGATTACCTTTGCAGTGAATCTTTACGTAGTGACAAACTTAGTCAAGCCCTTAAAAGCCGCTCAACAATACCTAAAACAGTTTCAAAAGTCCGGTGACCGACTCCCGAGTGAAGATACATTCATTTCGAAAGAAATGCGCAGCTTCGCAAGACAAATCAATGATTTAATCAATGAGCTTGAAGATAAACGGGCAATCTTAAGAAAGCAGTCGACGATAGATAGCCTGACCCAAATTGCCAATAGAAGATTACTGTATGAAACCGCTCATGACTTAATAGAAACGCTAGAATACAAGTACATTGCCGTTATCCTAATAGATGTCGACCATTTCAAGCTTTTCAATGACAACTATGGGCACTTAGAGGGGGATGAAGCGTTACGTAGAGTTGCTAAAGCACTTCAATCTGTTGACACCCGATATGAAAAGCTCGTGTCAAGGTATGGCGGAGAGGAATTTTGTATCCTTCTGGCTGGAGATCATCCACTTGTATTAGATGGCTACCTGAAAATACTGGTCAATTGCGTCGATGAACTGGGTATAAAGCATGAACACTCTCCAACAAGCGACACGCTAACCATTAGTGTAGGAGCGACATCAGGTGAGTTAGATTCTTACAGTCAACTATCCCACTGGTTCCAAAAAGCGGATCAAGCACTATACGAAGCAAAAAATAATGGCCGAAATGGCTTTCATATTCTCTGGTAGTACCTTGTTTTCGTTATACGTGCAGCTAGCGGAATATACCAAAGAGCCATTGCCACCTGTAATTTAAGCCCTGTCAGGGTTAGCGACCCTGTTGCTACAACCAAGCGATGCTTTGGCGAAAGCGTAGTTAGCCGCGAACAAATACATGCAAAGTGAACTGAACACAGTTCGTTTTGCCGTAAGCTTCAATATTGACTTTGCCCTTTACTCTCCCTCATTTACCCTTACAATTGTGCCAAGTTTGAATTTCAAGGTTAGTTCTATGTCTATCCAATGGTTCCCGGGCCATATGCACAAGGCTCAAAAAGAGATTGCTGAAGCGATCCCTCAGATCGATGTGATTATTGAGGTGCTTGACGCACGTATCCCTTTTAGTAGCGAAAACCCTATGATTGCAGAGTTAAAGGAAGATAAGCCAGTTGTAAAAGTGCTCAATAAACGTGATCTCGCTGATCCAGAACTGACTCAACTGTGGATTGACCATTTTGAGAAAGAGCACAACGTAAAAGCGATTGCGATTACCACATCACAGCCACACGAAGTGCAGAAGATCATGGAGTTGGTCCGTAAGCTTGCGCCACACCGTGAAGAGATCGGTAAAAACATTCGCACCATGATTATGGGCATCCCGAATGTAGGTAAGTCGACCATCATCAATTCACTGGCCGGTCGTACCATCGCTGTAACAGGCAACCAACCTGCGGTAACTCGCCGTCAGCAACGCATTAACTTGCAAAATGGTATCGTGCTTTCCGACACTCCGGGAATTCTGTGGCCGAAAGTTGAAAACCCGCACAGTGGCTTCCGCCTTGCTGCGACTGGCGCGGTAAAAGATACTGCAATGGAATACGATGAAGTCGCGTTTTATACAGTTGAATACCTTGCCAAAGCGTACCCTCAGCGCCTACAAGAGCGTTATGAGATAGAAGATCTTCCGGAAAGCGACATTGAGCTAATGGAAGAAATTGGCCGTCGGCGTGGCGCACTGCGCTCAGGTGGTCGGGTGGATTTGCACAAATGTTCGGAGATTCTACTCCACGAGTTACGTAACGGTACGCTTGGGCAAATCACATTAGAGCTGCCTGAAATGATTACCCAAGAGCTTATCGAAGTTGAACTTGAAGCAACTCGAAAAGCAGAAGAGAAAGCGAAGAAGAAAGAAGAACGTCGCAAGCGTTATCTTAAAAACAAACGCTAATTTGACTAAGGGCAGTGATTACACTGCCCTTTTTTGTGACCTATTGTTATAGTGTAACAAAAAGAACATGAGATATATTGATGAGCATACCTACTAACATCATCACAGGATTCTTAGGAACAGGTAAAACTACCGCAATCCTTAATCTGCTACAAGAAAAGCCCGTAGGCGAACGCTGGGCAGTATTGGTCAATGAGTTTGGCGAAATCGGTATTGATGGCGCCATACTGACCGATCAAGGAGCCCTTATTAAAGAAGTTCCTGGCGGCTGTATGTGCTGCGCAGCAGGCGTGCCTATGTCTGTGGCAATTACCGCACTACTTAGAACCAACCCTGACCGACTTATTGTTGAACCAACAGGGCTTGGACACGCACACAAAGTACTGGCAACACTCACCTCTAGCCAGTTCTCTGACTATATCGACCTAAGAGCGACTATTGGTCTGGTTGATCCAAGAAATCTGCTTAAAGACAAGTATCTGCAAAACCAAAACTTTACTGATCAATTGGCTATCTCTGACATTATCATTGGTAACAAAGTCGATCAGTGCCACGTCAGCGATGTTGACGCTTTCAATGACTGGGTCACAGACCAAACACCTCCTAAGATATTCAGCCAGTTGGTCAAACATGGTAATTTTCCGATCGAACTGCTTGATTCACCTCGCCGCGACAGCTCACCATCCTCAGACGTAGCTGAATATCACCACGAACATGCCGAGCTAGAACCACAGTTTGACCTAGCTCCGAATCAGTCCTATGCTCGCAAAGAGAATAAAGGCCAAGGTTATTATAGCTGCGGATGGATCTTTGGTGCAGAAATCATATTTGATTTCGATGACCTTTTTTCAGTGCTGTCAGACATAACAGCGGAAAGGGTTAAAGGTGTTTTAAATACGTCAAATGGCTGCTTTGCATTTAACGTAAGTAACGGCGTTGTCTCAGTGAATGAGATGTCATTAGAAGGGTTTGAAAGTCGCTTAGAGGTAATAGATAACCAATTGCTTCCTTGGGACCAACTTGAGAATGTCTTAAAACAAATCTCCAATTTAGAGAAATAACTCTTCCTCTAAACGACAAGAGGCGCACCAATCAGTGCGCCCTATCCCTCGTTACTCAATCGTGAGTTTGCGAATCAGGAAGTCATTATGTTGCGACCTGATAAAAAACGAGGCTTTCAATTTTACTGTTGAATCCATCCAAATTGTAGGTAAGGCGAGATTTCCTCCATGCGGGTCGGTTCAAATAGCCTTACCCTTTAACTATGGTTCAAAACAACGATTATGCAAGCTCTAATCCCCTATGCTTGTGTCGATATTGTGATTTCCCTCCAGTAATTTCCATACTTTTCTTCCACCATCGCCGTTATATCAATTTTGAAAATCAATATTCCATTCTTATTGCTATAGTTAGTGGCGCTCACGAGTATAATTCTTATGATAAACATCAAAATTTCCTATCATACCGGAGCCTCATCTTCATGACCAAGAGAGAAAAATTTAAGCTATCCTTACTCGCCAAAGTACCCAAGGATGCGGTAAATCAATTTCTCTCAAGGGACAAAACACCATTATCGGTGCTCGCTCTGTCATTAATTGTTGGCGTTCTTGCTGGTTTAGTGGGAACTTACTTTGAAATTGCTGTCCATTTCGTTTCTGAAACTCGTACCGATTGGCTAATAAGTAAAATCGGTAGTGTGCTCCCCTTGTGGCTCGCCGCTTTTCTTATCAGTGCTACTCTTGCCTTTATCGGTTACTTCCTTGTTCATCGATTCGCTCCTGAAGCGGCAGGTTCAGGTATACCTGAAATAGAAGGGGCAATGGATGGTATTCGTCCTGTACGCTGGTGGAGAGTGATTCCAGTGAAATTCTTTGGCGGAATGGGCGCTCTTGGTTCAGGAATGGTGCTTGGTCGTGAAGGGCCTACCGTTCAAATGGGCGGGGCGATCGGGCGCATGGTGACCGATATTTTTAAAGTCAAAGATGACGATACACGCCATTCATTACTCGCCTCGGGGGCGGCTGGTGGTCTTGCGGCTGCATTTAATGCACCATTGGCCGGCATCATGTTTGTGGTCGAGGAAATGCGCCCGCAATTTCGCTACTCTTTGATTTCGATTCGAGCGGTGATCATTTCAGCTATATCAGCCAATATTGTCTTTCGATACATTAATGGCCAGCATGCCGTGATTACCATGCCACAATATGAGGCACCAGAGCTTCCAGTTCTATGGTTGTTCTTACTTCTTGGTGCTTTGTTTGGTATTTTCGGTGTCATTTTCAACCAACTAGTCACGCTGTCTCAAGACCTGTTTGTCAAACTCCATCGCAATGATAGAAAACGCTATTTGATTACGGGTTCACTGATCGGCGGCTGTTTCGGCATTATGTTGCTCTACTTCCCTTCAGTCACGGGTGGTGGTATAGGCTTAATACCTACCATTACTAATGGTGGTTATAGCGCGCAAATTCTACTTCTGCTGTTTGCGGCACGTATCGCGACAACGCTGATTTGTTTTGGCTCTGGCGCTCCTGGAGGAATTTTCGCCCCCATGCTTGCTCTGGGAACCTTATTTGGTTACGCATTCGGTTTAATCGCCCAAGGCCTTCTGCCTGACTTAAACATCACCCCTGGAATGTTCGCTATTGCAGGGATGGGAGCGCTGTTTGCTGCCACCGTGCGCGCTCCAATTACGGGGATTTTGCTCGTGATCGAAATGACCAATAACTACTATTTAATCCTTCCACTTATCATCACCAGTTTAGGCGCGGTTATTTTTGCTCAACTACTTGGTGGTCAGCCTATCTATAGCCAATTGCTCCACCGAACTCTGAAAAATGAGAAGTTGAGGCAGAAAGATCTTCCGACCAATGAACAATGAGGTTTGCGTCGCAACCGTTTGGCTTGTTATGATCGCGGCAATTAACCCCACATCATCGGAAGTTAACGGCAAATCCCCATCGACAGGAGTAGCGTTAACCAAATAAGGATAGCAGCAGTTGAACTGGAGACGCTTTACTCAATTCCAGAGTGTCCCGCCTTCTCAGGCTTCGCTGGCATTAGGAGTCATTGGGCTTGGTCATGCTTGGGCATTGTACATTCCTGAAGTTGGAGAGATCATTAGGCCTTATTTTGCTGGCTTAGGTGCAATCTTGTTGTTTCCTGTGCTTGTGAAGTACCTATCAAGCTACAGCGCCTTCATGAATGATATTCGCCACCCTCTCAGCGGAAGCCTGATGGCACCGATGAGTATGGCTTTGTTGATATTATGTGATTACCTCGCCGTGATATCACCGATTATCGCTTACCCATTGTGGTTTGCCGCGCTGCTTTTACACCTAACTATGATGACATTGTTCTTCTCGTTTCAACTATTGAATTTCAAAATGTCCAACATAGTTCCAAGTTGGTTTCTTTATCCTGTTGGGGTCATAAGTAGCTCTTTGGCGGGTACACAATTTGGGCACACTGTTTTTTCAGAAACCTTAGTCACTATTTGTATTACCATCTATTTCTTTATGCTGCCCTTGGTACTTTATCGCCTTGTTTTTGAAGGGATGCTACCTAAAAGAGCAAAGCCTACGCTAGCGATAATGGCTGCACCAATTAACCTTACGCTCGCAACCTATTTAGTGAATTTCCCACAGCCAGATCCAATCCTGACTGGGGCCCTAGCGGGAATAGCCATCACGATGACCTTATTGATCTACTTGTGCTACATCAGATTAATGAGACTAAAATTTCAGCCATCGATTGCGGCGGTGACCTTTCCCTCGGTTATCAGTGCCATTGCAATGCACAGATTGACGTCATTTTTTTCCGAAAGCCACCCTCATTGGTATTGGTTACACAACTTTGGGCTGTTTGAGTTGTCAGTGGCAACTGGGTTGGTCGCATGGGTGGCAGCTGGTTATTTAAAGATGTACTGGCCAGAATTCTTCCGAACGAATATTAAAGTCAATTCACAATAATTAAAAATGACATGTAATAAATTAACCATTAAATATTAATTAAGATAGATTCCCTATAGGGTAATTATTTTTATTCAATATAACATTGATTATAATTTTATCTGTTAGTATACGCAAGAAAATCACATTTCCTATTAGATTTCTTATTCAACTGTATTTATACATAGCTATGTCAGCTGGCGCATAAAACCATTTAATTAAGGCTATGTATTATGAATATGTTAACGACTCGCTCTCGTCTACCTGAGTTTATCGACAGACGAATCAACTACTATGTTTCCGACCTAATAAATACAAAAGATAACGGCAGAAACTTAGTATTAGGTAAGAAGCCACACACTGGTGATATCATTTTGCAAAGTAACGACTACCTTGCGCTGACACATCACCCTAAAATCATAGACGCTCAAGTTAGTTCACTGCTCTCCCATAAGGACACGGCGTTTATGTCGAATGTGTTTTTGCACAGTGATGGATTAGACAAGACGGTTGAGCACCGCCTTGCTGACTATACTGGCTTTCAAACTTGTACCATTGCTCCTTCAGGTTGGATTGCGAACATAGGTTTACTGCAGACTATCTGTGACTCAGACACCAATGTCTATATTGATTTCTTTGCTCATATGTCGCTGTGGGAAGGCGCGAGAATTGCGGGGGCGAATATCCACCCCTTCATGCATAACAATGCCCGCCACCTTAAGCGTACCATCAAACGAAACGGCCCAGGCGTTGTCTTAGTTGACTCTATTTACAGCACCATAGGGACAATCGCACCATTACAAGAGATCGTTGACATCGCCAAAGAACTTGGCTGTGCAGTCGTCGTTGACGAGTCTCATTCGTTGGGAACGCACGGTAGTCGTGGGGCAGGCTTGCTTGAGGCGCTCAATTTAACTAGCCAAGTCGACTTCATGACTGCAAGTCTTGCCAAAACCTTTGCCTACCGAGCGGGGGCTGTGTGGTGCAACAATCTAACAGGCCAGGTGGTTCCCTATGTGTCGTTCCCTTCTATTTTTAGCTCAGCAATGATGGCGTTCGAGTTAGATAGAATTGACGCTACATTAAGCGTGATTAAAGACAGTGAACAAGCACGAACACAACTGACATACTGCGCAGAACAAGTTGTCTCTGGCCTAAAAGATATTGGGTTTGATATACGGAGTGAGTCTCAGATCATAGGCTTAGAAACCGGAGAAAAAACCAATACGCGCAAAGTGCGTGATTTCTTTGAAGATAATGGCGTATTCGGATCAGTATTCTGTACACCTGCCACCCCAGATAATAAAAACATCTTGCGACTTTCATTAAATAGCTCCTTAACTAACAATGATATAGATAAGGTTCTATCTGTCGCACGCAAAGCCTACTACAATAAGGATTTATATTTCGTTTAAATAATAAAGCGCCTCAAAAAAGAGGCGCTTGATAAATTAATTTTCATACCGGAGTGATGACTGCACATTTATAGCCCGCTATATATAGTCAGATACCTTATCAAGCAATCTCACCTTATCCACTGGCTTGATTAAATAACCATTCATTCCCACTTGTTCGATTTTGGTTAAAGTCTCTTTTCGGTTGTCCCCGGTATGACCTAAGATAGGTACGTTTGCATAGCCCTCTTCCGATTCACGAATTACGATCGTTGTCTCCAACCCATCAAGCATCGGCATCTCAAGGTCCATCAAAATCAAATCAACAGACTCACTATTTAAGACATTGAGTACTTCATTACCGTCACCAGCCTGAGAAACTTGATAGCCCTGTTTGTTAAGCAGAATACTCGTAAGTTTTCTCATTGATTCGTTGTCATCCGCAATCAAGATACGTTTGCCTGAAACACTTGACTCCTGTTTAGGGATAAGATTTCGATTCGGCTCGATACTGCCGAACATAAGTGCATCCACAGACTTAGTAACATCGGCAAAAAATAGCGCTTTTTCTTTGGGATAGAAAGTAAGGAAACGGCTGAATCGATTATGGTATTTCCCATCTTGAGCATAAAGCATTACGATTTTGGCTTCAGTAAAATGCAGCTTTGGCTCCAACATCAAGTACTCTTGTTCACTGCATGTTTCCAGGTCCAGCAATATCAAATCGTATTCAAACTCGAACTCTTCTTTACCACGAGCTTGGTCAAAATCGACAACGTCACATAACGCCCCAGTATAAAAGGTAAACTCATTCAGTTTGCGTTGCACTGTAGCGTCGTTTCCGATGTAAAGTATCGTTTTAGTTCTTAATATTTCTTGCTTAATTGTAGACACCTGTTGAGACTCATATTGTGGAAATTTAAGAGTAAATCGTGTCCATTGGCCGAGTTCTGACTCACACTTAATTTTGCCGCCGAACGCCTGCATTACGCGTTTACAAAACGGAAGACCAAGACCATAACTCGATGACTTTCCAGACGTATAGAAATCTTTGAACACATACCCAAGCTTATCTTTGTCTATACCAATGCCATTGTCTTCGAAGTACAAATAGTTGTACTCGCCCTGTTTGTTTATCGATATTGCTATTTTGAACTCTTCACCATTTTGATAGTAAAGAGAGTTCTTCAGCAGATTATAGAGCGCATATTTTAATAATGTATCACTACCAAAATAGTCATAATCTTCTTCTACATGCAAACTGACGACTTGTTTCGCATGTTCACTTGGATAAGAGAAACTAGAGAGAGATTCTCGAACAATCTGCTCGACAGAATAAGATCTGAAGGTTGAATGCGATACTCGACTCTGGTCAATCGATGTCAGCAATAGATCGATTGCTTCATTACCATTGCGAATCACTTCATCTGCACCGACAAGTACCTCCTTCATCCGCTCAACATCCACTTTGTCAATCTCAGCTTTATCACCTTGTATCGTCTTAATCGAAGGTAAAGAAGAATCAAGAACGTCTATCGAAGCCTTGAGTGCACTAAGCGGATTCCTCATTTCATGAGCGATCCCTGCCCCAAATGATTTTGCGATCGAGACTTTCGATTCATGTTCGACTTGGTTACGAAAATAAAACAGATTGCCGAATACATAGGTGAACAGAAATATTGGGATATATGGCCATATGACAATGACTTCCGTTTCCACCTTACTCGGCGCATGGCCTAACCCATAGCTCAGTAAATAGGCAACAATGATAGAACCGATTGCTTGCAACAGCATCACACGAGTTTCATGAACCAAAAGAATATGGAGAAAGATCGAAGACATGAAAGACATCGCCCATACCGTGGACCATTCATTCATAAACATCATAAACGAGAAGAAGAAGGGTAAGCAGATCGTTATGGTTGCTAAGTAGTAATACGGTAAGTAACGTTTAAGTGATGCAGGCACATGCTTTCTAAGTGCAAGACCTAGCAGAATCAACGCGCAGAAAAACCTTAGCGGGCCATTCTCATAAGGTTGAGGGTAAACATAAGACCAAATGTAGAAGTACGCAGGAAAACCAAAGAACCCCATCCATCCGACGAGTTCTAGGTTTGGGTCTGCGTATTGATATATTTTTTTTACTACATTCATGCATTAAACCACTGAGCATAAGCTCCATCTTACCTCGCAAACTCAATGCATCTAGTGCACTCAGTCAGTTAACATGCTCGGTATAAATACTTGCCAGCTTCCTTTGTTTAGATGCTCTTCACATAATTAACATGTATAAAGTGAGCATACGCAACATAGTGAACTATGTAAATTCTAGCTCGCTCTAAACTTGTGTACCAATCAAATGTACTCGACTGCCCACTCGCGATGCCTTGACATCAACCCTAAGTTGCATTTGTTCTTTGAGTTCCGTCACATGAGAGATTAAACCAATCATACGACCTGATTGTTGCAAATCGATCAAGGTCTGAATGGCTAAGTCGAGTGATTCAGGATCAAGGCTGCCAAATCCTTCGTCGATAAACAGTGTATCGAGCTTAATACCACCACTGTATGACTGGACAACATCAGACAAGCCAAGAGCCAGTGCCAATGCCGCCATAAATGACTCACCACCCGATAAGGTCGCAACATCACGGGTTTTTCCGGTATAGCCATCTTCGACACTCAGATCGAGCCCGCGTCCCGCTGCACCTTTGAAGCCTTCCGTCTTACGTACTAGTTGATAACGCCCTTTGCTCATCATGCTTAAGCGCTGCGAGGCTTGGATAAGAACGTCATCAAGTAACACACCAAGAACAAATCGATGGAGACTAATTCTACTCCCTGTCTTACCGCTCGCAACGTCATAAAGCGTTCCGTAGACCTTATATTCGGCTTCTAATTGCTGATTTTTCTCATGCAGTGTATTGATATCATTCTGTACTTTTTCAAGGCGCTCAGTCACGGAGAGTACTGTGTCTAACAAACTTCGACGTTCGCGGTATTTTATCTCTGCGGCATCCAATTCAGTTTGTTTTTTATCAAGATCTGGCTTTTCAATGTCATTTAACTGCTCATTAAGGTCTTTAACAGACTGTTCTAACTGAGTAGCAGTCTGAACATACTCATTAATTTGCGCTTGCCATTGATCATATAGTTGCGGCTCTATGCGAGCTTGAAGAAACTGCTGTTGCGAATCTAATGCAGAAAGTTCTAGCTGAGACTGCCACTCTTTGCTCGCTTGCTGACTTTTTACTTTTCCATCTTCGAGTAACTGAGTCGTTGAGCTTCTTTCCGTTTCAATAGCAACAAGCGCTAATTTCGCCTGTTTCGCAGATTGTTGAGCCTTTTCTAACGTCTGATTAAGCTGTGTAATGTTAGCTTTTTGAACAAGGTATTGGCGCTCGACAATGTCAGCTGATGAGTACTGTGGATCAATGCCAGAGGATACTTTCTCAAATTGCTGGCTTTGGACGTTTATCGCTGAGTCATTTGCAGAAACTAGTGACTTTAGCTCATTGATTTTCGCTTCACCATTAACGCAGCGCTGAGTCAAATCTTGAACGGCCTTTTCCATCTTATCGAGATCAATTGCCGCCAACACGTCTAACCTAGCCTTCTGTTGGACTATCTCTTGCTGTAGCTGCTGAGCACTCACGGCTGCGCCTTCACCTAACTCGCGGCGTAACTCTTCAATGTGCTTCTCTTGGGCCACTATTGTCGCTTGCTGTTGTTCCAGTACATTAGTTTGTCGGTTTAACTCTTCAATCGCACTGCGCTCTTGCTGCCGAGCGGCTTGAACCGACTCTTTAGAGATTGGATCACCTTGAAACATGGCAGGTGTTGGATGTTCTTGGCTACCACACACAGGACACGGCGAACCTTTTTCCAACTTTTGCGCCAGAAACGCAGCTTGAGAATTGTGCCAACTCAATTCTTGTTCATCGGCGTATTTTTGCTTCTCTGCAACACCGTTTTTCGCTTTCTCGACTTGTTCTGCTATCGGGACAAGCTTCTGCTGCAGGCGAGCAAGCTCGGCGGTTTGGGCTGCAAGCTTGTTGAGATCGTCAAGCAGACGCTGATTATTTATTAAACCGGTTTCTAAGTTTGATTTCTCGGTCAGATCTCTGCGCGCTTGTTCGAGAGATTTGGCACCTAAGTCAGCCTCTTGTTGCAGTTGCTGTTTGAGCTCGTTGTATTGAATGAGCTTTTTATCGTAATCAACTCGAGTGACATTTAGCGCGCTAATGCTTTTCTCTAGTTCCGATTTCTCAACAAGTTTTACTTTGACTTGCTCTAATTTGAACAACTCTTCAGTCAGCATTGGGATTTGTTTAGCATTCTCCTCAGCCGTCTTAACTCGTTGTTCTTCTTGATGGGATGTCTTTTCTGCCACTATATGTTGAGCCGTTAGTGCGTCTAGTTTGCTTTCTAGACCAACCACCTGTTTCGCACTTGACTGCATGCTAGCGTACGCCACTTCTAGATGGCTCGCACTCTTAGCCAGCTTTAACTTTGACTCCAGCTCGGTAATCTGCGCTTTGTTCTCCAGATGTGATTGCTGAGCCGCAACTGTCGAAGCACGCTTAGTAAACAACTCATTGAGCGATTTTGCTTTGTTTAGCTCACTCTTTAAGCAATTGAGAGTCTCTAACTCCTTCGCCTCAACGCTTCTCGCTTGCTCGAGTTCGTTACGAGAATGAATCAGTCGTTCTTGCAACTCCTGCTCGGTAGAAACTTCTGCCACTTGCAGAGCGCCGCGAATTTGATTGTCGAATTCATCTTTTGCCTTGCTAATCGCACTGGCTTTGTCTTTCAACGCAAATTCGATTTTCTTGTACACATCTGTTTGGAATAGCTGGCCGAATATTGCTTCTCTTTCTTTCGATGAAGCGAGCAACAGCTCTCGAAACTTGCCCTGAGGTAACACCATAACCTGTCGGAACTGGGTTTCATTTAGTCCGAGTAGAAGAGCAACTTCATTTTTCACTTGTGCCGTTTTACTGGTGAACAATACTTCATCATCAGTAATTTCATACAAAGAAGCGGTGTGTTTACGCGTTGTCATGCCTTCGCCACGTGCTTTCGGTGCTTCTTGCTCAGGCGCGCGGGTAACTCGATACTGTTTGCCGTTTAATGAGAATTCCAGAGTCACTTCTGTCAGTAAATTGGTTGCAGCTTGATCGCAGCGCATTTGAATGCCCTGACGCTCATTGCCCGTTGTTTCGCCATACAAGGCAAAGCAAATCGCATCGAGTATTGACGTTTTTCCGGAGCCCGTTGGACCATTGATAAGAAAAAGTGGATTAGAGCCTAACTGAGTGAAATCGATTTGCTCTGTTTTAGCAAAAGGGCCGAAAGCCTGCATTGTTAATTTAATTGGTTTCATGATATGGCCTATTGCTCACTGAGTTGCTTGATGATGTCTGTGATGGCTTTGTCTTGCTCTTCACTGAGCTGGCTATCCTGTGCTTCAACAAAGAAATCGCGAAACATATCGACTTCACTGCGCGCTAATTTGGCCGCTGCCATCTGCTGTTCAACGCCCACCAGCATGCCTGGTTTTTCTAGGTGCAATACGTTGGGGTAGACAGCTCTAAGCTTCTCCATAGGGTTTAAGATTGCGTGCCTGTCCATTAACCGAACCAGTAAGTAGTCATGACTGTTAGGATCGGTTTTACCTTGGGCAATGATTTCATCCAACTCCCCTTCGATTATGCGCATTTCGTGGGGGGCACTGAGGTCAATATGGGTTGCTGACTTAAAACCCGATTCATCAAGCTCAACTAACGTCATGCCTTTCTTTTGGTGCTGCTCTGAAAAGCTGTATTTCATTAACGAGCCTGAGTAGCGGATGTACTCTTCACCCTTCTTTTGCGGCTGATGAAGATGCCCAAGGGCAACATAATCAAACGGAGTAAAGTGCTCGTGGCTCACACGATCCGAGCCGCCAATAGACAGCGGTCTTTCTGACTCTGACTCAATCGCGCCATCAACAAAGCAATGAGAAATGAGCACATTTTTTGACCCTTGTTCAAAGGTCGAGACAATTTCACTGCAGAGTAGTTGATGAGCGTCATCGTGAGTCGAGACTAGTTGCTTAAAATGATGGCGTACGATCTCCGGATCATTATAAGGCATGCCATAAAACCGTACTTTGCCGATATCCGTATCCAATTCAACGGGTTTTAGCATGTCATTAAAATTCGAAACAATATGCAGTCCCGAATCTTTCATTTGCTGCGCGGCAAAGCCTAAACGCTCGGCTCCATCGTGGTTCCCGGGAATAAGAATAATAGGTAGCTTAAGTTCACCACACACTCGACTTACAAACTGATTCATCAATTCAATTGCTGCTGTCGGAGGTACTGAACGATCGTAGACATCACCCGCAATAACCAGTGCATCAACCTTGTTGGATTGAATGTATTCAATAATCTGTTCGAGAACGACTTTTTGATCATCTAAAAGAGAAACATTGTGAAATTGACGGCCGAGGTGCCAGTCAGAAGTGTGGAGGAATTTCATGTAAGCCCAGCGTGTTCCTAGGGTCTGTTGACCTTTTGCGGTTAAATTTTGTTCGAGATAAAAAGTCGCACCGAGAGTGCGACTTTTGTACTTAAATTATCGAGTTATGGGCGATTCTTACAGTGTTCAACTGCATCTTTTACAAGTTCCAACGCCGATTGTCCACATTCTGGTAGACATGCATCGCTCTCACCAAGTGGTGTGACTCGCTCACCCCATTTTAAGTGGCTTGCTCCCCACGTTAATCCCGCACCGAATGCGGCAAGAAGCAAATTATCCCCCGGTTTAACGACGCCCTGCTCTAACGATTCACATAAGGCGATAGGCACAGTAGCAGCCGAGGTGTTGCCGTATTTTTGAATGTTTACAAACGCCTTATCTTGGCTGATGCCTGACAAGTCACACAAGGTTTGAATAATGCGGATATTGGCTTGGTGTGGAATAACCACATCAACATCATCAGTAGAAAGCTCAGAGCGCGCTAGCACGCTCTGAGCAGCCGCGCCCATCCCTTTTACTGCGCGCTTGAAGATCTCTTTACCGACGAAATTGAAATCCCAATGACCATTATCAGCAGCAAACCTATCCATGCAGGTACCAAATTTAGGTACGGCCAAAATATCACGCCCTGCGGAATCACAGCCAAGCTGCGCGTTTTGTAGGCCAACTTGCTCTTCTGTTCTGGTTAAGACAACCGCTCCTGCACCATCACCAAACAAGACTGCGGTATCACGCATTGTCCAATCGATAAAGAAAGATAAGCGCTCCGCGCCAATGACGATTGCGTTTCTGTAGTTGCCTGCTTGAATTAAGCGAGTAGCAGTTTCTAAGCCATAGACAAAGCCTGTACACGCCGCATTTAAATCAAACGCTGCGGCTGCGGTAATACCCAAGTTTTGCGCTACTTTTGACGCCGCATTTGGAATCAGTGAATCAGGCGAGCATGTCGCTAATATGATCAGATCAATCTCGTCAGCACGCTTGCCCGCACAAGCCAGCGCATGCTTTGCCGCGACCGTGGCCATATCAGACGTGTTTACATGGCTAATACGACGATTTTCAATTCCTGTACGAGTGCGGATCCACTCATCAGAAGTATCGAGGAAAGTACTTAGGTCTTCATTAGAAAGCGTTGCAGGAGGTAGGCATTTTCCCCAACCAGTAATTTCTGCATAGAAATTTTTCATTTAGAGCCTTTAATTTAGTTATTTGTATCTCTTGGTATAAACAGAGTATAACTAGCAGCGACAGTCACTGTCATCTACTAGAAATAATAACGAGAGAGATATCATGTCCACCTTCAATACACGTTGCCCATCTTGCTCAGGCGTTAACCGTGTGCCGTCGGAACGCATTTCAGAAGCGCCAACTTGTGGAAAATGCAAAAACCTGCTTTTAGATGGAGCGCCCGTTGAGGGCACTGAAAGTAATTTCGAGGCAATCCTAAATAGCGATACACCAGTTGTGGTCGATTTCTGGGCTCCTTGGTGCAATCCTTGTGTGGGGTTTGCCCCCGTATTTTCCGATGTTGCGGCGGAACGAACAAAACACGTTCGATTTGTAAAAATTGACACTGAAAGCCAGCAAAATCTCGCTGCCAAATATCAAATTAGAAGCATTCCTGCCATTATGGTCTTCAAAAATGGCAAAAGAGTCGATGTGATAAATGGCGCACTTCCCAAAGGCCAGTTTGCTCAATGGCTTAATCAAGCTCTAGCCAAATAAAGGCCTTCATATTTATCTAGTTTAAAGCGGGGAAATGTGTACATTTACTCGCTTTTTTGTTTGATTTATTCATCAAATATGACGATAAATATTCTTTATCGTCATGGTCAAAAGTTTTCGTTTTACCTTTCACCTGTTTCACCCCATAGTCGCGCCGAAATTTGTTCAGTTTTACTACAACCAAAGAGGCCACGACATTGGAAAATACCCTTCAACCTGCTCCAAAAGCTCGCATTTCTGTACCGGTTATTGCGCTTGCTCTTTATGCGGTCGCGTCGGGATATTTGATGAGTTTAATTCCTTTGATGCTTTCTGAGTATAACTTGGATTCATCGTTGGCTAGTTGGCTCGCCAGTGTTTTCTACGCGGGGCTATTAATTGGCGCGGCTGGCATCGAACCTTTGGTTAAAAAAGTGGGCCACCGTAACGCCTTTGTCTGGTGCTTAGTGACGTTTATTGCCACCATTATGATTTTACCAATGGTCGCTCATACCACAGTTTGGCTTGTTGCTCGTTTTATCGCGGGTGTTGCTGTCGCAGGCATGTTTGTCATTGTTGAATCTTGGTTACTGCACGGCGACGAAAGCGCGCGAGCGAGAAGACTTGGGCTGTATATGGGCTCTCTTTACGGTGGTAGCGCAATCGGTCAGTTGGGTATTGGCATTATTGGGATCTCTGGTGGTGTGCCATTTATCGCCATCGTTACCTTATTGCTACTCGCGGTTGTGGTACTTGTATTTGGTGACAGCGACCAACCAGAAAGTGAGCATAGCACGCCACTGTCACTAAAACAGATCAGTAAGCTAAATCATGCGGCGATTATCGGTTGCGTGGTTTCTGGTCTTACTCTAGGTGCCATTTACGGGCTGATGCCAGTTGAGCTGCAAAATCGTGGTATTGAACATAGTGACATTGGTGGACTAATGGCGGTCGTCATACTTGGTGGTATGGCCGTTCAACCAATCGTACCTTGGTTGTCTAAATTCCTAGGACGCACGCTACTTATGGCTTTGTTCTGTCTGCTAGGAGTAGCAGCCATTACGTTTACCTCAATGGTCACTGGGCTACAAGCTTTGGGAATGGGGCTCTTTCTTTTAGGTATGGCGACTTTCGCTCTGTATCCAGTCGCGATCAACCTTGGGTGCGACAAGCTTGATGCTAACTACATAGTGTCAGCCACTCAGGTAATGTTGTTTAGCTACAGTATTGGCTCTGTCGCTGGCCCAGTAGCAGCGGACTGGTTTATGGCTGGCTCTCTAGGTTTAATGGGTTACCTATTTGCGGCACTTCTTGCTACTTGCATCTACATGCTAATCGCCAGCATCAAGACCAAGCATCAAGCAATCGCAGGGGAATAGCCTACTCATTTAAGGGACGCTTATTGCGTCCCTTTTTCTTCGAGCTTTCTTTGGTGTCTGTTTGATGCTCCTGCTTCTGGCTTTTCAGGAACAGGTTTGTGTTCATGGAGTAGATGGCGAATGGCTAAAATCGGATGCGGCAGCAACATTCTTGGTCCGGAATATCTCATGACTTGGCGCATCTGCTCTTTCTGCTCGGCTTTATAACAATGAATCGGGCATTGATTACAGGTGGGCTTTCTCTGTCCATAGGGACAACGATCTAATTTAGTTTCAGCGTATTCAAGCAAGCTTTGGCACTCAACGCACAGTCCATTCTTGGTGCCATGGTGCGCACGGCAATAAATAAGCATCATTGCGCGAACCGTTGTGAATTCGGTCAGCAGTTCACCACGTAGAATATTTGAAACAGCCATAGTTATTCTCGGCAAAGACTCAGTTGGTACAATAATAAGTCTACTGTATCACTCAACGTATCTTGAACTTTGACATAGGTAAAACCAAGTTTAGATAGTAAGGCTCGACTTCCCTGATTGTCAGAAGTGGTAATCGCGATCAAATCTTCAATTATATTGGTTTCACACGCGTAATTGATGACCGCTTTTCCCGCCTCATACCCATAGCCTTTGCCGTATGAGCATGGCATAAACCCATAACCGATGTCGTAAGCGTCAAGTTCGGGCCGTTTGATTAAGCCACATACGCCAATCTTTTCACCACTCTCTGTGACTTCCACTAGCAATAGACAAACGCCAAACTCTCTATGCATGCCCAGTATTTTTTCCTCAATGTACACTTTGGCGTCGCTTTCACTGCGGATGTTCTTGTCACCAATAAACTGCAAAAAGTCTTCGCTGTTGTAGAGTTCATGAATAAATGGGGCATCTTTAAGTTCAACCATTCTCAGCGTCAGACGCTCAGATTGCAGTGTACGCATGGCAAAATTTCCGTCTATTTTTGTCCGAGGCTTGAGCTTACCACCTACAATTAACGTAGAACATGTGTAACAAGCACATTTTTATAGGCCATCACCGGAGGATTGTCGTTATGCGTGCTGCACTGCTATTCACCGTTGCGCTACTCAACTCAACCATGAGCTGGGCCTACCCTTCTTATTCCGCTGAATGGTCACACCGCAGCGTGATCTACTTTGCCCCTACCAATGACGAGCACGTAAAACAGTTTCTGTTAGAAACACTGATTAATGAATGTGAGCTTCAAGACAGAGACCTAATCACTCTGGTGGTCACTGAAGACGGCTTTAGTATGCCTAAATGGGTAAAGCATGAGTTTAACCTCAAAGCACTGTTTAATATGTATGATGTTGAGCCTGGCTCTCACACTGCTGTATTAATTGGTAAAGATGGCGGAGAAAAGCTTCGTTGGGGAAAACAAACAGACTGGGAGCATGTGAAACAAACCATCGACGTGATGCCGATGCGACGCTATGAAATGGCGAAGAAAGTCAGCCCTTGTTCTGCTTAGCGATTTACTGAAGATACAAAAAAACCAGCCTAAGCTGGTTACTTTCTCTTAAGAGAATGGAGGCGCGTCCCGGAGTCGAACCGAGGTCCACGGATTTGCAATCCGCTGCATAGCCACTCTGCCAACGCGCCTCAAATTGTGCTTTTTACCTAACTAGCTTAGCCAGAAAAGTAGATGGTGCCCCGGGCCGGACTTGAACCGGCACAGCGCGAACGCCGAGGGATTTTAAATCCCTTGTGTCTACCAATTCCACCACCAGGGCAACGCTAAAAGCGATGGTACACCACCATTCCCACAAGCAATGTCGTGAGAACGAGGTGTACTTTAACGGAATAAATTTTCCGGTCAATCAATTAATTTCTATTTTTGTTCAAATGGTTAAAAAGAACACCGCATCGACCAACATACCGTCAATGCGGTGGTTTTATCAGCGCGATGGTTTTATTAAAGTGATAGTGTTACGACGCCCTGCTCTACTTCAACCGGGTAAACCGTTAACTTTATTGTCGGCTCTTCCACACACACGCCAGTAATGAGATTGAAGTGCTGCTTGTAAAGTGGAGAAGCAACACATAACTCGCCATCAATATCCCCGACTATCCCTCGACAAAGCACAAAGGCTTTACCAATTGGGTCCCAATTCTGGATAGCGAAAACGCCTTGGTTCGGAATATGGAACAGTGCGACCTGCTCACCGTCTATCAGAGCGCCTCTACCTTGGTAGGGTGAAAGATCCGATAGTCTGCATATTTTTAGTTTCTCAGCGATTTCCATTAGACTTCCTCCTTCACTGGAATGCGTTGCCCGCGTACTCTCTGATATGGAAGTACTTGACTGGCTTCTTCTGCATTAATAAACGGTTTGAACTTAGCCAGTTTGTCACTGTTTTCTAGTGTGCTCTTCCATTCACATTGATAGGTATCAACGACATGTTGCATCTGCGTTTCAAGCGAATCAGCAATACTCAATGAGTCTTCAATCACCACTTGTTTTAAGTAGTCTAAACCACCTTCTAGATTTTCCATCCATACCGAGGTTCTTTGTAAACGATCCGCCGTTCGAACGTAGAACATCAATACACGGTCGATTAACGCGACCAGTTCTGCTCTAGACAGGTCAGAGGCAATTAAGTCAGCATGTCTTGGCCTCATCCCTCCGTTACCACACACATACAGATTCCAGCCGTTCTCAGTGGCAATGACGCCAATATCTTTACTTTGTGCTTCAGCACATTCACGGGTACACCCAGATACTGCGAACTTGATTTTGTGCGGTGCGCGCAGCCCTTTGTAACGGTTTTCCAATTCGATTGCTAAGCCAACCGAGTCATCGACGCCATAGCGACACCAAGTCGAACCAACGCAGGATTTAACCGTTCTCAGTGACTTACCATAGGCGTGGCCCGTTTCAAATCCAGCATCAATTAGCGCTTGCCAGATATCCGGTAACTGTTCGACTTGCGCACCAAACAAATCAACACGCTGACCACCCGTTATCTTGGTGTATAGGTCATACTTCTTCGCCACTTCACCTAATGCGATCAACTTGTCAGGCGTAATTTCTCCCCCTGCCACTCTAGGAACAACCGAGTAAGAGCCATCTTTTTGCAGGTTCGCCATAAAGGCGTCGTTAGAATCTTGCAGCGAGCTGTGCTGTGGCTCCATGATGTGCTCATTCCATAACGAGGCAAACACTGATGCAGCGGTGGGTTTACAAAGATCACAGCCGTGACCTTTACCGTGCTTCTCTATCAATGTATCAAAGTCTTTAATCTCTTCGACTTGGCAAATATGGAATAGCTCTTGGCGCGACAACTCAAAATGCTCACAGATATGATTGTTCACCTCGACGCCCATCGCAGTCAGCTGAGCATCTAAGACACTTTTCACCATGTTGCTACAGCCGCCACAACCTGTGCCTGCCTTGGTTTCGGCCTTGAGGGTGTCAAGATCATGAGCGCCAGCTTGTATTGCATTAACTAGATCACCTTTACTCACGTTGTGACACGAACAAATAATAGCGGTATCTGCCATTTCGCCATTAAGCATTCCCGTATCAAAAAGTAGGTTTGCCGCATGGTCAGGAAGGGTCGTTTCATTTAAATAGCATTGCAGTAAAGCGTCATAGTCTGAGTTATCCCCAACAAGAATGGCGCCTAGCAGCTTGGTTCCGCTCTGATCAACCACGAGTTTTTTGTAGACGCCAGCAACCGCATCTTGCAATACCATCTCCTGCGCGCCATCCGTCGCTTTATGCGCATCACCAATCGAAGCGACATCGACACCGAGTAGCTTCAACTTGGTGCTCATATCTGCACCGGTAAAGCCTGCGTTTTCACGACCAACAAGCTTATCTGCAACAACACGAGCCATGGTATAACCGGGGGCCACCAAGCCAAATATCTTCTCTTGCCAAAGAGCACACTCTCCAATAGCAAAAATGCTCTCATCACTGGTTCGGCATTGATCATCAATGACAATACCGCCGCGCTCACCAATATCTATGCCCGCCTGCCTAGCCAGTGCGTCTTGCGGCCTAATACCTGCAGAGAAGACAATGACGTCTACTTCAAGAGGGTCAGCGTCTTTAAACACCATCCGATGTGTAGCACCTTCGCCATCACAGATTTTTTCGGTAGCCGTTGAGGTATGAACCGTTAGACCTAGCTCTTGTATCTTCTCTTTCAGAACTAAGCCCGCACCATCATCAAGTTGAACAGGCATCAAGCGCGGCGCGAATTCGACAACATGGGTTTGCACTCCTAGCAGCTTCAAGGCGTTCGCGGCTTCCAAACCTAATAATCCACCTCCGATGACGGCACCGGTTTTCGCTCCCTGACACGCTGTTTTTATTTCAGAAAGATCATCTAATGTTCGATAAACAAAAATGTTGTCTCTATCGTGACCTTCAATAGGCGGTACGAATGGATAAGATCCGGTTGCGAGCACGAGCTGATCGTATCCTATGACACTGTCCTCATCTAAAACCAAGCGTTTGTTGTCCCGTTCAATTTTGGTTACTTGGCTACCTAGCATCAGTTCAATGCCATGTTTGCTGTACCACTCTTCACTGCTTAACATCAGATCTTGATGGCTGTTACCAGAGAATAGCGATGAGAGTTGAACTCGATCATAGGCGATGAAACGCTCTTCACCAATCACCGTAATGCGCTTCTCAAGGTGGGCACCTCGTTCAACAAGCTGAGCAACAAGGTGATGCCCAACCATACCGTTACCGACGATTACTACATGTTCCATTGTCTGACTCCTTTATGCCGTCTTAGCGGGTACTTCGAGCTCTTTCTGCTCGGTACTTTTAGGTTGAGTACTTGGTTTAGACTGCTTTTCATACAAGAAGCGCAGCACTGACTGGCGGTATTTCTGATACTGCGGGTCATCGGCAAGCGCAACACGGTTACGTGGGCGGGGCAATTCAATATTCAACACCTCACCAATAGTTGCCGCTGGGCCATTAGTCATCATCACGATCTTGTCTGAAAGCAGTACCGCTTCATCCACATCATGGGTAATCATAATGACAGTATTGTTCAACTCGGCTTGGATTTTCATCAGTGAGTCTTGCAGATGAGCGCGAGTCAGTGCATCAAGCGCGCCAAAGGGTTCGTCCATCAAAAGGACTTTGGGCTGAAGGGCAAGCGCGCGGGCAATGCCGACTCGCTGCTTCATACCGCCAGAGATTTCATCAGGCTTTTTATCCGCAGCGTGAGACATTTGAATCAAGTCGAGATAATGTTCGACCTGCTCTTTGATCCACTGTTTAGAGCTTTGTTCAGAAGTGGTGTTTTGAGTTAGCTGGCTTTGTGCAATCTGCTTTACTGCCAGCTCTACATTTTGATAAACCGTTAACC
Source organism: Vibrio sp. VPAP30 (assembly GCF_001188205.1). NCBI lineage: Bacteria > Pseudomonadati > Pseudomonadota > Gammaproteobacteria > Vibrionales > Vibrionaceae > Vibrio > Vibrio sp. VPAP30. The sequence continues at coordinate 47,932 of NZ_LBLS01000013.1, forward strand.
AAGGCAATAACGAATGATTTTGAAACACGACTGCACGCTCTGGCCCTGGTCCACTTACCTCACGACCATCAACAATCACCCCACCATCCGTAGGTAGGTGAAGACCCGCCACTAGATTAAGTACTGTCGATTTACCGCAACCTGAGTGTCCAATCAGCGAAACAAATTCGCCTTTATTAATCTGAAGATTGACGTTTTTTAAGGCGATAAATTCGCCATTCGGGGTTGGGAATCTCATCCCCAACTGAGTTAAATCGAGTAGTGCTTTAGACATAGGAAACTCCTTTTATCGCAATGCCTGTTGCTTATTCCAAGACAACCACTTCTGTAGTTGCAACATGCCTCGGTCTAGCAGTAAACCAATGAAACCAATCGTGATGACCGCGACCATAATGCGCCCCAGTGAAGCCGAGCTGCCATTCTGGAATTCGTCCCAAACAAACTTTCCTAGTCCCGGGTTTTGTGCCAGCATCTCTGCGGCGATGAGTACCATCCATGCGATACCGAGCGATAAACGCAACCCGGTAAAGATCATCGGAATTGCAGACGGAAGCACAATGACTCTGATATGTTGCCACCAAGATAACTGCAGCACTTTGCTGACGTTGATGAGGTCTTTATCCACGCTAGTGACGCCGACTGCCGTGTTAATCAGCGTTGGCCACAAACTACACAGGGCAACTGTCAGCAACGAGTTAACAAAAGATTTAGCGAACATTGGGTCATCACTGACGTAAGTTGCGCTCACCACCATGGTGACTATCGGTAGCCACGCCAGAGGAGAGACAGGTTTAAGCAACTGAATAATGGGGTTAAATGCCTGATACGCACCTTGGTTTAAGCCAAGGACAATACCTAGCGGTATAGCAATCAAAGTGGCCAATAAAAATCCACTGGCGACCGTTATCAGGCTAGTCACGATTTGATCAAAGAATGTGGGCTTCCCCGTGTAAGGTCTAATCTTGACCTTAGCATCAGGATTTTTTGCTAGCTTTGCAGCATTACGTTTTTCTTGTCGCTCGATAAAGGCGACTTCTTTTTTTCTTTCATTCCAATGCTCTACCACTAAGTTACTGAATTGCTGGTAGGTTTGAGCCGGGCCAGGAAGTGTTCCTAGTGAAGTTTCTACCTGACGTGCACTGAAATGCCACATCATCAAGAACATCAAGATTCCAATCACAGGTAACAAAAAAGCTTTGCTCTTGTTCGCCACCAACTGCTTACTCGGAATAAGTGAGATTACATTGCTCGACATAACAACTCCTATACATCCTTGTTATTGTTTTGTTTGAGGGGACTCGCCCCTCCTCCATTTGTTTTAAACTTTGTCTTTGCCTTTAAGACCGATTGAGAACTTCTCTAGATACGCGTTAGGTGAACGGCCGTCATAGACGATGTTGTCGATAAAATGTGTTTGTGGAGTGCGGAAACCATCTTCAGTGGCAAAATCTGGGAAGTCTTTGCTGGTGAGTACCCCATCTTCAATCAGCGCTTGTGCAGCTTGTTGGTAGATATCTGGGCGATAAACCTCTTTCGCGACATCCATATACCAATCATCAGATTTTTCTTCAGGAATTTGTCCCCAACGGCGCATTTGGGTCAGATACCAAATCGCATCGCTGTAATAAGGGTAAGTGGCGTTGTGACGGAAGAATACGTTGAAATCTGGCACCTCACGGACATTGCCTTTTTCGTACTCAAAAGTCCCTGTCATGGAGTTCGCTATCACTTCGAAATCTGCGCCAACATATTCGCTTTTTGCCAACAATTTGACCGCTTCAACACGGTTGGCGTTGTTGTTTTCATCCAACCAATGCGCTGCTCGGATCAGCGCTTTCACGACACGAATGTGGGTATTGGGGTATTTTTCTGCCCACGACTTGGAGACACCAAACACTTTTTCAGGGTTGTTTTTCCAGATCTCATAGTCGGTTACAACTGGAGCGCCAATACCTTTAAATACTGCCTGCTGATTCCAAGGTTCACCAACGCAGTAACCTTCGATCGTTCCTGCTTCCATCGTCGCAGGCATTTGTGGTGGAGGAGTCACACTAAGCAGTACGTCTGCGTTGAGTTGTCCACTGTTATCACCTGACTTGGGCGCGTAGTAACCAGGATGTATGCCGCCCGCAGCAAGCCAATAACGCAGTTCATAGTTGTGAGTAGAGACAGGAAATACCATTCCCATATTGAACGGCTTACCTTCATCAAGATAACTCTCGACAACAGGCTTAAGTGCGTCAGCCTTAATTGGGTGAACTAACTTTCCATCTGCCTCGGTCGGAATATTGGGTTTCATCTGCTGCCATGTTTTGTTTGAAACCGTAATCGCATTACCGTTGAGATCCATACTGAATGCGGTAATCACTTCCGCTTGGGTGCCAATGCCAATTGTCGCGCCTAACGGTTGACCTGACAGCATGTGGGCCCCATCAAGCTCACCGTCAATCACTCTATCGAGCAAGACTTTCCAGTTCGCTTGCGCTTCTAACGTGACGTACAAGCCTTCATCTTCAAAATAGCCTTTCTCATAGGCAACAGCGAGTGGCGCCATATCGGTAAGTTTGATAAAGCCAAATTTAAGGTCTTCGAGTTCCGGCTCACCCAACTCGGCTAAGGTGCTAGGTACATAAAAGGTGGTGGTTAGCGCTGCACCCACCAGAGTACGCTTGATTGCTGACTTCCATTTCATAACTTTTCTCCAATAAAAAAGGCGCTACGCCTCCGAGGAGTCGTAGCGCCATTGCATCCTTGTCGATTACCGCCGTTGATAATGTAAGGTTACGATTGAACAGATTGTTTCTAACCTAAGTATTCCAAGTTGCGTGCCAACTTATTTAACACTTTATATTCAATAACTTACCACCAGCCCCTTTCAATCTTACCTTATGCTTGCTTAGTATTAGTGCACTTCGCACCAATGCGGAATTTTTCCTATAACCCCAAAGTGGTAGTTAAACTACTTAAGCGCCTCTAAAGTTTGCAGTAGATTTTTCGCCACTTGCGCCAAGGTTTGACTCGATTGCATCGCTGATTTTCTCATCGCTTTGTAAGCCGCATCTTCATCGACTTGGTGCATTTTCATCAATAGCCCTTTTGCTCGCTCGATGATCTTTCTTTCTTCTAATCGCAGCTCAAGCTGTTCGATTTCATCTTCAAGAGCAACCACTGAACGGCGAATCTGGCACGCATTGGCTATCCAAGGAGTCAAACAAAATTCGGTATCTGCCGGAACGAGGACATAATCCATTCTTTCCGGTAAACGACTGATATCATTAGCATCTAGTTGCTTCAACACAACCAAGAGTGGGTGCCTTCTAACGCGGCATTCTTCAATAACTACGCGTAGTTCAGCACTCGGTTGCAACCAGCCCACAACAACATAAGCGTTGGGTTCCCGGTCTAACATTTGTTCAAACTGATTAAGTTGGCAACTGATGATGTTGTCAAATTCTTGAGCGAGCAGCGTCGATAATCGTGCTAATTCTTCAACACGATCACTGCAAATGATGAGCGGATTTTTGGAGAGATTTTTGTGCATGAACATTCCTTGTTTTGCTCTCTATCTAAAACAGACATAACAAGGAATGTGCCAATTGTTCTATTTACTAACTATCACAGTAACCAGACCAGAGTAAATAGGCCTTTTCAAATGACTTTTCTAGATCGTTTGACTCAGCAAACAGTGTCGCCGCCATTGTCGAAACCACTGTATTGGCCATCATATTAAGATCACTATCTGTCGTACCAAACAGGCACTTCTTAGGTAAAGGAATGTCAGTCAGCATACGTTCGGTCCAATAATGCGATTCAACGCCTGTCGGTGTGCTCACCCAAACGGTTTGGCTGACTTTAGGGTTGTATTCTGATTCGCCAGATTGTCCTTTAAAAGAGACCACGGCGTGCCGGGTTAATCCTATCTCGCTTTCGACTTCAGCATGCAGTTGTTGGAAGCCTGGATGGAAACTACCGCGCAACCCCAGTTTTGCGCCTCCCGGGTTTAAAGCTCTGACGACCGTGTTGATCGGTGTACGCAATCCATAGCGATTCTTCCAGCCAATCATGGTTTCAGCTTGTGGAGCAAAATGCTTAAGAGGTAAATAAGCAATGCGCTTGGTCTCTAGTAGCTGTTTCGCCTGTTGCGGTGACTGGGCAACCTCAATACCAAAGGCATCGAGATAATCTTCAGCATGTAATCGTCCGGCGGGCCTATCATGATAACCATGTAACAGTACTTTGTAGCCACTGTCTGCAAGGATCTTAGCTGCTAACAGATGCCAAGGTTGCCCTGCACTTTTGCGTTTACCCGCATAGCACGGCCAGTCAATATCAGCGCCTAAGCTAGGGGCACGAGACTGAAACGCTTTTACGAAGCCTGCAATTTCCTGTTTGGTTTCGTTTTGTACTCGAATCAACATCAGTAGCATCGCCATCTGGTCGTCACCGCACTGACCATCAAGATACTCGTCCATGATTTGGTAAGCCTGATCGAAAGTAAGCGGCTTGCGTCCTCGCTCTCCTCGTCCAACCGTTCGGATACATTCTAAAATTGAGCTCATACTTCCTCTTGTGAGATCACTGACTCTATGGTCATGTTTAGTTCTTCTCGCAGTTTGACGACTTCGCCTAAGATAATCAATGCTGGACTAACCCCTTTTAACTCTCTCGCTTTAGAAGCTAATGAGTCTAAACATGACACATGCACCTTTTGCTGGCGGCTACAGCCATGAGTAATGATGGCAAGCGGAAAGTCTGCATTTAGACCTTGCTCGACCAGTCCTTGCTGAATCTCTTGCGCTTTCTCCAGCCCCATATAAAAAACCAGAGTCTGTCCTGCCCTAACAAGCTCAGACCAAGCAGGCAACGCTCCCGTCACCACCTGCCCTGTCACAAAGGTAACACTTCTAGCGATTTTTCTATGAGTTAAAGGGATATAGGAAGACGCCGCGCAACCTATAGCAGCAGTGATACCAGGAATAACCTCAAACTCAATGTTGTGCTTTGCGAGTAGTAATCCTTCTTCACCACCGCGACCAAATATGAAGGGGTCACCGCCTTTTAGCCTAACGACACGTTTACCTAATTTCGCCAGCTCGACCAGTATTTGACTAATCGCTTCTTGCTTTAAGCTCGGCTGACCGCAGCGCTTGCCCACATAAATTTGTTGGCATTTATCTGCAGCAAAATCCAAAATTTCCCTGTTTACCAGACGATCAAATACAATCACATCAGCCTGTTGAATCGCTTTCAGCGCTTTTATTGTCAACAGCTCTGGGTCATTGGGGCCTGCGCCAACCAATTGCACCTTTCCGCGTTTGATGCCTTCTGAATCACCATCACTACCTGTAAGAATCGGCTGTTTTACATATTGATGAGCAATGAAACCTGCGCCGCGTAGCCCTAATTGCGAACCCTCTTTAACCCTCTTGTCTAATTTCATAGCACGCTCCTATTTCGCAATCAGTATGGTTTGTTCGTGGCTTGTGACAAGACGCTCAACTTGGGGCAAGCATGAGCCACAGTTAGTGCCGCACTTGAGTTTAGTTTTTAGTTGATTGACGCTTGTGCAATCTCCACTCTCCAATTCACGGAGAATCTGCTTGTCGCTCACTCTAAAACAACTACAGATCAGCTCACTGGCTTCTTGCTGACTAGAGAAAGACAGCAAAGCTGAAAAAGTTAGAGGTTTACCGATTAAACTGGCAAGATTTGCCACATCGACCTCAATAGGGAGCTGAGAGATCATGAGTAAAGAACGAATGATTTTGTCTTCTCCCACTTCGTCATAACAAACTGTTAGCCAGCCACCAGCAAGCTCTAAAACGACTTTGCGTTTGTGCGGAGTTTCACCAAGCTCTGTCGCAAATGACTTGTCATAACGTTGCCTATCTGCAAAACGCCAGACGCCAATTCGCTCTTCAGATTGAAATGATTGGTAAATAAAATCGTGCTCAACAAATCGCTCACCGAGGTAAAGGCCATAGGTTTGTGCTTTTACCGGGAACAACTCTACTGGTTGAGATTTAAATGCTGGTTGTCCAGAAGAAGGGTCAGCAATGCGGCTTACTACAGCATTAACCTGACTTTCGCCTCCATACTCTCCTGCCCAGTGCATCGACATAAACAGTTGCCTTTTGCCTAACCCATCATCAATTGCCACTCTCGCAATAATCTTTCGCTCTGTCTCTGAGCTAGCTAAGGCGACCAACTGGCCTGACTTAACATCCATATAAGCTGCGGAACGACTGCTCATATACACGGTTGGTTCTGGTTCGGTGGCCGCAAGATGGGAAATGTAACCAGTACGAGTCATGGTATGCCACTGATCTCTTTGTCTGCCAGTATTTAACCACCATGATTGGTCCTGCTGTTTTGGTGGCAGTGCAGGGATGACGAACCTCGCTTTACGATCGGCAAAGCTAAATTGGCCGTTGTGTAAAGGTCGTTCTCCTCCCCACTGAATAGGTTGCCAGTTTAGGTACTCTTCATCGGTGATATTCGCGAACTCGGACAGATCAAGTAACAGTGAGCTCCCCGTATTCAGTCCTGTCATAGCCGCATATTCTCTAAACACGTCGGCCTCACGATCAAAATCAAAGGCATTTTCTCGGCCTTGTAACTCACACAGCCTTGCGCCCACATCACTGATCGCTTGCCAATCTGGCTTAGCTGCACCTTTCGCGAGCATAAACTGCCTCTGACGAGTGAGCATACGCTCTGAGTTGGTCACCATGCCCTGTTTTTCACCCCAACCAGAGGCAGGAAGCAGCAAGTCTGCATACTTAGCAATATCAGAATCAGCAGTAACATCAGACACAATCACCAATGGACACTTTTCTAGCGCACGCTTTACAAATGAGTTGTCTGGCATCGATACAACCGGGTTAGTCGCCATGATCCAAATCACCTGGATATCGCCACGTTCAACAGCCTCAAACATATCGATGGCCTTTAGACCTGGCTCTGTCGCTAGGTTGTCTGTTTGCCAAAATTCACTAACGAGTTTAACTGACTCTTGATCAAACCCTCGATGGACGGCAAGCTGGTTTGCTAATCCGCCCACCTCTCGACCTCCCATAGCGTTTGGCTGCCCAGTTATAGAGAATGGTCCTGTACCTTGTTTGCCAATTTTTCCCGTTGCAAGATGAGCATTGATGATGGCGTTGGCTTTATCTGCACCATATTGCGATTGGTTTACCCCTTGGCAAAAGAGAGTGATGGTTTTTCTGGTCGTGGCAAACCAGCGATAAAAGGTTTTCAGTTGTTCTTGGCTCAGTTCTAGCTGCTCACACAGCGCTTCTATGCCGAACTCTTTGCTCATGACGAGATCAACTAACGCACCGAACCCAGATGTATGAGACTCAATATAGGACTCGTCTAGAGAGCCACTTTCAACACTGTAACGCAGCAGCCCATTAAACAGCGCAATATCACCGTCATTAGGGATAGATAGATGTAAGTCGGATTGCTCGGCCGTCACAGTTTCGCGCGGATCAATCACCACTAGCCTCAATTCAGGGTTACGTTCTCGGGCCTGCTGAATACGCCTGAACAAGACGGGATGCGTCCATGCGGTATTCGCTCCGCATATCACGATTAGCTCCGCATCATCTATATCGTCATAGTTAACAGGGACGACATCTTCCCCAAACGCACGATTGTGAGCGACGACTGCTGAAGACATACATAATCTTGAATTGGTGTCGATATTAGCGCTACCAACAACACCCTTCATAAACTTGTTGGCAACGTAATAATCTTCAGTAAGCAGTTGACCAGACACATACATAGCTGTCGAGTTAGGGCCGCGCTGTCTAATTGCTCTGTTGTAAGCATTCGCAATTACGTCGGTCGCATGCTCCCAGCTGACCTCTTTTCCAGCAAGTTTCGGGTAAAGCAGTCTCGATGGCATGTCTAAACTCTGGGCTAATGCGGAACCTTTTACACACAGAGCACCTTGATTAGCAGGGTGTTGTTTGTCTCCTTTAATGCCCAGTTGATTAACTTCAACACCACAACCTACTCCACAATACGGACAGGCTGTTTTTGTACATTCCTTTATCATCACTTACTCCTTGAAATAAAAAGCCTCCTCCACTGGATAAGTGAAGGAGGCTTCATCGCCTGTGACGTTGTTATGTATTTTGTAGTCTAGTTATACCAGACTTAATGATGTCAGCAATTAAGATGCCAGTTATATTCATCTTTATATTCAATAGGTTATGGCTTTACAAACCCTAGCAATGCACCATATTTGTGCGAACAAAGATCAATATGGTTCGCAACGACCTAAACAATCTCACTGCTCTTGTCCTGTATATCTATAACTCAAATCGCTATTTATAGTTATATATATTACATGGGGCAGTTTTGAGTCATTCCCTCCATGTAAGTCTAAAGTCGATTTAATTCCATTCGAGTTTATCTTTATTCATACAGCCATTTAAAACGTGCGTTTTCCAAAAAAACATCATTAATTTAAAAATAACAAATCTATCAAATAAAATAATATTTTTATTATAAAGATCACTCAAAAGCTTTTAGTCACGCCCCTTGCGACTTATTTAACTTTTACTAATTTAAATATTACTAAATATCAGCAGCTTAAATATTGATCAACAAATTATCCCTTATGTGACGAACAGCTCATTTAGTTCAGTTTTATTGCTATAAATTTAGCCAAAACATTGATTGGGAGAATTTATAAAAACCACAAATAATATATAACTATTAAACCATACAGCTTGCTATAAATATAAGCCTCACCATTACCAAACAATATAAACTGGTAGGCGCGAGCGCGAATAAATATAAGGTATTAGAATGAAGTACATAAAAAAGCCACTCCTTTTATCCACAATTTGTTTAAGTTTAATCGCTGCTGGAGTACAGGCTTCAACGTCTAGTCAATCGCTAGTAACAAATTCGGCTGAACAACAAATCGGACAAATCAGTTACTCCACTATTATTGGGGACAACGGTGCATTTATTGACCTAGAGACAGACGAATTTGTATTGAATCAGAAAGAGTGGTTCCAAATTCAAACTTACGTCGAGGGGGCACTATCACTCCCCATTACGGAAGCAAGTATGAAGTCTGCTTTCGACATTTCTGATGATATACCGTTTTCAAATTTTAAAGCACTTGTTGAACAATATGGCAAAGTACATTCTGAAGCGTTTTACTGGAAAAAAGATCTCTATCCAAGCATTGTAGGTTTGGCGCTGTCACTGTCTAACTACAACGATATTCAGAAATATATGATTCAGCCACTAAGCAATCAGTTAACGACAATCTTGTCAAAATCCTTTTCGCCACTGCCTGCTGATGTGCAAGCTGTCGATCAAGCTCGTCAACTCTCCATTGCTTACCTAAGTGCTCTCAAGAACTTTTCTGTAGAAAACCACAAGAAAGTAGAAAAAGCCAGCGAGGATCTACTTGCATTCGCCGCGAAAATGGAAGAACAGAAGCTCCAGTTAGAAGTACTTAAGAGCACACATAGTGGTTACTTAGATGACGATGGCAGCGAACTTCAACAGCGCGTGAATGACTTGAACAACCGTATTAATCAGCTAAACAAAGATTATAACCATTACGTAACAGTCGCATCTACTGCTGTTACTTACGCTTGGTTCCCGTTGGTCGCGGTTCCTATAATGGGTGTTTATGGTGACAAAGCGGAAAAGGCAAGAAAGCTGCGCAATCAACTTCAAGACGAAGCTAAGGTATTGGAAGCACAGCTCTCTACCACTCAAAAGGTATACAACTCTTACAAGCGTTCTACTGACAGCATTAACTATATCTCAAGCAAGATCGAGAACGCGATACCTTACGTCAACAAACTGAAACTACACTGGCAAAAGATGAACACGGACTTTGATTCTCTCATAGTTGCACTTGAAGCAGCCGAATCAAGCACTGAAATATTGCAATCCAATGCTCTGCGCGCAGCTGCCGAAGCGATGGCGAATACCGCTGTAGCGGAGCAAAACTGGAGTAGTATCAGTGATAAGGCCAAAACTTTTGCCAACAACGCATACATAGCAAAAGCCGAATAATCCCTCCAATAGACCAATAACGGGACTCTGTCCTTCACTTCCCCACCCGCGCAAATGTGTCGGGTGTGGGAAAGGCTACCCAAAATAAACCAAAGGTAGCTCTAAATAAGGAAATAAAAATGAAAAAGATCCTTGTACTTGCAGTAACTGCCGCACTCTCAAACGGCGTCATCGCCTCAGACTGGCTTAGCATTAATGACCTGCCTGCAAACACTGAATACCCAGAGTGGCTCAACACTCCCTATTCACAAAACAACGCCTTAACACGCTCTACTTCAGATTTGTATGTAAACCTTAAAGATTGGATCAGCCAGCAGAATCTATACAAAATAAAACCGACCAAAATATATATCTTCGCCGACACTTTAGAAGTAAATGAAAACTTTAATTTGGTTATGAATAACCAAAACATCGTGATCTTTGCTCGCCGAATTATTGGAAGCGGTGTTCCAACATTTGTGCTGGGTCAACAAGGGGCTGCGGCCTCCGTTACTGTCATTGCCCAAGAAATGGAAACACCATTTAATGTATTAGCTTTCACACCTGAAGGCACTGTCACGGCAGATATGATTGATACCAATAACGTACACGGTACATCGATTATTTTATCGGGAGAACATTACATTAAACAGCAATTAGCTGAAGATCTAACGGCAAACATTCAGCTCGCGAAAACGCAATTCTCCGATATTGCCAATCGCTCTTTCGATATGGCGATAAGCCTGTATGACACGCAACCCAAAACGAGCATTGCGCTACTGGATTGGCTAGAACATAGTATGCGAAAAGCGGGAAACACGGTTACAGAAGATCCATTATTAACTGACCTTTATCTACAAGCTGTCGCGTTTAAACAATTCACTGATTTAAGTAGTCGATCTGACAACTTTATTCCCTACCTAGACCGCTCGTTATACCAAGATAAATACAAAGCTTACCTCGAAGCAATGGTTGCTTTTGAGCAAAAAAGGGATTTAGTTGTCGACAGGAATAGCCGTGTAGAAGACAAAATTGAAAGTGCACGCCTTGCATTACAAAATGTCGATGACGTCCTAGAGTCTCAAGATGCAATCGTAAAGCAATCTGAACAAAACATCGCTAAATTACTAGACAGTGTTACCGAGGTTGAAGCTCAATATAAGACGCAAGAGCTAACAGCATTAAGCGCACGCAGCAACTATCTTTATGGTGTCGAGGTTTGGAAAACCCAGCAGCAGCTCAATGCAGCTTTAGCTATATTCAAGGCTATTGCTGAGATTGGTAGCGCAGTCAGTGGCGTATTTACAGGTAACCTTTCAGGGATCAATGACGTCACCGAGCAACTTGCAAAAACACCTGAAGCACTCGATAAAGCAAAGAATCTAGTCACTAATATTAAAAGCGTTACGGGTATCATTGATAGCATTACGAAAACGGTTGCGGGTATTGCCTCTTTAACCAATGAAGTGAAATCCACTATCAAGCAGCAACGCATTTCTGAAACTATGGACTCACTCGATTTTGCCGTCCCTTCTCTAAATGAAAGCAACCTTGCATGGGATCTGATGCTTACTGAGGTAAGAAGCAACCTTCGCTACGCAGATTCGCTTGGGATCAAAGGTGCACGCGTTTATCTCCTTGAGCTCGAAAAGCAAGTTCTGTTGGGTAAAGCCATCAACGCATCGCAACTTAATCTTGTCCAAGAGCAAGCTAAGCTTGTCGATCTTCTTCTTACTCGTAAGGTCACCATTAACCAGAAAGATCGACTCGCCAAACTGATCTCTGAAGCCGCAACAGACGGTGAAGCCCTTAAGAGCATTGAGCAAGAATTAGCGCGGGTATCGTTACACTTTAAACGCCCAATGTTCGTTGCACTATCGAACTATGTTGCAGCTTATGAGTACTGGGCGCTTAAGGATAGCGATATTAAGCCGAGTCTGAACAAATCCTACCTAGATTACCAGTTTGACCTAGCTGCAATTGAAAACGAGTATGTCAACGCACTTAACCGTTTCCAACCAGCGCCACAGGACTTCAACATCGACAATTTCGTTATTGATGATCCTATGCAAATTGAAGCTTTGGCAAAAACAGGCGAATTCAATTTCAATGTTCCTTTGTCACAATCTCAATTCTGCGCTTTTGATCGCGTAAGACTTGATAAGATTCGAGTCTTTATCGAAGGTGAGAACCTACCCTATGGCCAACAATTTAATTTAAGTATTTCAAACGGGGGCAATTATTATGATCGCTTTAAGCAAGAAGAATTCAAGTTTAGCGCAAACCCTTTAACTAGAGCCTTCTATTATCGTCTTGATGATGCAGCAAATAACCAAGTCAGTATTATTAGCGACGGGGCTCTCTCAGACAAGTTTGCTTATGCTTACTTTGAACCAACCCCCTTCACAAACTGGAACGTAACTCTCAATAACTTTGACGCAAGTAACACTCAAAGCAATCAGTACTTAAACTCAATCGAACGTTTACGGGTCGAGTTCTCTGGTAATGGGATACCTAACGGGAGAAGTTGTTCAAATTGATGTAGGAATAGAAACGAATCATATGGATACAAAAAAACCAGCATACGCTGGCTAATGTATTCTATAAAAGAATGGAGGCGCGTCCCGGAGTCGAACCGAGGTCCACGGATTTGCAATCCGCTGCATAGCCACTCTGCCAACGCGCCTCAAATTTTGTTTTTACCTGATAGCTGATCGAACCAGTAAAGGTAAAGATGGTGCCCCGGGCCGGACTTGAACCGGCACAACGCGAACGTCGAGGGATTTTAAATCCCTTGTGTCTACCAATTCCACCACCAGGGCACACAAATTTCTTTGTGATGCCGTTTAGAACAATAAACACCATCTTAAATTTTTAAAAAGAATGGAGGCGCGTCCCGGAGTCGAACCGAGGTCCACGGATTTGCAATCCGCTGCATAGCCACTCTGCCAACGCGCCTTTTCTTTCAACGCTTTAGGTTACCCACCGCTGCGTTCGCTGCATACTTTACGGATTGGGCGATAAGAGTCAAACAAAAATCTCACTTTTTAATTCGTTTGCTGAGTTTTAAAGCAAAATGGCGCGAGTTTGATCTGGCTTGGCTATTTTTCCTTCTGGTTAACTCTTATAGCCCCTCCAGTTCGACCCTATCTGCTTTGGGTAGCTTTTTGGCAACAAGCGCATCACCTTCAAATTTGATACCTTGCCAACCAAAGTGAATAAAGTTACGAATATTGGTGTGATCTTGGCCGTCAGGATTACCTAACACATCTTCACGGTAGAACTTCCCAAAACAGGCGAGCGTTGATGCTGGGTCTAGTTGATTAAGAAGGCCAAAGGAAAAAATTTTGCACGAGCCATTGTTTTGGTTTGCATCATTTAAGATCTCGCCATTCACAAATGCCGTCGGTGTGAATATGTAGTTTGCTTCAATGATCGCCATCGTATCTTCGAACTGAACAGAGTCTGGTGACTGCGAAAGGGTGTCAAGAAATAGCTTCAGATCCATATGTTATCTACTCCAATTGTGTTGATTCGAGTCTATGCCATCGATCCAAAGAAAAAAAGCCCTTTCGAATCGAAAGAGCTTTTGTTGCTAGAAGTCTTTAGTACTTAAATTGCGAAACCTCGACATTCAAGCGATCTGCTTCACTCGACAAGCCTTGCAATACGTCATCTACATCTTGTACCTGTATAGATACGGCTGAAGACGCATCTGCGATAGAGGTGATACTACCACTTATTTCCTCTGTCACAGCTTTCTGCTCTTCAGTGGCTGCAGCAATTTGAATGTTCATTTCGTTGAGGTCATTGAGCATGCTGACAATTTGTTCCAACATTTGAGTATTCTTATCACAAGTTGTAACTCCCTCCGAGACCGTGTTGTTGGCACTTTCAATACTTTGAGACACGCTCTGAGTTTCGCGCTGCAACGATTCAATTTTTTCGCGGATCTCTTCTGTCGACGATTGGGTTCTTCCCGCCAAGGAGCGTACTTCATCGGCCACTACCGCAAAGCCTCGACCTTGTTCTCCGGCCCTTGCAGCCTCGATAGCTGCGTTCAGAGCAAGAAGGTTGGTTTGTTCAGCAATACCTTGAATTACATCTAATACTTCAGCAATGGAATTTGTCTCGGTATGTAGCCTTTGAATCGCTTCAACAGCGGTTGTCATCTCAGTATCTAACCGTGAAATCTCGGAACCTAGATTTTGACCAACTTGTACACCTTCACTTCCGGTGTCATTGGCATTTCTTACAAACTCAGCCGCACGAGTTGCGAATTGGGCTACTTCAGCAATAGATGCGCTCATTTCATTCACTGCCGTCGCCACCGACTCTGCTCTGTGGTTCTGATCAGCCACAGACTCACGGGTAGTGTTCATATTTCCCGCCATACTCTGTGTGTTGCTATTAAGGTTATTCGTCGTCTGGGCAAACTGGCCAATGATGTCTTGCAGATGGGCAAATAAAGTATTGAGAGAGATAGCCAGATCCGTCATTTCATCTTTGCCTGATTCTTCTAAACGCTGAGTAAGATCGTTGTTTTTGCCTATCCACTGAACCTTTTCACTCGCCAGTATAATTGGCTTCGCGATACTCGTTCCCAGAACATAAGAGATAAACACCGCAACCAGTACAACGATGATGATACTAGTGATCACAGTCATAATGAGAGAGCTAACTAAGGTTTCTACGTCAGCTAATGCTTCCTCTTTATCAATTTCAGTGAGGATACCCCATGTAAGCCCAGCGGCATTGACTGGTGAATAGACTGAAAGTACCTCAACACCCCGATAGTCTTTCACTATGTCCGAACCACTTTGGCCTTTAAGTGACGAGCGAGATGTAGCTGTAGAAACAGGTTGACGGCCAATTGCTGAAGACTTACCTTCAATTTGATCGAGTATAGACTTGGAAACACCAGATGATTTTAATGCCGCAAGATAGTTATTAATATCTTCTATCAAGAACCTTGACTCACTACGAAGTAACCCATCTTGACCGACTAAGTAGGTCTCACCACTATCCCCCAAACCAGCAAAGCTCCAGTTGCCGTTAAAGGTCATAATACGGTTGATTTCATCGACTGGCATTTGGAAGATTAACACACCAATTGTTTTGTTTGCTTGTTTTACAGGCGTAGCTATAAATGAAGCTGCCGCTTCATAAGAAGGATAATAAGGATAGAAGTCTTCCAAGTGATATTGGCTGGCTGACAAGTTCAAGGCATTTTTAAACGCCTTTGCTATACCGCTATTTGCATATGGACCAGTATTTAGATTCGTTGCATAATCAAGTTCTTTAAATACCGAGTAAACAATATTCCCTTCCATATCCACTAAGAAGATATCGTAATAGCCAAATTCTTCGAGGAAACCTTTAACGCTTGGGTGATAAGTAGCGTGTACAGAATCATATTCGGTTCCCAAGGAGTCACTCATTAAGTTGTGCTTTTCCCCCAGAGGATTGGGATTGGTACCAATATAACGGGCTTGGAGTGCTTTGCTACGTGCAGATAGTGCGTTAAGTTTTTGCATTTCGTTCGCAGAGGCACCACCATTCGCCCCTTTATACGTCGCACCAAAATTGGCCTGATAGTATGACCGGAGTTTATTGATATCACTGTCTGAGACTTGTTCTACAGGGTAAGATTGAAACGCTTCGCTAAATGCCACCATTGCGTCTTTGACGCCAATGGAGTTAGCGGTTGTCACGACTTGACCACTAATGTGTTTGAAATAGCTTTCTATTTCGTTTTTCTTGATTTCACGAACAGAAATCAGCTGACTGGTTGCCCGTTCAAATAGAGCTTGCTCAGAGAGTCCGGACGATCGCCACCCTACAATGACCCCCGTGGCGACAACTGCCAAAGTACATAATAGTGTTGAAGCTAACACTATTTTCGTTGCAATCTTCATAACGATAACCCCTCACAGATAGTCCCTATCCGCTCGTTTATATTAGAGGAAACTCGCCAAACAACGTTGTAGTAATACTTTTCTTCCGATGAAGTATCTCTAGCAAGCCGAGTTATTATTTGTATATGCATGCTGTGCTATAAGTGTAAGCACAAATAATAAACTTTTCGATTAGTTGTTAAAAAATATTCTCAAACTAACTACTTAAAGGAAGGGCTAAACCTAGCTGAACGGGGTCTTTATCGCTACATTCTGATACCTCCATCGACTTCAATGATTCGCCCATTGATATAATCATTGTCGAAAATAAATTTAACCGTATTGGCAATTTCAGCCGTTTCACCCATTCTACCAACAGGAATCATTGATTCTAACCTTGCAATCGCTTCGGGTTTCATCTGAGCTGCCATCGGGGTTTCAATCACACCAGGCGCAATGGCCGCAGCCCTAATACCAAATCTCGCAAGCTCTTTTGCCCATGTAGTCGCCAAAGTCGCAACCGCCGCTTTTGAGGCTGCATAATTGGATTGACCTATGTTTCCCGCACGAGCAACACTTGAGATGTTAATGATCACCCCCTTACTTTGAGTGTTAATCATATGCAGAGCTGCTTCTCGCCCACACAGAAAGGTTCCGATCAGGTTGACGTTGACCACTGAATTAAACTGCTCTAGTGACATTTTAGAAATTTGACCATCTTTGACTTTTACTAGTAGACCGTCCCGGAGAATACCCGCATTGTTAACTAATCCATCGAGACGACCAAAATCTGTGACAATGTCACTAAATACCTGTTCAACTTCTGGTTCACTGGTAACATCCGCGCGGTATGTTAACGCTTTAACACCGAGCATATGACACTGCTCTTGAGTCTGTCTGAGTGATTCTTCATTGACATCAATCAACGCCATTTCCGCACCTGCATGGGCTAATGTTACCGCCATCATTTGCCCTAGACCCTGCCCTGCTCCTGTAATCGCAATCACACTTTCTTTCAAGTCCATAGCTTTACCCCTTAGCGCTGGTTTTTGATCTGATAGAACTCAAATAAGCTCGAGAAATCGAGTTCTTGATTACCATTCATATTGTGAAAGGCGTATAGATTGCGTGCCAATGACCCCATAGGCACTGAGGATTGGCTCTTGGTTGCCGCTTCCAAACCAAGACCAAGATCCTTAAGCATTAGTTTACTCATAAATCCAGGCTGGTACTGATTAGAGGCTGGCGCATTTTCCATTACACCTGGGCATGGATTATAAAGTTCTAATGCCCAGTTTCGACCTGAGCTTTGCAACATAATGTTGGAGAGCACTTTAGGGTCTAGGCCATTGTCTATTCCTAAGTTAAGCGCTTCACAGGTTCCAGACATTAAGATACCGAGCATTAAGTTATTGCAGATTTTACCCATTTGCCCGCAGCCCGTTTCACCTGCATGGAATATATTTTTGCCCATATGCTGCAATATTTTCTCTGCTTTATAGAATGCTTCACCACTACCACCGACGATAAAAGTGAGAGTGCCTGCTTTTGCGCCAGCAACACCGCCTGAAACAGGGGCATCGGTAAAGAAAATGCCTTTACTCTTTGCAGCTTGCCCAACACAGCGAGCCGATTCAGGATCAATGGTCGATGAATCAATGACTAGGGCACCTGTTTGAATGTCGTTAAGAAGTCCTTCGTTACTATCACTTCCCAAATAGACTGATCTCACATGCTCACCAGCAGGTAACATAGTGATCACCACGTCGGCGCCTTCTACAACACTCTCTAATGAGTCACACACTTTTGCCCCTGCTTCAGCAAGCGTTTGGGTTAGGCTCTCCACTAAATCATACACTTGCACATTTTGGCCCGCAGAGACCAAGTTTATTGCCATTGGCGCACCCATGTTACCCAGTCCAATAAAAGCAATTGTTTCCATGACGTTTCTCCAAATATTAGATTTACCTAGCTAGAGGTTGCGAGCTAGTAATGACCTAACTGCGACAGTGGGTGTGTGTCATCCGACCAAAGAGAGGTGAATAAGCTATCAATCACCTTTTCTTCTACTTCAGCAACACTCTTATAGCGCCAATTAGGCGTCCCATCCTTATCAATCAATCGTGCGCGCACCCCTTCGCGAAATTCTCCTAACAGGGCGCTACGCACCGAAAGGTTCAGCTCTAAGCGGAAACACTCCGCAAGGGATTTGTGTCGGTACTGCGTCATCTGGCGGTAACAGATATGGGCGGTTATCGCACTGCCTGATACAAGGTTGTTTTTGGCAACGTCTAACCATTTTTCTCCAAAGGCGAGTGCCTTAATATTATCGACAACTTGAATAGCGCTATCAGCATGGCAAGCTGATTGAACGTGATTGAGGTAAGGCACAATTTGCTCATTGGGTTTATGCCCATCAACATCCGATTCGAATGACTCGAGCATCTCGGTCACCACTTCATAAGCATCATCAACACAATCCCAATCGGCAACTTGGAGTTGCTGCAACAAAGTAGATTTGTGCTCAGGTAGAGCCATATGATCAGCCAAGTGAAGCGCGACCGCATCTGCTGCGTTGACCATCATTCCCGTCAAGCCTAAAAAAAGCCCGACCCCGTTGTCGAGACGGTTTAAAAACCAAGTGGCTCCGACATCTGGATAAAGGCCAATACTGATTTCTGGCATAGAAAGGCGAGAGTTAGGAGTCACTACCTTATGACTTGACCCCATGTAAAGTCCCATTCCTCCACCCATTACTATTCCGTGACCCCAAGCAATAATGGGCTTACAGTAGGTATGGATAAGATAGTCGCATTGATACTCGACAGCGAAAAAATGTGAACAAAAATCTTGAATCTGCTCTTCAGTCGATCCACTCATCACGCTGTACATGGTACGAACGTCCCCGCCAGCACAAAACGCTTTTTCCCCCTCTCCCTCTAACAATACACATACAATGGCTTCATCTTCATGCCATTTATCCAGTTGATGTTTCAAACTCGCTAGCATATCCACTGACAACGCGTTTAACGATGGTGCATTGTCTAGTGTGACAACCGCTATTTTATGCGCACTGTCACTACAGGGCAGCTCCGCAAAATGGACTGAATCACTCATATAGCTTCCTCCTGAACCTATTTGTTTTTCCATTCTGGGCGACGTTTTTCTAAAAAGGCGTTAACGCCCTCAGTCTGATCTTGTGTATCAAATAGGTGAATAAATAGCTCGCGCTCTTTCACAAGCCCGTCTGTTATGGGGTTTGCGCGAGCATTCTGAATCAGAGCTTTGCACGCTGAAACGGAAGGTGGCGATTGATTGGCAACCATTTCTGCCAATTTAATCGCGACAGTTAGTGCCTCTCCTTGTTCAACAACCTCTTCAACTAAACGGATAGTAAATGCCTTGTCCGCACTAACTTGCTCACCACACAAAATCATTCGCTTCGCCCACCCTTCGCCAACCAAAGCTGTAAGATTTTGTGTACCACCAGCACACGGCAGCAAACCTACTTTAGCTTCTGGTAGTGCCAGTTTGGCTTGCTTTTCGGCAATTCGAATATCACAAGCGAGCGCGACTTCTAAGCCGCCTCCCATCGCATAGCCATTAATCGCAGCAATTGACACACCGCGAAACGCGCTGAGTGTTTCGAACGCTTCACCAAACGCACTGGCCATACCTTCCGCAACCTCCTTATCCCCCGAGGAAAATAAGTTAAGATCAGCGCCTGCAGAGAAAAATTTTTTCCCTTGCCCGGTCAGCACTAACGCATAAACATCCAAATTACGATTGAGTGCGATAACCAATTCTTTGAGCTGCTGTAAACTCTGCTTCGTCCATGTATTTGCAGGCGGGTTATTCATTGTCAGTACAGCGACGTGGTTATGTATCTTGTATTCGATAGGGTTAGTTGCTTGCTGTGACATAAGCTCTTTCCTTAGAGAATTTCTGAACCTTCACTTAAAAGATGTCTAGCGACAATGACTCGCATGATCTCGTTAGTCCCTTCCAAAATTTGATGCACTCTTACGTCTCTAAAGTGACGTTCCATTGGGTACTCTTTGATATAACCATAGCCCCCATAGACTTGGAGTGCCTGATCGCAAACCTTAAAACCCACATCGGTAGCAAAGCGTTTTGCCATTGCGCAGTACGCAGTTGCATCAGAGTCACCGTTATCAAGTTTACTGGCTGCCAGTCTCACCATTTGCCTAGCAGCGACCAGCTCTGTCACCATATCGGCTAGCTTAAATTGAAGCGCTTGAAAGTGCGCAATAGGTTTACCAAACTGCTGGCGTTCATTGGCATATTGAATCGCGTGATTTAATGCTTGCTGAGCAGTCCCGACCGAACAAGTCGCGATATTTATTCGACCACCGTCTAGCCCTTTCATTGCAAGTACAAAACCTTGCCCTTCTTCACCCAGCAAATATTCTTTGGGAACGACCACATTTTCGAAAGTAATACTGCGTGTTGGCTGTGAGTTCCAACCCATTTTGGGTTCTTTGCGTCCATAGCTGACTCCTTCACTATTTGCTGGAACAACAAACGCTGAAACTCCTTTGGCGCCTTCACAACCTGTTCTCGCCATAACAACCAGCATATCGGTCTCTCCGGCACCAGAGATAAACACCTTAGATCCATTTATAACGTAACCTTGCTCAGTCAGTTTAGCGCTGGTAGTAAGAGAGGCAGCGTCAGACCCAGCATTAGGTTCAGTTAAACAGTACGAACCAAGCCACTCACCGCTTATCAGCTTTGGGCACATCTGTTCTTTGACACTATCGCTTGCGAAACTGCCTACCATCCAAGTCACCATGTTATGAATAGTCATAAAGGCTGTGGTCGAAGTACATCCCATCGCAAGTTGTTCAAATATAATTGAGGAATCTAGGCGACTTAAGCCCAGTCCCCCTTGATCCGCAGGAGTATAAAGGCTGAGAAAACCTAACTCGCCCGCCTGACCCAGAACCTCTTTGGGGAAGATTTGTTGCTCGTCCCACTCTGAAGCATTTGGTGCCAGCTTTTCTCTTGCAAACTGCGCGGCGGTATCCGCGAAGGCTCTTTGATCTTCATTGAGTTCGAAGTTCATATCCCCTCCTTATCGAAGTTGAATCGTCATGTTTGGCCCAGTTGGAATGTCGTCATCAAACCAACGTGCGGTGACGGTCTTGGTTTCGGTATAAAAACGCACCGCTTGCTTGCCATAAGCGTGCAAATCACCATAAAAACTGCCACGCCAACCGGTAAAAGAGAAGAACGGAAGCGGAACTGGGATTGGGACGTTAATCCCAACTTGCCCGACTAATATTTCATGCTGGTATTTTCTCGCCGCTGCACCATTGGCAGTAAAAATAGACGTGCCATTCCCATATGGGTTATTGTTAATTAGCTCGATAGCATCTTCAAGGGTTTCAACCTCTAAGCACACCAGCACTGGGCCAAAAATCTCTTGTTGATAGATAGACATATCAGTCGTCACACCGCTAAATAACGTTGGCGCTAGCCAGTTACCATCAGGATAGCCGTCAACAGTACACTGGCTTCCGTCAAGTTCGCATTTTGCTCCTTGTGTTTTGCCTTCTTCGATCAAACCTAACACACGCTGTTTGGCCTGTTTGCTAATTAGAGGCCCGTAGCCTGCATGCTCATCGTTCCACGCTCCTGGTTTTACTTTTGACATTTCTGCAGCTAAATCGCCAATCCACTCTTTTGAATTACCAACGAACACCGCGACTGAAATCGCCATGCAGCGCTGCCCCGCCGCCCCCACTGAAGATCCCACAAGGTTATTGATTACCTGAGATTTATTGGCATCTGGCATGACAACCATATGATTTTTTGCCCCTGCAAAGGCTTGAATGCGCTTATTGTTCGCGGTACCTGTATGGTAGATATATTGAGCAACCGCAACTGAACCAACAAATGAGACAGCTTTAATGACTGGGTGCTCAAGTAAGTAATCCACCTGTTCTTTGCCGCCATGCACAACTTGCAGCACACCTTTGGGCGCACCGGCTTGCTCAAACAATTCAGCGAGACGCATTGCGGTTAAAGGGACTTGCTCTGAAGGCTTAAGAACAAAGGAATTACCAGCCGCAATCGCAAGTGGGAACATCCACAAAGGAATCATCGCAGGGAAGTTAAACGGGGTAATCCCACAGCACACACCCAAAGGTTGAATCAGTGAGTAGGAATCAATATCTGTAGCGACGTTCTCAACCGTTTCCCCCATCATGTTACTGGCAATATTCCCCGCTTGCTCGACCACCTCAATACCACGCCAAACATCGCCTTTGGCATCAACAGTCGTTTTGCCTGTCTCTTTAGACAAAATCATCGCGAGCTCATCATGGTGCTCTTTTAACAAATGCTGATACCTAAGCATGACGCGGGCGCGCTCAGAGACAGCGACATTTTTCCATTGATGAAAAACGCTCTCTGCACTACGAATTGCTCGCTCCAGTTCATCTTCTGTTGCACAGGGAAGCTCGGCAATGATCTGATTGGTAGCAGGATTAGTTACATCAATCCATTCGCTGGTTTCAGATTGGCAAAATTCGCCGCCGATAAATAAAGAGACTAACTGTGTCATTGTGTTTTCCTTTCCTTTTGCGTTGGCTCTTAGACTGGGATCTCGATAGCTATCGCGGTTGCTTCACCACCACCGATACAAATTGCAGCCACGCCTTTCATTGATTTACGATTTGTAGCATCACCATCAATACCATAGGCCTGTAACTGTCTGAGGCTATAAATTAGAGTGGTTAAGATTCGTGCCCCACTTGCACCAATTGGATGCCCTAAAGCACAAGCGCCTCCTTTGATATTGACTTTACTGCTATCAAGATGAAGCTCTTTGACAGCTATCTGAGTGACGACAGCAAAGGCTTCGTTGATTTCCCAAAGATCGACATCTTCAACTTCCCAATCTAGGGAAGAGAGCAGTTGCTCAATGGCATATACAGGGGCAATCGTAAACTCTGCAGGTTTTCGAGCATGGCTAGCGTGCGCTTTTATGATGGCGAGGGGTTTGATTGCTTGCTGTTTGGCATAATCGGCTTCCATCAATATCAGAGCCGCAGCACCGTCAGAAATTGCGCTAGAGTTAGCTGCCGTGATAGAGCCCTCTTTGGCAAAAGCAGGTTTAAGATTTGGGATTTTATTTACGTCGATAGAGCGTGGCTGCTCGTCATAAGCAAGCAAATCACCATTCTTACGCTCTATTTCAACCAGTTCATCACGAAACATTTTCTGGTTGTCTGCAGCGACAGCACGCTGAACAGATTGCGTCGCCCATTCATCCATTTGCTCGCGGGTAAATTGCAATTTATCGGCGATTTGCTGGCCGTAAACGCCCATAAGCTCACCCTCGTAGGCATCTTGCAGTCCATCTAAGAACATGTGGTCATAAGTATTTTTATGACCCATTCGCATCCCACTGCGTGAGTCTTTCAGCAGATAAGGGGCGTTGGTCATACTCTCCATTCCCCCTGCTAGTGCGCATTGGATGGAGCCCAGTTTGATCAAATCGTATGCGAGCATGACCGACTTCATTCCTGAGCCACAGACTTTGTTCACCGTGGTACAAGGTGTCTCGGCTATTAATCCACCATTAAGTGCAGCTTGCCTTGCTGGGGCCTGACCGCACCCTGCTGGTAATACACACCCCATATACACTTCTTCAACAATACTTGGTGATAAGCCCGCCTGCTCAAGCGCCCCCCGAATCGCCAATGCACCCAGTTGGGGTGACGAGTATTCCGCCAACAAACCTTGAAACTTCCCCATCGGAGTGCGTTTCGCTGACACTATCCAAATCTCTTTTTGTTCCATGCGCCACCCTCTTTGACGTAGCTCTGTAACCAAACGGTGAGTATTCTCATCCAAGAGCTTTTTAATGGCTGCTGTGTCATCCCATTAAATCGGCTCAACTTAATTTCTTGACGTTTACGTAAGCATAGCACTAACATTTACGTAAACGTAAAGAAACAAAATAAACTTATTAGCAATTGATTTGA
Organism: Vibrio sp. VPAP30; assembly: GCF_001188205.1. Classification (NCBI taxonomy): domain Bacteria; kingdom Pseudomonadati; phylum Pseudomonadota; class Gammaproteobacteria; order Vibrionales; family Vibrionaceae; genus Vibrio; species Vibrio sp. VPAP30. The sequence continues at coordinate 71,885 of NZ_LBLS01000013.1, forward strand.
TCCAGCCAATTCTGAATCAACCAACGACCCCAAGAATGAATTAACTAGGAATAGAGTCTCAGTGGAAAAATATAAAATCAGCGATCTGGCAAGAGAATTCGACATCACTACGCGAAGCATACGTTTTTACGAAGATGAGGGGCTAATTCAACCAGAGCGTAAAGGCAGCATGCGTATCTATAACCGGCGCGATAGAACCCGCCTCAAGTTAATTCTACGAGGAAAAAGACTAGGGTTCTCTTTGGCGGAGATTCGCGAACTGTTTGAACTCTACGATACTCATCAAGGAAATACTCAGCTAACTGAAATGCTGAAGATCATTGATGAAAAAGAAGCGGTGCTTATGCGCCAGCTCGATGACATTAAGAATATGCTTGATGATTTAAACATTGCACGTGAGCGTTGTGAGCAAGCATTAGTAACAAGCCAAGTAAGCTAACCTTTCTTAAACGTCTTCGAGTCACTTTTAGTAAAGACTGGTTTAAACCATTCGCTCGGAGGCGTTATGTTATCTCAGTATACCCCGCTAAATTTTGGCCTAGGTGAGTCCATCAATCTACTACGTGAACATGTGTGTGGATTTGCCCAACAACATATTGCCCCTCTCGCGGCTGAAATTGACCAAACCAATAGCTTTCCCAATCATTTATGGCCGAAATTCGGTGAAATGGGTTTATTGGGTGTCACAGTCAGCGAGCAATACGATGGCGCTCAAATGGGCTACCTTGCTCACGTAGTTGCAATGGAAGAAATCAGCCGTGCTTCAGCATCTATTGCGCTCAGCTACGGCGCTCACTCAAACTTGTGTGTTAACCAAATCTTTCGCAATGGTAATGACACTCAGCGTGCTCAGTATCTACCAAAACTGATCGAAGGTGCACACATTGGTGCACTGGCAATGAGCGAGCCCAATGCAGGTTCGGATGTCGTTGGTATGCAGCTTAAGGCGGAGTTAAATGGTGATCGCTACCTGCTTAACGGCTCCAAAATGTGGATCACTAATGGCCCAGATGCAGACGTGATTGTCGTTTATGCGAAAACGGAACCAGATAAAGGATCAAAAGGTATTACTGCATTCATTGTTGAGAAGCATTTCAAAGGCTTTAGCCACGCACAAAAACTCGACAAACTGGGTATGCGCGGTTCAAACACTTGTGAGCTAGTATTTGAAAATTGCGAGGTACCAGTAGAGAACGTTTTAGGCCAAGTGAATAAGGGCGTAAAAGTATTGATGAGCGGGTTAGATTACGAGCGAGTTGTGCTCGCCGCTGGCCCACTTGGCATTATGCAAGCTTGCCTCGACTTGGTTATTCCTTACATCCATGACAGAAAGCAGTTCGGTCAATCGATTGGCGAATTCCAATTGGTCCAGGCCAAAGTCGCTGATATGTACACCCGAACCAATGCCGCTCGTGCCTACCTATATACTGTTGCAAGTGCGTGTGATCGAGGGCATGCAAGTCGTAAAGATGCAGCCGGAGTTATCCTCTATTGTGCTGAACTCGCTACTCAGATTGCACTAGATGCAATCCAACTTCTTGGTGGCAATGGCTATATCAACGAGTTCCCTGCGGGACGACTGCTTCGAGACGCAAAACTGTATGAAATTGGTGCCGGTACGTCGGAGATCCGTCGCATGCTCATAGGTCGCGAGCTATTTGAAGAAACCCGTTAATGAGGTCACGATGCCAGCAATAAGGTCAAAAATTAAAAAAGACGCACCACTGTATAGCGACAACTTCTCTGCAATGGAGATCTTGGTCGAGAAGTTGCGTTCGGATATTGCCACTATTAAACAAGGAGGCGGTGAGAAAGCACTAGAGCATCAACTCCGAAAGGGAAAACTACCTGTTCGTGAACGCATTACGCTGCTACTCGATAACGACAGCCCCTTCCTTGAAATCGCTCAATTCGCAGCGTGGCAAGTCTATGAAGAAAATGTTCCATGCGCAGGTGTCGTCGCGGGTATTGGGCAAATTAACGGTCAACAGTGCATGGTGATCGCGAATGATTCCTCAGTCAAAGGTGGCACCTACTATCCGCTCACAGTGAAGAAGCACCTAAGGGCACAGGAGATCGCTAAACGCTGCCAATTGCCCTGTATCTATCTGGTCGATTCGGGTGGTGCCAACCTACCGCATCAAGCTGAGGTGTTTGCAGATAAAGAGCACTTTGGGCGGATTTTCTTCAATCAAGCGCGCATGTCAGCCGAAGGAATACCTCAGATTGCTGTTGTACTGGGCCTTTGTACCGCTGGAGGCGCCTACATTCCTGCAATGTCCGATGTTGCAATCATGGTGAAACAACAAGGAACTATCTTTTTAGCAGGTCCACCACTTGTGAAAGCCGCGACAGGTGAAATAGTGACAGATGAAGAGCTTGGAGGCGCTGATGTCCATTGCAGGAAATCTGGTGTTGCTGATTACTATGCAGAAAATGAACACCATGCCATGCTATTAGCGAGAGAAGCCGTTGCTAACACCAACCTACTATCAGTTCACAAGCATGCATTGGGAGACATAATCCCTCCCAAATATGCGCCGGAAGAAATTTATGGTGTGGTGAGTGCTAATTTGCGTTTGTCGTTTGATGTCAGAGAAGTTATCGCGCGCATTGTAGATGGTTCAGAGTTCGATGAGTTCAAGTCACTGTTTGGCACCACACTAGTATGTGGCTTTGCCCGCATTGAAGGCCACCTGATTGGGATTGTGGCAAACAATGGCATTCTATTTTCTGAATCGGCTCAGAAAGGGGCGCATTTTATTGAACTGTGCGCCAAACGGAAAGTCCCACTACTCTTTTTGCAGAACATCACTGGATTTATGGTTGGAAAAAAAGTCGAGGAAGGGGGTATTGCAAAAAACGGCGCTAAGCTAGTCATGGCTGTGGCATGCGCTGACGTGCCTAAGTTTACCATCATTATCGGTGGTTCTTATGGCGCTGGAAACTATGGCATGTGTGGCCGGGCTTATGAGCCGACTATGATGTGGATGTGGCCTAATGCACGGATCTCTGTCATGGGTGGCGAACAGGCGGCTGGAGTCTTAACTCAGGTAAAACAACACGTTATGCAAAGACAGGGGAAAGAGTGGCATCCTGAGCAAGAACAGCAGTTTCGCGATGAGATTCTTGACCAATATGAGGCTCAAGGGCACCCCTACTACGCCAGTGCCAGACTATGGGATGATGGCATCATCGATCCGAAAGACACCCGTGGCGTGTTAGCTCATGCGCTTAAAATCGCTCAAAACGCACCTATTGAAGAGAGCCACTTCGGAATATTCAGGATGTGATGAAATGAGGCAAAATCGCAACAAAGCAAAACCTAACTATGTCTTAGTGCAATTAAATGAAAATGGCATTGCAAGCTTAGTGTTGAACCGTCCAGACTGCGCCAACGCGTTCAATGCCGAGGTAATTGCTCAGTTGATCACTCACCTAGATACCCTTTCTTCTGATCCGCGGGTACGGGGGCTGATACTTGCAGGCCAAGGAAAACACTTTTCGGCAGGCGCAGACATTGAATGGATGCGCTCTATGGCAACGAAGGGCCAACAAAAAAACCAGCTCGATGCCTATCAGCTTTCGACTTTGCTTGAAAAACTAGATCGTTTCCCACATCCGACTGTCGCTGTCGTACAGGGCAGCGCATTTGGTGGTGCTCTCGGGCTTATCTGCTGCTGTGACATGGTCATTGCCAGTGACAATGCCGCATTTTGTTTAAGTGAAGTGAGGCTAGGACTTGTGCCTGCAACCATTGCCCCCTACGTGATACGTGCAATGGGGGTAAGAAATGCTCGCCGTTACATGCTCTCTGCAGAAAAAATTAATGCCGAGACCGCTTGCAGGCTCAATATCGTTCATCAAATTTCACACTCTGACAATCTTCAAAATCAGGCGCTAACTTGGCTAACACCACTGCTGGCACATAGCCCCCACGCTTTGGTTGAAGCAAAAAAACTTTGTCATCATTGCCATCACAGCCCCATTGATGAGTCGATGAAAAGCTATACCAGTGAGCTGATCGCAGATATTCGTGTCTCACCTCAAGGTCAAGAAGGTTTGTCGGCGTTCCTACAAAAACGTGCACCCAATTGGAATAACCTTAGTAGTGGTGAAAAGAAATGATGGCAACAAGCATTAAGCTACCACCAAGGGTGAAAATAGTCGAAGTTGGCCCTCGCGATGGACTTCAAAATGAATCCACTTTACCAATTGCCGCTAAGGTTGAGCTGATAGATAGACTCTCTCAGACCGGAGTCTCACAGATCGAATCAGGTGCTTTTGTTTCTGAGTCAAAAATACCACAAATGGCGAACTCCAATGAGGTGTTTAAAAGAATATCACGCCAACAAGGTCTCACCTATTCCGCCCTAACGCCTAATATTCGTGGTTTAGAGTCCGCCATCGACAGTGGAGTTGACCAAGTTGCCGTCTTCACCGCTGCATCGGAAGGTTTTTGTCAGCGCAATATCAACTGTTCTATCTCGCAGAGCTTAGAGCGCTTTAAAGACGTGATAGAGTTGGCATCCAAATACAAGTTGCCTGTGCGGGGCTATCTGTCATGCATTGTCGATTGTCCCTATGACGGCGCGACTGCCCCTCAGCAGGTCGCCAACATTACGCAAACTATGTTGGATATGGGTTGCTATGAAGTCTCTTTGGGCGACACGTTGGGTACAGGAACGCCGCTTGGCATAGCAAGAGTGCTCGAAGCTATTTTGGCGGACGTCAGCCCCTGGCAGATTGCTGCACATTTTCATGATACTTATGGTCAAGCGCTCGCTAATTTGTACCAGGCGTTACTAATGGGAGTCTCAACGATCGATTCGAGTGTCGCTGGTTTAGGTGGCTGCCCCTATGCCACAGGGGCAGCAGGCAATGTCGCCACTGAAGATGTACTTTACCTTTGCCAAGGCTTAGGGATCGAAACAGGCATCGACTTAAACAAGATGATAATCATCGCTTGGTATATCTGCCAACAACTCAATAAGGCCCCCACGTCAAAGGTATCGCTTGCGAGCCCACCCTCCCCACTACCGTAAGCCACTGCTTTATATGGACTTTCATGGTGACTAGAGTTCATTCTGAAGCTCGAGTCATATCCTGAACACGTGGTAGGTCATTGTGTGACCCGCATTGTAGAGCACAAACCGACCGCTTATTGGCTACACTTATCAAAAGTTGATTGAAAGAGATAGAACCATGAAGGTCAAAGTCATCATTGCAATCATATTGTCGATGCTGTCAGTGCAGGTACAAGCTAATGTCGTCTGGGCAATACAAGATGAATGGCCTCCCTACGTGATTGACTCTCATGAAGTTAGAGGGCTTGCTCACGACATCATATCAGAAGCTTTTGCGGCTCAGGGTTATAAACTTAAACACACGATCAAACCATGGAGCCGGGCTTTAAGAGAAGTGGCGACCCAACGCTATGATATTGCGCTCACCGTATGGAAGAGCAGTGAAAGGCTTGAATACCTGTATTTTAGTGATGCGTACCTAACCAATTCATTAATTTTTATCTCACTCAAAGGGAATGCCTTTGAATACACAGGATTAGCAAGCCTAAAAGGAAAAAGGATTGGGGTGCTTCGTGGCTACGCCTATGACGACGACTTTATGCAGTCGAATCATTTTGATCGCTTGGATGCAGAGAATCTATTAACCAATATAAGGAAGCTGAAAGCAGAACGAATTGATGCTTTGGTTGCGGACAAGATCTTTTTCCGCTGGTTTGTAAAACACAACAATTTGGATATCAATGACTTTTCATTGATTGATAATCCTCTAGCTGAAAACCCTTTGTATATCGCGATAAGCCATGATCATCCAAACAAAGAACGCATCATTTCTGCGTTCAATATAGGACTTCAGAAGCTACAACAATCTGGCCGAATTACTACAATTCTCAAAAAATACGAGTAACCAAAGTGGAGATCGCATCTCACTAATTATTGATCAACATATTCGTTGCATTAACTCGACATAAGGATCTCTTGATTCAAGAATCTGTGTCTAACCTCCAACTTTTCGGTCTGCTTTCTAAAAACCACGTGAAATCATCAAGATAAATATGTTAACTATCATCAATAATATTTGAACTAACGTCACAATATCGGTGTGATTTTTCATTCGCAATCCAAGTGGCACTCTGTAACAGGTTATCGAATTACAACAATGAAGATCTTAGTGTGTGACGACTCGGTTATTGCTCGCAAATCGATTATCGGCAGAATTGCTCCTTCGACCAATCTCACCATTCATCAAGCTGAACACGGAAAAGAAGCGCTTGAAATCATGTTGACGCATGATATTGATCTGCTTTTCTTAGATCTTACCATGCCCGTTATGGATGGCTTTGAAGTATTGGCATCGGTGCCTGTGAACCATTACCCAACACAAGTGGTTGTTGTGTCGGGTGACATCCAACTGGAAGCAAAGTCCCGCTGCAAAGATTTGGGGGCCAAACATTTTATCGAAAAGCCTTTTGTGACGTCTGATTTGGTTTCGTTATTTGAATACTACCAACTACCTCTACGCAACACGGATATCAGACCCAATAAACACAGCCACAAACCGATTGATTTAATGGCTGCAATCCGCGAAATGAGCAACGTGGCGCTTGGGGCAAGTGCCTCTCTTATTTCACAACAGATGGGCCGATTTATTGAAATGCCCTTACCAAATGTCGCCTCTTTACATCAGTCAGAATTAACCATGACAGTGCAAGATATCGTCAACAATTCTGAATCTCGTGCCGTCTCTCAACGCTTTGTTGGCAATGGCATCAATGGAGAAGCCTTGGTATGTTTGCATGGCTCTGGTTTTGAGTTGCTGGTAAGTACGGAAGAGGATGCCGTTGGCAGCTCAGTCAACGAAGTGATTTTAGATCTGTCAAATTTACTGGTGTCTTCATTTCTTAACTCCTTTAGTAAGCAGTTAGACATTGCGATTTCTTTGCGCCAACCCATCGTTCTGGAAAAAGAGCTACTACAAGTCTCTTTAGCTTGCGACCAGTTTCTAAAAGACTATGAGCAAGATATTTTTACTATCGAGTTTGTTTATAAAGCAGAGAACTTAGATATTGCCTGTGACATTATCTTTTTGATGGATTACGAGTCTTTAAACGCGATAGAAGATATTTTAGAGAGTGTGTTATGAAGTCCACAAATATAGAAGATTTACACTGGATAATGCAAATCCTCGGTGATTTAGACGCAGGGCTGATCGTCATTGATAAAGAGTACAAAGTCTGTGTCTGGAATACGTTTATGCAATCTTATAGTGGTATCGGCGCAGATGAAATTCTCGGCAAAACACTTTTTGACACCATCGATGGACTCCCTGAACTATGGCTTCGCGGCAAAGTCAGTGCCGCATTTACCCTAAACAGCAGAGGATTTTCTTGCTGGGAAGATCGCCCGTTTCTTTTTAAGTTTATAAACTTTAGTCCTATTTCAAACGGGCTAAAGGAAATGCATCAAAATATTACTTTTTCTCCGTTAACTTCTGTTAACGGAGAAGTGTCTCACGTCAGTATCATCATTAGTGACGTCAGCGATATCGCGAAAAATAAAATTCACCTGACAGACTCCAATCAAAAGCTGTCTGACCTTAGTAAAACAGACGGCCTGACCAAGCTATACAACCGAGCCTATTGGGAAAGCTGTTTGCAGAAGGAGTTTGAACATTGCCAAATAACGGGATCAACATCGTCTCTTGTTATCTTTGATATCGACCACTTTAAACGAGTCAATGATACCTTTGGTCATACTGTAGGAGACGCAGTCATTCGTCATACTGCAAATGAGCTAAAGAAAGCTTCTCGCGAGTCAGATATTTGCGGTAGATACGGCGGTGAAGAGTTTACTGTTCTTCTGCCTGGCACCTGTGCAACTCAGGCACTCTACTTTACTGAGAGACTACGTAAGCGAATAGAACAAGCGAACGTCGACTACGAACAGCACTCGGTGAAATATACGGTGAGCCTTGGCGTATGTGAACTTTCGCCCTATCAAACCAGTCATTTAACTTGGTTGGAACATGCAGACAAATCACTCTATTTCTCTAAACAAACCGGAAGAAATCGTTCGACGATCTTTGACCCAGCTTTGATTAGGTAAATGTGTGAAAATTTGGAGCGTACTGCGGGAATCGAACCCGCATCATCAGCTTGGAAGGCTGAGGTAATAGCCATTATACGAAGTACGCATTAAGATGTTTGAGCCTAAAAAGGCTTGGAGCGTGCAGCGGGAATCGAACCCGCATCATCAGCTTGGAAGGCTGAGGTAATAGCCATTATACGATGCACGCATCATCGTGAAGACAGATTCAATATGCCACAGATAACTGAAAAGAAAAGCGTTTTCTTTCTATATTATGGTTAAGTGGTGAAGTTCGCACCACTTTGGCCTCGGTTTGTTGTTTTTACGTTCAATTAAGCCTAACTAAAGGCTTCTGCTGTGACTCTGTCTTTACCATTTGTCTTTGACTGATACATCAAATGATCAGCATCAGATAGGGATTGATTCAGGTCTGTATTTGGGTAGTAGGCGCAGCCCAAACTCACGGTCACGCTTCGCTCTTCATCTTCACGTAGTTTAACCTTACGAATTTCACTGCATATTTTTTGAGCAGCGACTACGGATTGCTCATAGCTTGTACCACTTAGTACAACAGCAAACTCTTCCCCACCAATCCTACCAATCAAGTGATCATCTGAAAGGGCTCGTCTCGCGGCATGGGCAACGCTCTTGATCACAAGGTCTCCGGCTTGATGGCCATAGTTATCATTGATGCGTTTGAAATCATCGATATCAAAAATCATCACCGCAATCTCACCTCCACCCTTAAGCCTTTTTTGAAATTCGATAACAAAGTGGCGTCGATTACTCAACTCGGTGAGCTGATCTGTTTCAGAGAGCTTTTTCAGTTCTGCATTGGCTTGTTCAAGCGCTTTTGTTCTCACCTTGACCGTTAAATTTAGTGCCACTATGTAGCAAAATGTCGCGCCCCCAATAATCAACGCCGCAACTGGGAGTAAATAATCCGGATAAACCGTATTGACATACATCCAACGATTGAAGATTTGCTGTTTATTGCTATTGCCAAAATCATTGATTCCACGGGTTATTTGTTGTTGCAGTGTTGTATTACCTTCTCGAACAGCGGCTCTTAGATCGCCCGAGTAAAAATGCCTAACGCCGACAAACCGTTGCGGTTCGTCACTACTAAATAGATAAAAGTTCGCAACTTGTAGATCCGCGACAAACGCCTCTAGTTCGCCATTAAATGCCGCCTGTATCATCAGTTGGTTGTTTGAGTAACTGATTAAATTTAGATTAGGGAAATGCCGTCGAGTAAATTCTTCTTCATAGCCACCAGCAACCACACCAACTTTATGTTGGTGGTCACCTAGCATAAATTCATCAAGGTTGGTGCCAATTAATACCTGGCTGATATACAGCTGAGTATCAATGGAGAGTATTTCTGGAGCGTAATCCAAGTAGCTATCACGTTGTTCAGACCAGAGTAGGCCGGCATGAATGTCAGCTTGTCCATCTCTGACTGCATCAAGAGAAGCCTGCCAGTCAACGAGCAGAAACTCAATTTCGACATTGTTCTTGCGACCATATTCAAGCCAATAGTCGATTAAAATACCTTCGGGCTCGCCCTTATGATTAAGAAATGAAAAGGGTTTCCAAGCCTTTGAGTTTGCAATAATAAGCTTGTCCGTCTGCTCGGCTTTCACCCAACAAGAAACCAGCAAAACCAATAGGCTTACGAAGATTCGAAACACGCTTATCCCTAAAAAAATAAGCTCAATAAAACCATTATTGAGCTATATGATACTAATATATTAGGTGTAGATGATACTTCGATCAAATGATGTTGCTAAGGCTTAAGAGTGAGACATCACTCAATAAGTAATCGCTACGCGATCTGAAAACGACTCATCTCCCCATTGAGTTCGTCAACCTGTCCTCGAACTTGATTTGAAACCTCAGACGAAGACTGCGATATCTCTGCGACACCTTCCACTGACTGAATGACTTTATTCATTAATGATTGAATTTCATCAGTCGCCTGAGACTGCTGTTGTGCAGAGCTTAGCAATTCTTGCATCTGTTGATTAAGCTCGTCGATTTGATGCGTTGTCGAACTTAACTTTCCATAGGCTTGTTCAGTATGCTTAGCCCCTTCTTCGGCTAAAGACTTACTTTTATCGATCTCCCCCACTACGGCTGCTGTCGACGATTGAATCGCATTCACTATGTTGTTTATTTCAGTAGTCGACTCTGTGGTTCTTGTCGCAAGCAAGCGAACTTCGTCTGCGACAACTGCAAAACCTCGCCCGTACTCACCGGCTCGCGCGGCTTCAATCGCAGCATTTAGAGCAAGTAAATTGGTCTGTTCGGCTAAGCCTTCTATAACCTCTGTCACCCGACCGATCGCTTCACTCTCTTTACTTAGCGCATCGACCTGTTCACTGGCTTTTTCAATCGTAGCGTGGAGTAAACCAACGGTATTTTTGTTGAGGTCTAGCGCTTGAGAACCCAATTCGATTTGCGCTTGAGATTCTAATAGCTTACTCGCCGATTGTTCCGCTTGCGTTGCGGTATCGGTCGCGGAATGGCTCACATCCGTTACTTGATGCCCTACGAGTTCCATCGTGGACTTCTGACTTTCAACCTGCTGCACTGTTTTGGCATTCGCACCAAGCAGAGCATTCATACTGTCACTGACGGTTGAAGCCTTATTGCTGACACCTTTAACGATGGCTGCTAGCTCATCATTCATCTTATTGATTGAGCCGGTCAAACTTGCCAACTCATCGCTCCCTTCGATTGATAGCGCAACCTGTGATACATCACCATTGGCGATAGATTCAGCACGTTGAGAGATCGTTTTAACTCGGCGACCAATACTCTTACCCATAAAGTGTGCAGTTGTCGCAGCAACTATCAAAACAATGGCAATGGACGCAACCAACAACGAAATAACATTGGTCACGGAGCTGAAAATCCCCTGACCACTTTGGTCTGCAATCGCCTGCTGTTGGTCAATGAGTGAGTCTAAATTCGAATTAAGCGCCGTCACTGCTGGAACCAGTTCATCAGCCATCTTTTGGTTGGCTATATTCCAGTCGCTCGAGCGTCGTAGCTCAACCACTTGATCCGCCAATGGAAAATAGAGCTGTTGCATCTCTTTGAATAGATCCCATAAACCTTGATCACTACTTGATAGTAAGGAAACCTTGGATTCGATCTCTTGAACAGATTTAGCGTGAGACTTTAAAAAGTCCTGATACTTGTCCAGGTGTTCCTGTTTGCCATATAGAAGAAAGTCACGCATAGAAGAGAGCGCGTTGGCAAGAGAGGTATAACTGTCTGCATAGAGCCTGAACAAGCGTTTTCGCTCACCTCCCTCTTTGTTGCCCGCTTCATCATTAATTAGGCCTTGAAGCTGATCAAGCGCCACTTCAGCGATAGGAGCCGCTTCATTAATAAACAAAGAGTGGGCAGGAAGGTTGTCATCACTATGGCTAAGTTCAGCGATTTCATTTAATGATTGTGTCACTAACATCCACTGAGAGAGGATCTGTTGATAGCTTTCTTGCGCCAATAATGGCTCTAGAGTAGGTAAAGACTCATCAACTTTTAGAATTGATTGGTCCAGCTTCGCTTTTTCGCTTTCACCTGTCACTTCATTTCCTCCAAGTAGCATGTAAGCTCTAAGCGAGGAAACAGTAGCGTGAATTGATTGTTGAATAGAACGCCCTGCATCAACAGTGGGGAGATCCCGATTTAATAGCGACGCGGTATGTGTTTCAACGGTAATTAAGCTGCGATATATAAACAACGCAGAAACGATAAAAAGTACTGCAAGCGACAGAAAACTCAGCTGTAACTTCCCTGATATCGTGAGTTTCATCCTTTAACTCCTATAATTTATCAACCCTTACTATAGCGTTTTGGACATTATTGTTAAATATATGTGTTGGGTTATTTAAAACTTTTGTATTAGAAGGCTAGTCGGCAATCAAGTAATACCTTCATTCAATATCCCTTTGCAGCCCTTAAGTTAACAACAAGTAGAGCGCCGGATGACACTCTACCTGGCAATTGGGGTTAGTTAATAGTCGATATATCGGCTTGTATCGTCACACCTCGAGTATTGCCATGCCCTTTCGCGAGAATGAAATACCAGCCGACCGGTGGTGAGTCGATCCTCAAGTATTTTTGGTTGCCTTCATTGCTTGAGGAGAATGCAAACTGGTTTGGGGTTGGCCAATAAGGAGCGACGAACAAGTCTGTATTACCCTCTCCATGCTGAGTACGCAGTTCCAATTTGGAGTTAGCCTTTGGAATCTGCACCCAAAAGTACGCATAGTCCCCCCCAATACAGACAGGGATTGCACTTTTTAGTTCCTGCACGCTACTCTCTGGTTGAGATAGGCATTGATCCACAATTGGTGTGGGTTCCTCTGTATACTCTTTTTGCGCGCTGTGTGACCCCATTGCGATAGAGACTCCCTGATAGGCTTGCTGTGCAATGACGCTGACATAGTGACGGCCTTTGTTCGCCGTGATAACCAAAACTTGCTCGGTTCCCTTCCCTGTTGATTGAGCGAAAGCGTTCGCTGGCGACGCCCAATCTTGTGAGTGATAGTAAAGCTTAATTTCGCCCTGCCCGTCACGAGTGCTGACGTAAACCGTCGTGTTATCTTTTTCTACATCAAAATAAAAGTGTTGGCTAATACCAGAGATGCACTCTCCTTGATCCTGTTTAAGCTCTCCTCCCGATTGAATTGTGTCCCCTTCACGACACTTTTTCGGCAGATAAAGTGGTACCCCCTGGTAATTGACCGCGCGTAACTGCAGACCATCAGGGTCAAGCTCTTCAGGTTGAGGTATCCATTGTTTTAGGCAATCGGCCTGTTTGACACAAGGGTCCGTCAGAGCCTTAAGAAAGTTGACTAAGTCATCTTTAGACTGCTGGGTAAGGTTAAGCTTTTGTAAAACTGGCGCTCCATCTGAGATTTCATCATCGATGATCTTAGCCGCCTCATCGGTATGATGACGAGTATCAGGAAATAGAGACTGACAGTTTTCTAAGTCTTTGAACTGCGGTTGTAAACACCATCCTTGATTGTCAATATATTGGTCGAGAATACTGTGATAATCATCATAGTGTTCTATAACTTCCTCTAACGTATCGTAATTTCCAGCATGACCAAAAGGTCCTGTTACCTCTATATTGAGCAAAGTGCCAGACCTAAAGCTGTAAATATCACTTTCACTATCATTACGATGCATACGACCAAGATCACTGGTTTCAGTTCCACTTTGTCCAGTACCCGGACCTATCTGTGGAAAGGCCAAGCTATGATAGTTTGAGTCTTTGGTTTGGGCAAAGTTGTCGGTATTGTGACAACCAATACATTGGGTGGGAAGAAATTCTGGTTCGTTACCCCCATCAGAAGGAGGTGGTGGCATAAACAGATAGAGGTAAGCGCCACGTTTTTGCGATGTCGTCAGCGCCGACTTATCTCCTTTTACATAGCGTTTCCAAGGATTTTCAGTAAAGTTCATCGATTGCTGATATGACGAAAGTGCTTTGGAAATATTTGCAAAAGTGACCAGTTCTCGTGGATCTCCAGTTTGACCATAAGCTGCTGTAAACAGCTCGAGCCACTGATTATTGAACAACTCTCCTTGACCGTTATCATAATCACCAATCCTTGCAGCCAAATGGGTGCGCACTGCTTGATTAGATTCACCGACCATAAAGTCAAAGCCTCGCATCTCACTTTCGGTAATAGAAGGAAACCTTGCTTGCGCCGAAAGTAGCGTGTCCCCTGCATTGGGATCAGCTTCTCCATACGCGACATCAGGTGTGCTGATACCAAGACTAGGGTTTAGCCAATCAACAAATTCAACTCTAGCATCACGAAATAAGCTTCTCTTATATAGCCCGGCATTGAACACTGTTGGCGCATTTCGAGGCACGTAAAACTGACCAGTGCTTGTTCGTCGCCCTGGGCCTAGCAAATCTGGTTGTTCTGCTAAGGTCCCAACGGGAAGCGATAGGCCATCCCCCCCTCCTAGATAGGGGTGGTGGCAACTGGCACAGGCAACGTCCTTGTTGCCGCTCAATGCCTTGCTAAAAAAGAGCAATTTACCAAGCTTAACTTCATCTGACTTTATGTCGGGAATGTCCAACCCCGTGTTTGGATCACCGGTAAGCTTATGCTGGGAAATCAGTTTACTAAGTTCGCTATCCAGATCATCTGGTATGGGTATGGCCAACGCCTGTGTTGAAATAGATAAAACAAATGTCAGTATCGAAAAATAATAGGTGGCTTTCATCATCCAATTCCTTTGCACACCAGCAAGGTGTCATGTGTGTGAGTTACATCTATCCCGATAAAACTCATGGAGCACTCCACATTATGTGGGAGCCGAAAGTTAGGCACCTGATGCCCAACTGAGATCGATAGAAGCCAAGTTTAAAGTAGCGACGGTTAACGCAGGGTTAACACCTTTTTAACAAACCACACCTACAACCTTACAGAATCACTGATAGACACCTAGAACCAAAGCAGTACTTAAGAACAATGAATATTATTTGAAACAAAGTGATCACAAATTTTTCGTGCAACATTAGTGAATACTAAACTTTTGACAAAGTTAGCCTCCCAGCGCGTTTTGGTTCTCAGTCAGAAAAACATTCACTTCTTGAATAGTGATTCACTATTTAAGAATAACCACCATTTAGTCTAAAAATGTTGCATTATGCGTCATGTTTTACTGGTCATTTAGTAATCACACAGTTTTATATATTTGCCAACACGGCCAAATATCCGACTAATTTACTAAGATACTAGCGATCATTTACTTCAACTATAATCAGTAACCTAGTGAATAAGTTCAAAATGACTGCATAAAGTTAGTAAAAATCAGAATTGTTTGCTGGATCATATTTTCCGCCAAAGATGTTGCTTACGTATTTATAAAATGAATAATAGCAATCGTTACATAAATGTAACAAAACACAGCATCATATAAATATTATTCATATAAACACCTATTAACAGGCAGGAAAAGCATGACAAAGCGTATTTCGCTAGCCATTTTGGCGAGTCTATTTGCAGGTAGCGCTGCAGCATCCAATTTGGATGACAAAATCAACGAAGTCGTTGCACCTATCGTCAACCCTTTTGTAGGAATGATCTTTTCGACTATTCCGTTCCCTTTTACTGACGTACAGGTACCATGGATTGTTCTTTGGTTAGTTGTTGCAGCTAGCTTTTTTACTTTCTATTTAGGCTTCATTAACGTGCGTGGTTTCAAGCATGCAGTTCAACTGGTATCGGGGAAATTCTCTGATCCAAAAGCAAAAGCAGACGGTGAGGTTTCTCACTTCCAAGCTCTTACCACTGCCCTTTCAGGCACAGTGGGTTTGGGTAACATCGCTGGTGTGGCAGTCGCTGTGTCTATCGGTGGTGCCGGTGCGACATTCTGGATGATTCTTGCGGGCTTGCTTGGTATGTCGAGCAAATTTGTAGAATGTGCACTCGGTGTAAAATACCGCAATACCAACCCAGATGGCTCAGTATCCGGTGGCCCAATGTACTACCTGAGCAAAGGTCTGGCCCAGCGTGGTAATGCTGCATTTGGTCGTACACTAGCTGTTCTATTCTCTGTATTCGCCATTGGTGGCTCTCTTGGTGGCGGTAACATGTTCCAGGCGAACCAAGCGTTCAAACAAGTTGTTGGCGTAACAGGCGGTGATGCGTCATTCTTCGCTGACAAGGGTTGGTTATTTGGTTTAATCCTAGCGGTTATTGTAGGTATCGTTATTATCGGTGGTATCAAGTCTATTGCGAAGGTAACCGAGAAAGTGGTTCCTTTCATGGCAACGATCTACGTTGGTGCCGCTCTTATTATCATCCTAATGAACTTTGACCGTATTGATGATGCTTTCAGCGCCATCTTTAACGGTGCGTTCACAGGTGAAGGTATTGCGGGTGGTGTCATCGGTGTGCTTATCCAAGGTTTCAAGCGTGCTGCGTTTTCGAACGAGGCGGGTGTTGGTTCAGCGGCAATTGCTCACGCAGCAGTTAAAACTAAAGAACCGATGTCTGAAGGCTTTGTATCTCTTCTAGAACCGTTCATCGATACTGTAGTTATTTGTACCATGACAGCACTGGTTATCATCATTACAGGTTACCTAGATACAGACACTGGCCTGGCAGGTGTTGAACTAACCTCAGCGGCATTTGGTAGTGCAATTAGC
Source organism: Vibrio sp. VPAP30 (assembly GCF_001188205.1). Classification (NCBI taxonomy): domain Bacteria; kingdom Pseudomonadati; phylum Pseudomonadota; class Gammaproteobacteria; order Vibrionales; family Vibrionaceae; genus Vibrio; species Vibrio sp. VPAP30. The sequence goes on from NZ_LBLS01000013.1 coordinate 88,193, forward strand.
TGGTTCCCTTACATTCTGGCGATTGCCGTTGTTCTGTTCGCTTTCTCGACCATGATCTCTTGGTCATACTACGGTCTGAAAGCATGGACTTACCTATTCGGTGAAAGCAAAACCGCTGAACTTATCTTTAAGGTGAAATTCTGTATCTTCGTTGTGATTGGTGCAGCCATGAACCTAGGCCCAGTTATCGACTTCTCTGACGCAATGATCTTCGCTATGGCGCTTGTGAATATCGTCGGTCTATACATCCTAGTACCAGAAGTTAAGCGTGACTTAGCAGATTACCTAGAGCGCTTTAACGCTGGCAAGGTGTACAAAGTACAACAAGAAACTAAACTTACTGAACAACCCGAGTAAACCACTCGTTGGAGTCAGTCATAAACAGCAGGCTTAGGTCTGCTGTTTTATTATCTGATAGCCGCTTATTTAAACATTTTTCCGCTCTAAACTAGCAAACCAATATTCCACTAAGCCTTCATTCAAAAGTATAAATCTCTAGTTTTTAACAAACGCTTTGAACATATCTGACATTTTTCTCCTCTTGTTTGCCGACTGTAAGCTCAGCTTTACTCATACATCCCGCTCCAAACAGGCGAAATTTAACATTTTGGTTACACTTATCTTTAAGCGTAATAACTGAAATTGATCTCTGGTTTATCTTAAGTTCGCAGCTTAAAAGAGCGTAACGGCTCCAAACCTCAGCAGGTTGTTTTAGTTTACGAAAATAAGTTGTATGAAATTTAGGTATCTATCTTGGCTCTAAGTACCGAAACATGGTTGCAGAGTCAAAACACGTTTCTCTTAGGTGCGATCCACTTATGGGAACATAGAGGAGATAGTAATGAATGTTCAGACACTACCCATGTTGCGCTTTATTGACCACCAAGGTGTGTCGCTAAATCAATTGCCAGCATGGGCAGACTTAACAACCTTGACCGCCTTTTATAAGGATATGGTTCTCACCCGTACGTATGACAACAAAGCGGTTGCCTTGCAACGAACAGGGAAACTGGGCACCTACCCCTCTCACTTGGGATCTGAAGCTTACGGCGTCGCTATTGGCCACGCCATGCATCCACGTGATGTGTTTATTCCCTATTACCGCGATATGCCCGCCATGTGGGTTCGTGGCATCCCTATGGAAAAAAATCTCCAATACTGGGGCGGTGACGAACGAGGCAGTGACTTTCATGTCACACCGACCAACGGTGAACCACCTGAGCATTGTCGAGACTTACCTTTCTGCGTGCCTATCGCGACCCAATGTACTCATGCGGTTGGCGTGGCATCAGCGCTCAAAATTGAAAACCAACATCATGCCGCTTTAGTCACTTGTGGGGATGGTGCGACATCGAAAGGGGATTTCCTAGAGAGCATTAACTGCGCAGGGACCTGGAACTTGCCATTAGTGTTTGTGGTGAATAACAATCAATGGGCAATCTCTGTGCCAAGAACACTTCAATCCGCCGCTGAGTTTTTATCTGACAAAGCGAAAGGCGCTGGCATTCATGGCGTGACCGTCGATGGCAACGATGTGGTCGCTGTCTATGACACCGTACTTGCAGCTTTGGATAGAGCAAGAAAAGGCAAAGGGCCAACCCTAATTGAAGCTGTCAGCTATAGGCTCAGTGACCATACAACCGCTGATGATGCAAGCCGCTATCGTAGTGACGATGAGCTCAACCAAGCGTGGCAGTTCGAACCTATCAAACGGTTAAAAACCTTCTTAATCAATCAAGGCGCTTGGAGCGACGCTCAAGAAGAAACTTGGCTGTTAGCGTGTAAAGAGCAAGTCGAGATTGCCGTTGACCACTACATGAACCTTCCACCACAGGCGCCGGAAAGTGCATTTGATTATCTTTATGAACACGCTCCTGCTGAGTTAAACCAGCAGCGAGACATACTGATCAACAAAGCAATGCGAATGCAAGGAGGCAAACATGGCTGAGTTGACGTTAGTAGAAGCAGTCAACCTTGCACTGCATCATGAAATGAACAAGGACCAAAGCGTGATTGTTCTTGGTGAAGATGTTGGCGATAACGGTGGTGTATTCCGAGCTACCGTAGGGCTAAAAGAGAAGTTTGGCTTAAGAAGAGTGATCGACTCTCCTCTCGCAGAAGCGCTGATTGGCGGGGTTGCTGTCGGGATGGCAAGCCAAGGTTTACGTCCCGTAGCTGAGTTTCAATTTCAAGGCTTTGTATTTCCTGCAATGGAACATTTAATGTGCCACGCTGCAAGAATGCGCAACCGAACTCGTGGACGATTAACCTGCCCTGCAGTGTTTAGAGCGCCTTTTGGTGGCGGCATTCACGCACCAGAGCATCACTCTGAAAGTGTTGAAGCTCTATTTGCACATACTGCTGGCTTTAAGGTCGTAATTCCCTCTTCCCCTCAAAGAGCTTATGGACTGCTTCTCGCTTCGATTCGTAGCAATGACCCTGTCATGTTCTTTGAGCCTAAACGTATTTACCGCACCGTTAAATCTGAAGTTGTGGATAGCGGAGAAGCCCTTCCACTCGATACCTGCTTTACCTTACGAAAAGGGCGAGACATTACTTTGGTGACATGGGGGGCCTGCGTTGTTGAGTCATTGCAAGCCGCTCAAACACTCTCCACTCAAGGAATTGAAGCTGAAGTCATTGATTTGGCCTCGATCAAACCAATAGATATGGACACGATACTTAAATCATTGGAAAAAACCGGTCGATTGCTGGTCGTTCATGAAGCAAGTCGTACTTGTGGCGTAGGCGCTGAAATTCTCGCCCGAACTGCCGAACACGCCATGTGTCTACTGAAAGCTCCGCCACGGAGAATCACTGGAATGGATACCATAATGCCTTATTACCGCAATGAAGATTACTTCATGATTCAAGAGCAAGATATCGTGCTAGCTGCGCGAGAATTGGTGGAGGGTTGGAAATGAAAAGCTTCTTATTACCTGACCTAGGCGAAGGATTAGCCGAGTCTGAAATCGTTGAATGGCACATTAGCGTCGGCGACTCTGTCGAGCTCGATCAAGTTGTCTTAACCGTAGAAACCGCCAAAGCTGTGGTTGAAGTCCCTGCTCCCTACTCTGGTGTCGTCGTCAGTCGGCATGGCGAGGCAGGCGATGTAATCAATATTGGTGCTCTACTACTAGAAATAGAAGAGCAACCTGAGCTGGTCGGCTCGACGGTGAGTCAAGCAAAACAACAAGATGCCGCAACTGTCGTGGGTAACGTTTCGCAAGCGGCTCATCATGTCGATGTCGATGATTTTTGGATTGGGAGCACACATAACCCTTCCGCTGATGAACTCATTACAGCACTTCCCTCAGCTCGACTCCTAGCCAAAAAACTCGGTGTAGAACTCAAGACTGTCAAAGGAACGGGCCCTAACGGCATGATCAACGATAGTGATATTTACAACGAGGCTCGCAAACAAAGCCCGGGGACTGAAGTGCTCAAAGGTGCGCGCAGAACCATGGTGTCAACCATGTCGGAGTCTCATCATCATGTTGCTGCTGTCACCATAACTGAGGAAGCAAACTTAGGCGACTGGCTAGCGAACGAAGATATCTCTGGTCGACTGATTAAAGCGGTCGTTTACGCCTGTCAGGAAGAACCCGCGCTCAATGCTTGGTTTGATGCCGAAACGATGACCCGCTGCGTACATAGTAGGGTCAATATCGGCATTGCCGTTGACAGTAGCCACGGACTCTATGTTCCAGTACTTAAACACGCAGATGAATTTGAAGGCAATCAAGTTCGTCAATGGCTTGATGACACCGTCAAAGGCATTAGAGAACGTAAAATCGGTCGAGAAAGCCTACAAAATGCAACTATTACACTCTCTAATTTTGGTGCAATAGCAGGTATCTTCGCCACTCCGGTTGTTTCTCCACCGCAAGTTGCCATCGTGGGAGCAGGCCGCATTATTGAACGTGTAGTGATGAAAGGTGACAAACCAATATCGGTCAAAGTCATGCCACTATCTATCACGTTCGACCACCGAGCTTGTACTGGCGGTGAGGCTGCAAGGTTTACTAAGAAGCTTGTCGAACACTTGCAGAAACCCAAAGGTTAGTTTGGCCTACACTTCTGAGCGCGACTTTCATCGTCGTGCTCTCTACTCACTATAAACCAAATCACACCACCATCGACTTGTCCCGCCCCCTAGGGACATCTAAACTTTTGTTAGTTGAAAAACAACAGCTATGATTATGGATATCGACCTCTGGGAGTGTTAGGTAGATGGGCTTGATAAAAAGTGTCTACAATCCAATTAACCCGTTTCTTTTAGTTGCACTAGCGCTGCTTCCTTTTTCCTCGTTTTCGAATCAAGTTCTTACCATTTCAGTTGGTAGTGATTATCCCCCCTATCATTCCAAAGAGCTGCCTGGATACGGAATCAACACCCAAATTGTCACCGCAGCATTTGCTGAGGTTGATATCGACGTCGAGTACGAGCATTTATCCACCTGGGAAGAAGCTTTAGATTCTGCCGCTCAAGGTCAGTTCGATGCAACAGCGTTGTGGGAGTACAATCCTCAGCATGAGAGCAGTTTTCTGATCAGTGATTCTGTTTATGAAATAAACGCCCATCTCTTTCATAGCAAAGAGTTAAACTTCAGCTGGGACACGGTCAAAGATCTGCAAGGATACAAGATCAGTGCGCTGATTGGTGGGTACTATGGGCAGGACTTTGAAAATGCCGAGAAAACGAAATTGATTAACGTTGAGCGCGTCCATGATGAAACTGATAATGTGATAAAACTTGTTTCCGGAGCCATCGATCTCGCTCCACTCTATACAACACATTTTAACCTGATTATTAAGCAAGAAGGGCTAGGGTCGGAAAAGGCAAACATCACCTATCACCCACAGCCCCTATTTGTTAATTCACTCCACTTGCTACTGCCGATTAACAACCCAAATAGCCCGTCTTTGATCGAAAAATTCAATCAAGGATTAAAGATAATTAGAAAAAACGGCACTCTGCAGTCTTTACTCAATGAGCATCTCAAGTATTTGTAGTCATTACGGGAAAGGGAAAGAGAAAGAGAAAGAGCCCTAAACGGACTCGATCAATTCGGGCAAAATCTCAAATAGATCCCCGACTAAACCATAATCTGCAACTTCAAAAATAGCGGCATCAGGGTCACTATTAATCGCGACGATGACTTTTGAATCCTTCATACCTGCGAGGTGTTGAATTGCCCCTGATATTCCTACCGCGATATACAAGTTAGGCGCAACAATCTTACCCGTTTGCCCTACCTGTAAATCGTTAGTAACAAAACCTGCATCAACCGCCGCCCGAGACGCACCAATTGCACCACCTAACTTATCGGCTAATTTTTCGACTAAAGCGAAGTTTTCTTTACTGCCTAACCCTCGGCCTCCAGAAATGACTACATTTGCGCTGGACAATTCAGGTCGGTCACACTGCGCGCTTTCTCGGCTTACTAATTGAGTACCTTGGCTGGCGACAATGGTCTCAAGAGTCACCAGTTGGGCTGCTCCACCATCATCCAATGGCATTTTATCAAATGCCGTCGAACGTACCGTCATCACTTTTATCGAGTCTTCCGAGCGAACTCTGGCTAATGCGTTACCTGCATAGATAGGTCGTACTACTGTATCAGTACTTTCCATAGCCATCACATCTGACAGCATTTCAACATCAAGCAGTGCAGCAACCCTAGGCAGTAGATCTTTACCGAACGTATTGGCAGGCGCTAACACGTGGCTGTATTCGACACCAATTTGCTTTACGACTTCAGAAAAGTTCTCTGCAAGCATATCTTGATAGCATACGTTATCAGCGACAAGAACGCGATCTAGCAAGGACGACTGCTTAATCAACTGTGCAACATTGTTACAGTTGCAGCCCACAACCAGAGCATCGACCGAACCGCTCCCTGCTAACTCAATGATCGATTTTGCCGCCGACAACGTGGCTAAAAAATCTGCGCTCGGGGTCTGGTTATCATGCTGTGCTAACACTAATACTTTGATATCACTCATTGCTATCCCCTATTCAATGACTTTCGCTTCATTTTTAAGTTTGTCGACAAGCTCAGTAACACTAGCCACCATAACGCCTGCTTCTCGCTTCGGCGGTGCAAAGACTTGTAGCGTCTGCTGCGAAGATTTTATCTCGACTCCAAGAAACTCCGCATCGACGACATCTAATGGTTTTTTCTTCGCCTTCATGATGTTAGGTAGCGACGCATATCTCGGCTCATTTAATCTCAGGTCAGTACTCACCACAGCAGGTAGCGATACTTGTAGCGTCTCTAAGCCACCATCAATCTCACGCGTCACAATCGCCTTATCATTTTCAATCTGTATGTTTGATGCGAATGTCGCCTGGGGGCATGCCATAAGAGCGGCCAACATTTGCGCGACCTGATTGTTGTCATTGTCGATGGATTGCTTACCCAGTAGAACCAGTTGCGCCTCCTCTTGCGCCGCAACAGCTTTGAGTAGTTTGGCAACAACAAGAGGCTGACACGTTTTCTCTGTATCAAGGTGAATCGCTCTATCTGCCCCAAGAGCTAACGCGCTTCTAAGCTGCTCCTGACACTGCGCTTGACCAATTGAAACAACAACAACTTCACTCGCGACGCCACCTTCTTTTAACCGAATCGCCTCTTCAACCGCGATTTCACAAAACGGATTAATGGTCATTTTAACGCTGTTAGTTTCAACGCCAGATTCATCCGATTTAATTCTGACTTTTGTATAAGGATCAATTACACGCTTAATCGCTACCAAAACTTTCATTACTCGCTCCGAGAACAATGTATGTAGTTTCAGCTTAGTAAAGTTTACGTTTACGTCAACTGCAACTATATTTACTGCAGACAACTAAATTGAAACTGAAGGTCAAAAAAGATGGAAAGAGAATGCATGGACTTTGACGTAGTGATCGTCGGCGCGGGCCCTGCGGGACTTTCGGCTGCCTGTCGACTTGCTCAACTATCCCAACAACAAGATGCAGCACTTTCTATCTGTGTGGTCGAGAAAGGACCAGAAGTCGGTGCACACATACTCTCAGGTGCCGTTTTTGAAACCACTGCGCTCAATGAGCTATTTCCAAATTGGCAAGGGCTCGATGCACCAGTCTTAACACCTGTTTCGTGCGACGATTTCCTTTACCTCACCGCCAAGGAAAACTACATTCAAATTCCTGAGTTTTTGACACCGCTTGCCATGAGAAATGGCCACCAAAACTACGTGATCAGTTTGAGTAAATTATGTCGTTGGCTTGCGCAGCAAGCAGAAAGCCTAGGCGTAGAGATTTTCCCAGGTTTCCCAGCCAAAGACATATGCTTTGACGAAAGTGGAGCCGTGACCGGAATCGTAACCGTTGATATGGGACTCGACAAAAACGGCAAGCCGAAAAACACCTTCCAAGCAGGCATTCAGCTTAATGCAAAACAGACTATTTTTGCAGAGGGGGCACGCGGCAATCTTGGCAAACGCCTAATTAACCACTTTAAACTGGCCCAATATAGTCAGCCTCAGCATTATGCACTAGGAATCAAAGAGGTTTGGAAATTGCCAGACAACGACGATCGCTATCGTCCTGGTTTAGTTATGCACTCAGCAGGGTGGCCACTTAGTGAGTCTGATAGCACAGGGGGCGGGTTTCTTTACCACCTTGAAGACCATTTAGTTTCTGTTGGGTTAATCACTGATCTTAACTACAGCAACCCTTACCTCAGCCCGTTTGATGAATTCCAACGGCTTAAACATCACCCTCGTTACTCTCACTTCCTACAAGGGGCTGAGCGTATCGCCTATGGTGCACGCGCCATCGCCAAAGGAGGTTTGCTCTCACTGCCAAAACAGCAGTTTCCTGGCGGGTTATTAATTGGTTGTGACGCTGGCACACTCAACTCGGCCAAAATCAAAGGTTGCCACACAGCAATGAAATCTGGAATGCTCGCCGCTCAAGCCTCATTCAACGCAATAAACGATAGAAATACAGAAGCAGACTACCACTCGCTGTTTATTGACTCTTGGCTATACGACGAGCTTAACCAACACCGAAACTTTCCAGGAGCGGTACATAAATATGGCTCACTTGTGGGCGGTGCACTCTCTTTGCTTGAGCAAAATATCTGGCACAGACTTACGGGAAACAAGTCGGCGTGGAATATTGAAGACCATCAGGCTGATTATGTCACGTTACATGAGTTATCCCGTTGCAAACCCATTGCCTACCCTAAACCAGACGGCGTGCTCAGTTTTGATAAACCTTCTTCGGTTTACCTATCCTCAACGTTTCATGAAGAGAACCAACCTTGCCACCTATTACTGTCTAATCAACAAATCCCTGTTACTCACCATATGACCTTATTCGACGAACCGAGCCAGCGCTACTGTCCCGCAGGTGTCTATGAAGTGGTCGAAGTAGGAGGGCAACGCAGGCTTCAGATCAACGCCGCAAACTGCTTACATTGCAAAACCTGCGATATCAAGGATCCATCGCAAAACATAACTTGGGTGCCCCCAGAAGGCGGTGGACCTAACTATACAACTATGTAAGCATTCTAGTGTGCAAATTCCTGCTGTACCTTATGATGGAACATCGAGATACGCTTGAGTACATTAATCAGGTTTTGCTGCTCTAAAAGAGTCAGATCATCTACGGTTAGCATATCGTTAATTTGTCTAAGGTCACTGTATTCAATGATCTGATTCATAAAGCGTAGATGCCAAATATGATCGAAAATATACACCATTTCTCGGTAGGTTTTGGCGTCAATCTCTTGGGCGGTATGCAACCCTTTTAGCCTTTCAATCGTGTTGCTTTCACGTATGTCATGCTTGAGTGCATAAAGACGACAGAAGATCTCCATCGGTCTTAAACAGTCTTTAAGGTTAATGGCGTCGCGGCCCTCATACTTTTCCGTTGCCAACTCACCTTCTTGAGTTACAGGAATAGAGTGGGCCAAACAGTTTTGCGCATAAGTACGAAGAAATTCAGGATCTTTGGTTAATCGTTTTTGAATATGAGCCTGGATTCCATCTGCTAACCTTGCCTCACCAAAGGTTGAGCGAATATCAAAGAACACGTTAAGCTCTAAGATGGTTTCTGGCGTAGCTTGTTCGAACCATTGGGTAAAGTTGTTTTGCCACTCTTTCTCGCTCAAACACCATTGGTGATTTGAAGCCATAATCAGGCCGTCACAGTAGCTGTAGCCGGCCTGATTCAACATCGCACATACCTTCTCCGCCAAGTGTAAAAAGTAACGTCGAGTCGCCTTTAGATCCTGGTCATCTGGTGTCTCAAAAACAATCGCGTTGTCTTGGTCTGAGAATAAGGTCATATCATGACGAGCATTGCTGCCAAAAGATAAGAAGGAGAATGGCACAGGAGGTTCCCCAATCTCCTCAATCGTCAATTCGACAAAGCGACAAATAGCCGCATCATAAGTGTTTCCAATAAGCCCTCTTAAATGGTTCGGGCGCGCACCTGTGGCAATCATTTCACGTATTAAATCTGTCAATCGATTAAGTGATTCAATCACATGGCTATGACTTTCTCCTTGCTCAATGTCGGCAACGATGCTCGCACTGGTGTTTTGGTAATCCGAACTAGAAGTCGCTGAATTGAAACTCGCACCGTAAACCTTACGTACTATAGGACGGAATGAAATTACATGACCGAGTTTTTCAGAAAGAAAGATACGAGAGGTACTTAGGATGATGTCTATCTTTCGCCCACTTTTTGTCATAATCTGCGCTTCAAATTCAGCGGGTTCTGTTTCATGACAAAATAGCCGCATCAAATGCTCAAGCACTCGCTCATTTTGGTCAGCATTGGAGAATAGATCTTGCCAAATCGACTGGGATTTCAGTTCCGTGTCGGTATAGCCAAGCAATTGATGAAGTCGAGTATTAGAAAATACAATCTTACCATCCGCTTCCAAGATGTAGCCCTCATTCGATGACTCCACCAAAGCTTTGTAACGGTTTTTCGCTTCATGCAGAGCAAGTTCAGCACGCATTTTTCTTTTTTCTATCACCTTAGATTGTGCGATGACATAGAGCATGATGAACGTTAATCCCAATGTGATTACGACAAATACCCGATAGAGAGTACTCTCTAGATTATCGATCTCTTGCTGCACGTCCTGTAGGTACACTCCGGTTGCAACTATCCACTGCCACTCTTCTACACCTTCAGCATAAGTCATTTTAGGCGCGGTAATGGTGGCGTCATCTTTCCATTGCCAAAGATACTCCAAGTACCCCTCATGAGAGGCTGTCACTAGCTTAGCTAGTTCAACAAAGATAGGGAAATCTGAGCTTTCTTCTCTTTCGTAATAATGCGTTAAATCCTGATTGGTCAGATCACTACGATAAGGGTGCATGATCATCCGAGGATGCATATCAGTGATGAAAAAATAATCTTTGTTCTCTGGGCCGTACCTCATTGACTTGATATCCATCATCGCTTTGGATTGAGCTTCTTCTCGACTTAAAACACCACTTTGTTCCAAGCTCACATACCTGTCGACCACACTCACCGCCGTAGAGGTTAACTCCTTGAGCATCTGCTGCTTTTGCCCCACCATGGACGCTTCAACTAATGGCAGGATTACGTAAATGATGGCGGTCACAAACAAGATAATCGCGCTGATGGTCGGCAGTACAATGCGTAAACCAAATCGACTCAGCGGCGAGTCGTGCTCAACTTGCTGGGTAGTCAGGCCATTGAAATAGTCAGCAAGTTCAGTCTCATCAAGAACATCGCCAAGCTGCGTTTGATGGCTTGTATCATGGTATTTTGCGGTAAAAGAACCGTTCTCAAAATCAGCCCGCGTAGGTAAGTAGCCGTGGTAGTCGTCGCGCACATGTGTTTCAAACACCTCTTTGATCTGCTGACTGGTGTACTTGCCTCCAAACTCCTGAATGGCTTCCGAGAGCGCTTCTTTACAGTGACGAAATCGGCGATGGGAATAGGGATCAAATTCCACCTCTTTCGCCATGGTTTCGCTATGTTCTTGCCCGTTGTAGTCAAAGAACCCGTCGATCCAGCGGTGAATTTCTTCTGCTCTAATCCCATATAGATGCTCTGTTCGATCTGCGTGTTCAGAAATTTTCATAAAATTTTGGTCATTTCCTTGCATATTAACAGTTAAGTCAAAAGTGTGCGGTGCGTAGCATTTTTATTACAAGCCAATCAGCACATCTATCACATCGAAGCGTTACTTAATCGAAATCAATAATTGGCTATAGACCGTTTTCTAGTATGTAGCCCATGTTTTGCTGCAGTTTTTGACAAGATGCCCAAGAGTTGTCTTGTCGTAATATACGAAGTGACTTAATGTTTTCCCGCCTTTTCAACACGATAAGGCTCTTGGTAGCGTCTGGGATGTCGTCTCGTACTGATCGAAGGTCAGTATACCAAGTGTAAGCGGAGCGCTAATTGACATGGTTCAACTTCGTCTCATAACAAAGGAAGACGAAATGTCTAACAAAAGTAAAACCTTTTATAGGGATATGCGTAAAAAAGCGCATGAATTTGAGAATCGAGAAGAGTTTCTCAACCATGATCTAAAGATCATGAGTTTTCGCCGCTGGGGTATTCACTTACCATCACGCGACTACAGTGTAGAACTTGAGGACTTAGTACCAGCATTGGCGGCCACTATCGGTAAAGTAGTCATGGTAACCGCAATGGTGGCAGTATTTGCTGCACAATTTGGCTTATCTCCAGAGTTTGTCGCAGAAAACGTGCGTTATGAGCTACTGATCGCCGGTGCGCTGTTTGTCATTCTTTTCTCTGCCATTTTGAACCCAAACTCTAACCTAGCAGGTACTCATGGTCCAATGATCCCATTGATTCCCTTGATTGCAGCTGCAGGTGGACACCCTCTCGCTCTAGGTATCATGGTTTGCATGTTCGGCTTTATCCTAGCTTATACCAAGGGCGGTTCAAAACTAATGACGCTAACTGGAGTTGGCGTTCGGGGTGGGCTACTGATCTATTTAGGTGCGGTTGGTTTGATTAGTCAGATCAACAAAACCGAGGCTTGGGCTGCTAGCAGCGATCAAGGCTATATTTCGTTTGCGGTCATTGGTGTGACCTTAGCCGTATATGCATACCTCGCAAAAATCAACAAGCGCTGGCTGGCTATCCCGTTATGTTCTCTTATTGCTGGTGTCGTTGCTTATGTACTGGGAGCCGACTTCGCCTTTACTACCGAGCCAGGACTACCACACTTTAGTCCATTCTATTGGTGGGGTGAAGACACAGGTTGGCAATTAGGCTGGCCAAACCTTGAACACTTTATTGCAGTTACGCCATTTGCTTTACTAGCTGTTGCAATGTGGTCTCCTGATTACCTAGGCCACCGTGTGTTCCAAGAGCTAAACTACCCGAAAGAAGCCAAAGGCGTATTGATGGATGTTGATGACACAATGATGGTTGCGTCAATTCGTCAAGGTATTGGTTCCTTCCTTGGTGGTGGTAACCTGGCATCCTCTTGGGGTACGTATATGATCCCTGCAGCCATCGCGAAACGTCCAATCCCGGGTGGTGCACTATTAACCGGTGTGATGTGTATTGCTGCCGCGATTATTGGCTACCCTATGGATCTTGCTATGTGGGAGCCAGTACTGCGTGTTGCTCTCATCGTGGGTGTTTTCCTACCGCTACTCGAAGCTGGTATGCAGATGATCCACAAGCACAAGGATTCTCTCAGCGCTGGCATCTGTATTTTTGCCTGCGCTTTTGTTAATCCTGTGTTTGGTTGGGCGACCACTATGTTGCTTGATAACATGGGGCTAATTGGTGACCATGAACGCGCGAAGTCTTTGTCAGCAAAAGATAAATACCTAATTCCAGGTCTGGCGTTCATTATTTGTGTCGGCTCACTGGCGTTTGTAGGTCAACTTCCAGGTATCCCTGCACTAATTGGTAACTAATCCAATCTCAACAAGGCGCAGAGACTTTTATCTGCGCCTTCTTCTCTATACATCTCCGCTCGAAGTCATTCACTCAATCAATACATACAGTCTTATACTTGCGCCTCTTCACTTAATCATCATTGTCTAAATATTTCTTTGAATACAAAAACTCAACAATTTTAGAAAAATACAAGAATTAGTTGAAAAAGAGATTCCAATCACATTTTATTCAGTTATAATCCGCGCCCATTGCGCTTTGTATTGATAAACGCAAACTTAATTTGAGTAAATGACCTGTTAACCGATCCTCTTTTTGAGGACAAACGAGAAGAAAAATGAGCAAGATTGATAAAGCTATGCGCATCCTCCTAGCGGGATTCTGTATCAACCTTTGTCTTGGCATCCTGTATGCTTGGAGTGTATTTAACAAAGCACTAGTGACTGAGTCAGGTTGGAGCGCGGCTGAAGCATCAGCGCCTTACGCAACTGCAACGATCACTTTCTCTATATGTCTTCTGGTTGCAGGTATCCTACAAGACCGTATGGGTCCTCGTCTGATCCTTATCCTAGGTACTGTGCTTACAGGCCTAGGCATGATCGCTTCTGGTTTTGTTGACTCTCCACTTATGCTGAACATAACTTTCGGCGTACTTACTGGTGCAGGTATCGGTTTTGGTTACGCATGTTTGTCTCCATCAGCGATGAAGTGGTTCCACGCATCAAAGAAAGGTATGGTTAATGGCATTATCGCAGCAGGCTTTGGTCTGGCGGCTATTTACCTAGCCCCTGTCACTTCTGCGCTTATCGACAGCATGGGCATCCAAACCAGCTTCCTAGTTCTTGGTGTTGGTATCCTTGCTATCGCTGTTCCTCTAGCAGCAACAATCAACAACCCACCAACGGATTACACGCCAGCTGAACCTAAAGTAAAACAAGGTCAAGCACCTAAGGCTGTGAAGAAGTCTGACGACCTAACGTGGAAAGCAATGCTTAGAACGCCTCAGTTCTACTCACTTTGGATCATGTACGCGTTCGCTGCGTCTGTTGGTCTTATGATCATCGGTAACATTACGACTATCGCAAGCGTTCAAGCGAACCTACCAAACGCGGTTTATCTAGCGTCAATTCTTGCAGTGTTTAACTCAGGTGGCCGTGTTGCAGCTGGTATGCTTGCAGACAAAATCGGTGGCGTACGCACTTTGCTTTTAGCGTTCGTTCTCCAGGGCATCAACATGGTTCTGTTCGCAACGTTCAAGACTGAGTTCACGCTTATCATCGGTACAGCAATTGCAGCAGTAGGTTACGGAACACTTCTAGCAGTTTTCCCAACTCTAACCGCAGAGTTCTACGGTCTGAAAAACTACGGCACTAACTACGGTGTGCTATACACAGCATGGGGTATCGGTGGTGCAATCGGTGCTGCTGTGGTTGGATTCTCCATGACCCAGGGTGAAGGTTACAGTCTTGCATACACTATTTCTGCCGTAATGATGGCGGTTTGTATCGTGCTCGCTTTCATTACACGCCCTCTATCTGAAGCAAAAGTAGCTGAATTAAAGCGCGCTTAATACTAATCAGGATAAATTAGATGTTCAGATAATTGCGCAGGAAAAATTGCTTAGAGCAAGGCATAGATTGCAGCCAGTTAGTCGACCTACCTACAAAATCTATAACGACGCTATCAGCGATTTTAACCAGCAAGAATGAACAGATATTTGTTCTGGTTAGTATCAGAATTGAATTGCGGGTAAAAAGGCTTAATCTTAGGGTTAAGCCTTTTTTGTATTTAGCCATCATGCCTGATCCTATCGAACTTGCTCCCGACTATTACCTAAGCAATTTTATTAAGCTTATTGATCATGCGCGTGAGTGGTATCCAGATCTCCTGACAACAGAAGAGCATAAGTGGTTATATGACTTTGAGCAACTCGACAGGAAAGCGCAGTGCTTATTGGTACGCTTATTATCACGTAAAGGTGATTGGTTCCGCTCTGACAAGCTAAATTACACTGAGATAGGTGATACCACCCCTTGCCTTGAGACATTAGATCATAATGGCTTTGTCACCGTAAACAGTGACATCTGTGCTAATACCCTCGCCCGTGAATTACTGACCAAACCGGAAATTTGCACACTGTTTGCAATTCCGCATAGGTCCACACGCAAAGAGCAACTTTTAGACCAAGTCCCTGTCACACTCTTTACTCGTTTTGATCAAATCAGTTTTTTGGTCATCCATCTGCAACAGGCAAGGGTAATTGATGTATTACTGGCGCTGTTTTTTGCCAATACTCACCAAGATCTCAGTCAGTTTGTGCTTGATGATCTTGGCCTGCATCAGTTTGAACGCTATCAACTAAGCAAAGTTAGACGATTCTTTTCCACGCGCTGTGAGCTAAACCAGTTGTTACACCTTTCTGAACTGCACTCAAGATATTCAGAATCAGATAGAAAAAATCCGCACTGCCTAGTGACTCTACTCAACGAGATTGACATACCTATCACCCACTCTTACATAGAGCGAAAACGCCAACAGTTAGTCAATGATATCGCAAGAGACTTGGAGCGAGTCGGTGATTTCGAGCAGAGCCTAAAATGGTATAACACTACAACGCTTCCCCCCTCTCGCGAGCGACAAGCAAGGTTATATGACAAGCTCGACAATATCACCGCAATGAGTGACGTTGTCGCGAGCGTCATTTCACGCCCCTACAATATCTCAGAACTAGAAGTCGCCAATAAACTCGCTCAAAGAGTGAAACGAAAGCAAGGGCAACGCATTCCAAGAAAGGCTAAATTCAAGGTTTCTGAACACAGGTTAGAGTTAGATCTATCGCAACAAAGAGTCGAACTCGCGGCCAAATCGCATTATGAACAGCAGGGCTATCAGGTATTCTATAGCGAGAATGTATTGCTCAATGGGTTGTTTGGCTTAGCCTTTTGGAAAGTGATATTTGCGCCCATTGAGGGGGCATTTGTAAACCGCTATCAACACCGTCCGCTCGACTTATATCATCAAGATTTCTTCGCGAAGCGCCAGCTATTATTCGCTGAAACCTTCCAATCAATAGAACAATCTGGGTTAAGTGTCCTTCATTCGACCTATAAGGAAAAGTACGGCTTAGCCAATCCATTCGTTCACTGGACCGAATTCAGTTCAGATTTGCTTGAAGCCTGCATAAAACACATTCCAACCCAAGTGGCCCTCGCACTGTTTAAGGTCATGCTACAAGATCTCAAACTCTATCGAAGTGGTATGCCCGACCTCATTCTGTTTAAAAAAGGTCAGTTTGAGTGGGTAGAAGTCAAAGGGCCGGGAGACAAACTTCAAGACAACCAACGGCGATGGATTAAAGAGTTTCTTCGGCTAGACATTTTAGTCTCTGTTGCTTTCGTCAATCACTGTAAAGATTAATAAGCACTTATTTCTTCAGCATTTTCTACAAAACATGCAGAAATATGAAATCTGTTTTATATTTGCTACATTAATAGCTCATTCTCACTATCAGAATGACAATTCAAGTTGTTTGAAATTTAATCTAAGGAGAAGTTCCATATGCAAGACGTCTATTTGATTGGTCATGGATTCATGGATGCAAACGACACCATCAAGTTGTCTGTCCCCCTGCAAACATACGTAAAGGATGGTCGTATGCTGGATGGTCGAAAAACAGCAGCAGTTGTTGATGGTGGCCCCAGCGCTTATCGCATTACAACAGATGATGAAGAATGGAAAGTAACACCTCCTGGCGTTGATGCAAAAGAACACTACCTATGTGGTGATATGGCATCGTACGCAGATGTAAACAGAACACAAAAATGGTTGAATAAAGGCATGGGAGCACGTAAGGAAATCAACGATGGCATTTTGTTTACCCTGTCTGGGGGGGACTACTTGTTTTTTACAAAAAACAACCAAGCCGTCAGGTTATCAAATATCATCAATAACTTAAGAGCTGAACTTGGCAACAAGTTTCAAATTCATTGGACAGCATGTCGCTCAGTGATTGAAGGGAATAGTAATGCAGCCAAACTCCAAGCTATCAATGGTGGAGACTTGGTACAGGCGCAAAGTCTAAGGTAAGCGTCAACACCTGCCAGCAAGAACATTAGCACCCGATCGCTAGAAAGCCACCTGTCGTGGCTTTCACTTTCCCCTCGACAAGCTATTCCCCCTAACACCATTAATGCCAATAACGGATTATGGTTATATCTGGTAAAAACGCGACAACGGACATTTTTCTTAACGTTTTTATCGTTTAAGCCCAACTATTGTTTGCCATTATCTATGCCTTCTGCTGCAATTAGTCCATTGAATAGTCAGTACAAGTATCCAGATGAATTTACGTACATTTTTGATGATGGCCGTGGTGTTAACGTTCGCAGGCTGTGCAACCTATGCAGGGCTAAATTACGACCAGTTATTTGGGGAACCACATGTACAAGAACGCCGCAGTGACCTCGGCAGTGTAGAAAGTGACTTTTTTCTTAGTGAAGTAAAACCCATTATTGATAGCCGCTGCGTGGTTTGCCACGCCTGCTATGACGCTCCATGCCAATTAAAAATGTCTTCTGTAGAAGGTATTGATCGAGGCTCTAGCAAAGAGCTGATTTATCAAGGTACTCGTCTGACTGCTTCTACACCTCATCGCTTGTTTGAAGACGCTCAAACAACGGCTCAGTGGCGAGAATTTGGGTTTAACCCAGTATTGAATGAGCGCGTGCAAAACCCAACAGCCAATCTTGAAGCAGGTCTGATTGCAAGAATGCTGACACAGAAGGAAGCACACCCATTGCCAGACCAGCAGCAGTTAGAAGGTTTTGATTTTTCGATTGATCGCTCTCAGGTTTGTCCGTCTATTGAGGAGTATGATCAGTACCTTCAAGATTACCCTACATGGGGCATGCCCTACGGAATGCCAAACCTCAGCTCGAACGAATACTCAACTCTTGTCAGTTGGCTGCAAGACGGGGCCAAGATGAGTCAACCACTGCCCTTAACCATTGCTGAACAGCAGCTCATCGCCGAAGTCGAAGTTCTGCTCAACAAAAGTCCGCGCAAAGTGCAACTTACTGCGCGCTACATTTATGAGCACCTGTTCCTATCTCATCTCTATTTTTCTGATTTAAACCAACAGAATCCACGCTTTTTTACTTTAGTCAGATCAAGCACTCCACCGGGGCAGCCTCTCAATCGAATAGCCACACGTAGACCTTATGACGATCCTGGCGTGTCCCGGGTTTATTATCGATTGGTACCAGAGCAAGGTACGATTGTTGATAAAACCCATATGCCATTTGCGCTAAATAGAGAAAGAATGAATCGCTGGAAAGAGTGGTTTATAGACTCTGATTACAGCGTTGCTACGTTACCAGATTACACTCCAGAGATCGCGGCTAACCCCATGACTGCCTTTATCGATCTTCCGGTTAAATCACGATTTAAGTTTATGCTCGACAATGCGCAAAACACCATTAACGCCTTTATAAAAGGACCTGTTTGCCGTGGTCAGTTAGCTCTTAATGTTATCAATGACCGCTTCTGGGTATTCTTTTTAGATCCAGACAAAGCCGACTTCCCAGAAGTGAACGAATTTTACCGCTCTCAAGCAGAAAACCTTAAATTGCCAGCAGAGCTGGAAAGTAATACCTTGCCAGTGACAAGTTGGGTTGCATACTCAAGGCAACAAGCGCAATACCTAGAGGCAAAATCTAAGTTCACTAATCAATGGTTTGAAGGGGGAAAGTACCTAACAACCGATGTGATCTGGACAGGTGAAGGAACTAACCCGAACGCAGCGCTTACCGTATTTAGGCACTTTGATAGTGCGTCAGTAGTGCGTGGCTTAGTCGGAACACCACCCAAAACAGCTTGGGTCTTAGACTATGCCTTAATAGAGCGTATCCATTATTTGCTCGTGGCTGGGTTTGACGTGTATGGAAACTTTGGCCATCAACTGATGACCCGTATGTTTATGGACTTCTTACGCCTTGAAGGAGAGAGCAATTTTGTTGCCCTCTTGCCGAGAGAAATACGTCATAAAGAGCATTCTAGCTGGTATGAGGACCAAAGCAGCCAGCTCAGTGATTTTTTACAACGTAATGTTAAGCCGTTTGACCAACCAACTCAGGTGCCGTATCAAACCGACGACCCAAAAGCGGAACTTTACGATATTTTGCAAACGCAACTCGCACCAATATTGACCAACCGATTCAGGATCGAGCAAACGGGCATGAAGCCTGAAAGTGAAGAGTTGCTGCGAAGCATTGATAGAATTAAAGGCCAAGGTCTTGCTTATCTACCGCAGATTATGATGCTTATGATTACGTCTGAAACGGGCGAAGATCAGCTTTACACTTTACTGCAAAACAGTGCACATACCAATATCTCAAGCTTGTTTGACGAAGCGAGTAATCGTGATCCTGCTAATGATGATCTCACCTTGGTACGCGGCGTGATCGGCAGCTATCCTGCCGCGTATCTAAATCTGCAAGAGCATCAAGTACCAAAACTGGTAGAAATGTTGAAAAATATTTCCAGTGAAGAGGATTACGTTAAATTATTGGATACCTTCGCAATTCGTCGTAGCTCTGACAAATTCTGGCCTTTTAGCGACCGAGTACATACTTGGTATAAAGCAGATCAACCTATCGAATTTGGCCTGCTTGACTACAATAGATTTGAGAATAGGTAGAACTGTTCAACTGCGCATAACACGCTCAGGGAGGTGATTATGGGTATCAATGACAGCATTAGAGCTCTAGAGCAGCAAATTTATGTCGCCTGCTCTGAAGGTGATTACGACACCGTTCAAATGCTCGAACATCAATTGGATAGTCTTAGAAATAAGGCAGAACATCCTTTTGATGACGATCCATATGCTCCTGAAGGGAAAATAATCCCTGAAGATGACTGGTACTAACGAAAACGCCCCATGGTAATATACATGGGGCTTTCTTTTGCTCCTGCCCCATGACACAGCTATAATCCACTCTCCTGCAACCAGCGCTTTACAAAGCAAATTTAATCGTTATTATCTGAACGCAAACGATTGCCTTGCTTTTTATATGTAAATTAAAAGGGTTTTATGCTGTCTGATATTGAGATCTGTCGCGAGACAAAACTACTGCCAATTGCTCAAATTGCCGAGCATGCTGGGCTGCATGCGAATGAATTCCATAGTCAAGGAAAATACAAAGCTAAAGTAAGCTTGCAAAGCTTAGAGCGATTGCATGGCAACACCACAGGAAAGCTCGTGCTGGTAACTGCCATCACTCCGACCCCACTCGGTGAGGGTAAAACAGTCACAACTATTGGCGTGTCTCAGGGTTTAGCTAAACTCAAATGCTCAGTCATGGCCTGTATCCGACAGCCGTCTATGGGCCCCGTTTTCGGCGTAAAAGGTGGTGCTGCAGGTGGCGGCTACTCTCAAGTCGCGCCGATGGAAGAGCTTAATCTGCATCTAACTGGTGATATTCACGCGGTGACTGCCGCGCACAACCTTGCAGCGGCAGCTATTGATGCTCGTATCTACCATGAACAACGCCAAGGTTACAAAGATTTTGAGCAACGTAGCGGTTTAACAGCACTCAAAATTGACCCGCAACGTGTTGTCTGGAAGCGCGTGATGGATCACAATGACCGTGCGCTGCGTATGGTCACAGTGGGGAAAAACGAAGCCAATAAAACCATCAATGGCTTTGAGCGACATGATGGCTTTGATATTTCAGCCGCGTCAGAGCTCATGGCTATTCTTGCCCTAGCGTCAGGCCTAAAAGACTTGCGCGTTCGAATCGGTCGTATTGTGGTCGCTTACGATATAAATGGTGAACCCGTGACCACTGAAGACCTTAAGGTTGCAGGCGCAATGGCAGTCAGCATGAAAGAAGCCATTGAACCAACATTGATGCAGACTCTTGAAGGTGTACCGACCCTTATTCATGCTGGCCCATTTGCCAACATTGCTCATGGCAACTCTTCAATTATCGCTGATAACATTGCGACCAAACTGTGTGACTTCACGGTCACTGAAGGTGGATTTGGCTCTGATATGGGGTTTGAAAAAGCCTGTAATATCAAGGCACAGATGTCTGGGAAATCGCCCGATTGTGCCGTAATTGTCGCAACGCTACGTGGATTAAAAGCCAACTCTGGTCTCTATGATTTAAAGCCGGGTCAAGCCATTCCAGACACTTTGTTCGAAGACGACCAAGACGCACTCGTTGCTGGTTTTGATAACCTAAAATGGCACATTAACAACGTCAACAAATATGGCGTGCCTGCCATTGTCGCAATTAACCGTTTTCCTCAAGACAGCGACCAAGAGCTGAACACACTTAAGACCATGATTGAAGCCTTACCCAACGATGTCGAAGTCGCCATTAGCGAAGGCTTTGCAAAAGGTGGTGAAGGCACACTTGAGTTAGCCCAAAAAGTCATCGTTCAATGTGAAAAAGCCGCTGAACTTAAGCCACTCTATCAATTTAGCCAAACCACAGAAGAAAAACTAATGTCTGTTGCCGAAGTAGGCTATGGTGCATCAGGCGTGACACTTAGCTACCAAGCCAGAAGACAGCTTGATGAACTTAAACAACATGGCTTTGACAACCTAGCTGTGTGTCTGGCGAAAACACCCTTGTCTATTTCGACCGATGGCAGTATTAAAGGTGCGCCCACAGCCTTTAACGTCCCTATTCGCGAACTCCGCCTTTGCGCAGGTGCGGGCTTTGTTTACGCTTTGTGTGGCAACGTAATGACAATGCCAGGTTTGCCGGAAAAGCCTGCTTTTATGAATCTCGATCTAGATGATCAGGGCAACATCATTGGCTTAAGCTAGTCTTTCCCTCAAACTGCAAGCTACCAAGGGGCTAAGTGATTAAAACTTAGCCCTTTTCTTTGCGCACATCACAGCAACCCATGAAGTTAATAGCAAGATCATGTAACATTGAAATATGACTCGCAAAGACTGGATGCTTTCATGGAAGCAGAGCTACTGGAAATTAAGAACTTCCTATCCCAACACCCACCTTTTGATGAACTCGAAGATGATGTTCTTAACTACATCACCAAGCACGTAGAGATTTCTTATTATCGTGAAGACACACCTGTTATCCATTTTGGCGATGAAATTCACGACTTATATATGGTCCGAAGTGGTGTTATTGAAGTTTATCGACGCAAAGGTGAGCTATACAACCGATTAGATGAAGGCTCGCTGTTTGGGCAAATGGGGCTACTGACCAACAATAAGGTTCGCTTTCCGGCTAAGGCGATTAAAGATAGCCTACTGTATTGTATTCCAGAGGCCGTTTTCCAAGAACTTTATGACAAGCACGAAACCTTCGCAGATTTTGTTGAAGTTGAGGATACCGCTCGACTGCGTCAAACCGTGTCTAACAGCAACGAGCAAAATGACTTAACGACCTCTAAGGTGCGTACCCTACTGACGAGTGAAGCACCAACCATCCCTAAATCGGAGTCTATTCAAAATGCGGCAATTAAAATGGCCGAAGAGAATGTCTCATCTTTACTGATTATTGATCCAGATATAGCGCAAGATGATGAAGATGATAACAACCCACTGGTCGGTATTATTACTGACCGTGATTTGTGTACTCGCGTTCTTGCTCAAGGGTTAGACCCAAGCGATGATGTTTCAACGGTTATGACAACAGAGTTGATTTCACTCGACCATAACGCCTATGTTTACGAAGCCATGCTCACCATGCTGCGCTACAACGTTCATCATTTACCGGTTTTAAAAGACAAACAGCCGATCGGTATTATAGAAGCGACAGACATTGTACGTTATGAGTCGCAAAACTCACTGCTGCTAGTCAGTACCATCTTCCAGCAACAGTCGATAGAAGAGCTTTCCGCACTATCTGAGCAAGTAAAAGACAGCTTTGTTCGCCTAGTAAACGAAGACGCCAACTCTCACATGGTCGGCAGCGCAATGTCTGTGATTGGTCGAAGCTTTAAACAACGCATCATCGAACTAGCTGAGGAAGAACTTGGAGAGCCTCCGGTGCCTTACTGTTTTGTCGCTCTTGGTTCAATGGGACGTGACGAACAACTGCTTGTGACCGATCAGGATAATGCGATAATTCTTGATAACACCTTTGTTAAAGAGCAGCACGATACCTATTTTGCCGAGTTATCCAAACGAGTCTGTGATGGGTTAGATAAATGCGGCTACACCTATTGCACCGGCGACATTATGGCAACCAATCCTGATTGGCGTATGACACGTACCGAATGGGAAGATTGCTTTGCTGATTGGATTGACGACCCAAACCCGAAAGCTTTGCTAAACGCATCAATATTTTTCGACCTTGAAGGCGTTTATGGCCGACTAAAATGGGCGGAGCATTTAAACGGCTTTATTATTCGCCGCGCGCGTAAAAACAATCGCTTCCTAGCGTGTTTAGCGCGTAATGCCATGAACCGCACTCCACCTCTGGGTTTCTTCAAAGACTTTGTTATGGAGAAAGATGGTCAACATAAGAACTCTATCAACCTTAAACGTCGCGGTACTGCCCCTCTAGCTGACTTGATCCGTGTTCACGCTCTTGCGGTTGGCTCTCGCTCCAAAAACTCGTTTGAACGATTAGATGATATCCACGAAGCCGGTATACTGCCAAAAGGCAAAGCACGCGACTTAAGTGATGCCCTCGAATTCATCTCTATGGTACGCATTCGCCATCAAGCTCTCGATGTTGAAAATAAGATCGCTCCAGACAACAACATTGAGCCAGAAAATCTGTCGGACTTTGAACGTCGAAATTTAAAAGACGCTTTCCAGATCCTAAGTAATGCGCAAAACTTTTTGAAGTTCCGCTATCAAGCTAGCAATAACTTTAAGTGAGGCAATAATGTTTAATAAAATCATGTCGCCTCCGTCTATCGACTGGAAAAATAAGTTTAGCCGCAAGCTAGAGGTAGTCCAGAACGAGGCATTAAAAACCTATTATGATGCTGGAGTTCCAGATCCTTCAACACCTATAGATGAGGTGATGTTTCTCGCGATGGATTTTGAAACGACGGGGTTAGATTCTGACGAAGATGACATCATCACCATAGGTACGGTTCCGTTTAACCTTAACCGCATCTTTATCAATCAGGCACAGCACTGGACTGTGAAACCGAGTAAGCAGTTGCCGGAAGAGTCTGTTGTCATTCACGGTATAACCCACTCAGATGTTTTAGACGCGCCTGATTTAATTGGTGTTTATGAAGATATTCTTTCCCAAATGGCTGGTAAGATAATGGTTGTTCACTACCAAAGAATTGAGCGAGAGTTCTTCGACAAGGCCCTGAATGCAAGAATCAAAGAAGGTATCGAGTTCCCGGTTGTCGATACAATGCACATCGAAACTCAACTTCAGCAAAAAATCAGCGGTGGAATACTAAATAAAATTCGTGGCCGCAAGCCAGAATCCGTTCGCCTTGGAGCCAGCCGTTCTCGCTATGGGCTCCCTCTTTACACACCACATCACGCTTTAACCGATGCGGTTGCTACTGCAGAACTTCTTCAGGCGCAAATTGCCCACCACTATGAAAAAAATATTCCTATCAGCCAATTATGGATTTAGGACGGTACAACAAGCACAAAAAAGGGACGATAACCGTCCCTTTTTAAATCTTAGCTGAAATCGTTATCGCTTCTCGGTACGCATACCCATTAGCAAACTGACACACATCAGCAGCAATACAAAGGTAAATGGCAGTGCAGTTGATATCGCACCCGCTTGAAGCGCCTGAACCGCCTCTGAGCCACCAATCCAAAGAAGAGCAACAGCTATTGCACCTTCCATAAATGCCCAGAATACACGTTGAACTACGGGTGCATCCACTTTACCACCAGCAGTAATGCTGTCGATTACAAGAGAGCCCGAATCCGAAGACGTAATAAAGAAAACAAGTACTAGAATGACTGCAATGATTGACAGAATTGAGCCAAATGGCAACACATCAAACATTTGGAACATCGCCAGTGACACGTCTGTCAGTCCTTCAGAACCAAGTTCGCCTACACCATTGATCACTTGCTCTATCGCCATACCACCGAACGTCGACATCCATAGTAGTGTTACTGCTGTTGGTACTAGAAGAACCGCCGTAATGAATTCACGTACTGTACGACCTTTCGATACGCGTGCGATAAACATGCCCACGAATGGTGACCAAGAAATCCACCAAGCCCAGTAGAATACAGTCCAGCCTTGGAACCAAGCTTCGTCTTCACGGCCGTGAGGGTTACTTAAAGGTACTAGGTTCTCTAGGTAAGCCATTAACGTTGTACCAATGTTACCTACTACGATTGCATAGCCAATTAGTGCAACTAGAATCAGCAGTAAGAAAGCAACGATCATATTGATGTTACTGATTACTTTTACACCGCCATCAATACCACGCAGAACCGAAACCACAGCAAGCAATGTCACCACTGTAATCACGACAATTTGCAGGCCGAGACCAGATTCAACGCCAAATACGTGGTGAATACCACTTGCTGCTTGCTGAGCACCTAAGCCTAATGAAGTCGCAAGACCGAACAAAGTCGCCAATACAGCAAGAATATCAACAATATGACCAGCCCAGCCCCACGCACGATCACCAAGAATTGGATAGAAAATCGAGCGAATAGAAAGCGGTAGGCCTTTATTGTATGCAAAAAATGCCAGTGACAGTGCAACAACACCATAGATCGCCCAAGGGTGAAGACCCCAATGGAACATGGTGGCACCCAATGCTAGTTTAGCTGCTTCTGGTGTGTTGGCTTCTACGCCCAATGGTGTTTCATACCACCCAGTAAAATAGGCGACAGGTTCTGCGACACTCCAGAACATCAGGCCAATACCCATGCCCGCAGCAAACAGCATTGACAACCAAGAAAGGTAAGAATAGTCTGCCGTCGCGTCTGTCCCACCTAAACGAATTTTACCAAGAGGCGAAACAATCAAAGCTAAACAGAAAACTACAAAGATGTTACCTGACCAAATAAACAACCAATCAAAGCTGCCAATGATCTGCCACTTAATGCCATCTAGCGTCGCTTTTGCCGACTCCGCGTCCATAACTAGAACAGCAATCAAAAATACTGCTATAAGACCTGCACTCCAGCCAAATACTGGATTGTGCACATCGAATCCCCATTTCTGTACGTTATCTTGACCGATCGTATAGTCGGTACTGTCAATACTGTACTTATCTATGCCTTTAGTCATCATTCCTCTCTAGCATCTGATCCTTAATGCGTATCAGTAAATCACACTCAAATCATTAGAGTTAAAATTGATTTTCATAGCAATACTATCTGATACAGCTCTCAATATTGTACGCTTCTCGCTGTTTTGTTCCAGTAATAAGCTGTTTTTTCGCCACAATTTGGAAAAATGGTGACTTGTTCGGTTGGATATTAACCAATTTAAGTTACACTCAAAAATCCATATTGTTCGAGTACTAAGTAAGTACACCAATCCATAAAGAGAAGCAGGCAAAAACAGAGTAAA
This sequence comes from Vibrio sp. VPAP30, assembly GCF_001188205.1. Lineage (NCBI taxonomy): Bacteria > Pseudomonadati > Pseudomonadota > Gammaproteobacteria > Vibrionales > Vibrionaceae > Vibrio > Vibrio sp. VPAP30. The sequence continues at coordinate 114,623 of NZ_LBLS01000013.1, forward strand.
AATTTGTGATAATTGAGACTTTTTTTCGTCGACTATTTCCTGTATTTTTCGCCTACTTTTGTCCACTAACTCGCTAGGGTCTGTTGACCTAATACCAAGGAAACGCATTGGAAAAGCACGAAGAAGTTCTGGTCTCGATTCGCCAAATCATTAGAGCGATCGATTTACACTCAAAAAAACTCAGTAAGGAATCTGGTCTTACTGGCCCGCAACTGATCCTAATGCGTTCAATCAAAGAATTAGGTGAAGTCACGATTCGCCAACTGTCAGATCACACCAACATGAGTCAAGCGACGGCGACCACAATCTTGGATCGTCTTGAACGCAATGGCCTAGTGCAACGTGTACGTAGCGTTAAAGATAAGCGTAAAGTCCACGCTCATTTAACTGATAAAGGACAAGCGTTGCTACAAGAAGCTCCAACCCCTCTCCAACAAAGCTTTATTACTAAGTTTCAACGTTTGGAAGAGTGGGAACAATCATTGCTGCTTTCGTCAGTTCAGCGTATTTCATCTATGATGAACGCAGAAGATATTGATGTCGCGCCTGTACTGGAGCTAGGCAGTATTACCAAACCTGAATAGCTACCTAGAAATTTGCTTTCATCCTGCTTTGAGCATACGTTTATTGATACCACAATAAACTCTCATGCACTCAAAGAGGTTGTAATGGGTAAGAGTGATATATTACACAAACCAGATGACGAAGCGATTCTCGACTTAACACAGCAAAAGAAGCTATTGAAAGTCATCGCTACCATCACCCTGCTTGTGTTTGTACCACTTGGTATAAAAAACATTATTGTTGGCGAGCTAATGCTAGGCATTGTATTACTCGCCTTTGAGATTTCACTGTTATTAGAAGTCGCTGCCATTGTTTATAACAAGCAGACTTTTTTCAGCTACTATTTACCTCTTTGCCTACTAGTCACCTCTTCCATACTGACGGTGGGCATATTTGGTACCCTTGGTACATATTGGCTCTATCCGGTCGTGATAGGCATAATATTTCTTCTACGTAAGCGAGAAGCTATCATTTCAAACGCTATAGTCATCAGCGCGTCTGGGTATGCGACAACGATGCATGTAGACTATTCGGTTAGCGCTCGATATGTCATCTCGCTAATTGTCACTGCTATTTTAGTTCATGTTGTTGTTAAAGCAGTGCGTAAACTTCAAGTCGACATGCATAATCTGCTAGTGCGCGACCCCATGACGGGAGCATTTAACCGTCATGAGCTTAATATCTCGCTAGAAAAGGCCATTCAACAATACACCACTTCAACCATCGCCATTATTGATGTCGATAGGTTTAAATACATCAATGATCGATATGGCCATGATGAAGGTGACAACGTGCTTATGATGATTGTAAGAACATTCAATCGCTTTACGGGACCTACAGACAAACTATTTCGTCTTGGTGGTGATGAGTTTCTATTGCTATTCCATGGTAGAGAACGTGTGCTGACAGAAGAAATCATGAACTACATTGCTAAGGAAATCAGACATACAGTTCACGCCAACTCTACAGGAGTAAGCATTAGCGTAGGTATCGCCGAGTCCGAGCCTTTTAAACATATCCGAGAGTGGATGAAACGAGCAGATCTGGCCCTGTACGAATCCAAACGTTTGGGGCGCGATAGAGTCTCTTGCTATACCCCCTCTATGTCAGCGCAGTTTGAGCAGCGAGAAGTAGAAATCTCTCGTCGCACTAACCTCCGTTAAAAATTGGCAATTCACTGCCCCCTTTCACTTGGCGAATCGCTAAATGGGTGTGAATATCTTTGACGTTTTCTAAACGTTGAAGCTTGCGGGTGAATGATTCATATCCTGCCAAATCATGACTTACCACCTCCAGAAGATAATCGTATGCGCCAGACACGACGTGGCAACTGATCACTTCATCCATTTCTTGGACTGCCAGTTCAAAGTCTTCAATGCTTGATGCTTGATGATTGTTTAGGCTGACTTCTACAAACACCGTCATACCCACACCAATCAGATCTTTATTAAGTCTGGCGCGATAGTTGGCTATGATGCCTGACTCTTCTAGCCGTTTAATTCGCCTAGCACAAGGCGAGGCAGATAGGCCGACTTTATCTGCAATGTCTGCAGTTGACTGACGAGCGTCTTGCTGCAGCAAACGCAAAATATGTTTATCAATTCTATCCATAACTTTAACGCTAGTTTCTAGCTCAATATCTAGGTATATTAATTGTTTTAACCAATACTATTAGTAAACATAATAAATATTGCCAGATATCACCTCCAATTACGTTCCATAATGTTTACAACTTTCGCTTTGGTCACATATGGATATGCTTTCTGGATACTTGGCAATGATTGCCACCCTATTACTTTGGTCAGGTTTTTTCCTTTCGCTCAGAAGCGGCGCACACTCAGAATTGCTCACCGCTGATATCGCGCTGGCTCGTTTTATTATCCCCTGCGTGATCCTTCTGCCCTTAGTTGTTAAAGCCAAAGACGCAATATTGACTGTTCCAAAGCGATATCTGCTGGGCATGTTTATTGGTAGTGGTTTGCCCTACCTGCTTGTCGCAGGCACTGGAATGAGTTACGCGCCCGTTTCTGATGGCAGTGCATTGATACCTGGAACCCTTCCTTTATTTGTCTCAGGAATAGCAGTGGTACTTTTTAAACAGCCGCTTAGCTCACACAGAATTGGGGGCTTGTTCCTGGTAATAGGAGGAATTGCACTCTTTCTCATGCATAGTTTTGGCAACGCAGATTCTGAACTATTGCAAGGCCACTTACTGTTTCTACTCGGTAGCAGCATGTGGGCAACCTTCACCATTTGTGCGCGAGTTTCAAACTTAAATCCTTTAGCTGCTTCAGGACTTGTTTCACTGATGTCTATGCTTGCTCTGTGTATTCTCATCGCGACTGGGGCTTTGAACAGCTACCTTTATCAGCAAAACGTCAGTGACTGGCCGTGGGGAGAACTCAGTGGCCATATCTTGCTTCAAGGTGTCGGTGCTGGTCTCATTGCCGCCTTTACCTACCTCCACGCGATTTCAGTTTTGGGGGCGGAACGAACCGCAGCTTTTGGTGCAGCCACACCCGGTATTGCAACGCTACTGGCCATACCTGTATTTAATGAGAGCCCTTCGCCACTAAGCTGGGCGGCCCTAGCGTTAATCTGCATCGGCAGTTTAATTGCCAGTAATGTTCTACTGAAAAAAGATACATCTCTGCAGTATCAACCACCGTCATTTAAGAGCGATACCGAGTAAGGCAATAATACGGGTATTTTTGAAGTTGCGCGGTTAACTGGGTATAGTTCTACTTTACCTAACTTGAACGGAAACACGTTTTGAAGACACCTTGTATCGCGGCTTGCAAAAATAACGAAGGGATCTGTAGTGGATGTCACCGCACCATGGTTGAGATAGTAAACTGGTGTCATCTGTCTGATCAAAAACGGGATGAACTTATGGCGAACCTGAGTGGCGAGACGTCTACGCATACCTGCCCTTCGTGCAGTCAGCCTGCTCAATGTGATATCAGCCAAGGTAAGTCTAACTGCTGGTGTTTTGAGATTGAAAAGCGCGATACCTCCCTGCTACCAAACACTGGAACCTGCTTGTGTCGCCAGTGTTTATCTAAGCTGCCTACCGCATAAACCCAGGCTTTAACAACACACAAATAAGGATAAGTTTTTCTAATCCAAACCCGAAAATTTTATCTTGCTTAAGATCACACTTTTCGATTGCCACATAGCCCAACTCACTCTAATATCTCGCGCCTGAAAGCTCCCTTTATTTATTCTAGTTATTAGCTTTGCTTACGCAATGCTAGTGTTTTTTACGCGTTGATTTTAGGTGTTTAAGAAATGTCTGCGTCTTCTCAAGTGATGAAGTTAACCTTCTTGATTGCAATTTTGACCGCGGTTGGTCAAATGACTCAAACCATGTATGTACCCTCGATTGGTCATATGGCAAGTGAGTTTTTGGTGTCACCAGCCGCATTGCAAGCAGTCATGGCGTGTTACTTGATCCCGTACGGTTTGTCGCAATTTGTTTATGGGCCACTGTCAGATCGACTTGGACGTAAGCCAATCATTGTCGTTGGTCTACTGATCTATATTCTTGGAACCATCATTGCCCTATTCGCCCACAGCTATGATTGGTTCTTAGCAGGTAGCTTTATTCAGGGTTTAGGTATTGGCTGTGGTGGCGCCATGTCACGCACACTAACGCGCGACTTGTTTGAAGGAGCTGAGCTGCACAAAGTAAACAGCCTGATTAGCATGTGTGTGATCTTCTCACCTTTGGTAGCCCCAGTATTGGGGGGATACCTAACAGAAACGTTAGGGTGGCGCTCGAGTTACTTATTCCTCGCACTATTTGGCATCGCCGTGGTTATCACTATGATGACAAGCTTTATGGAGACATTGCCACGTGAAAAACGTCGCTATGAGAAAGTCACCAACAGCTACCGATATGTTCTGTCAGATCGTCGCTTTCAAGGCTATTTGATCTGCTTGGTTGCAACGTTCTCAGGCATCGCTATTTTTGAAGCAGCCGCTGGAGTTCTGCTCGGGGGTGTTTTACAGCTTCCTGCGACAACCGTAAGCCTATTGTTTGTATTGCCCATTCCAGGCTATCTATTAGGTGCAGGGTTATCGAGCTATATCGCAAGTAAGCGCAATGAGAAAAGCGCACTGATCGTTGGTTTAGTTGCCATCATGCTTGGCTCCATCATTATTTTGTTGCCAGGGTTACTTGGTGATACCAATGCCATGAGCTTAATTGGTGGGGCAACGATTTACTTCTTGGGCGCGGGCATACTGTTTCCGGCGGCAACCACAGGAGCTTTATCTCCGCTACCCTACCACGCAGGTACTGGTGGTGCTGTGTTAGGTGGTATGCAAAACCTTGGCGCAGGTTTGGCAACATTAGGCGCATCATTAATCCCAACTCCAGACCAAATGCCACTTGGCGTTCTAATGCTGGTGATGTCTGTACTGGCGTTAATCGGTTTAATTCGCGTTTACCGTAAGAAAGATCCGTCCAACGACGAAATGCCCCTAGCGATTTAGCCAATAAATAAAGGAGCTCACTGAGCTCCTTTATCGTTTAGCGATTACCATTTCTTCATTAATCGGCCAACCAAATTCGGGTGGTACGCCCAGCTATGGTCGAACATGGCCATAAGCTCCGGATTACCATACTTTGACAAACAAATCGCATGAAAGCGGTTCTTCCTCGCTCTAAGCTCTTCAACTCTGACAAGTATCTCATCCGACTGCTTAGGGGCGATAAAGTCAGAAATCACCACCAAGTCAGCATTCTTGTATTTGTCACCACACATCAAATCAATCGATTTCATGATCACAGGGCCAATATCCGTACCACCGTGAAAGTTATAGCTCAAGAAGTCACTCGCTTCACGTAAACCATCTTGCTTGGTTAGCTCATAGGTAATCTGCTCTGTGGAAAACAGCATCACATAACAGTCTCTGTCTTCCGCTAAGGCAATTTGCATTAAGGCGTAAGCCATTGCTTTAGCACACTGCTCTGGGAAACCATTCATCGACCCTGAAGCATCTACACAAATAATAAACGGCCCTTTTTCTACATCAACTTGCTTGCTATCTGGTTGCTGAGCACGAATTTTACGTAGCGTTCTTGATTTACCCTGCATTCGGTAATTCATCAAACGCTTATCTACTAGATGTTTATAGAACACGACTTCAAGTTCTGGATAAGCAAGAAACATGGTTTCATTAGGTAGAAGCTTATTGAGATCATCACTTTCATGGATACCCACTATGTCGTCAGTCGCTTCGTCTGACTTCTCCTCAACCATTTGCAATTCTTCAGCTGGAGTGCGATTTAGTTCAGGGTCATTGACTTGGCCCGCCATCCGACCTAGCTTCTCACTGATCTCTTGCAAACCTTTGTTCTTTTTCAAAAACTCGGCGTGACGTTTCATTACGTTAAGGTCAGATTTGCTTAATTTTGCAGATGCCATATCCCACAAACGACCAACACTACTTTCATCACCTTCTTCGGCGACCTTATCCATGTTTTTCATGGTTTCCATTCGTTGGTAGAGGTCTTTAAGTACTTTTTCTTTGTTTGCTTCCAACTCAGTCACCTGAGCTTGACGAATAGCATCTGAGAGACTTTGATACCACTGGTCACAGAAGTAGTGTGGGAACATGGGGTTATTTAGCCCTTTGTTCTTCTCTATTAGACGGCGAGCTTGCAAGTAGAAAGCAGAATGCCATTCTAGCTTCTTGATAACATCTGATATTTCGTTAAAGAATCGAGGTTCATCCCAATGAATCACTTCTTGATACAAGGCTAATTCTTGCTGGAACCGGTCGGTTTCACACACCTTAGTAATGCGCTTTTTAACGCTACTACGCCATTTAAGCAGGTGATTTTTTACCGAGCTTTTGACACCACGGTTTTCCGCCATCGCCATCACTTGCGTACGCGCTAACAGATCATTCACCGCAGAGTCTATTATCCCTGAATCTGCCACCGCTAACGCTAGATTTAAACCGTCTGCTCCTAACATGTCGGCTCCTTATGAGAAGAACTGATTTAAGTTCTTAAAACGGAAAACCGTACGCTCACACTCGGTTTTAGCAGACTCCAACACTTGCTGGAGATTTTGTAGGCTTGCTTCCATGACTCGTGGAAGTTCTTGATCTATAAAGCCATGTGGCAATGCACCATGAAAATTCGAACGCACTTTACGTAAATGATGCTCGGCGTGCTCCAACTGCACCATTGCTTGTTCAGACTTGGTTAACCACTCTTGATAGATTGAGTCGTCTAGACCCTTGTTAGTCACCACTGACACCAATACGCCACGATTCGCGATATCCTTGATCACTAAGTTGTTCGCCGCATCGACATCAAATCTTAAACGGCACATATTGGTATTTTGGTTAACATAGCCATAAACATCCCCTTGCCCATCTTTTATCACCCGCTCAAGTTCATTTTTCGGAACATATACCCAGCGGCTATCACCTTTTTCTGATTCAGAAACCGACATATTACTTTGTAATAGAACGAGCTTCACAAGGCCAAAAGTACTACCCACTTTGTAGCTCTTAGCATTGGAAAGATCATAGCTATTGATTTGCTTCTTGAGTAAGCCTGTCGTCGACTCCATCGAGAGCATGATACCGAACTCTGATTCAAGCTCTTCTTGAATGTCGCCCAGCTCTTCACGACACAATGTAATCTGTTGCTCGACTTCTTGCTGATCAAAAGCGTGGTTGAGAGCAAACTGCTTGATCACACTCCGCACGACATCGCGCGATTCGGGGCTATTCCACAAGCAGTCTTGGAGCAAAAGGAGATCAAGTGGGTTAATCGAATCTCGTCCGTTAAAGTACGCACTTGCTTTGAGCAACTTTACGGCTTTCTTCCAGCGGCGGTCTGAGACATACATGTCGGTATCTGCCACATCGACACCACTTTCTGCTGTTGCGGCACTTTCTAGCATACTCTTAAGCTCAAACAGCTTTTCAAATACCTCATCAGATAGCTCCAACTGTTCCAGCTCAGATTGCCACTGATGATACTCTTGATCGGTAATTGCTAGCCCCTCAGGGATTACTGCCTCTTGAGGTGTACCTACCGTCAGCATGGATTTGAAGTTTTGCTTGTTTTGGATTCTATTGACGAACACGCGCACTAGCATACGATCGTATAAAGCTTCTAGACCGCTGTCTTGATCTGGTAGCTCGTTAGATGCAGAAACTAACAGCCTCATTGGTACGCGCTCAATATCGCTACCATTCTTAAAGGTCTTCTCGTTCACCACTGTCAGTAACGTATTAAGAATCGCAGGACCCGCTTTCCAGATCTCATCAAGGAACACCACCTGAGCCGTAGGTAGATACCCTTTGGTCAAACGTAAGTAACGGCCGTTATCTTTCAGCTCTTGAATGCTCAAAGGGCCAAACACTTCTTCCGGTGTTGAAAAGCGGGTCATTAGGTATTCAAAGTAAGAAGAATTATCGAACGCTTGAATAAGGCGCTTTGCAATAAGGCTTTTTGCTATACCTGGAGGCCCTAACAAGAAAACACTCTCTCCGGCCAAAGCGGCAAGCAAACACAATTTGATGGTTTCTTCACGCTCATAAACGCCGTCAGATAATGCTTGCGCCAACTTGTTGATTCGTTCAGAGAGCAACGCTTTTTGTGAGTGAGACACTCGATTCTGGCTAATCATATTCGCGCTCTCCTAAGGCTAACTGGATGGTATGTATGTATAATTTTATACATTTGTTATCACTTTGTTACAAGTGCGATTTGCAAATTGGACAAATCTTTATATCAGATGGAGTTTTTACGTAACTGGCTGAAAACAATGTTTGCACTTTTGAGATATTCATCACTTAAGGTGCACATAGTTTGCGACCCATTCTCGAGATTGAGCTTTATCTCCAAAGCTTGAGACGTTAATGTACCTCCTGTCAGGAGCTAGGACTTAACAAATATCAAATGGAAAACAGTATAAAAACGATCCATTCATGGAAGCGTATCTCCCTTATCGAAGAGTCAATCCCTCTACCTAACGGCCAAGAGATCACCCATACAACGATATCTCATCCGGGCGCTGCAGTGATTCTACCCATCAACGAGCATGGCCATATCATTGTTATCAATCAATACCGCCCCTCCCTAAAGAAATGGTTATTGGAACTTCCAGCAGGTACATTAGAGTCTGATGAGCCGATTGAATTCTGTGCGCACCGTGAGTTGGAAGAAGAAACTGGTTACAGCGCGAAAAGAATGATATCTCTTGGGCAAGTAACACCATTGGCCGGGTTTTGTGATGAAATTCAATATTTGTTCGTCGCTAAGCAACTGACCCAAACAAAACGTTACCAGTGCGATGACGATGAAGTCATAGAAGTACTTTCTTTGTCAGTACAACAACTCGAACAAAAGATTATTGATGGCGAAATCACCGATGCAAAAACCATCGCGTGTTTGAGCAAAGCAAAGCTGTGTGGATATATTTAGGAGTTAAGATTATGGATTTTCGTTCAGATACAGTGACCAAGCCAACTGAAGCAATGCGTAAAGCAATGGCGGAAGCGCTTGTAGGGGATGATGTGTATGGCGATGACCCAACCGTGAACGAATTAGAACAATGGACGGCAGAGCGACACGGATTTGAAGCAGCACTGTTTACCACCTCAGGAACTCAAGCTAACCTGCTAGGTTTGATGGCTCACTGTGAGCGTGGCGAAGAGTACCTTTGCGGTCAACAAGCGCACAACTACAAGTATGAAGCAGGTGGTGCAGCTGTGTTGGGGTCTATTCAGCCTCAACCGATTGAAAACAATCCAAATGGAACGCTCGACTTTGCCAAACTCAAAGCGGCAATTAAACCTGACGATTCACATTTTGCTCGCACTAAGTTACTTAGCCTAGAAAACACCATCAATGGAAAGGTGTTACCACTTTCATACCTAGCTGAGGCAAGAAAGTTCGTTGACGAGCATGGCCTGTCACTTCACCTTGATGGTGCTCGCGTATATAACGCTGCCGCCGCACTCGATGTTGACGTAAAAGAGATAGCTCAACACTTCGACTCAATGACCATCTGTTTATCAAAAGGATTGTGTGCACCCATTGGCTCCCTCCTTCTAGGCAGTAAAGCCTTCATCGCCAAAGCTCGCCGACTGCGTAAAATGGTGGGTGGTGGTATGCGTCAAGCAGGTATTCTTGCTGCAGCGGGTAAACTGGCATTAACCGAGCAAGTTGAGCAGTTAGACGTCGATCATCAAAACGCTAAGAAATTAGCAATAGGTTTAAGTAAGTTGCAAGGCGTTCATGTCAACCCAGACTTTGTACAAACCAACATCGTGTTTGCCAAACTGGATGCAACCGTTCAAATCGAAAAGATTGCCAACCAATTGGCTGATGACGGTATTACCGTATCTCCGGGGAATCCGATTCGTTTCGTGACCCATAAAGATGTATCAAGCGATGATATTGAGCTTTTATTAGCGAAACTTGCGCAATACATCAAATAATAGACTTTGAGCTTCCCCTAGGGGGAAGCTTTATTGTTTGCGTATTGACGGCTAAACGAGAGGCAACAATGATACGCACTCTTCCCTTACTGCTCTTAATTCCTTCACTCGCCCTAGCAAGCAACCAATTTGGCGATCCGGAATTAGGTAAAATCAAATCACCTAGCTGCGTATTTTGTCACGGTCAGGACGGCACTGCATCCAATCCTGCTTACCCTCACCTAAAAGGGCAAAACGCCCAATACCTATTTCAATCGATGAAAGACTATCAAGATGGCAATCGGACAGGTGCACTGGCCGAGATGATGAAGGTCCAGCTTTCTAGGCTCAATAACCAAGATTTGAAAGACATTTCTGCTTACTTTTCTAGCCAAGAATAAAGAACACGAAACGCTTCGGAAAATAAATCGCGGTAGTTCTCGTTTAACTTAAGTTCTGTATAACACCTTCACTACATGCCAACCAAACTTGGTTTTAACTAAATGCGGAACCAGAGTTTCGCCAGAAAAACACACTTTATCGAATTGTGGTACCATCTGGCCTTTTCTGAACTCACCTAAGTCCCCCCCTTTTTTACCCGACGGACACGTTGAGTATTTCTTCGCAAGGGTCTGAAACTTTGCGCCTTTCTTTAGTTGCTTGATGATGTCTTCTGCTTGCTCTTTATGCTTAACTAAAATATGAAGTGCGTGCGCTGTTTTAGCCATAATGATGCCTCTGATAATGACTCTGTTTTGCGGGAATTGTACCCGAATAAAACGAGATCTTCACCCAAGCAATTGTCGTTCTAAATAACGAATGTCTATCTTATCAGCGTTTAGAAGCAAATTTGATTTGCATCCATTGATCATCGGGGTAAATCCGTTACCATTTATAAATATAGTCGCACATACGAGAAGCCCATGGCCAAACCAGCTAGTAAAGCGAATCAGTCTCAAGGCATGCTGATGTTTACTTTAACCAGCAGTAAACAGTTGTTCGCAATTGGCACTCTAAAAGTCAGAGAAATTGTGCCATTTCAACCGACGACTCAGATCCCTTACTCGCATCACCATGTCCTTGGAACGGTTACGATTCGTGATAAGACGATTCCGGTAATTAATATGCCCGCCGCGATTGGTTTTCGCCCAATCCAACCCGACGAGTACGATTCGTGCTATTTGATTGTCACGGACTGTCTACGCACCATTGTTGCCTTTATGGTGCGTTCAATTGAAAAAATCATTGAGTGTGATTGGAAATCGATCGAGTCTACTCCTGCAAGTGCTGGCTCTAATGTATTCGTGACAGGCATTACTCGCTTTGAAGATCACATCGTGCAGATGTTGGATGTTGAGCTGTTATTATCTAAAATCTATCCGCAGTACGAATCAACCAGTATCCCAATGCTTACAGACATTGAACGTGAGCGATTAAAAGCGCTCAATATTCTGTTGGTAGACGACTCTTCTATTGCTCGAAAACAGCTATCCGATGCGTTAGATAGCATTAATATTTCTTACCAAATCTGCAACAATGGCCTTGATGCACTTGAGCTGATGAGAAAAGAAGCATCTGCTGATCGGGCGATCGATCTTCTGGTGAGCGATATCGAAATGCCAGGGCTCGATGGTTATGAACTCGCATTCGAGACTCAGAATGACCCTGCCCTAAAAAACAGTTATGTAATTCTGCATACTTCACTTTCCAGTGAGATATGTGTTGATCGCGCCCAACAAGTCGGTGCTCATGAAGCACTCGAAAAGTTTAATGCCGGAGAGTTAATTCAAGCGATGTTGCGTGGAGCAAGCAAACTTGAGTCAGGTAATGTTCGCGAAGAAGTACCGCAAGGGGTTTAGCGCAATGTGATAGCTAGTTGTATCGTGATTCTGACCTTGCTATCGCTATATTTTGTCAATATAAACATATACATGTGATAAAGTTTATATAAACTATTAATTAATCGTCCAAAAGTGATACAAAGCATACATCCAGAGTAGAAATCCGCTACTCTTAATGTACAGGTGTCGAGATAAGAATATTCCTAAGAAATGACTGACAACGACTTCAAAAAATCGACGGATAATTTAAAAAGAGCCGTCCCATTAATGATGAAAAACCATGTGGCTGCCACACCTGCAAACTATGCACTCTGGTATACCTATGTGGACAACGCGATTCCCCAGCTCAATCGTGAGCTAGACAGTGTCGTTGAGAATTACGGTATCTGCCCACCAGCAGCAGGCGAGCAGCTATACAACAACTATGTTGCCAGTCGTTCAGAAACAGATATGCGTGAACTGCGCAACAGCATAGAAATCCTAGTGAACGAAGTTGCTAGCTCGATGAGTGACACCCTTTCAGACACTTCACAGTTTTCACAAATGATTGACAAAAGCTTCGACAACCTAGAGCGTGTGGAAGATCAAGCGATGTCAATGGATGAAGTCATGACTGTAATTCGTCAACTGGTCGCGGAGTCACGAGAAATCAGGCACTCAACCCGTTTTCTGAATAACCAGCTCGAAACGGCTTCCAAAGAGATCAGCCTACTAAAAACTCAGCTTGCAGAGGTTCAGCAAGACGCGCTATTTGATGCATTAACGAGCTTGTACAACCGCCGCGCCTTCGATAATGATATTAGCACCTTGTGCCGCTCTGAGCAGAAGATGTGTCTAGTACTGGCAGATATTGACCACTTTAAATCATTCAACGACACCTATGGTCACTTGTTTGGTGATACCGTCATCAAGGGGATTGCACGTAGACTTCAGCTAGGTTGCCGAGACGGTATCCAAGCTTATAGATTTGGTGGCGAAGAGTTCGCTTTGATAGTACCAAATAAGTCACTGCGCATTGCAAGGCAGTTTGCTGAGAGCTTACGCCGCACAATAGAGAAGCTCTCGATCAAAGATCGTCGCACTTCGCAGCAGGTTGGCAATATTACGATTTCTATGGGCGTTGCTGAGCTTCAACCAGGTGAAGCAGCAGAGTCTCTGATCGAGCGCGCAGACAAGCTTCTGTATGAGGCCAAAGAACTAGGGCGAAATCGTGTAATGCCGTTATAAGTCACAAAGCAAAAAATTGACAAGGCCCTAAGACATACTCTTAGGGTCTTTTTTATCCATCAGCAGTGATAGCGGTAATCAGCTCCTGCTGAACAATGTCGGCTTTATCATTGTCGATCTGACAAGTCCCCGCAGCTTTATGCCCTCCACCTCCATACTTGAGCATTAGCTCTCCTACATTGGTTTTAGAACTGCGGTCAAAAATGGATTTCCCAGTGGCGAACACCGTATTTTGCTTTTGAAAACCCCACATTTTGTGAATAGATATATTGCACTGCGGATACAGAGCATAAACAATAAAGCGATTACCTGCGTATATAACCTCTTCCCCGGTTAAATCGAGCAGGATAAGATTGTCATACACTGTCGCGCATCGTTGAATCTGCGCTTTAAATAAATTTTCATGCTCTCGATATAGCTCGATGCGTTCCTTGACATCAGGTAGCGCAAGCAATTCATCAATCGTATGATTTTTGCAATACTCAATTAAGTCCATCATCAAAGCGTAATTAGAGATACGGAACTCGCGGAAACGCCCCAGTCCAGTTCTTGCATCCATCAGGAAGTTCAATAGGTTCCAACCTGTCGAGTCCAACACTTCATCACGATTAAACTGCGCAGAATCCCCCTTATCTACCGCTTCCATCATATCGTCCCATTCGGTTGGAAAAACCTTATTCCCGCCATAATGCTCCCAAACTACGCGCGCGGCTGAAGGAGCATCGGGGTCGATGATGTGATTTTCATACCGTTCAGGGTTGCGTAACAATTCAGACAAGTGGTGATCAAAGACAAGGTGTGCCTGTTTTACATAAGGCAGGTTAGTCACAATATCATTAGAAGTAATCTCAATGATTCCGTCTTGCATGTCTTTAGGATGGACGAATTTAATATCGTCAATTAGGTCAAGTTGCTTAAACAAAACGGCGCACACTAGACCGTCAAAGTCGCTTCGCGTAACAAGTCGATATTTTTGCTCGGACATCTGGCACTTCCTATGCTTAGTCTTCTTATGTTAATACTCATTGGTCATACAAACGCATTTAGCTAAGTTATATAGCTTTGTTGTATAACTTCTTTTAATTTTAGACATCACTAACTTTTTAACAAATTCTAGACAGAGTTTTTCATACCTTACCCTATAATCGATATGCTACTCATTGATTCAATATAGGTTTTATTATGAAGAAAACGTGTTTTGCCGTCTCTATTGCTAGTGTCGCAATACTCTCTGGTTGTGCAACCAAAACAGACGAATACGAAGTCAAAGGCTACACTTCGATGGCAAACCCTGCTTCGGTGTACTGTGTCCAGCAAGGAGGTACACTAGAAACGGTCACTGAAAATGAACAACGTCTGACCTACTGCTTGTTGCCAAACGATGAGCGAATCGAAGAGTGGGATTATTACCGCCAAAACCATAAAGAGCAGTAAACGCCAACGAAGGAGAGAGTAAGTTAGCGACTTTGTAGTCTTCGTTTAATCACCTCGCAATTTAGACATCTATTAGGCTTTGTCTTTCGGGATCATAGCGGCGGTTCATTTTGGTTAAATGCTTATCCAGAAGTGCTAATTGCTGTATCAAATCTTCAGGTAAAGCTTCAACGCATGTCTTATTGATCGCTTTCTCTATCGTGCTCAACGAATACAGATCACTAGGGTCAGAAATAAGATCTTTCAGCGCTTCCAGTGCTTTACGCGCTGCTGCGTAGGGCTTTTCCCTGACTATCTCCAAAGGTCTGGCAAAGGCTTGGTTTTTCACCCCTTCAAGATAAACGCGATAAGTCGTCAGCTCATCAAGTAACAAGAATATCCGACCTAGAGTATTGTGATGTGGGTAAGGAACTGCGGTATGCTTGTCGAGTATTGGGGAGATAGCCAAATCCAAACCACTTTGAGCACATTGGTTTCTCAATGTGGTCAGTAGACCCTGTTCATCCATGAGTCGCTGTATTTCAAAAATTCGATTAAGGTGATAATCGTTTGATACAAGCAACACGTTGATTACCTGCCCTACCCGACACAACTTACTCGCGACTAGCTTATCTGCTGCGTTACAGATGTTCTCAATCGTATTGGTCGATTGGTCTTCGAGGATAATATGAGGCGGCATTTGCCCCTGATGAAAAGACTTGAAGCAATCAAACATAGCTTGAGCTTCAGTTTGCATTTGCCCTTCCGTCGCACCACCACAGAAAATGACTGCCGTTTGATCGAGGTTTAATGTATTTAACGTTGCGCTTAACGCTTGGACTCTTGATCTACCCTCTAACGTAAGCACATTGTTGACGAGCCGCTTACCCAGTATCAGTACAACATTAATAATGTTCATTATTTATCCATGTCTCAATTATTCCTACTGAGTAACGCTTAAACTGTACAAGCATCCACTTTATCGCTAGCTTATCAGAGGTTAATATTTTGTTAACAGGCCGCATGCGAGACGTTATCTCCACTTGCGTGCCATACTTGTAATTAAAAGAGCCTGAAAGACAGGCCACTACAACAGGAAGTAAAGTTTATGCTGTCGATATTTGATATCTTCAAGGTGGGAGTGGGGCCTTCAAGCTCTCATACCAACGGGCCAATGCTCGCAGGTTATCATTTTACGCGCTATCTCGCCTCATCAATCACAAAAGTCAGTCGCGTACAGGTTGATCTTTACGGTTCACTATCTCTGACTGGCAAAGGTCACCACACAGACCGAGCGGTTATCTTAGGCTTGCTGGGCAACAAGCCCGACACGATTAAAATGGGCAGTGCGAAACAAACACTGGCAACAACATTAGAAGAAGGCAACTTAGTTCTTGCTGGGGCCCACACTATAGATTTCAGCTATGAAAGCGATATTTTGTTTCATGACGACAACCTACCCCTGCATGAAAATGGGATGACCGTTACCGCTTATGATCCATTCGGCCATCAACTTGCACTTGAAACCTACTATTCAATCGGTGGCGGCTTTATTGCTACGGCAAAAGAGCTCGAAGAAGGTGGCTCGGCCAACAAAGTGGATGTTCCATTTCCTTTCACCAGTGCTGACGAAATGCTAGAAATGGCAGAAAACAGTGGCCTCAGCCTTGGCGGAATGATTCTGAAAAATGAGCAAAACTTCTTTTCAGACGATGAAATTACCCGCAAAGCAGAGCAAATCTGGAAAGTCATGTCGTTGTGTATGCAGCGCGGTTTTGAAACCGAAGGCATTTTGGAAGGCGGCCTCAATGTCACTCGACGTGCGCCAAACTTACTAAAGAAACTTGAGGCCAATGCCTCAATTGAAAACGATCCTATGGAAATCATGGATTGGATTAACCTATTCGCATTTGCCGTAAGTGAAGAGAATGCTGCCGGTGGGCAGGTCGTCACATCGCCAACCAACGGTGCTGCTGGGGTCATTCCTGCGGTATTAATGTATTACCATAGATTTGTTAAAGAACTCGACACTAAGCAGCTCAAAGACTTCCTTGCTGTGGCGGGTGCTATTGGTATTTTATATAAAACCAACGCTTCAATCTCGGGGGCTGAGGTTGGCTGTCAGGGAGAGGTTGGCGTGTCATCATCGATGGCAGCCGCAGGGCTAACAGCGCTTCGCGGTGGCAGCAACGAGCAAATCTGTATTGCAGCTGAAATTGCTATGGAGCACTCATTGGGGATGACCTGTGACCCGATCGGTGGATTAGTTCAAGTACCTTGTATTGAGCGCAATGCGATGGGCGCTATGAAAGCAATCAATGCATCCCGCATGGCACTCAAACGCACCAGCAAATGTTTAATCTCTCTTGATAAGGTCATCGCGACCATGTATCAAACAGGTAAGGATATGAATAAGAAGTACCGCGAAACATCACTCGGAGGTCTCGCTGTTATCCATATGTCTCCGCCTTGTGAGTAGCGACTAATGCCTACTTAATGCTGTGCTTTAGCCAGTCGAAAAACTGAATTGCATTTGAGTTTGACGGGTTATGGCACAGAATGTAGTGAACAGCGCGGAAAGTCCGCGCCTCAGACCTTTGATCTAATAGGAGCATCGAAATATGAATCCTCCGATATGCTTCAAGAACCTTCCCCTCAGCAATACGAAATTGAAATGGTGATTAGAGAACAACTAGTTCCTAAGAAACACATAAACATTTATTGTACCTATTACAAAGGCATCTAGCATTTAATATCGTGATGTATTATCATATTGTGAATTTTTCTACGTATGAAATAGATTAGAAATTATGAAAATATAGCTTATAACCCTTACTATATTATTTTCCTTGAGTTCTAGCGCGGCAGAAGTTCTAGTTTCACAAATAAATTGTATTGCCCCATAGCCAACTCATGTTGGTATAACTATGGTTGCAACAGCGATAGACCCCGAAGGTTGTGGCTCCAAAAACTTTTATAGGATTAATCTAGTAAGTGATGTAGGTGTTGACGCAAAAATGGCAACATTAATAACTATTCTTACGGCAGGAAAGCCAATTGGATTAAGCATTGCTGGCTGTGTTATCAGCCCTCTAAAATAAGCGGCATGCGTTTATTCAAGTAGAAACCATTAAATAACAACACAACGAAACTCTGTGTAACAAACAAAGTAAAACAGGTGAATAAATGAAAAAAACTCTTACAGCAATGATTGCTTTGACTCTTTTAAGTAGCAATCAAGCGATCGCTAATCGCTATTGGCCAACAGAAATATTAAGCAACTGGAATTTATATCTAAACAATGGAGTTGCGTACATACAATCACCCCAGTTTGCGAAGCATTGCCAATATTCTAGGGGGCAAATCAATATGGATGGGACCGAATTTAACAAAGCGCTATACTCGTACGCGTTATCTGCAAAAGCAAGAGGAAAGAAGTTAAGGTATGTAGTAGATGATCAGCAAACAACTTGCGTAATAACCGGCCTAGAAGAGCGTTAAATATAAATAAAGGAATCGAAAATGAGTAAATTATTTGGTTATTTACTAGCATCAACCGTATTATTTTCCGCTACGGTGAATGCAGCAGGAAAATATGTTCATGTATCAGACATGAGCAAAATAAAGTATCAAGTGGTGTCTGATAAAGGTGGACGCGTATTCTTTAGAAACCTCAATGAGTTCAACCCCTCCGTAACTGGGTGTTGCTACGCATTTTACTTAGATATCACAACTGATTATGGTAAATCAGCATGGTCAACAATGCTAATGAAGATGGCATCTCAAAAAAATCTTTATCTCTATGTTTCTGAAAGCAATCCACCAACTAGTGACGCGCCAGCTGAAGTAACACATATTGGGAACTGGTAAAACCTCTTATTTGCATGTGTTTTTGAAGCTATACCGTAAACGTCTGCGATAAACAGTTTACCAAGTCACGACTTTATACATTGATACAACCCAAAACGCTTCCTATAGTAAGAATGCTTATAGGTGAAGAAGTGAAGTGGTAGAACATAGCTTCTATAACGCGAAACAACATCATGGTCATCGCGATCGCGGCCTACGCCCGCTAGCCAAAAAAGAACTCCACTCGAAAAGTGGGGTTCGCCATCAATCTGAAGCGCCCCGAAAGGGGCGTTTTATATGTAGATGGATTGAATTCTAATTAAAGTGCTCAAATAAGTAGTTACTTTAGCAAATGATTAAGTAGTTCAAAACTCAGGTATCTATCTAGAAGGTTGGCATATAGTTAATGGAACGAGATTGTTTGTGATGTACTTATTAGTTAATAATCACGTGCTGTTTACAAGATATTCATTTCGTGTATACTTCCCGTTTTTATTGGGTTTTCGTTTTGCTGTTAGAATTACTAGATTTTTTTTATTTTGTTGCTCAAGTGACTATATTACCCATGATGGCGATTTTGGCCGTTTGGATCCTGAGGAAAGGCTTTAACAAGTATCAAATCATACTCTGCTTTCCATTTTTTCTCTTTTCAGTTACGACTTTTTTCTTTCCCTACTTAGCTAGGGAGAATATAAAAAACGTTCTACATGAAAATGTACTGATATTTGAGGTTTCAGGCCCATTTAATGATGATGTAGTGTTAAGAGAGTTGAAATCTTTACATTTTATACTGAGTGAAAACTCGCATCCTATTGGAAAGAAAATCCCTATAAAAATAGTTACCGATAAAAGCAGAAAGCAATTGTCTATATATAGAGACTATCTCAGAAAAGGGAAGTACTGGTTGTATGATGAAGACTACAAATACAGTCAGGCCAACAGTATCGGCTACATAATTATAAAGGATTAATATAAAAAAATACTACTACTACTGATATTGGTTTCCCCAATTTCGGTAGCTTCCGCTGTATCAATTGATGGAAATTTTAATGAATGGGATAGACTGTTTGATGTTAATAACTCATACATGACACAGGCATATAATGAACATGACTACTTATATATTGCTTATTCCCAACCCCTAGGTTCTCAATTTATACCTATTGTTAATGGAGATATAACATTTTTTATTCCCGCAAGTAATTGGACATCTTATGTGCATTTTGGGAGCTCTATTACTAAAGGAGGATCCAACGATCACGAGTCAGATGCAGACTTGAGAATTGTGTTACAAAATGGAAAGCCTAGTTTTAAGTTTATCTCATCAATTGAACCCAGATATCTGAATGAAATTAACTATAAACATGCAGTTTTTAATGGAAAACTCGTTACTGAAATAGCTATCCCTAAACGGTTGTTTGGTAAACATATTCCATATCAAGACGTAACGATAATTAATCAGTATAAAGGTTCTCTGTTTGGTAGCAAAGAAGGTTCGTCTGCTGGTATTAGTCGAATGTCGCGAAGTCTTGATTTCACTAACTTTGATTTTTCAGATCATACCATTACTGTTGGCATGTCATTTTCGGGATTGGGTGTTAGCGGCTCTGCTGGCTTAGCTGGCGATCATGAAGGGCTAGGTGGGTATTATTCTGGCACTGCAGGCAGTACTGACTTCGCACTGACGGTTGATGCTGGTATTTTTCGTGGTGAACTAGCTGATCTAAAGGGTTTAACGGCAGATGTAGATGTTCCGGCTGGTATGGTTGCGATTAAAACTGTAACTCCTACTTCGGGTTCTCCACTCGGTTCTGGTCTTGTCTTTTCTTGGGGAGCAGCTGGAGGTTACGTAAATAAACCTGGTTGCAGCTAACATACACAAATACTGTTAATTACTTAATATCCAACTCAACATTTGTAGGATTGTATAGTGACAACGGCTCCTCAAGTAATGGTGGTTCTGACAATGGCGGTAACGATTGGAGTCCCGATAATGACCGCTGGGGGCATGATGATGATCACGGACCGAGTTATGGCGGAGATGATGATAAAGACTGGTCACATGATGACGATGATAATTCGGGTTACTTTTGAGGCAGTTGAGCCATTGATAACTAGTTAACAAGCATCAGAACCTATTTTTTAAAATTACAATAAGGAATTAGCAGTGAAGAATATTCTGATTATTTTGTGGTTGATTTCAACTACCACTCTAGCGGGTGAATTACAGTGTTCGGGAACAGTAGAAAGATTGGGGCTACATGCAAACGACAGAATAATGCTCAAGCTAAGCAATATGAATAGAGCAGTTTTTATTTGTAGCCCAAATTCAAATTGGACTCCACCTGGTGCAGGCTATCAAACTAGTGCGGAAACTTGTAAATCAATGCTCTCGATGCTAATGCATGCTAAGTCAACTAGCACTGTAATCGGTTCTTTGTGGTTTGATGGAGATGACGTTCCAAATAACTGTGCTTCTTGGGGAGATTGGAAGTCAGCGAATGTGAGGTATTTTCTTTACTAAAGACGTGGTAAAAATTGAGGGAGGTCCAAAACGTCTAGCGGCATCTGACTATAATGTAATTAAATAATAATTGGAAACATATGAATAAAAGGATAGTTGGAGCTATGAAATCTTTGCTTTGCTCTACTAATCGCGAGCTTTTCTGCCCTTTCTCCGATTTCTATTGGGGACATTACTACTCTACGCACGACTACTGACAACAGTGAAACTGTATATTTTAGTCTTAAACCGATGCCCGCTAATGTTTCTCAGTTGTTTTATGTTAGAACTGGTAGTGGAGAGTCTTCTGGTTGTCAATTGAAAGGTAATCAAGACACATTCAATAGAGCATATTCTACGCTATTGGCCGCAAAGTCTGCTTCAAAGAAAGTAAGGATTGGTTACTGTGTTGATACCAATGGCTATGGGCTAGTTAATGAATTTATTGAAGTCTATCCGTAGCAGAATTTATCGTCATTAGATAAATTACTGCCATATTTAGTGGGTGAGTGTTGACAATCCTCCCCAATAAGATGGTGCGCAATCATCCACGAAAAAACTCACCCACCTCGGCGGGGTTTCTTTTATCTATGATTTATTACTTAAATGCGCCCCTTTCTTAACTGAACTCAGGCGTTTTTTGTTCCCCAAGTTTGAGATGACAACCTGTGTCAGAACGCTTAACGGGGAGGGTTACACATGATCATCGCTATGTGTGCTTCCGTAATCTGGTTAAGGTACAAATACAGTGTTGATTGACTTCAGCAACTCAAAACATCAAGAAGATAGGGTCATTGGTAAGCTATCACGAAAAAAAATCGCGATCGCTGCCTACGCCCGCTAGCCAAAAAAGAACCCCACTCGAAAAGTGGGGTTCGTCATCACTCTGAAGCGCGGAAAATCAGCGCTTATCATCGAAGAAACTTGAAGGGTTAGATTTTATCGACCACTGCGAGAGTTGCCGTCAGCATATCGTGCCCGAACTTAACACTGCGCTCAGGTGACCAGCCGTATAAAGGGTCTGGGTACTCATTGTTGTCTTTAAATGGCATCTCTACCGTATAAGACAAACACTTAAACTGCTCACCAACCCAGTTTGAGCCTACTGTTAGGTTTGCCTTACCTGGCTCATCTTTGTCATAACCCTGCTCATCTTGAAACTCTGGGGTAACCGTAAGCAGCGCTTGCTTAAACGCAGCCTCTAAATTCGCTAAACGCTCGTCATAAGAAGGAATGCCTTCAGAGCCAGCAACAAAGTTAAATGGGATCGCTTCATCACCGTGGATATCTAGGAACATATCAACACCCGTTTCCAGCATTCGCTCTCGTACCAAATAGACTTCTGGGCTACGTGCCATAGACGGTGTTTGCCATTCACGGTTGAGGTTAACACCAATTGCATTACAGCGTAGGTGGCCACGAATCGAACCATCTGGATTCATATTAGGTACGATATAAAGTACAGCCTTTTCTAACAAAGCACGCGCTGTGGTGTCATCATCATCGAGCAGACGTTGAATTAAGCCTTCTATAAACCATTCCGCCATAGTCTCACCCGGGTGTTGGCGGGCAATCAGCCAGATTTTCTTTTTCCCTTCTTCAAATTCACCAAACGTCAGTAGACTCATATCATTACCATCTAGCGTACCGCCTAGTGTTTCAAGCCGACAATGATGAGCACTCTGCGCCATATGAAGCAGGTCTAGATGGCGGTCGTAAGTATAAGGGGCAAAGTAAGCAAAATAGATAGAACCACGTTCTGGAATAACCTGAAAGGTCAGCGTATCACCATCAAATTGTGCCGGAATACGGAACCATTCTTCACGGTCGTATGAAGCTACGACGTCGTAGCCACTCCACCCTTCCGGGTAAGCTGAATTCTTGAGATCGAGCAATTGAATAGTATGTGACTGCTCAGCTTGCGTTTCTAGTCGAAAGTGGAACCACTGATAGAACTCTGACTGATTGTCGTTGGGAACCTTGAGTTGAATCTGATCTTTATTATCGATACTCACGACTTCTATGCTGCCACTATCGAAGTTACTAAAAATCTTCATGCTTACATTCCTTAACTATTTAAAGAGCAAAGTAGGAGGCTAGCACAGTTCTCAGTCGATAATAAGTCTCTTTACCATACTTTCTCGTACAGGTATTGCTGAAAAATATCCCACGCAAACGTTTTGGATCAAACTCATTATAAAAAATTATGCGAACTTGAGAAAATATCGTGCATAGAATAGTAATTCTGCGATAATTGTTTCAATTTATAACATAGCGCAAATGATAAGATAATCAGATATTAACTCTGTGTTATATCAACAAGAAGAGACTATTATGTGGAATAAACTCAATAAATCAATGATGTTCTGCCAAGCAATGTTTGGCCTGTCATTCTATGGTGTGATGGTAATTTTGACCCGTTTCTTCTTAGAAGATCTAGGGTACAGTGAAGCAGATACCATGATGGTTGTCGGCGCATTCTCATCCATTGGCCCACTTTTTGCGATTGCCGGTGGCTTTATCGTCGACAAGTTTCTTGGAGCGTACCGTTCTTTAACTATTGCTTATGGTGCATTTGCAACTGGCTATACACTACTGGTTCTAGGCGCTTCAACAACCAACATTCCAATGAGCTTGGCAGGTATCGCACTTGCTAGTTATGCTCGTGGATTGATGTCCCCTTCTTACCCAAGTCTTTACAAACGTACCTTTGCTTCAGAAGAGGAATTCGAGAACGGCTACCCCGTCAACTACTCCGTCAACAACGTCGGCGCTTTATTAGGCCAATATCTTTTCCCAATGTTTGTATTGGTGATTGGCTTCCACGGCAGCTTCACCCTATCAGCAGTCATGGCCGCGTTCGCATTTGCAGTACTTGTTATTTTCAACAAGCAGCTAGTTGGTGCAGGGGCAGAAATTGACCAACAGCCAGTGAGCGCGAAAAACTGGGCAGCTTTCTTAACCGTCTCTGCCGTGATGATTGGCCTAGTGTTCTTCATGTTCTCTAACATGGATATTGGTCAGAATATCGTTTACGCCATCGGCGCTGCAGCGATCTTGTATTTCATCTCTCTGATGTTTAAATCCAGTAAGTCAGATGCACTTAAGATGGGCACTATTCTCATTATGACGGTACTGACAACCTGCTTCTTCGTTTACTACGGTCAAATGATGACATCAATGACGATGGTCACCATCAACACCATGCGCGGGGATCTGTTTAACCTGATCCCAATTGCTCCTGAAGCTTCAATGGCGATGAACCCTCTATGGTGTATTGTTGCTGGTCCTGTTATTGCGATGACTTTTTCTTCCCTAGAGAAGAAAGGCATTAACTTTTCAACAGCAACTAAAATCGGGTTTGCGTTTATCTTTACTGCGATTGCCTTTGGTATCTTAACCATGGCTGTTATGAGTATCGGTGAAGACGTCGTGATTCGTCCTGAAGTTTTCTTAGCCATTCACTTCTTCCAAGCTTTTGCTGAAGTGATTGTTGGCAGCTTAGTGGTCGCCTTTATTCTTTCGGTCGCGCCTAAGCATATCGAAGGTTTCTCGGTGTCACTTTTCTCAGTAGCTATGGCATTAAGTGGCATTGTTGGCGCAGTGTTTTCTACCTCTATCGCACTTGAGAAAGGTCAAGAGATCACGCAAGAGATCGTTCAAACCGTTTATGGCGATTACTTCCAACTACTGACTGTTCTTGCCGTGGTTATGGTGGCGATTGCTCTAGTTGCTTCTGTGATTATTCGCAAGATGCTAGAAGCTGCGCGCGCTGATGAACAACCTGAAATGGTTGAAGCGGAAAGCTAATTTCTAAACACGTTTAACAAATTAAACCCAAGCAACAAGCTTGGGTTTTTTATTATTTGCTAGCAAAACGGTATTTCTATAATTAATCTCGATCACGAGCTCTGAACTCGTAGCTGACATTAATAACAGGTTGGAAAGCAATTTCACCTTCACTGGTTACAATTTCATTTACTGTTACGTGTGAACCCCGAAGTTCAAATGAATTAACATCGACAAGGTCGTTGCTTGGGTATGAAACCGCGCGGCTCAATTCATATGGAGATTTATCGTTGATTTCCATAATCATTGTTTTACCCGCGGCAAGAGCGGCTTCTTTTGAGGCCATAGGGTTACCATTCATAGTTTCACTTTGAATCACGGTATTGTACGCCCCACCCAAACCAGCCATTGCAACTGAACTAAACAACATTACGCTTGCTAAACTCACTACTTTAATCATAACTGACTCCTTAGCTACCTATTTTCTTACCTTAAACTTACTTAAATAGTTTTAATAATCAGGCGTTATTCCATTGCCCGAGTACATTAATAGTACGTAACAAAAGACCAGTTTGAATTAGAAATAATTGCACTTCTTATTCGAAGAATTTGAAATAAGCGACACAAAAATTATCGCATTAAATGTAGGGAAATATTGGCTTGCTTTATGCCTGATATTAAAGTTCAACCTCTTCAATATGTTGTTAGTTCGATTCACAAACGAAGAAAGAGAATCCACATCATACTTTAGAGTGATTTGTTATAATACTGAGCGCAAATATCATATAAATTTTATGAACTTTCCGCGAATACTGTCACCAGTATGATCTATACAACCGATAAGATAAGTCCTGCGAAAATCAACCCCGTCCCTAGGCTTCGAGTTAGCGCTAACCGTTCTCTTAGAAATACAACCCCGAAAATCATGCCAAACACGATACTTAACTGTCGAAGCGCCACAACATAACTGACATTCTCCGTCATTGTCATGGCGTACAGCACCAAACCATAAGTGGTCGACATCATAATTCCCGCCATTGCAGAGGTTTTCTTAATGCTCCAAGCTTGCGAGAACTCATTCCACTGCCGTGTTCCTATTACGTAGATGGTGATGACCAAAAATATTGTCCAAAATTGAATTCCTAGATAAAAGATGGCTGACTGTAGATTCGAAATAATCGCTGACAACTCGACATCAACAATATGTAGCGCTTCTTTATCTAAGATCGAGTAACCTGTTGTTCCGACTGCTGCGATCACCGCCCATAAAACACCAGTATTCATATAATCCGAAACACTCAGTTGTCTCATTGAAGTAAGCGGTACAAGTAGGCAACCGATGGTAATCAATATGAATCCCCCCCAGACTAGCGTCGTCAATTGGTAGCCGAGAATCGCCGTTCCTGCTCCCACCATCAGTACTGGCAACGCACGTGCAATAGGATATATTACTCCAATATCACCATGTTTATAGGCATGACCCAAACCAATCAGATAAACAAACTGAGCCACCCCACTGATGAGCAACATCCACCAAAATGTCGAAGGAATATTAGTGACGCCAACCTGGCTTAAATACCAAATGACATAAGGGGCTAGCACTAACGAAGCGGCTGCACTACTGGACAAGAAAAATGCCGTTCCTGACGATTTATTGCTTTTGCTTAGAAGGTTCCATCCCGCATGCAGAAAAGCAGATACGACCACCAGACATATCGCCCATACAGACATAGTCATTCCTTATTTTTAGAGATGCTGGAATATAAAGGGCTTCTGGTCACCGAACAGAAGCCTAAATAGAGGTTTCAATTTAACGTTGAAGCTGCGCGACTGACTCGATGCTGATTGCATCGTGTCTCCAATACTCGATATCGCAATCAATTAACTCGCCATTTTGATTGTAGTTAATCCGCTCAACCACCATGGCAGGTGTCCCTGAGGTAGCGCGAAGCGCTTGAGCAGTGTTACCAAGTAAAGTGCTGGTACTAATGCGGTAGCGAATCTTTTCGTAAACAACGCCATAATGTTCACGATAAATGTCAGTTAATGACTTCGACAAATCAAAATCGAGAAGGTTTGGAAACAGCTCCGGACGAATATAGTTTGTGACATACACCACTGGGCGCTCTTCTAAGTATCGTACTCTATCTACCCGATACACATCAGAAAATGGCTGTAACCCAAGTAAGCTAGCCGCTTGCTTATTGGCAAGAATACCTTTTGCTGTAATCAACTCCGTCTTTGGTGTGCGCTGCTGCGCGGTCGCCATATTGGTAAAGTTGAGAGTCTGCGTCGGATCGTACTTAAGTGGCAGTGGCGAGATAAACCAACCACGTCTGTCTTCTCGGTAGATTCGCCCTTCTGCTTCAAGCAAGGATAACGCCTCTCTGAGCGTGACTCGTGTGGTATCAAACGACTCAGCAAGCTTCCTTTCTGCTGGCAATTTCTGCCTTGGCGATAACATGCCTGATTCAATTTGCTCAACAATCGAATCTTTAATTTTTACGTACTGCACCCTTGTCCTTACCTTTTACGCCATGCTTGCGTTTTGTTTTCTAACCATTTGCCTAACGTCATGTGTGCTAACTTGGCGACAGCAGCAGAGATCATGATCATCACTGCCATCGCTGCGGCTGCACCTGTCTGTCCTGCATCATCCATATTTAATACTGACACAGAAGCAGGGATAGTTTCCGTAGAGTAGATAAATACTACCGCAGAAGTGGTGGTTAATGCATTAATAAACAAATAGGTAGCGATATCTAGAGTCGCAGGAACGCAAACTGGTAGCGTCACCTTTAAAAACAACTTGTACTGAGGTAGCTTTACCGATGCCGCTGTCGCTTCAATTTCGCTCGGAATTTGCTTAAGCGCGGTTACCGCTGTCATATGACCTACGGTGTAATAGTGAACCACGGTGTTGATAACAAGAAACGCCATGCCGCCATATAAAACGCTGAGTGGGTTGTTGGCATCATTAAAATAGAAGATATACCCCAGCCCCAATACCATTCCCGGTACTGCCATAGGAACAACGCTGAGCATTTGCATGGCTTGTCGAACAGGCGCAAACGCCCGCCCTTTCTCAATACAGTACGCTCCAACAAAAATAATTGCTGTACCGATAATGGCTGTCCATGTTGCGAGTGTTAGCGAGTTAAAGTATGGAGACCAACCATAGGTACTCATTTCAGCAAAGTTGTAGTTGTTCAGAGTCAGCGCCTTGTTCCAAGGCCAGAAGGTCACCAATGAGCCATATACTGCCATCCCAAGTACCACAATCACCGCGGCAGAAATCACCAAACAATAGGCAAAACAGATCCCGTCTCTGACTTTATTGGGTTCTGGCTGATAAGGGACAGAACGGGTATCAAATAGGCTTTTTTGTTTCTTTTGTACCCAGCGGTCGGCAACAAACGCGAGCAAGGCAGGCATTAACAGTAAAATACTGGTCACCGCACCCATAGAGAAGTTTTGCTGCCCGACGACTTGCTTGAAAATATCTGTCGCCAGAACATTGTAATTTCCGCCTATCACTTTAGGTACACCAAAATCACACACAACCAAAGTGAACACGACAATCAAGGTACTGATCAAGCCGTACTTGGCAGCCGGAAGAGTGACGACAAAGAAAGTCTTGAACGGTGACGTTTTTAAAGCTCGCGCCGCTTCATACAATCTCGCATCCGAGGTTCTCAATGAGGTGGTAAGTATCATCAGGGCATGAGGGAAGGTCCAAAAGATGAGACCTAGCGAGATGCCCACCAAGCCGTAGACTGAGTGACCACCGAGCAACTCTTTAGCGATACCTTGGTTGCCAAACAAAAAGATAAGACTGATGGCAGGAAGCAGTGACGGCGCCAAAATAGGAGCCGTCCCTAACATGTGGAACACGCCTTTCATTGGCATGCACGATCTCGTCAATGCGTAGGCATAACCAAAAGCGTGCACACCTACAACGGCAGTCACCAGAAGTCCTAATGTAAATGTGTTGCCAACAGAGTACCAAAGGCTGTCATTGGCAAAATAGGTAGCGAAGTTCTCCAGCCCAACAAATTCGCCACTGTTGTTCTGAACACTTTTTGTCAGCATCGCCCATAGAGGCATCACAATAAAAATCGTTAGTGCTGAAAATAAAAATGCCAATAAGCCAAATAGCACTAGGTTATCTTTACTGACCCTGTGCAAAAGAGATGAAGGACGCAATGAGCGAGAGTTAACTCCAGAGTTGTACATAGTTCTGCTTTCCATTAGTGATACCTTAAGCCGCAATTGCTTTAGTGCTATTCGGGCTTAGCGTTGGGTATGCACGTACCCCCTGTTTTGAGAACTGAATGTATCGAATATCGCCAATACGCAGCTTCTGCTCGGTGACCACTTCGCCAGCGACATCGATGAAGATCGGCGCGGCTTGTTTGTCATGCTGAAGTTCACATTCAAAGCGATAAAACGCACCGAGGAACTCTCTGTCTCGGATCTTCACAGGTAGAGCATTATTAAATTGCTCAGCAAAGCGGATACTTTCTGGGCGTATTGCCAGATCAAAGCAATCCCCTCTCACTACTTGCTTGTTTTCAATAACAGGAGCGGGAATAAGCGACTCAGCGATACGTAGTTGAGTATCAGTCGCTGCGGAGGCAGAAATAAAATTCATACTGCCAACAAACTCAGCAACAAAACGAGTAGCAGGGTGTTGATAGATCTCTTGTGGCGTGCCCACTTGCTCAATGACACCATGATTCATCACAACGATTCTATCAGCCATAGATAGCGCTTCATCTTGGTCATGAGTCACCATGATTGTGGTAATACCCAGTTTGCGCTGAAGTTTGCAAATCTCATCTCTAAGGTGAACACGAACTTTGGCATCAAGTGCAGAAAGAGGTTCATCAAGAAGCAATAACCCTGGGGACAAGGCTAACGCTCTCGCAAGGGCAACACGCTGCTGCTGACCACCAGACAATTGGTTAGGATACTTTTCACCAGAAGTCGGTAAACCAATCATATCAAGCCAATAATCAACCTTTTCTAAGGCTTCTTGGTTGGTCATCCCTTGGTTCTTTAATCCGATGGCAATATTCTCTTGCACGGTAAGGTTTGGAAATAGCGCGTATGATTGAAAAACAATACCAAAATCGCGTTTTTCCGGAGGAAGGAAGGTCGTATCTTGTCCGTCTTGATAGATGCCACCTGAAGTCGGTAGGTCAAGGCCAGCGATAGCTCGTAGTAGGGTCGTTTTGCCGCAGCCAGAAGGGCCAAGAAAGCAGACAAACTCGCCCTTCTCTATTGCCAGTGAAATTTGCTTTAACGCAGTGAACTGGCCAAATTGCTTCACTACATTTTCAATTTGTAAGTAAGGTTGGTTAGTTGACATAACACACTCTCCAAATGGTATATACCAACCTTAAATCTGGTTTGTTTCAGCGGCATGACAAATTTATAGAGCAAAGATGACAATAAAATGAATTCACTCGATTGGCCTATTATCTGTGACCGAATGATTAGCGAGGTCAATCTGCGTCCCAAAAGTTCACAGCTCAAGAGACATTTTAAAGTACGGGATTTCCCCTTTGTAAAAGCGCTCACCTCGTTTACTCATACCGAATTTGCGATAGATACCCAGTGCTGATTCGCGTGCATCACACCAAAAAAGTATCGCCTGAAAATCTCGAACTTCGCTCAGCATGGTTTCCAACATCATCGAGCCTATACCCTGCCCTTGATACTCAGGCAAAACAGCAAATTTGCGTAGTCGAGCTTCATCCTGCTCAACAAAGACCGATGCGACACCGACCAACTGATCTCCGATAAAGCCTCCGTAATGAAAGCCAAATTCATCTTCTGCCACACGACAAAACTCCAGACTCTTTGCCGGCCATAGCACCGCATGCCTCAACGCGAGTGTTTGATTAGCCGTAATTCTTTCTACCCTCATAATGCTTTCCTTGCCCTCCAGTTATCCAGTTATCCAGTTATCCAGTTATCCAGTTATCCAGTTATCCAGTTATCCAGTTATCCAGTTATCCAGTTATCCAGTTATCCAGTTATCCTAATTTGCCCTTAACTTTGCTGAAAAGCAAAAAGGAGAGCAACCCTGCTCTCCTTTGTTATCTCAATAACTAGGGTCTGTTGACCTTTTGCGGTTAAATTTTGTTCGAGATAAAAGCGTTTTAATCGCGGCGAGAGGTTTGTCGCCTAGTCATTCTAAGCAAAACACCTCTCAACAAAGAGTAAAACGCTTTTAGCCGAACCCTTCGGGCAGCGTTTGTGGCTCCTTTCTGCTGTGTTATCGGCTTATCAGGTAGAGCAACTACAATTCAAAGCCTCTGCCTTGCATAAAGAACCCACAAACTGCTGCAAAAATCAGCTCAAAAGGTCAACAGACCCTAATCAGCTTATGATTTAGGCTCTGATTTAGAGTCGAATTTCGCTGACCAAGCCGCTAGTATATCCGCACGCTTGCTGCCCATCTGAGCAAAGTCCATCTTAGCCATGTTCGCTTCAACATTCGGGAAGTTAGACACTGTTGCTTTCACATCTTTATGTCCAACTACTGGGTACATCTCTATGTAAAGCTCATTTGCCGCTTTCGAAATAGACCAATCAACTACACGCTTCGCTGCGTCAGACTCTTTGACTAAGCCCACCGCTTCTGATTCCCAACCGATGCCTTTAGGTGTAATCACCGCTAAAGGAGCACCTTGTGTTTTTAGCTTAGCGCCACGACTTGCCATTGAAATACCAATCGCAACTTCACCCATGCCTGCTTGTACACATGGCTTAGAACCGGAATGCGTGTAGTGTGCGATGTTCTTATCAAGATCGCGCATGTAGTTCCACGCTTTGTCTTCACCCATATTCTGCAGCCAAGCTGAAACTTGCATATAGCCAGTCCCTGAAGAAGCTGGGTTAGGCATTGCGATATGACCTTTGTATACAGGTTTAGTCAGATCTTGCCAAGACGTCGGCTTTGGCAGGTTCAGCTGCTTAGCAACCGCTTCGTTAAAACATACCGCGTTAAAGAATGCGTCGTTACCAAACCAAGCTTGGTTTGATTGCGGGTCATTCAAACTGGCATTCAGCTGATCCAGGCCTTTAGGTGTGTATGGCTGTAGAAGACCTTCTTCTTTTAGTAACGCCATCGAAGAACCTGCCAGACCCCAAACAACTTCAGCACGTGGGTTGTTTTTTTCTGCAAGTAGCTTAGCAGTCATGATGCCTGTTGAGTCACGAACCCATTTGATTTTGATATCAGGGTTTTCTTTTTCGAAAGCATTTTTGTACTTTGCCAGAATGTCAGTTTCGAAAGCCGTGTAAACCGTCACTTCCTGTGCTGCCATTGCGTTTGTTGCCAGCAGAGAAACAAGTGCAGCTAGCGATCCTTTCATCAAACGGTTTTTCATCATCTTCTCCAATTAAGACTATTACGTTTGTTAAACCTTGCCGAATTAGCATTGGTCTGTACCAGTTGACGTAATACACCCTAAAAGCGCTTTATTACGATTCAATGAACAAAAAATGGCACTTTTTTAAAGAATTGACGAAAAACTGTGCGGAATTCTGCCAACGAATTTTTCATATGAAAGTTTTATTAAATTCGACTTTCTGACCTTTACTGTTGTTTTTTCCTCTTGCTAAAGTAAATTCAAATTTTGGTGTAGACCAAATATAGTTAAAATGGAAATCGAGATGAAAAACGAATACCTACTGCTGACTCCGGGTCCTTTATCGACATCTGAAACCGTTCGTGAAGCCATGTTTAAAGATTGGTGTACTTGGGATGATGACTACAACAAAGACATCGTAGAAGTTATCCGCACTAAGCTGGTGAAACTTGCAACAGAGCAGGATGGCTACACTAGCGTACTGATGCAAGGTAGTGGTACAGCATCGGTAGAGGCAACGATTGGCAGCGCGATTGGCAAAGATGGCAAATTGTTGGTTGTTGACAACGGCGCATACGGCGCACGTATCGCTCAAATTGCTGAGTATCTAAATATTCCATGCCATGTAGTTTCCCCTGGCGAAACATCACAGCCACACTTGAACGAGGTGGAAACTGCATTGGCATCGGATCCTAGCATCACCCATGTTGCGATTGTTCACTGCGAAACCACAACAGGCATGCTTAACCCAATTGAAGCTTTTGCGTCGATGGCAAAAGCGCACGGCAAAGTGGTGATTCTCGATGCAATGTCGAGCTTTGGCGGGATTCCTATCGATATTGCAAAGCTCAACATCGACTTTATGATCAGCTCAGCAAACAAATGTATTCAAGGCGTACCGGGGTTTGGCTTTGTAATCGCAAAGCAAACTGAGCTAGAAAAATGCCAAGGTCAGGCACGCTCTTTAAGCCTTGATCTATACGATCAATGGCACTGTATGGAAGCGAACCACGGTAAATGGCGTTTCACGTCTCCAACGCACACGGTTCGCGCTTTCTACCAAGCTTTATTAGAGCTTGAGCAAGAAGGCGGTGTCGAAGCGCGTCACAACCGTTACCAAACTAACCAGAAAACACTGGTTGCGGGTATGCGCTCTCTGGGTTTTGAACCACTACTAAATGATGAGCTTCATTCACCAATCATCACCTCTTTCTACTCTCCTACGCACAGTGACTATCAGTTCAAAGAGTTCTACACCCGTTTGAAGGAGCAAGGTTTTGTGATTTATCCGGGTAAGGTGTCGAACGCAGACTGTTTCCGTATCGGCAACATTGGCGAAGTGTACCCTGCGGATATTGAGCGCCTAATCGGTGCGATTAAAAAAGCCATGTACTGGCAAGTTACTTAAATAGCCTTCAGGAAGAGATAGTGTTATGACTGAAAATGTACAACCGACCCATTTCCGTAGCGAAGGGGACGTCAACACCACAGCAGCGCGCCAAGCATGGAACGCATCTATGGATGACAAGCGCACACAAGCCTTACTAAAGCGAGATTCTGATGTGTTTCTTCATCAGGCAATGTCGACGCCTTGTCTCGATACATTAGAGGCAGCAGAAGGCATCTACATCCAAGATTCGACGGGCAAAAAGTACATGGATTTCCATGGCAATAATGTTCATCAGTTGGGTTACGGACATCCACATGTGATTAAACGTGTGCAAGAGCAAATTGCCAAGTTGCCGTTTTCACCACGCCGTTTTACTAACCAAACTGCTATTGAATGTGCTGAGAAGCTAACGCAAATCTGTGGTGGTGAGTTGAATCGGGTGTTATTTGCACCAGGTGGCACATCTGCGGTTGGCATGGCGCTAAAACTAGCGCGTCACATCACAGGCAATTACAAAGTCGTCTCTTTGTGGGACTCTTTTCACGGTGCATCACTGGATGCTATCTCTGTTGGTGGTGAAGCCTGCTTCCGTCAAGGTATGGGCCCACTAATGGCAGGCGTAGAACGCATACCACCAGCAGTATCTTACCGAGGCGCCATTCCTTCACCAGACGGCAGTGACGTGCATTACGCCGACTACCTTGAGTACGTGATTGAGAAAGAAAGCGGTGTCGGAGCGTTTATCGCCGAAGCAGTTCGCAACACAGATGTACAAGTGCCAAGTAAAGCCTATTGGAAACGCATCC
The DNA here is from genome assembly GCF_001188205.1 of Vibrio sp. VPAP30. NCBI lineage: Bacteria > Pseudomonadati > Pseudomonadota > Gammaproteobacteria > Vibrionales > Vibrionaceae > Vibrio > Vibrio sp. VPAP30. Next base: position 148,849 of record NZ_LBLS01000013.1, read on the forward strand.
GTGAAATCTGTGATAAGCACAATGTCATGCTGATTATCGACGATATCCCCAACGGAATGGGTCGCAGTGGCGCATGGTTTACCTACCAAGCTTACGATATTGAGCCAGACATTCTGTGCATTGGTAAAGGTTTAGGCGGTGGCTTAGTGCCTATAGCCGCTATGATCACCAAAGATAAATACAACACCGCTGAGCAAATATCGATGGGCCATTACACCCATGAGAAAAGCCCAATCGGCTGCGCGGCGGCACTGGCAACCATGGAAGCGATAGAGCAAGACAGCTTGCTAGACAAAGCCATGGCCGACAGCCAGTTCATACGTGACAAGCTACTGGAAATGAAAGCCAAATACCCAGTAATTGGCGATGTACGCGGCATCGGCATGCTGTGGGGTATTGAGCTGGTCACCGACCATGAGAGCAAGCAGCGCGCCTATGACGAAGCCGAAGCCGTGCTCTACCAATGCCTCAACCATGGTATGAGCTTTAAGGTGTCACAAGGCAATGTAATCCAACTTAGCCCACCGCTGATCATCACTCGCGAACAACTGACAGAAGCCTTGGCCATCTTCGAAGAAGCCATCGCCAATGTATGCAAAGACTTTAACTACTCGTAATACGAAACCCATTATATCCGGAGCGTAAATACGCGCTGTAGCAAAACAAAAGGATTAAATATGAACAACTCACCAATTCAGGCAGTCATCTTTGACTGGGCAGGCACTATCGTCGACTTCGGCTCATTTTCGCCAACCAGCATCTTTGTTGAAGCATTCAAACAAGGCTTTGATTTCGATATCGACCTTGAAGAAGCGCGTGAACCAATGGGCCTTGGTAAGTGGGACCACATCCAGGCAGTGGGCCGAATTCCTGCGGTAGATAAACGCTGGAATGAGAAGTTTGGTCGCTCGATGACTAGCGAAGACATTGACGCAATCTACGCGGCGTTTATGCCTCTGCAAAAAGCAAAAGTGGCAGACCACGCAGAACCAATCCTCAATGCAATTGAAGTGGTAAACGACCTCAAAGATAAAGGCATTAAGATTGGCTCTTGTTCTGGTTACCCTCGTGAGGTGATGGACGTACTGGTTCCTGTTGCGGCTGATTACGGCTACAAGCCCGATTACGTAGTGGCAACAGATGATCTTCCTCAAGGTGGTCGACCTGCACCATTTATGGCACTGAAGAACGTGATTGAGCTGAATGTAACCGACGTTAATGCGTGCATCAAGGTGGATGATGCAGCACCGGGCATCGATGAGGGTCACAACGCCGGTATGTGGACAGTTGGTCTGTTGCTTTCTGGTAACGAAGCTGGATTGACGTTTGAAGAGTACCAAGCAGCCGATGAAGTAACGCTAAGTGCCGCTCGTGAAAAGGCGCGCACCAAGCTTATTCAAAGCTCACCACATTATCTAATCGACACAATTGCTGATTTTCCAAAAGTCATCGCTGATATCGAACACCGCCTAGAAGCCGGCGAACGGCCGTAATTTATTAGGCGACTAAACAAAGCAAAGGGCTCACGGGAGCCCTTTGCTGTATGTCTGCGTTAATACAACCGAAGCTGATAAATCACCTGTTGCAGTATCATCGCGCCTTCGTCGGTAATCATCCAGCAGTAAAGTAGGATGTTGATCACGAGTGTTGTCCAAAACAAGAACTTAAAGCCAATATCATGATACTTGTGGTGCATAAACGACTGAGCAAATAAAGCACCAATCCAGCCACCCAATAGATTGAGCGCGTGAAAACTTGATTCAGGAATGCGCCAACTACCTGTCAGCTTAGCATGTTTGTCAAACGCATAAACGGTGTAGGTAACAGTACTTACAGCAAAATAAAACAGACAAGCGACAACTGGAAAATCGAGCAGCACAACACTACCAACCAAAGCGCTACAAAACCAAATAGCAATAGCCAATGAAAAGTTAAATACGACTGGTCTTTTAATTTCAATGGCGCGCATCATTCCATTGCTATCTGCACCAAGCCTAAATATTACGGGTTCACTTACGCTGGGTATCTGAGATGCATTGGCTAAATCGCTAATATGAAATCGAATCTGAGTATCTTGATTCTCAACCGAAATATAGCCATACCCCTTATTCTGATCCCAACAAGCAATCGTTCCTTGAATTGACATGAAAGTCCCTCGCCCTAGCAACAACGTTAATTAGATTTTCATATTGTTAAATAAGCTATAGCACACATAATCCACCATGTGCATATTCTTGCAATTTTCTGTATTTTTTTTGACATGAAACACTACTGACAAGTTCTGACACAAGCTTTGCCTATTCTTATTCCGAACCTAAAACACAAAATAAGGAATATGATTATGAAAAGTGTCATCGAAATCGTTCGCTTCAAGCTATTAGAATCCGCAACGTCAGAACAACTCGTATCAGCTAGCGAACAAAGCCAAAAGTTTGTTTCATCCCTAGAAGGGTTTGAATATCGCTCACTAAGCTTTGACAAAGATTCGAACACTTGGACAGATGTTGTCTATTGGAATTCAATGGAAAATGCACAAGCAGCTGGCAAAAAATTTATGTCATGTGAAGACTGCCAACCATTAATGGCATTAATTGACCCGGAGTCGGTCATCATGCAACATCAAACAATCATGATGAGTGACCTTGCGGAAAAATACCAATAGTCTCGCATCGATAGGTAGGGTGTCCTAGTTGGCCTCTACCTAATCAAAAAAACTCTATTGTTGAGAGGAAATGTGAGTAAATCAGAACGACTATTTGAACTTTTAACCTTGCTTCGAGCCAAGCGTTATGCGGTAACAGCCGCTCACCTTGCCGAGCAGATGGAAGTCAGTGAGAGGACCATCTATCGTGACATTCAGTCTCTACTTAACTCTGGGGTTCCCATTCAAGGAGAAGCCGGTGTTGGATACATACTTCAAGCTGACTCTCACCTGCCCCCTCTTATGTTTACTGATAAAGAGATGGTAGCGCTAGAGCTTGGAATGCGCATGGTTCGCGCTTGGTCTGACGATGAACTCGCGGCCGCTTCTAAATCTGCATCATCAAAGATCCTCTCGGTGCTACCCGATAAACTTAAGCAGCAAATTGAACGCTTTCCTATCTTAGTTCCTGAAATCCATGCTTCAACAAGAAACGCCACCCGCGGTAAAATGCTTCGCCATGCAACTGACGCCAAATTGAAAATCGAAATTGATTATTGCGATCAAAAAGGTGATAAAACTGTACGCAAGTTACAACCGCTAGGACAGATCTTTTGGGGGAAAATTTGGACATTGGTTGCGTGGTGTGAGCTAAGAGATGACTATCGGCATTTTCGCATTGATAGAATTGAGAAACTCAATATTCTTGATGAGGTATTCGAGACATCAACGGAAAAATGCCTCGAACACTATATTAAACAGCATGCACCAGATGCTTAAACCTAGTTTTACTTTGTCAGGGTTGGCAATATATTGAGAGCGAGCCGACAGCCGCTCAGATCACACTCAACATCAAACTCCACCAACTCATTTACATGGGGATCAATTGTTGATTCCGCTATATCTCTGACATGGAAAAATACTTTCCCATCTTCATTTTCTTGTTTAATAAAGCCGTAGCCATGACTTTCATCTAGATCAACGATTTTTCCCAATACCGACATCTTTAAGCCCCTTCAACACAAACTTTAATATTAAGTACTGGAAATTCGCGTAATGGGATCACTCATTAAGCAACTAATATATCTTTCAACTCATGCAACGAACTTACTGTGTAACATGGTGAAATTGAATCATCACTTTCAACATCACTACTATTCAGCCAACAAGTTTCAATACCAAAATTGATCCCACCCAGAATATCAGAGTGCTGATTATCACCCACCATCAAAACCCTACTCTTGCAAGGCATGCCCATTTTTTCTAACGCATGACTAAAAATTGCCTTATCTGGCTTTGCCACTCCAACTTCTTCTGAGATAATCACGTGCTCAAAGTATTGGCTCATCCCCGTTTTCTCAAGTCTGATCGCCTGAAGGTCTGTAAAGCCATTGGTGATGATGCCCATCTTCGTTTTACCATGTAGGGCTTCCATCAATTCTTTCGCACCTGGCAATACCGTGCATATATCAGCCATCGCCTCCAAAAACGCAGAGTTTAGCTCAGATGTGGTCGTTTCAAGCTTGTCTGCCCACTCTTGAAATCGCGTGTGCTTCAACTCTTGCGCAGTTATCGCTCCATTTTGATAATCCACCCACAACGGCTTGTTGACCTTTTGATAGTAATCAAAATCGCCTTGAGTGAAGTTTATTCCTTTACGAGAGAACATTAGCTGCATCCCTTTAAAGGCATCGAAATGAAACAGGGTTTCGTCAGCATCAAACAAGATCCAATCGTATTTCATTATTATCTCCTCAAAATCTTGCTGCTAGTGTAAATTGTTTTCTTTTAGATGATAATACTGCCTATTAGAAACTTATTGTTTACTGGAGCTCAACCATGCAAGCATTCTCTGCCATCCCTATCTTCGTGTCTGTCGTAGAACGTGGCAGTTTTTCTGCCGCAGCCAGTAAACTCAACATCACGAAATCTGCAGTAAGCAAACGCATCACGCAACTTGAAGATGAACTAGGTATTCGGCTCCTCAATCGTACCACAAGAAAACTCAGTCTAACCGAAGCAGGACAGCGATATTATGATTATGTTGTTCGAGCGCTTGACCTCGCCCAGCAAGGTATTGACGCCGTCACTGAACTGCAAGGTAACCCAAGGGGAACTCTCAAAGTCACTGCTCCAATGTCTTTTGGTGTTTTACATATCGCGCCACTTATCTCTGAATTTCTGGCTCTCTACCCTGATATGGAGGTCGACCTAAACCTTGAGGATCGCATGGTGGATCTGGTTGAAGAAAGCGTTGATGTGGGGATCAGAATTGGTCACTTACCTCTATCAAACCTTGTCGCAAAACGTCTTGCTCCATGCAAAAGTGTCTTGTGTGCCTCACCAGCCTATTTGGCTGACAATGGGGTGCCATTGAAACCCAACGATCTATCTAACCATAGCTGCCTACAATACAGCTACTACCGCGGGGGGAGCGAATGGTCTCTTAGCTCTTCAGGCAACGAGTTTAAAGTCATTCCCAAAGGTCGCTTGATTGTCAACAACAGTGAAGCGATACGCAGAGCCGTCCTCGGAGGAAGCGGTATCGCTAACTTGCCTACATTCATCGCAGGCAAAGATATTGCTGCTGGCAACTTACAGGTGGTTCTTACAGACTATGCTCTACCTAGCCATGCAGTCTATGCGGTGTTCCCCGAGCGCAAAAATATGCCGCATAAAGTAAGAGTATTCATTGACTTTATCAATCAGAAACTAGGCACTGAAACCCCCTATTGGGATAGCGGTCTGATCTTACATTCTCACAAAAAGTGAGTGTGACACTAAGCTCATAATTTTATACTGAGATAGTTTCTCAGCCAGTTTATGACTTGAGACAAGTTATAGCGCCTATCATCCGTTCAGAATGGTCTTATCACTGCTTCTCTAGGAGACATTGCCAATGAAACGATTCTTCCCATCAAGTGTCATGCTTATTCCGTTTGTGGTTAAAAACTATTCTGAAGAAGATCGAGAAGATAGCTCAAAGCTGGAACAAGAATCTGAATCAAACCCTGAACTCGAACTAGAAGAATGAGATGTCCATCAGATCGTCTCAAAAGATTTTTTACTACCCTAATAGCGCATATTTATAAGGGAAAATGAAATGAAAAAGATTGCAGTTCTTCTCAGCGGCTCGGGAGTATTTGATGGCGCAGAAATTCACGAATCCGTACTCGCGCTACATGAAGTTGAAAAGCACGGCGCAACATGGCACTGCTTTGCCCCCAATATCGAACAGCTTCATACCGTTAACCATAAAACGGGAGAAGAAATGGATGAGACTCGCAACGTTCTTGTCGAAGCTGCACGCATTGCGCGTGGTAAGATTGAAGACGTCGCTAAGCTTAATGTTGAAGAGTTTGACGCACTTTTGGTCCCTGGTGGGTTTGGCGCAGCTAAAAATCTTACTGATTTCGCGGTAAATGGTGCGGAATGCAGTATTAACACTCATGTCGCATCGGCATGTCGGGCGTTTGCGCAAGCGAAAAAACCTGCGGGTTACATATGTATTGCACCGGTTATTATTCCTATGATCTACGATCACGGTGTGATAGGTACTATCGGCAATGATGAAGCCACAGCCGCGGCTTTCAACGCATTGGGCGGTGTACATGTTGAATGCACAGTGGATGAGATTGTCGTTGATGAACAACACAAGGTGTTATCGACTCCTGCTTACATGCTGGCTGAAAGCATTTCACAGGCAGCAAGTGGTATCGAAAAACTAGTTATGCAATTAATCAAACTCGCATAAATTTCAGTCATTCTTAGCCCCCACCCACATTATGTGAGTGGGGGCTTTTTTGTTTTTAATCGGAGATATGAACCTTAGTTAATCCCCATATGTGTTGATTAAACGATTGCTATAACTCACTAATATTTAACAACTTTACATATAAAAAACAGGCAACAAGACTAACTTCACACTTCACGGCCGATCATACTACTTTTGGGTTAATTACTTGTCTGAGATCAAAATTTTCGACGGGATAGTTATGCGAACCTAATTGCACTTTTTAAATCTATAAGAATATGGAGCAATCCAATGACAAGTGCATTTTTCATCCCTACAGTTAACTTTATGGGTGCTGGCTGCCTAAAAGACGCTACCGATAGCATCCAATCTCAAGGCTTTAAAAAAGGCCTTATCGTTACAGACAAAATTCTTAGCCAAATTGGTATGGTTAAACAGGTTCAGAATTTGCTATCCGAACGTGATGTTGAGACTGTAGTCTTTGATGGCACCCAGCCGAACCCTACAATTGGCAACGTCAATGACGGCTTAGCTTTGCTCGCAGACAACGAATGTGATTTTGTTATCTCTCTAGGTGGTGGGTCACCTCATGATTGTGCAAAAGGCATTGCGCTGGTGGCTGCAAACGGCGGTAAAATTGGCGACTATGAAGGTGTAGACCAGTCAGCGAAACCAATGCTGCCACTGATTGCAATCAACACCACTGCGGGTACCGCCTCTGAAATGACGCGCTTCTGCATCATTACTGATGAAGCGCGTCATATTAAGATGGCGATTGTCGATAAGCACACAACTCCGCTAATTTCGGTAAACGATCCTGAACTGATGCTTGCTAAACCGGCTTCACTAACCGCCGCAACTGGTATGGACGCCTTGACGCACGCGGTTGAAGCGTATGTCTCTATCGCTGCTACGCCAATCACTGACGCGGTAGCAATCAAAGCGATTGAACTTATTCAAGTACATCTTCGCAAAGCCGTAGAAAATGGCGACGATATCGAAGCTCGTGAGCAAATGGCTTACGCCCAATTCATGGCTGGTATGGCTTTCAACAATGCCTCTTTGGGTTATGTACACGCGATGGCACACCAACTAGGTGGCTTCTACGACCTACCTCACGGCGTGTGTAATGCCATTCTTCTTCCGCACGTTCAACGCTACAACGCACAAGTTTGTCCTCAGCGCCTACGTGATGTTGCCAAAGCAATGGGTGTTGACGTTGAGGGTATGACAGACGAGCAAGGCGCTGAAGCGGCAATTGACGCGATTGTTGCACTGGCAAAAGACGTAGGTATTCCAGCAGGTATTCAAGAGCTAGGGGCAAAATCTGAAGATATCCCTACGCTTGCAGACAACGCACTAAAAGATGCCTGTGGTTTCACTAACCCGAAACAAGCCACTCACGAAGAGATCTCTGCCATTTTTGAAGCAGCGATGTAAACCGCTTGATTTTCTTACAGTCAAAACCTCCTTCGGGAGGTTTTTTTACAGCCTTTTTGGGACATTAGTCAAGATCGTATACTCAATTTCAGGCCTGAAGTGCGTTACCTAATTGGAGAATTTACAATGTAAAGGGCCTTAATTACGGGGCTTAGAAAGCAAAAAAGCCCCAAAAAATCATCTTGGGGCCTTAATTTTAAGTTCTGCTATTAGGGCGCAGTATCTATCTCAACGGGTAGATAATGTTTAGGCTCTAGTTTCAGCCATTCTGGTAACACGGTTCCCATCGATATTGACGACCAAGTACCAGACAAAATCCCTATGAACATCGCAATTGCAAAGCCTTGCAGCGCACTGCCCCCGAGAATCCACAATGCTGATACCGTCATTAGCGTGGTACCCGATGTCACCATAGTACGCGAAAATGTAGCTATTACGGCTTGATCATTGATCTCTTCTGTTGGCTGCGACTGTTTCGCAACAAGCAACTCACGAATTCGGTCTGCAATGATAATCGAGTCATTCAGTGAGTAGCCCAAAATCGCCAAGATCGCGGCAAATACAGTTAAGTTAAACTCCATCTGTGTCGCAGCAAAAAAACCTAACACCAATACCACATCGTGAATTAAAGCTAACAAAGAGCCACTTGCTAATCGCCATTCAAAGCGGAAACAGAGGTAACCTAAGATACACATCATAGAGATCATCAATGCTAAGCCGCCTTGGTCTACCAAGTCTTGACCTACTTGAGAACCCACCATGCTATTGCTGATCACATCCACTTGATGAGAGATAGGCGAAAGCGTTTTAGCAAGATTCGCAGATTGTTCTCCTTGCTCAGGAATCGGATAACGAATCACCCAGCGACCATCCTGATCTGAATGAGTCACATTGGTGAACTGCCCAAGTTCTGGCTGCAGCACATCAACGAGTTGTTGATGAGTAACATTGTTGTCTACTTTAACTTCAGTCACCATACCGCCAGTAAAGTCTAAGCCCATATTCAGGCCATTCAATCCAAGCGCAACTAACGAGATTATCATCAACGCGAAAGAGACAAAGTTGGTAATGTAGCGAATTCGACGAATATGCTGTTTAAAAAATTCAACCATGGTTACACCCTCACATCGCGACGCGCATCGCGTCCCCAAACTAAATTGATGATTGCACGTGACGCAAACACACCACTAAACATGCTGGTTAATAGACCTAGACCTAACGTTAAGGCAAAGCCTTGAATCGGACCATTACCAATTGAGTAAAGTACGACCGCAGTGATCATGGTGGTGATATTGGCATCGAGGATGGTACTGAGTGCACTATCGAAGCCAAGATCAATTGACTGGGCAAACGAGCGCCCTTCAGCCAGCTTATCCTTGATACGTTCAAAAATAAGCACATTGGTATCGACGGCCATACCAACGGTCAAAACAAGGCCAGCGATGCCTGGTAAAGTCAGTACTGCACCAGGAAGTAGCGCTATTAAACCTAGCAAGCTCACCATATTGACCATAAGTGCGACGTTTGCCACCCAACCTAGTCGGCGATACCAAAGTGCCATGAAAGTCAGAGTCATCGCCAGGCCAAGTGCCAGTGCAGCAAAACCATTTTGAATATTCTCAGCACCCAATGAGGCACCAATTGTGCGCTCTTCTACGATAGTAACCGGAGCTGTCAATGAGCCCGCACGAAGCAGTAGCGCAAGGTTCTGCGCATCTTCCACTGAGCCTGCTCCTGTGATTCGGAATTGGCTGCCTAGCTGAGATTGAATCGTCGCAACACTAATGACGCGCTCACTACGCTCAGTCTCACCTTTCACATTGGTTGTATACTCACGGTACACCGTCGCCATTGGTTTACCGATATGTCCGGCGGAAAAGTCACTCATCATCTTGCCACCTGCGTGGTCAAGCGAAATGTTCACTTCAGAAAAACCCATTTTATCGACACCTGCACGAGCATTGATAATGTGCTCACCTGTCAAAACAGGGTGTTTAGCTAACGTAACATCATGGCCATCGTTATTCTTTAGTACCACATCACCATAGGCTTTACCTTCTGACGGCGTACGTGACTCATGAAAAGCGAGAGTCGCAGTGGCACCAATCACGTTTTTAGCCAATGATGGATCTTGTACGCCCGGTAGCTCAATACGTATACTGTGTTCACCTTGACGCTGAACTAGAGCTTCTGTAATACCGAGCTCTTCAATTCGATCGCGCATGATCTTCAAGTTTTGCTTGATGGTGACCGACTGGAATTCAGATTTGCTCACTGGCGTTGGCTTAACTGCTAGGTAGTCAGAGTGACGCTTCACATCCCAGTTTGGGTAGTTCTGTTTTAGGAAGGTGTTGACCTTAGTTAGCGCAGTATCAGTGTCACTTTTAATATCAAAAGCTTCAGAACCTACAGAGGAAATTTGGATTCCACGTAGTCGCTCTTGACGCAAGAAGTCTCTTACTTCATCTACTAAGCTGTTACGCTGGTCTTCAAATGCTTTGTCAATATCGACATTTAGCAAAAACTGCACGCCACCACGTAAATCCAAACCGAGCTGGATTGGACTAAAACCCATCTCACCTAGCCATTTCGGCGCAACGGACACATACGAAAAGGTAATGGTGTCTGCTTTACCGAGCAGTTTATCTAGCTCCTGACGTGCCTGAGTTTGTTCAGTTTCATTTTCAAATACAAGTGTCGTTTTACTACCTACTTGCTCGATTTCGGCTACTTGAATGTCGCGTTGGTCAAGATATTGGTTCAGTTCAGTGACGTTATTAAGAATACTGCTTTGGACATCTGGTGACGTTGTCACCTGTATCGAAGGTTTTTCACCATACCAGGTTGGGATTGCACTCAGGGTTAACATAACCACAGTGGCAATAAGAACCACGTATTTCCACGCTGAATAGTGGTTCATCAGACGAGTAGACTTCGCCTGTTTTACAGGAATTTTTTTCATAAAATTTCTTAACTTAACTGGGAACAGACGGATCTGTGCCTAGGAATAAACAATGAAGGCGAAAGCACTTCGATAGAATAAGTTAGGAAATGGTTAGGTATTGCCCATTAAGCGCAACATAAAGGGTATTCGAGTCTTTCCAACCGGAAATTCGATAAGGAGAGCAATAGCGATTTGTTAAACCAAAGTTGGCTTCTACTTTTGGTAACTTATAGAGCCTAAACAACGCAATTGCGACGGGGTCGAAATCAAGTAGATTGAACTCAGAGGCTGAATCTCCATCATCCAAATAACGAGTAACATTTATGCCACGGTTAGCATTAACAATAGCAAGCCAGTTTTGGGAAAAGTCAGCTTTGGTGGCAGGCTCGGATTGACGCTCTTGCTTCACTTTATCAAATAAAGCTTGTTCGTCACTTTTTGAATGTGGAAGTAAGGTGCTTGCACGATAGTTTAGGCGTGCAGATGCTTCATTTTCAGCTTGCTGTAAATAGGCAAAAGCCTGCGTTGGCAAGGCCATCGCAAGAATACAAAGCCATATATAAGAAACAATTCGTTGAAGCATTGATGAACCAAATAATAATCAGCAACGAGATAGTAGATCTAACCTCTAACTCACACAACTAAAATAATCTAAAAGCTAACATTCCAAATTTGATAAGCATTAGCGATAGAAAATCTTACCCGTTTGCACATCCAAATAGATCTTATTGGCTTGCTTTAAACCACCGCAATAAACAAAGTACGCATCAATATCCTCAAACGTCACTGAGCGTATCCAGCCCTGCGTTTCCTCAAAGTCCTCTGGCGTACAGGTCCCTTCTTTCAGTAAGCTATCCGTTGTTTTAATGAATATCTCAAAATGCAGCTTAAAGTCATCTGAATTTTCAATATAAGTAGTAACGGTTTCAACACGCTCTTGCTTAGTAATGGTAGGGGCTACCTCTAAAAGTGCTTCCATCGGTACCCATTCTGCAACTTCAGGCCCCCCCTCTTCGTACACATAGTAAGGAGAGATTCTTCCCCAGCCATCGCGTTTTTCAAGGATATGAAGCTTGTCGCCACGATAGACCACATTTTCAACAAACGCAGAATAGTCTGGTGCTTCTCGAACCCCCAGTTTAGGTGGGCTAACGTAATAGTCTGTGATAGACGGCAGTGGCTCAACTTCTTCCTCTTCTTCGACTAAAGGAATCGGCGTTATTGGTTCTTCTTCCTCTGCCCCTTTCATCGCCAATGCGTCTTGCTGAGGTTTGTAATAGAAGATGTAATAGCCACCCGCTGCGCAGCCTATTCCAAGTAGCAGCAAAAGGATCATTATAACCTTTTTCATATCGCCTTAATTCTTTTCCTATACTTATGAGGTGACAAAATTCGCAACCATGATAATGAAATGGCACAGTATTAATATAACTATAGCGGCAGCAATGCTGATCACTTTACCTTCAGGGGTAAATAGTGCTCACTGTGACGCTAAATCTTGGAATCGTGCCCTCAAACTGCAATATGAGTTAGAGCAGCTATATAACTTCCATTCCAATCGATTCAATCAGTTCCTGCAAATACATCAGATCCAACCTTTTTTGTATCAAGAGTTCACTGCAAAAGAGTTGAGCAGCCTTTGGCAAAGTGGTAATCAAGCCTTTCATCAGCAAATGCGCTCTCAGGCTGAGGCCTCCGCGGCTGTAATAGAGAGGATTGAAGAAGAACAGAGTCTGCTTATTCCTTTGAGCAACCAAGCCCGAGCATTGGAGCAGCGTTGGATTACAATTAGTCAGCACTGTCAAGATACCGGAAACCAGCCGAACGTCATTAACAGTTGGCAGTATTCACAGCTCAACCAAGCACTAAATGTCGATATTGAAGACCTGATTAGTAAGCTCAATGTGCTCAAATCTCGCTATGGGAGAGAAATCGAAGCTTTAGAAAACGCCAAACCTCACGATACTCGGCCCGAAAACTAGAGCGATGTACGCAAATCCACAACAAGCACAGAAACCAACTCATTCGCAATGACAATTAAATCAACTCTCACAGTCACCCTAAAACTTAGCCCATTCAATATCAATTATCATTTGCATTAATATCAATTGCAGTTACCATTTATGTACACGTAACAGACTATCGCTGAAACTACCTTGAAACTCGCTTTGTCTCTTAAACATCTCGCACTCATTTGGTTGATTGGTACCTCCTTTGCAGCAGCAACCTACCTGACTGTTCACCATTACGAAACCCAAAAGCTCAATGCTCAGCTTGAAGGGCAATTGAATAACCAGGTACAAACTCTCCAGCAGTCACTCTACACTATTAAAAATCTACTCTATTCAACTAGGGCATTTCTATCCCATGGGAATCAACCAACCCCTAAGCAATTTGAAGCCTATTTTTCAGAACAATCGACTCAACTTTCAACCATTCAATCCGTTGTTTGGGCCCCTGTCGTTTCAATAAATGATGTCGATAAATTTGAACAAGTCGCACGAAAAAATGGATTTTTGGGCTTCAAGCTCGCGCCCCCTTTATCGAGTAACGGCTCCAAGGCGTGGTTTTTAGACAACGAGACTCTTCCAGTGTTTTACCTTTCTTCCTCTTTTGAAGGAAGTGATTACCTGGGCTTTCGATTAGAGAGTGAAGACACATTGGTTAACGCCATGTCACGCTCCATTACCACCAAGCGAATAGGTGCTGTCGACTTTATTAAAGAGGGACAGTTGGGCGCACACCTTGTTTTACCTAAGTTTTCGAACAATGGAAAGTTAGACGGATTTATTGTTGCTAAGGTAGTTTTCCATGAACTACTTGGCGAAATATGGCAAAGAGAAGTCAACTCCGCATCGTCAGAGATTGAAGTTTACACCCAGCCCGGCCATGAGCTTGCGTTCGAATCACACATCAATACTAAGCTGAAAGAAGAGGGGCTAACAACTCGACTTGTTTCTCTAACTCAGAACATACAAGTCCCTCTGTTTAATCAGGAGTGGATAGTCTCAGTTTCTAAAATGGACAATAGCGGAAGCACAGTACTCTACAGCACCGCATCTGTACTTCTTATTTTTCTGTTAACGGGCACCATCAGCATAGCAGCTAACTTTTACGCCACCCGACTGAAAGTCTCTGACCAACTAATCGAAGAGAAGACTCGAACACTTGAAATCCAAGCGGTGAGGGACAACTTAACTGGATTAAGTAATCGAACTGCACTCAACCGAGAAGTGGAGAATCAACTCCAACAGCTACGACAAGCCTCATCTTGTGGTTTTTCAATACTCTTTATTGATCTTGACCGATTCAAAGTCATTAACGATTCCATGGGACATCTACATGGCGACAAATTGCTCATGGAAGTCGCTTCACGATTAACAAGCCACTGCCGAGATGATGATATGAGTTTCCGATTCGGCGGTGACGAATTTATCATCTGCTTACCTCGCTTAACGTCACGTGGTGCACTCACTCACATTTGTCATCGCTATGCTAAAGTACTGAGCCAACCATATGTTATTGAGGATCAGGCGTGTCATATTGGCGCGAGTATCGGGATTTCTGTGGTAACCGACCCCAATCAAACCTTGGCAGGCATATTGCGTGAAGCTGACACCGCTATGTATAGAGCCAAAAACTCTTCCAATGAAAAAGTGGTATTTTTCCACGAGCAAATGTTTAACCAAGCCAAAAAGCGCTTTACGTTAGAGCAAGAGCTGACAGGAGCCCTTGCCTTCAAGCAGTTGTCTTTGGTCTATCAACCCATTTATTCGACCAGCAGCGATACCGTCGTAGCATTTGAATCCTTGCTCCGATGGAACCACCCTAAACTTGGTTTTATCTCACCTGAAGAATTCATTCCAATTGCAGAAGAGACAGGACAGATCATATTAATTGGAGATTGGGTAGCCCAAGAGTGCTGTAAAATAATAGACAGACTTTGGCACACGCATTCAGCAAAGCACGTCCCACGTTTTAACATTAATGTTTCAGCGAAACAGTTTGAGTCTGAACATATTTACCACACGCTATTACACCTTCTAGACAAGCACAATTTTCCAGCCCACCTAATTGGTATTGAGATAACAGAGTCTATGCTTTTGGCTGACGAGTGTACGGCAACTCAGCTACAGCGGATTAAGGATCTGGGCGTATCGCTCTATTTGGATGACTTTGGCACCGGGTTCTCATCTCTCTCAGTACTGAATGATTACCCAGTCGACGTCCTTAAAGTTGACCGCAGCTTTGTTAGCCGCATTGCACTAGGCCAACACAACGCCGACAGCCTTTGCCAGGCAATTATCAACATGGCTCATACCATTGACCTTGAAGTCGTCGCAGAAGGCGTAGAAACACCAGAACAGCTCGCTTTTCTCACTCAGCATCGCTGTAACTTCATTCAAGGATATTTAAAGTCTAAACCTCTTACAGTATGTGGGTTAGAAAGTGTGCTCAATAGCCAAACAAAAGTGTCAGCCTAACCTTATTCGAAAATTCTGAACAACAATAACGAATTTATATTATTTTTTGTGAGTTAATTCACACATATTATTTCTCTCAAGCGCACAAGACGCAGTTTACAAACTTAAACCTAACCAAGCGTTGAGAGGAATAGATTATGAGAACAATACTTAAAGCCATCGCACTTACAGCTCTAACTTCTACAGTAGCATTTGCAATGCCAGCGAAAGAGCAGTCAATTAGAATCAAAACGATTGAAAACCAAGCTATCGTGACAATTCTTGAAGGTGGAACTCCGGTCAGCGATGTAAAAGTTAGGGTTTTAGGCAATGGGGTAAAATACTTCACAACAGGTGAAAAAGGCACTTTCATGGCCGCAAACCTGCTGGACAATGGACGCACATTTACTTTCGAAATTATTGATGACAACGGTGACATTATCCGTGAGCAACGCTATCTTTCATCGTTCTAGTCACTGAGAATGAGTTTATAATGCGAAAGCCTGAGTACTGCTACTCAGGCTTTGTTTTTTACTAGTCTAATCTGTCGCACTTGGCAGCACATATAAAATCATTCTGATGCAGCCCTTTGATCGAGTGGCTCCACCAAGTAATGGTCACCTTACCCCATTCCAATAAAATTGACGGATGATGAAATTCGTCTTCAGCAAGTTCAGAAACTTTATTAGCAAACGCCCACGCCAACTTATAGTTCTTAAATTTATACTCTTTTTCAAGTTGAGGAATACCATCACGTTCCAATATCTGCCAGCCTTGTAACTCAGTAAGTAATAGCCGTCTTTCTTCTGCCCCTAATGCCACTGCACTACTAGTACAAGACTCACAACGTAATTCATCAAGCATGTGTCACTTCCTTTGGTTCAAATAATGGGGGTAATAGTCCCGCCTGCATGGCTTGTTTGACATGAAACATCAAATCCATTTTGCTGAGCTTGTACAGTTGTTGGATGTTGTCCAAAACAAAGTACTCAGGCTGCATAATGTCGATTCGGTAAGGAGTACGAAGCACAGTATGAATATCAAACTCTACTCGTTGTGTATTTGGATCATCGAGTGCGTACACCGTTTCACCAGGGGAAGATAAGATACCACCACCATAAATCTTGGTTTGATCGCCCTCTTTCACCAAACCAAACTCGACAGTAAACCAGTATAACCTTGCGAGATACACTCGCTGTTTATCAGTAGCATTGCAACCCAACGCACCATACGTATGAGTAAACTCAGCAAACTCGGGATTGGTCAGCATGGCACAATGACCGAAGATCTCATGAAAGAAATCCGGCTCTTGTAGGTAGTCGAATTCATCTCGATTGCGAAGAAAAGTGGCAACTGGAAACTTCTTCTCAGATAGAAGCGCAAAAAAACGGTCGAAATTGATCAATGCAGGAACAGGTTCTACCTGCCACCCTGTCGTGTCTTTAAGGACACGGTTAATATCAACTAACTGTGGCGCTCTATCTATAGGTAAATCGAGCAATTCGAGCCCCGCCAAATACTCTTTGCATGCGCGCTGTTTTACCAAATGAAGCTGCCGTTCAACCAAATCACGCCAAACAGCGTTCTCTTCAGAACTCCACTCCACAATCCCGTGTTCATTCACAGGTTTAGAATGATACCGTGCCATACCTAGCTCCATTAACAAATCCGTTACATTAAGCCTATCTTCATGCTAGGACGCTGACAATTTTCCAAGTAAACTCTCCCTCCGAACTTACCTGTAACATAAATTTTACATTTAACGGCTTTTTGCTTATTTTTCATGTATCTGAAGTCAGTCTATATGTTTGACTTTGGCTATATTTTCATCAAAGCTTATCTGAATAACGGAGAACAATACGACGAGGATGTCATGTCTAATTCAGAGCCAACCTTCCCTTCCCCTATCTGGGCGCCTAGTCTCGAACGAATTGAATCATCAAACTTAAAACAATTTATAAAACACATTAATATTCAAGGCGATGCGATAGAAAATTACGCTGATTTACACCGTTGGTCTGTCGAATGCAAAAAAGATTTTTGGTTAGAAGTTTGGCAGTTTTGTGATGTCATCGGCTACAAAGGTGACTGTATTTTAGGCGAAGGATTAGCAAAGTGGGACACATTTAGCCCGAGCAGAGACACCATATGGTTTCCACAATCGCAGCTTAACTATGCTGAAAATTTACTCGCCTACGCATTTCAAGCCCCTGACGATATCGCCATTTGGTTTAAGAATGAACGTGGAGACTGCCGTAAACTTTCGTGGCAGGAGTTGTGTGATCAGGTGTCCATTCTTCAGCAATGGCTAAAGCAAAATGGTGTCGAAAAAGGCGACGTTGTCGCTGGATATTTACCTCATATGCCAGAAACCATCATTGCCATGTTAGCGACAACCAGTTTAGGGGCAATTTGGACTTCAACGTCTCCTGACTTTGGTGCAGAAAGCGTCATTGAACGCTTTGGCCAAGTACAACCTAAAGTGCTGTTCTGTTGCAATGGCTACGACTTCAGCGGCAAAACCTTTCATATGGAGGAAAAAAACCGCCAAATCGTCGATGCAATACCTAGTTTGATCAATACCTGTCAAATCGACTATTTATCTTCCCAATCTAGCAATCAGGGGCATAGTGACTCTTTCTCCGATTGGGAGGCCATTTTAGCCAGCTACTTGCCACGTGGTATGCGATACCAAAGAATCAGCTTTAATGATCCTTTGTTTGTGCTCTACTCTTCTGGTACTACAGGAAAACCAAAGTGTATTGTTCACTCCGTTGGCGGAACCATTTTAAACCATTTAAAGGAGCATCAACTTCATTGTGATGTTCAGCCTAAGGATCGGGTTTTCTACTATACGACTTGTGGTTGGATGATGTGGAATTGGCATGTTTCAGCACTGGCAAGCGGTGCCACCTTAGTCATTTATGATGGCAGTCCTATGCATCCTAATCCCAATACACTTTGGCAGTTATGCGAAGACGCCGAGGTGACTTTGTTTGGAACATCAGCGAAATACCTCGAAGCCTTAGAGAAAACACAGTTCAATCCAAGTAGCAGTTATTCGCTTAAGTCTCTTCGCACATTGTGTTCTACAGGTTCTGTCTTGTATCCCGAACAGTTTGACTATGTATACGCTAACATCAAAGTCGACCTCCATCTTGCCTCTATCTCTGGAGGTACTGATATCTGCGGATGCTTCGTCTTGGGTAACCCTATTTCGCCAGTTTATCGGGGGGAATGCCAAGGTGCCGGTTTGGGTATGGATGTCACTGTATTTAATGAAATGGGAAATGAGGTGATTGCAGAACGAGGTGAACTGGTTTGCCGCAACAGCTTTCCCAATCAACCGATCGGCTTTTGGCATGACAATGGTGAACGCTATCACCACGCCTATTGGGGCAAATTTACTAATACTTGGCACCATGGGGACGATGTCGAAATAACGCTACGAGATGGTATGATTTTCTACGGACGAAGTGACACTACTCTCAACCCTGGGGGGGTGCGAATTGGTACCGCTGAAATTTATCAGAAAGTAAACCAGTTAGCTGAAATTCAAGACTCAATCGCAGTAGGAAGACGCGTCAATGGGGATGAAAAAATCGTATTGTTTGTCCAACTGAATCCCGATCAGATTCTGACTGATCAGTTAACGTCAGTAATAAAACAAACTCTGCGAGAGCAATGTTCTCCACGTCACATACCATCAGAAATCTATACCTTAAGTGAAATACCAAAGACCAAATCAGGCAAACTGGTAGAGCTCGCCGTGAAACAAGTTCTCCATGGCCAAGAGATCAAAAACAAAGGTGCTATCGCCAACCCGTGGGTGTTGGAAGAAGTCAAAAAGCACCAAAACACCCCAGTTACATAAACAAAAAAAGCCCGACACATTCCATCGGGCTTTTATAATCTCATCAAGGGCTATTATTTCTTAGCTACAGCCATTAAAACTTTTAGTGAACCATCGGGTGTTTCAATATCGAACGGCGTCGTGACGACCACTTCACTGAAACCTACGCTAGACAACACTTGCTGCGCGTGCGTAATAGTCATACCACCAACTTGGTCTTTATCTGACAGCCAATCCCAATGGATAAAATAGCTACCTTCATCAAGCAAGCTAAAGACAATGTCTGCAGTATCAGAGTAACTTGGTAAGAAACTACACACCGAGGATGCAACTACCAAATCAAATTGAGCACGAAATGCTGGGTGCATAGCCACAAGACCACGGCTTAAGATATCAACCACTGGCTCTACGTTAATTAGCTCTTTCATATCTAGCTGTTCGATCATGGCTTCTGAACTGTCTAATGCAACAATATCTTTTGCAAATGGTGACAACCGCTGACTCAGCAAACCCGTGCCACAACCAAAGTCCAGAATATGCATTCCTTTAATATCGACAACTTTCTGTAACGATTCAAACGCCTTGTCTGCGTAATCATTGGTCGCGGTTTCCGCATCCCAATTCGCTGCGACATCGTCCCAACTCTTAGCCATCATGATCTCCCTGTTACTACATTCATTTGGCGCTGCTCAAGAGTATCAAAACTGCATGAAATTCATAGCATTTCAATGCTGAAAACAGACAACTGCCTAGGATTAATATAATATCGATTTTAAGCTAATCAAATTGAACAAAAGATGAACTTAACTCAAGTCGAAGCTTTTTGTACGGTTGCTGATACCGGTTCTGTCTCGGAAGCCGCACGCCAACTTGAATGTAACCGTACTAAATTAAGTATGGCAATCAAGGCATTGGAAAAAGATCTTGATGTAGAACTATTTGTTCGCAGCGGGAATAACCTTGTGCTCTCAGAAGCAGGCAAAGCCATCTACAAAGATTGCCACAATCTTTTGGTAACGGCTTCGCGTATTCGTCAGACTTGCGCTCAAGTTTCAGGAGAGTTTAACGCGGAAGTATGGATAGCACGGGATGATTCCTTACCAGATGAACTGTGGCACGATTTATCCCATCGACTAAACAATCACTTTCCAGCCACGACTTTCAATATCGTGCTTGCGTCCAGCGGTGACCTAGCCAATCTCGTTGCCACCTCTCAAGTCGACTTTGCTTTTGGTGTTGATTATGAACGCCTCGACGACCCACTAGTAACGTATCAGCCACTCGGAAAGATAAGGTTAATGTCGGTTTGTCGAACCAGCCACCCGTTAGCCCGGTTGCGCCGCGTTTCCGACGATGTACTACGCAACGCCATGCAAGCTGTCATGGTCTACCTTAATGAGAAAGATAACCCTGAGCTACAACCCTTTTCTCTTCGCTATATCGGTTTCTCAAGTTTTGAATACATGCTCAATACGATTATGGAAGAAGACGCTTGGGGCGTGCTACCCGAACCTCTTATCCGCCATTTACTGAGAAAACAAGATCTTGCAGTCATTAAGCATACTTACGGTTTAACACAGGAAGACTATTGTATGTTTACCGCAGCAGGTATGACAGAGCACCCTGGAATGTCTTGGCTAGCCGACAAGCTCAACGAGTACCTGTTTGATTTCTAGCGCCTTGCTCAAGAAACAACCATCAGTGAGCGTCAATAATCATGACACCAAGAATCTACTCTATCTTGTTGAATTTTAATGACAAAGCAAAATAGAACAAAAATACACCATACTTAAAACGTATATAATGTTTGTGAAATGCTCTAGTTTTGAGAACACTGTAAGTGTCTATAAACAAGAGATTTCAGTATGTGTGCTAGGACAAGCTTAAATGAAAAACGAATTCTAACCTTCTCTGCAATACTCGCATCAGGTTTTGCAGGTGCAGGTTTAGTACTCGGATTGCTTGTCGGCTCATTAGTTATCGTCTTTGACGGTGTATACTCTCTGGTCAGCTTGCTGTTAACTTTATTGTCGCTGGCCGTTTCACGCTTTATTGAGCGTCCTTCAAGCCGCCAATTTCCATTTGGTAAAGCGGTATTAGAACCTGTTGTGATTGCCGTTAAAGGTAGTGTCATTCTCGCTATTGTTAGCGTTTCTCTATACTCAGCAGTAACGGCCATGTTCACTGGCGGCCGAGAGGTTGACGCGAGCATTGCGACACTGTTTGGCATAGTGAACGTACTAGGTTGTGGCTATGCTTGGTGGCATATCGCCAACAAATCAAAACGCTTCTCTTCTGGGCTCATTGAAGCAGAGAGCAAACAGTGGCAAATGGATACTCTATTAAGTGTTGCTGTCACGTTAGGTTTTGTAGCCGCTTGGTTAGTTTCCATTTCTCCTTTTGCGCAATACGCGGTTTATGCTGACCCAATGATGATGATCCTAATGTCTTTTTACTTCATCAAGGTGCCACTTGATATGTTGCTGGGGGCTCTTCGAGAACTACTGATGATGAAACCGGAGGAAGCCATTTGTAACGCAGTTGACAAAGAAGTCTCCGCATTAGACAAGCAAGTGTCTCAGCAGCTAAAAGTAGCAGCCGTCACTAAGGTTGGACGTGAGTTGAGGGTTAACCTTGATGTCCATTCAAAAGGCAAACAAGTTGAAGTTGCAGAGCTGGATAAAACCCGTCGAGTGTTAAAAGATAAACTGTCGAAGCTTTCGTTAGACTTGAATATAACCATGAATATTGCGAGCTAATCAATACCAACCAAAATAAATATCTAGTTATCCCGATTGGTATTAACTGTTTCGCGTTACAAGTGCAGTATCCCAGAAATGGTAGTACGTGCTTTACCGCTTAACTTCACTCGCTGGCCTTCTATCTCTATACCAATATACCCACCCCGAGGGGAGGCTTGGTAAGCATAAAAGTTACTTTTTCCTAGCTCCTGCTGCCAGTACACGGCTAATGCACAATGAGCAGAACCAGTGACAGGGTCTTCGCTGACCCCCACCCATGGCGCAAAGTAGCGAGAAACAAAATCAGTTCCAGTATTCTTACTTTGCGCAGTAACAACAACTCCACGACCTTCTAGTTGCTTCAATGCATCAAAATTAGGATTCAATTGACAGAGCACTTCTGAATCCGATACATGTATCAACACTTTTTCATCAAACTGCTTTACTGCATTAACTTGATTCAGGTTGAGACCCAAAGCTTCAAACAGCTGCGAACTACAAACCTCATAACAAGATAAGCTCGCGATAGGAAAGTCAAGTTCAATGCAACTTTCATTAACTTTGGCAGTTAAAGGGCCAGACAGAGTATTGAAACTGATGCTCTCGCCAACGCTAAGTTTACCTTTCTGCTGAAGAATATGTGCGACTGCAAGTGTTCCATGCCCACAAAGGACAACCTCGACTTTTGGCGTAAACCATCTCAATTGCATGTTGCTTAAAGTAAGGAATGCAGTCTCTGATACGGCCATTTCCTCAGCAATCGAGTACATCACTGACTCTTCGAGAGGCTCTTGGGTAATACAAACGCCTGCCGGGTTTCCTTTAAAAGGCTGGCAGGTAAATGAGTCAACTTGATAAATGTCTAGTTCCATACTAATTCTTCAGCGTAAATAATAGAAGGTGGGCTTACTTAGCAACATCAAGCCACTGGCCGCCAGTCAAACTATCTAAGTCACTCGCCTTAAGCCTAAATACCGTATTTGGCGTTCCCGCTGCGGCCCAAATCTCGCCGTATTGCTTTAAATCCTGATCGAGTATGGTTTGGACCTTCGACGTATGAGCAACGGGGGGGACGCCGCCAATCGCGTATCCAACTTTCTCACGAACAAATGTCGCATTTGCCTTTTCAAGTGGGATCCCCGTTTGCTGTTTAATTTTGTCTGCACAAACCATGTTGGTCCCTGAAGCAACAACAAGCACAGCCTCCCCTGTTTCGCCGTTTTTAAAAATTAGCGACTTGGCAATTTGGGCGACACCACAACCTATCGCATCAGCCGCTTCGAGTGCGGTACGGGTCGAGGCAGGCATTTTCTGAATGACAAAATCATGGTCACGACTTAATAGAAATTCCTGAACTTTAATTGAAGACGCTTTCAGCTCCGTTGACATGGTATTCCCTCTAACTGTTCGTTCTTATAGCTGTATATAAACTCAACTCACACCTTTGCCTGCTTTCGTATCCTGTATAACTTAAAAAGCTGCCTTTGTGACTCAAGGTTTAGTAGTTAAACTTGGGTTCTCAGCCAAAAAATTTTTCATCGGCAAAAACAATGGCTCAGGAAGTGAATCTACTGCAAACCATTTCCACTGCTTGCACTTATTCGGCTCCATAACCTTTGCGTCACCAATCGCGTTTTCTGCCACAACAAACAAAGTAATATAGTGCTTACCTTCTTGTTCGAACACGTCGTTGGTGAAACCCAGTTTCGTGGTAGCGCTAATCTGTAGCCCGGTTTCCTCAAGTACTTCACGCTGAACACATTCTGCAATTGACTCACCAAACTCTAAATGCCCTCCTGGTGTCGCCCATGTATTAGCCCCATGAGCGCCAATTCGCTCACCCAAAAGGATCCGATTATCTCGTTTAATAATGGCGGCTACGCCAACACGTACTTCTTGACTCATGCTTAACCTTTAATCTGGCAGTTGGAAAAATCTAAGCTCATTGAAGCTTCTCTACAATCAAATAGGTATGAAACTCTGGATATTGGTCAAATTCGAGGTGTCGAACCATACAGTCCAACTCAATAAACAAGCTTAGAAAACCGTTGGTTCCTAGTGACGAGTAATAGACTTCAGGCCCCATAAAGCTGTTAGTATGAAAGCCCTCTTCACTTGTTCCGCCAAATGAAAAAATAAAGATACCACCGATATTAAGAATATCGACTATCTTTGTCATAACTTGGCGCTGTTGATCTATAGGAATATGCCAAATACTGTCCCAAGCGGTTATAAAGTCATATTTGTCATCAAATTCGTGCTGACAGATATCAGCATTGATAAACTCTACCTTTGGGTGTTTCTCTTTGGCTAGCGCCAACATCTCACTCGATATATCCATACCTGAAGGAGTGAATCCTTCCCTAGACAACAAATCAATAAATCGCCCAGTACAACCGCAACCAATATCGAGTGCTTTTCCGCGTTTCTCCGTAAACGAAATGGCACGCTTGTGTTGCTCAATGCCATTCTCTAAGTTGAAACTTTCACCTTGCCAAATGTGAGTAATTTGGTCGTATGCCTTGCCTATTTGTTCTGGCTTCATATCAGTATCTATCGTTCCCTTTGTTCGTCGTAGTGGCTATTACAGGTTCTCTTAGTCAACTTAGTTAAGCTCCAACTGCCAATAACCTACGGAAATATGTTGATCAAACTTGAAGCCAATGTTGGCAAACTCACCGACCTTTCTAAAGCCCAACTTCTCATGTAGTGCCACACTCGAGGGGTTTGGAAGTGCAATCGTTCCTATCGCATTCTTAATGCCTAGTTCGCGTAATTGAGCAATGAGAGAGCGATATAGCTTTTGACCTGCCCCTTTACCTTTCGCATCACTGGATAGGTATATGGATGGCTCAACCGTATATCGATAAGCACTTCGAGACTTCCATTTAGCTGCATAGGCATACCCAAGAGGCAGCCCCTCTTCTTCGAGCACTATCCAAGGAAGCTCTGCGGTGAGAACAGCATCGATCCTTAGCTCCATCTCCTCAACAGAAATTGGTTCTTCTTCGAAGGAAATCGCAGTAGTAGCAATGTAGTGATTGTAGATACCCACAATCCATCGAGCATCCGTGAGCTGTACTTGTCTTAGTTCCATTTGTCCTCCTTGACGAATAGCTGGCTACTCATCGTACACTCGATTGAGCCTGGAGATAAGCCTAAGATTCGAATTCAAAAGCAGGGCAAGGCGTACCTTGATGATATTTAAGTTGCCAATTGCACCCAGTAAATGCCCAAATCGAAGAGCGTTTGGCATAATTGCTCACTTCGCCATCAACAGAGATTAGTGCGGATTTATACAAGAGAAGCTGAACAGAAGGTTCGAGTTGGATACATTCATAGTCCTGTGAATGAATGACAACCTCAGAAGTTTCTTCACCTTCCATCATTTCAACGATGGTCGCAAAGTCAAAACTGGTACCCGACTTCCCCACTTCACGAAA
Source organism: Vibrio sp. VPAP30 (assembly GCF_001188205.1). NCBI lineage: Bacteria > Pseudomonadati > Pseudomonadota > Gammaproteobacteria > Vibrionales > Vibrionaceae > Vibrio > Vibrio sp. VPAP30. Next base: position 174,128 of record NZ_LBLS01000013.1, read on the forward strand.
TGTTGGGTGGATTAGTCGCTCTCGCTCAGTATTATCTTGTCTAACTGAAAACTGATGTAGCGCTTTTTCTTGTTCAATCAGTATATCCATGTCCTAACCCTGTTCGCTTATTTTATTTTGACCAATATGGTTCGATAACATCACAAGAAGTTTAAAGATATTGTGCAGCCTTACCCCTAGCCGCAAGGGCTTTGCGTTATCATTAATATTGACCGCCACTTTAATAACAGAGATTTTAGCGTAGATATTTTCAATCACTTGCTGAGTTTCCCAACCGTGATACCGTTCAAGTTGCTTGATCCCGTTGGTACTAGCAGCATCAATTTTAGAGCGATTGAGTGAGTTAAAGTTAAACCCTTGCTGTAGGGCTTGTCGATAGGCGGATTCTTTAATTTGTGGAATGAGTTGTTCATACCCAGAACGCGTCTCTACATACAAACGAATTAGCTCGGTGTTTTCTTGCAGTTCAACTGCAACTGTTCTTTTAAGCCCGCGATTACCTGCAATCCATTTGTACAACGAGCTCGCGGCTTTCTCTGCACTACTCGTCGCTTCAAATGCTTCCTTTACTTGCATACTACCCCTAATACCTATTTTGCCAACTCAGGTGCATAATGAGTTTGATTCAAAATATTAAGTGAATTCAATATGTTTGCAATAGGAATTTATACCAAATCAACAACATCGATTAATGGTCATGATCATGGTGGCTATGATCCTCAAGACCGACTCCATTTACTATCTCCGGAATCCGCTGCACACCTATGCCATGGCGATAAACATTTTCTGCACCAAGATAACTGGTGACAAGCACGCTCATGGTCGAGACTAGCGCGATGACAATAAACCATACGTTGACTGTCTTATTGCGTATTACTAGTAATACACTTAGAGAGACAAACATAAGTACGACGGAAACAATGGCAGCCTTGCGGTGCAGCAGCATTGCAGCATGCCCCGCCTCGTCGTGTACAACGGTATTAAAAGCATACCACCCTGTAATGGCAGCAATAAGACTAGAAATTGTAGCTACAAATAAGCTCCACTTAGCCACGATGAGTAACTCAGAGCGTAAGTTAGCAGGAAAAGGAAACAAACTAAGAATATAGAACAGAGATGAAATAACCGTTGGGGCGATAACAAAATGCACCGCAAATGGATGCCAGTTGGGGATAACTTCGATCATTGCCCACTCCTTGGTTATGATTTTCCAATCAAACATGATTATAGGTAGGCAAAACCAAGCCCGCGCAATTAACAACAACTTCCTTGGCGTTGTACTGGTGGGCAGGGAACGGTGCCATAGGAGCAAAACACGCAACAATCACCATACTTTGGCTTTAACAGCTCACCACAATTGGTACACTCGTAAAAGTAAACGCAGTGATCTGTAGGCATTACTTCAATGCGTTTATTCTGGCACTTCGGACAAACCAGTTCTGATTCAAGCACGATGACCATAGATACTGCCTTCCTACATCATTAAAGGAATAATAGCCGACAATTACTAGCATCGTTGTCGGTTTATAAATAAAGGCAGGCGTCTACTAAACAATAGGTACAAAAAAGGAGAGCCGAAGCTCTCCTTTCCTTAATCCTAATCACTGACTCTAATTAAAGAGCAGCTTTCGCTTTTTCAACTAGAACTGCGAATGCAGCTTTGTCGAATACCGCGATGTCAGCAAGGATCTTGCGGTCGATCTCGATAGATGCTTTCTTAAGACCGTTGATGAAACGGCTGTAAGATAGACCATTCTGACGAGATGCAGCATTGATACGTGCAATCCATAGTTGACGGAATTGACGTTTCTTGTTGCGACGGTCACGGTAAGCGTATTGACCAGCTTTAGTAACTGCTTGGAAAGCTACGCGGTAAACACGTGAACGTGCTCCGTAGTAACCTTTAGCTTGTTTTAGAACTTTCTTATGACGTGCACGAGCTTGTACACCACGTTTTACGCGAGGCATTATGCTTCTCCTAAACTAAACGATTGATAAACTAAAAAGAATTATGCGTATGGTAGCATACGAGCAACTGCAGCCACTTCACACTTAGGAAGGATTGCATTTGGACGAAGCTGACGCTTGTTCTTAGTAGTACGCTTAGTCAGGATGTGACGTTTAGTAGCGTGCTTAAACTTAATACCACCAGCAGTTTTCTTAAAACGCTTAGCAGCACCTTTGTTGGTTTTCATCTTAGGCATGATGAATAACTCCGCATTGTTGAGTTGTTTTAAACAATAGTAATTAGGGCGAACAAAACCCAGCCACCTTACGGCAGCTGCGTTCTATTACTTGTAAAGCCGTTAATTACTTCTTTTTAGGGGCAAGAACCATGATCATCTGACGACCTTCGATCTTCTTAGGGAAAGATTCCACTACTGCTAAATCAACAGTGTCTTCCTTAAGACGATTTAGAACGTCAACACCGATCTCTTGGTGTGCCATTTCTCGGCCACGGAAGCGAATTGTTACCTTCACTTTGTTGCCTTCTTCAAGGAAACGCGTCAGGTTGCGTAGTTTTACCTGATAGTCTCCAATATCAGTTCCAGGGCGGAATTTTACTTCCTTAATCTGAACCTGTTTTTGCTTCTTCTTCTGCTCTTTAGCAGATTTGCTCTTCTCAAAGAGGAATTTACCGTAGTCCATTACACGACATACTGGTGGCTCAGCGTTTGGACTGATTTCTACTAGATCCATACCCGCTTCTTCAGCTGCTGCTACTGCTTCTTGAATAGAGACAACACCAACTGATTCACCATCAGCGCCAGTTAAACGAACTTCACGAACGCCACGAATTTCACCGTTTAAACGATGAGCATTTTGTTTGGCCGGTACTTGGCCGCGTCTTCCGCCTTTAATAGTTTATTCCTCCAGATTGAGCTTACGGCTTGAGATCTCGTCTTGGATGTATGAAATAAAATCATCCACTTTAAACTTGCCAAGATCTTTGCCTTTACGAGTACGTACTGCAATTTCGCCTGCTTCCATTTCCTGGTCGCCACAAACAAGCATATACGGTACACGCTTCAAAGTATGTTCGCGGATTTTAAAGCCAATCTTCTCATTTCTCAAGTCCGCTTTGGCTCTAATTCCACATTTTTGTAGTTTTTGTGCCACTTCCTGAACATAATCTGACTGCTTATCAGTGATGTTCATGATTACAGCCTGTTCTGGCGATAACCAAGTTGGGAAGAAGCCAAAGTATTCTTCAATCAAAATACCAATGAAACGCTCTAGTGAACCTAGAATCGCACGGTGAATCATAACTGGCGTTTGACGCTCGTTATTCTCATCAACGTAGGTTGCACCTAGACGGCCTGGTAAGTTGAAGTCAAGCTGTACTGTACCACATTGCCATGCACGATCTAAACAGTCATGAAGAGTAAATTCAATCTTCGGACCATAGAACGCACCTTCGCCTTCTTGAATTTCGTAAGCGATGTTCATCGCTTCAAGAGATTGCTTAAGCGCATCTTCAGACTGATCCCAGATCTCATCTGAACCAACACGCTTTTCAGGACGAGTAGACAGTTTAACAACGATGTTGTCGAAACCAAATGTTTGGTACGTATCGTACACCATCTTGATACAGCTAGTCACCTCTTCTTGAATCTGACTTTCAGTACAGAAGATGTGTGCATCATCTTGAGTGAAGCCACGTACACGCATAATGCCGTGTAGTGCACCAGATGGTTCGTTACGGTGACATGAACCAAACTCCGCCATACGTAGCGGTAGGTCACGGTAAGATTTTAGACCTTGGTTAAAGATTTGTACGTGACCTGGGCAGTTCATCGGCTTAAGCGCGTATTCACGGTTCTCTGAAGAAGTCGTAAACATTGCTTCTGCGTATTTGTCCCAGTGACCAGAACGTTCCCAAAGAACGCGGTCCATAATAAGCGGACCTTTTACTTCTTGGTAGCCGTACTCTGTCAGTTTTTCGCGAACAAATACTTCTAAGTCACGGAAAATAGACCAACCATTGTGGTGCCAGAACACCATACCCGGTGCTTCTTGCTGCATGTGGAATAGGTCTAGTTGCTTACCAATCTTACGGTGGTCACGCTTCGCCGCTTCTTCTAGGCGAGTTAGGTGTGCTTTAAGCGCTTTTTTGTCGTGGAACGCAGTACCGTAGATACGCTGAAGCATCTTGTTGTCACTGTTACCACGCCAGTATGCACCTGCTACGTTCAGTAGCGTAAAGTGCTGACAGAAACCCATATGTGGTACGTGAGGTCCACGACACATATCGATGTATTCTTCATGATGGTATAGGCCTGGACGGTCATCACGAGAGACGTTTTCGTCCAAAATTTCCATCTTGTATGTTTCACCGCGAGCTTCAAATGCATCGCGTGCTTCCTGCCAGCTAACCTTTTTCTTGATAACTTGGTATTTGGTCTTGGCAAGCTCTTTCATTCGCTTTTCGATCTTCTCTAGATCTTCTTGCGTTAGAGAGTACTCAAGATCGATATCATAGTAGAAACCGTTATCGATTGTTGGACCGATCGCCATTTTTGCTTCAGGGTAAAGCTGCTTGATCGCGTGACCTAGCAGGTGAGCACATGAGTGACGAACGATTTCTAGACCATCTACTTCATCTTTTACTGTGACGATTTCAAGGCTTGAATCTTGTTCAATAAGATCACATGCATCAACACGGTTACCATCAACACGACCAGCAATGGTTGCTTTCGCAAGACCAGGACCGATAGATTGAGCAACATCAAGAGTAGAAACTGGGTTGTCGAACTGACGCTGACTGCCGTCAGGAAGAGTAATAATAGGCATTAAAATATCCTTTACAGTGGTGTTGCACACCAAGCAACACATGCAATTTAAAACGAGTCTTTAATGAGAATTCAAAGATTAAAGACGAGAGTTCGTGTCCTTTTCTGCGCAAATACGGATGCACAACTCAGGAAAGAAGGAGCATTGTAACGAATTAATGTGAAATAACAATCGAAGTCACAGAATTGGTTGAGAAAAGTTCAAAAAGCAATCAGTTCAGCCAGCTATTGAGCACTTTCCTTGATTCGTCGATCACATCGCTGGCGAGCATGCCGATTTGCCCTTTGTGCTTTGCAATATTGTCTGCGGCAACACTGTGCATCAAAACCCCAAACTTCGCAGAGTTGGCTAACGACATTCCCTGAACAAGCAAAGCGGCAATAATACCAGTAAGCACATCTCCCATTCCTCCCGTCGCCATACCTGCATTTCCAGCCTGACAAAGATAGACGCTTTCTCCATCATAGATCAAAGTTCCAGCGCCTTTTAACACAACAACGCCACCGTATTTGTTGTGTAAATTTCGCACAGCTTGAAAGCGATCTTGTTCAATATCTCTGACGCTGCATCCCAAAAGGCGAGCCGCTTCTCCTGGGTGGGGGGTGATGACTCGCAAATCATCAACATGAGGTTGCTGAGCTAACAAATTCAACCCATCGGCATCGATCACTTTGTTTTTTTCTATGTTTTTTACATTGGAGTAGAGCACATGTGCCCAATCATCTGTACCCAATCCCGGCCCTAAAGCGATGACATCGGCAAATCTTAGGGACTCTTGCAAATAATTGACTTCGCTGCACCAACCAAGTGTCATCACTTCAGGGCACGCAATCTGTAATGGTAGAGCCGAGCTTGGATGACATAGCGAGCGTATCAGGCCAGCACCACACCGAGCACTGGCCGTTGCGCATAAACGAATGGCGCCCGCGTAACCTTGATTACCACCAAGGCATAACAATCGACCATTATTGCCTTTGTGAGCCGTCGCGATACGGGGCGGCATCGCTAAGCGAAATTGCTCCGTATCGATAAAACGGCTACTGGCTTCGACGCACTGCCTAAATTCATTCTCAACGCCTAAGCCCGCAAAGTGAAGCTCACCTGTATAAGCTCTCGCCTGTCCGGTTGTTAAACCCTGTTTTACGCCAATAAACGTAATTGTGTGTTTTGCAATGATCGCATTTCCCAAGATTTGACCACTGTCGGTACACAAACCGGAAGGGGTATCTATCGCGATAACCGGAACTTGGCTGTCATTGACCTTTGCGATTAGATCTTGAAGTGGTTGTCTGACCTCTCCCGTAAGACCTGTGCCCAATAGTCCGTCAATCAACACATCCGCGCTGGTTTTCGACCAATCCGACGAGTCGAACGCTTGAATCTTTCCACCGCACTCAGTCCACTCTTGTTTGGCTTTAGCCGCATCGCCAGATACTTTTGCCTCATCACCGTATAGATAAAGAGAAACTTCTAAACCATCTGATTTAGCCAACTTGGCGACGACAAACCCATCTCCTCCGTTGTTTCCTGTACCTACCATGATCATAATGCTCTTTGCATGAGGAAACTTGTCTCTCATCACTTGATAAGTTGCCAGCCCAGCTCGAAGCATTAGTGTATACATCTCAACGCCAGCGAGCTTTGCCGCTTGCTGCTCACCCAATTTGACTTGTTGTCCGGTATAGAGTTCTAAAGGAAGTGCTGAGTTCATTGATACGAAGGATTGATGACTGATACTAAAAGCATATACAACAACGCCAAGGATTTCCTTGGCGTTGATTACAGATTACTGATTCTTAGAAACCAGTGCCTCGGCAGTCGCATCTTGTATTGATAAAAACATGGAACGAATTTCTCCAGTTGGGGTGCGCATCGGATTGAGGGTGATGTTCTGGTACATGAAGTCAGCTTGTTGGGTCACTGGGCGCACATTTCGGCACTTAAACAAATATGGACGCTGTTGCCAAGTAATGAAGCTGCGACAACCTAAATCATAGACAGGTTTAGTTTTCAGTCTAAACCAATCTTGTGGAATTTCAGGAAATAGCTCAAACAGAGACTTACCAATCGCATCATGCGCCTGTATGCCACTATGGTGGGTCATAAAGCCATTCCAAACCTGAACATTATGGTCGGTATCAAGAACAACTAGCCCCAAATCAACGTTTTGCACCATGTCCACCATCCAGTGGAACTGCTCAAACTCAGCTGGAAGAGATAACATTAGAAGTCCTCCATTAGATACGAAAGTTTGTTGTCTAGGAGTGGCAATGATTCATCCACAAACATAAACAGTAAATCACAGCGTATCGACGTCCCATCAATGTTATAGCTGACTTCAAATGTCATGGTCTTTTTAAACGCCCCCGTCGTTGAAGAAATAACAGAATCGATAGAAATATGCTGCCCCAACAAAACTGGAGAGCTCTGAAAGAAACGCACCTCAGCTTGCTTACCCAAACCATTCAAGAATGACCCCACTAAGATATTTGACACATCCATTAATAGTTCAAGTTCTTCTAACTCTTCACTATCCGTTGGTATCTTCATTAACTTTTTCAGGTCGCACACGCTGGAATCACTCAAGAGCACCAGAGCTTCACCAGCAATTCCTTCTCCGCTGAACCCTTGGCACACACCTGAGACTTGGTCGTTTTCCGCTAGGTCCCGAAGAGCCATGTGAAGCTCACTCACTTCTAGTATGTTTACGTTTGGTAAGGGTAAATGGACAAACACATCAAAGTGTCTAGCCAACGCATCAGCGGCTTGCCCAATAGACACGTTCGCCACTTCCATATAAATGTCGCGGCGGCGGAGTATCGGTAATTCAACAGAAACAGGGGTGACAATTCTTGGTTGAGTTGGGGGCTCAACTAACTCTTTAAGCACTCGATTAAGTGCATCTTTGTCGATTGGTTTCTGGATAAACGCCTTTGCTCCAAGCGTCATCACTCGTTCTTTAGCTTTAGGTTGAATATCCCCTGATACAACCACCACAGGAACACCAATACCTCGCTTGCCAATTTCTTCTAATGTTCCAAACCCATCCAACTCTGGCATGGTTAAATCCAAGAACATCAGCTTAAATTCATTTTGTTCTAGCTGCTCTAAAGCATCCAATCCATGGACGGCAAAGGTGATATCAGCGTTTAGCGAAGCAGGCAGTGAGCGAGCCATTTGCTTTCTCGCTAAAGCGGAGTCATCGCATATAAGTACCGGAAAAGACATGCGTACACCTACTCCTATATTTTTAGTTTATTATTAGAGTGTAACAGAACGATAGCGCACCAGGCACGGCAGGCTGAAAATTCTTTTGAGTAAACAATAGATAAGACCACTTAACACGACTATCCGCTTACTCATCACCACTCGCTTTTTGGTTAAATGAATCTTCGTCAAACCCTTCATCACGAAATGTCGAGGCTATTTCTCTGAATTTATCTTCTATCGCTAGAAAAGTATCCACTAACAGTGGTTCAAAATGGGTCCCCGCCCCTTCGGCAATAATGCTTACTGCTTTGTCATGAGAGAAAGCAGGCTTGTAAACGCGTTCAGAGATTAAGGCATCATAAACATCTGCCACAGCCATCAAACGTGCACTAAGAGGGATATCGTAATCAGACAAACCTTCAGGGTAACCACCACCATCCCACTTTTCCTGATGACTATAGGCTATTTCTTTGGCGGTCTGGAGGAAATCACACTTAAAGTCAATAGAGTCCTCAACTGTGAGCAGTACCGCACGACCAAGCGTAGTATGAAATTTCATTAGCTGAAACTCTTCATCGGTTAGCTTACCTGGTTTGAGCAATACACTGTCGGGGATACCAACCTTACCTATATCATGCAAAGGGGCTGATTTGTAAAGCAATTCTATCGATTCTGGATTCAGCTCATCGGTATAATAGCCATTCAATAGCAGCTCTTCTGCAAGAAGTTTGACATAATTCTGAGTCCGGCGAATATGGTTACCCGTTTCGTTATCTCTGGTTTCTGCCAATGAGGCCATCGCCCCGATTGTGGCATCTTGTAGCATCTCTAACTCTCGGGTCCGCTTCCTAACCCGTTCTTCAAGGTGATCGTTTTGTTCAGACAACTCTTCCATCGTAAACCGTAATTTCAGATGGGTGTTGATTCTAGATAACAAAGTAGGCGGACTAATAGGTTTCAAAATATAATCCACCGCGCCCACTTCAAATCCACGTTGTTCGTCTTCAATCTGGGTTTTTGCAGTGAGAAAGATAACCGGAATGTGCTGTGTTTTCGGGTTGGCTTTGAGCTTTTCACATACTTCATAGCCATCCATTTCAGGCATCATAATATCCAGTAAAACGATATCCGGAGCTTGCTTTTGGCAAATAGAAAGCGCTTGTTGCCCACTTGTCGCCACAACCACTTTATGGTGCGGCTTAAGCAAACTACTCAATAGCACCCTATTTTCAGCGTTGTCGTCGACAACAAGAACACTCGATACCGATTCAGCCACTTGACTCTCCAAACACTTTATCTATATCTAACGGGTAGATACTGATAGCCTTCTTTAACGCCTTGCTCGCAGCAAGAAAATCACAATCATGAATATTTCGACAGCAGGCTTCAAAGTTCTCTGACTCTAGTAAAGTATTAAGTCGTAAGTAGTGCTCGTCAAGAAACTCAATTGCGCTTGAGTCAAATTCATTAAGTAACATATCTAAACGAGCAATTAGTGCAATACTCTCGTCATCCAAACTCTCTTTAACTTCAGTGGGATAAGGTCTCCCTAACCCTCTACATATTTCCATGAAAAATGGCTCTAGGTGAGATTTAAGTTCCTCAGTTAAGCTCTTCAGTTCTGGCTTCGGCTCACTCCCTTCAAATTGCAATTCTAATCTGGCTGCAATATCAGAGAGACGAGTAGCACCCAGATTACCACTCGATCCTTTTAGTGTGTGAATAAGAAGTTTCGCTTGCTGGTTATCGTTTTTCTCTAGGGCAATATCTAAACGTTTGCAAAAATCGTGCTCTTTCTCAACTAGTTGAGAGAGCAGCCTTTGATACAGAACTTCATTCCCCGCGACTCTCATCAAACCGCTTTTTGCATCAAGTAATTCGATATCATAAATCGAATGCCCCCCCACTATTGCTGCATCATGGCTTATGACAGGGGTTTCAATATACAGCTCGTTAGACTCATTTTGTTGTATCTTGTCGATGCAGCAACGTTTGATGGTAGAGTACAATACCTCTGGGTCTATCGGCTTAGAAACATGTTCATTCATCCCCAAGTTCAAGCACCTTTCTCGCTCTTCAACCATTGCATGTGCCGTCATGGCGACTAATGGAATATCGTCATATATTTTGTTAGCGCGTATCCGGCGACTTGCCTCATAGCCATCCATGATCGGCATTTGTAAATCCATAAGAATAATATCGAAGTGACTTTCACCCTTCTCGAGTGTCTCTAATGCTTCTAATCCGTTGTTAGCAACCGTGACTTGAATCGCTTTGTCTTCCATTAACTCAACCGCGATCTGCTGATTGATCTCGTTGTCTTCCACAAGAAGAGCCTTCAATCCATTAAAACTACTTTCATATTTTGAATTTCTGCTTTTTATGTGAGATTTTGCAGTTGAGCGATTTGGCGCAAACAGGTCCACAAGCAGGTCAAAAAGAAAAGATTGTCCTATCGGCTTAGATAAGAACCCTGCAATATCCAAGTCGTCAAATTGTTCGGAGATATCATCTTTATCGTAGGCAGTAACAATGACCATTTTTGGCTGGTGTTCAGCGCTAATTTGCTGACGAATCATCTGTGTCGCTTCAATACCACTCAATTCAGGCATTTTCCAATCCATAAAAACAAGGTTGTAAGGTTCTCCATCCTCTGAGGCACGCTTAAGCTCTTTAAGTGCTGTTATTCCACTATCAACTAACTTCGGCTTTTGTGGCAACACATCGAGCATGTCTTCCATGATCAGCAAGGCATGTTCATTGTCATCAACAGCTAATGCTTTTACTGAGTGAAGCGTGTCAGGCACGATCAAATATTTGTCTTGGTTGGAATCGTCATAACTCACTAACACACTGAAAGAGAAGCAACTACCTAGATTTGGCGTACTATCGACTCGAATCTCCCCCCCCATTAGCTCCACCAACCTGCGACATATGGACAGCCCTAGCCCCGTCCCGCCATACCTACGAGTAGTAGAACCGTCAGCTTGAGTAAACGCATTGAAAAGTTTATCTGTTTGATCTTTGGACATTCCTATACCTGTATCTTGCACCTCGAGACACAAATAGGCGCTGCCAGTAGCTTCAGGTTCGACCGTGACGGTAACTGAAATTTCACCTTCTGCTGTAAATTTGACTGCATTGTTGACCAAATTTATGATGATCTGCCCTAAGCGCAAAGGATCGCCTTTGATCACTTTAGGTACATCTTTAGAAACCTTAAATAGAAGCTCCAAACCTTTTTCAAAGGCCTTTTGCCCCGTAACCATTGAAACGTTGTGCAGAACATCATCTAGACAAAATTCAATTTCTTCTATGGTCAGCTTCCCTGCCTCGATCTTACTGAAATCGAGAATGTCATTGATGATGCCGAGTAACAAAGACGCAGAGTTATGAATTTTAGTTAGGTAGTCATGTTGTTTAGGAGATAGTTCGGTCTTTAGAGCAAGATGTGACATCCCTATGATTGCGTTCATGGGTGTACGAATTTCGTGACTCATGTTGGCTAGGAACATCGATTTTACTTCAACCGCTTCTTCAGCCTTGGCTCGCGCTTTCGTTAATTCATCTTCCACCCGTTTTCTTGATGTTACATCACGTAAAAACATCGCCGCGCAGCACTGCTCATCAAACCAAAAAATACTTATCCCAAGGTCAATTGGAATCATCTTTCCTGTTTTGGTAAAGGTTTCTACTTCAAAGAAGCCACCACTGACTTTATCTTTATCATCTATCGAAAGTTCACCACTCAGTACCTCTTGCAGCTCTGTCGGAATCCCAATGTTCAGTAGTTCACAAAGGTTTTTTCCGACGGCTTCTTGTGAAGTAAAACCATACGTCTGCTCAGCCGTTTTATTCCACATTATGATTTTCTGAATAACATCAATAATAACGACACTAGAGGGTGCGCCATCAATGATGGTACTAGACAACGCCTCTGACGCTTTAAGGTCTTTTGTTCGGCGCTCAATTTCCGCTTCTAACCCTTGCTGATGCTCCGCTAACGCACGGTTCTTTAGTTGCAACTCTTCAAGCAATTCGTCGCGAGATTTCTCTTCAAGTATGGCTGCGATAGTAGAAAACTGATGCGTTGAAAGTGGTGACCTCAGTCCAATTCGCCATATCAGTGTCTGTCCAGAAACCCAAGTTCCAAGCAAAGGGATAATAAGATTGGAAATCGGTTCATTTATATCTGGGCAGTGCCATTTGAGTACGATTGCATCTTCAATTACCTTAGCAACCAAGCTAACGCGATCCGTTAGGCTGAATAAATGGCGAGGAATTTCGCCGCTAAGAAGCACCAATTGGTCTCGCTCGAATGCTGGATAACCGAGAGTGTCTAAAATAGACGCAAACTTTCGACGTAAAGCAATTCTGGACACATCACTATTCGCAACCCTAATTTGAAACTGGCTAGTCATCACTGAACCTCACGACAATTACAGTGGCATCATCGAAGGGCTTGCTAAAAGAGTGGATAAAATAAGAAGAGAGGTACTCGACGGCTTTCCCATTAGCATCTTCAAGTTCGGAACTAGATATGTTCTCTTTCACCCCATCTGTTGTGAATAAAAAGGTATCTTCGCCCTCAAAGTTAAATTCAAAGTGCTTAAGGTTGGGAAGCAGCTCACCCACAATGCCCGCTTGCGCCTGATAGCTTCCTCCATTTTCACCTAACTGCCGTATCAGCGTATTGCCGACACCCAACCCGTAACCTTTTCGTTCTTCTACATCAAAAAAAACTATCGTCATTGCCGCACCTATGGTGCCCAGCAAATACTGGTGAGCTTGACGCATTGTCCAGTCGATGTCTGAACTCGCTATTTCTTCGAGTTGTTTCTCTAGTTGCCGCGCTAATGCTGCCGCCTTTACACCGTGCCCAAGGACGTCAATGATGGTAACAAACAAGCCGTTCTCTAATTCTGATATATAGAAACCGTCTCCTGCTTCCGGTTCATCTCGGTATGGAATACATTTCACTCCGTATTGAAAACCCATACTAATCTTTCCACTTGGTAATAGAGACTGTCGTACCGAGTTCGGGTGAAGACTGAATATCAAAATCATCCATCATTCTGACCACTCCGGGAAGCCCCAACCCAAGTGATTTCCCGGTAGAGTAATTGTCCGTCAGAGCTCTAGATACATCCGCAATCCCTCCTCCAGAGTCCGCGGCAACAACTTTAATCCCAATGCTGTCATTCACCTCAAGTTGAAGAAGGGAAACCTCTCCTTCTCCCGCATACTTGACTATATTTGTGGCCAACTCAGAAACAGATGTTGCAATTTCACTGACCAAAGGAGCGCTGAATCCAAGTTTCTGGGCGATGGTATAGGTTGCCATTACTGCACTCATCACGTCCGCTTCGGAATAGATATGATGACTCTCAAGTATTTTTTCGGCTACAGAGCTAGCAAGCATGGGGCCCCCTTCTTACCGCAAGTAGTCCATCATCGATACTTTGTGCGCACGGTAGCTTTTCTGTGTTGTAACCGACATTGACCAGCGCCATTGCAATACCTGGCCTAATGCCGACGAACAAACATCGTCTTCCCATCACTTCAACGGTTTTGGCTATCGTATACAGTTGGTCAAAGTCGACCCTGTCTAATGTTTTGACTTCCGATAGGTCGATTAGAACCCCACTGATTGAGTGACTACCGACTTTCTCCAGCAAATGATGGCGAAAGTCCTCTAATATATTATGACTTAGGTCGACTTGAATGGTCGCCACCAATACATTCTGTAGCTGGCTTATAGAAATAGACTTTTTCATCCGGTACGACGCCGTGACTAAGAAAAAGTCTTAAGTGCTTGAACGTTAAGCCCCATCATTTCAAACGCGTTTTCTAGCGCATCCCTCAACGTCGCATTGGTCTGTACCTCACCGACATTGATACCAAGTTGGACCATCGTTTGAGCAATAGAAGGGGAAACACCTGAAACTAAGCAATCACACCCCATTAATTTCGTTGCTTTGGTAATCTTGATAAAGTGATTAGCAACAGCGGTATCGACAACTGCAACGCCAGAGATATCCATTATGAAAATTTTGGCTCTGTGTTCTGATATTTTATTGAGTACCGCAGACATGATGTCTTGCGCACGCTTCGAGTCAATAATGCCCACAATAGGTAACATCAAAATGTCTTGCCAGACCATAGTGACTGGTGTAGACATCGCAAGCAAGGCTTCACTTTGTTCAGCAATACGACGATTAATAAGGCGCGAATAGGTATCAACTACGATGGTAGTATCTAAATGGAGTAGTTTGGTAAATGCCGTAACTAACGAGCTGTACTCATCACTATATAAACTCCCGTCGTACATCCTTTTAGTAAAGATTACCATTGATATATTCATACCTGCGAAGTAGGTAGGTAGGGACAACCCGACTCTTGCATGTACCTCTCCGACAGCTCGGCGCTGCTTTACATACTCGTCATCAACTTTAGCTTTAAAAAAAGTGCTCCAATATTCAATTTGTGCATTTTGAACTCGTTTGAGCTTCTTATCATCGGCAAAAAACTGTTGGTACTCGGGTTGTTTCTCTAGCCAAGTATAAAAATGCCCCACGTATTCATGAAGCTTAGGTAGCATTAGGTCACCAAACTTCCGAATTAACGCTAAATCAGCTTCACTGAGGTCGTGTAGTTCAAGCAAGCTTGCTGCACTTGTGTATGTTCCAACCGATGTGCTGTGCGACATACTTGTCTCCTAGCTTCTATACGCGGAATTTGCCCACTTTAACTAGAGCATTAAACATTCATTATGCAATTAAGCTTAGTCCACATTATCTTTCTGACAAATAACAAAAGAATCAAAAAACAAAATAATCCCCAGTAATTAGGTCAAGTATTTATTTTGTTCATATACTGAATGAAACTCGGTCAATAGAAATCGTTTTAGAACAGGAAGTAATAGGGGAACCTTATGCGCGTAAACCAACCGGTAACTCAGAAGGAAGTCACGTATCCATCTGAATACAACCTACTTTCCATAACCAAGCCCAGCAGTCACATTACCTATGCTAGTCAGGATTTTTGCAAAGTCGCGGGATATACCCTTGATGAGCTGGTGGATCAACCACACAACATTGTACGACACCCAGACATGCCCCCTGCTGCATTTGAAAACATGTGGGGTTACCTTAAACAGGGTAACTCTTGGATGGGGCTTGTAAAAAACCGCTGCAAGAATGGCGATCATTATTGGGTTGATGCCTTTGCCTCTCCGATTAAAGAAAATGGTAGAACTGTAGAGTACCAATCTGTCCGTCTGGCCCCTAATCGCAAACATGTAAAAAATGCCGAAAAAATATACGCACAACTTAACCAAGGAAAGACCCCCCTTCAACTCCAGTTGCCTCGCACCCGATTGTGGCAACGTATGTCTGCGGTGTTGCTATTGGCCGCTTTAGTGACCAGTGGTGTCGCTGCTTACTCCCCAATTGCGGCTATCTGGCTTTTCTTCATTCTCGGCACCATAACAGCCTATACGCAAACAAGGCGCTTAGAAGATCTCTCGGCGCAAGCGCGCAAAGTTTTTGACAACCCACTTATGGAACTAGTCTATAACAAGCGGGTCGACGACATATCAGAGATACAACTCGCATTTAAGATGCGCCAGTCGGAAATCAACTCCATCGTGGGTCGGATTCAAGACTCAAACCAACAGATATCTAAGGCCGCGAGTTCTTCAGCCAAAAACTGTGAAACAACCGCCGAGAATTTGGTCGGTCAAACCTCCGAAACAGAGCAAGTCGCTGCTGCAATCAACGAAATGCATTCTACGGCCAATGAAATTGCCCAGAATGCACAAAGCGCATCTGACGTCACTGATCAAGCCAATACAGCAGCTAATGAGGGTAGAGCCTCTGTCACACAAACGATAGACTCAATCAATGAGTTGTCTAAACAGCTTGGCGTTGCTTCAGAGGTTATCCAACAACTGGTTGAGCATGGTCGAACCATTGGTGAAGTACTGGTCATCATCCAGGGAGTGGCTGAACAGACCAACCTTCTTGCTCTTAACGCAGCAATTGAGGCTGCACGAGCAGGCGAGCAAGGTAGAGGATTTGCAGTGGTTGCAGATGAGGTTCGCCAACTTGCCCAGCGAAGCCACGAATCGACAGAAGAGATCCAGAACATCATCAAACTGATTCAGGTCAGTACCGAAAAAGCCGTTCAGGCTATGAACGAAGGCAACCAGCTTTCGGATGTTTGTGTCGACTGCGCTAATACATCAGGGGATAAGCTAGATTCACTGCTTCATCAAGTGACTGACATTTCGGATCGAAATAGTCAAATCGCTACTGCGATAGAAGAGATGGCGCGAGTGACAGACGATATGAACTCGAGTGTTCAGTCGATCAGTGATGTGTGTGCGGCGACGAATATTCTAGCAAGTGACACTAAAGATGAGTGTGAAGGTTTAGTCGATAACTTAGGTTCACAAGGGAAACTTGTTACCCAATTTAGGAAGCTATAGTTAGCCAAGGCTAATGAAGACAAGTTCAAAAAAGCCTTCCGAAGAAGGCTTTTTCTATTTGACTATTGCGCCATACGGATAAGTGATTTACCAATCAGCCATTCAAGCTCTTTCGCACTACCCTCACCCAGTTTCTCTTCGCAGACCTTGTAAAGGCGCTCGATACCGTTGGTGGCAAATTCGTGCGTACTTTGAGAAGTAACAATATGGTGGAACAATAGACGCAAGATTGCGCGGAACTCTTCGTCATCTAACGCAACAACCCAGCTAGATGAAAATGCATCTAGCCCTTTGTCTAGTTCAATATGTTCAACAAACATTTTGAAAATTCGGCCATCAAGAGCGGCTGTGAAGTCCGTTTTCTTAGGAAAGTGGTGGCTGATCCCCGTTCTTGATACACCAGTTTGCTGGCTTAATGTTGTGTACGACATCTTGTCGTAACCTAATCGCAATAGCTGGTCTACAACCGCATCCATGATTTTCTGGATGGTGATCTCGGTATCTTCTTTACTACGCTTTGGCATGTTTAGGCTCTTCTCTCTGTATATCCGTCTATAATTATTGACGCCCTAATAGCTCACTTTGCTCTAGTACTATACGTCAACTATCAACGTAAACGACTCAGCCACAATTAAACAATACGGCATATTTAACTATAGTGCAGTGCAAGCTAATTCCCAATAAAATCCCATTGGTGATATTTATGAAATTAAAGGGCGTTATCTTTTGTTTATATAATAATAAGCGACCGATAATCTTACAAAATGTTGATGCTTACAACTAACTGAATAGCATTCTAACATGCGAGTGACATGAATTTTCGTAATTTATTGATCTAAATCACACTTAAGCGTGAAGCATTCGCGCCACTTATTATTAGAGTATTTTTTGAACAAACAACATTTCATACTGCATTTCCGGCTCAAGGTAGCATAGTGCTTTTTATGGATTCACAGTCAAATAGTCGCTAATATAGCCCTATTAATTGTAAGAGGATTGATTTGAGATGAGCACCGAACCAGAACAAGTTTGCGAAGCATGTGGCTGTGCAGGAGAAATGGGTTTCATCATTAAAGAAGGTGATGATGTCGCTGAAGTAACTATTTTTGCGGCAGGCAAAACGTTACTAGAAGCAGAGCTAAATAAATACATCGAACTAGCAAAGCAAGTTTGTGCGGCTGCTGAGTATGAAGTGTCGCCATTCACTGAAGAGTCAACTGAACTGACTGCTCGTTTCAAGTTTGAAGTAAGTGCTGAAAAGCTTATTTTTGAACTAAAAACTCGTTCATTGGCACGATAATCAACTATTTGATTTTTCTCTAAAACGGGCTATTCAGCCCGTTTTTTGCTCTCAGCCTTTCAATAATATTGATCAATTAAGACCTAGACTTAATACTAGGTATCAACCGTCTCAACACCAATTGTTATGCTGCGTATACTTGCTACTACTCTGATACTCGCCTGCTCACTGACTGCAAATGCTGTAGTGCTTGATCAGTTTCGTATTTTGAATCACCTAGATAACTACGGGAACTTGGATCTACGCAATAAACCTTACACTGAGCTACCGAGCGGTTTAGTGATTAAGGGAAATTTAAACATCGCTAAAACCTCTATCAAGCGCTTGCCAAAAGGAATAGACATACAAGGCAGCCTGACTGCGACAAACTGTAGCCTGAGTAAAATTGATAAAGGGGTGAAGATTAAGGGTTATGCAAACCTATTAGGCTCTCAAATGACACGTTGGCCTTCGGGTGTAAAAGTTGGCGGCTACATCAACTTAACCGATACGCCGCTCACTTCGCTCCCTCCAAGATTACGCGTCAAAGGCGATCTTAGTGTTATAAGAACCCCGCTAGAGCAGCTCCCTGAAGGAATAGTCGTAGATGGGAATCTATATATCGGCGGTTCAAAGATCACTAAGTTTCCCGATACAATGACAGTGAAAGGTCATATATTTCTTGGTGGAAACCAAATTTCCAAGTGGCCAACCAACTTAACACTAGGTGGCGCTGTAGCCCCATAGTATTAGATACATTACATAAGGTATCGGTTACGCTATGCTCTAGTGTAACGTAATGATACATCTGCTTCTGCTCAACTCTCGCACACCATGCAGTTATCGTGTATAGTCTAACGCTTAAATAAGCCGCAACAGTTCTGACTGAATGTTGACGAAACACACTGGATTACTTGCTTGCTAGTCTTTACACTGTGGCAGAACAAAAATCGAACAATGTCCGAGGTGCTCCACGCGTTCACCTTTTTCCCGTCTTCATATTCATAGACGTATAGTAGTGTACTTAATATGGAACAAGATAAATTCACCAATATTTATCGATTGCCAACGGCTGTACAGATCCGAATCGGCAAATGGCAACAGACGTTCAACGGCACTTCTGATCTTGTCATGCACCAAGCAATCGAAGTTAGAAACCAGCAGTACCGCAAGCCCAATTTTTTTCCGTCGGGTTGGAGTGTCCAACTTTTTGATAAAAACGATATCTCGATTACCAATCATGGTAAGTACATTCAAACGGCTATGCGCACCATGATGAACCGTAAGGTATCGTACAAGCGTATTTATCTATCGAGGTTGCCACTTGAAGAAGCTGAACCAGGATTAATTGCGTTCAAACAAGAATGGATCGCTAAGCACAACCGAGTAGCACGCAAATACAATCAAATTAAGAAGAAGCAGTTTATTCGCTCTGCTCTTGAAGAAGCAGAAACGCTCTATCCTTCTATTGAAAAAGGCATGTTTGATCTTCAGCTATGGAACAAATTGGTCTTGTCTGAGCTGGGAAACCCTAAAAAATTCGATAACCCATACTTTGTTAAAAAAGCCAAAGTTTAAGTGAGCAAGGACAGCAAAATACTGTCCTTAATATTTATTGAGTATTTGTTGATAGCGGCTGTTACCTGATTCATCTTTTTGTTTTAGCAGATCTAGCCCTTTTTGCAGTTTATCGACTATTTCTTTGTCCGTATTACGGTTGACAGCAAAGTAGAGATCCCCTTCTTTCACCACATAAACGGCTTCAAACATATCAGGATCTACGCCCACCTGTCGCGACCACCAATAAGCTGCACGTTCAGCGTATACAAGCAAATCAATACGCTTTTTCATTAGTTGTTCCGCAAGAACGGTTACGTAAGAGGCTTCTTGCATCGAGTTACGGGGAATGCCTAACTCAAGTAAGCTTTGCTCACCTATATCATCACGAATAACACCAATTCGGTACTGGGCCATATCAAGGGGGTCATCAACTTTGATATTGGCGTCTTTGCGCGCCAGAACTACAACTTTGATATCCACAATTGGACCTGCCCACTGAAACAGTTTTTCTCGGTGCTCAGAACGCGTCGTGGAGAACAACACGGAATTTTTGTGCGTCAATACTGTTCGATAAGAACGCGCCCATGGCTGAAGCGTCATCTGAGACAAAGTGACAGGCTCTCCGACTAAAGCGCTAGCCTCCATGAGTATCTCGACAGAGTAGCCGGTGATTATGTCGTCTTTCAGAAAATTGGCAGGTGGATATGCCTCTGTGTAAAACGAGACTTCGCGCAGATCGTTTTCGTTGCTCAGCACACTTGGAGAAAATAACCAAACAGCAAGCGCCACAAGCAAGTGGTGAATAGAGATACTGTGATTCACAATGTTCTCTCCCTAATTGCCATCTAATACTAAAGTTAGCCTACGGATGGCCAGTTCTAAAGGAGGAGGAGGAATTAAATTAGACCGTTTCGACTTAAGCCGCGCTTAACACTTAAGCACATTTTACCAAATCGACGAATCTCATCAAACTGCGGAGTGATACCTCTATCTATCGCCGACTCCCAATAACTCATCTCAGAGTCCACCATTTCTAACAACTTCTTTGGACAGCCGACGCAATTACCTTTGGTGCCACACACAAACGTTTCTGGCGCGTAAAGAGGTAAGGTATTTTTTACTTGCTCAATAATACCTTTCATTGCAGCTACTCGACCTGGTTTTCTACTTTCTTTCACACAAAAAGCTCAAACAACAATAAGGAGCGGGATTATAGATCCTTCACCAAATTTGCCAATACCTACAAAGTGTGTGGATTAGTGATTTTATCTTTTCTACGCTTGAAGATGCTAAACTCAGGCGCTTTGGCAACCAAATAAACCGCCAGAGCTGCAAAGGCAAAGCCAAGCACACCAAGTCCATCGAAAGACTCACCAAACATCAACCAAGCTTGGACTGCGGTTGTTGGCGGTACTAGGTAAAAGACGGAAGCCACACTGGATGCCGCCCCATGCTCTACCATATAGAGCAGCAGTAGAATCGCAACACATGAAAGTACGACCACTAGCCAAATCATGGTAAGAACAAATGAAAAACTCCAATCCACCTGCATGGATTCAAAACCCACCGCGTAAGGGATAAACAACAGGCTCGCTGCAAAATACTGAACCGCCGCACTACCCACCATGTCGACACCTTGGCAGAATTTTTTCTGATACAAGGTGCCAAGGGTGATACCAACCAAAGAGATCAAACAAAGGATGATCGCCGCTGTTTTGTGCGTTTCAGATTGCCAACTTACTTTGCCCATCAAGACTAAACTTATCCCGACAAAGCCAAGCGCCAATCCCAACCATTGAGAAGCCTTAAACGACTGTCCAACGAAAGAGACTAATATTAGCGCCGTTAATATTGGCTGTAGACCGACCAAGAGTGAACTTAGCCCTGCAGGCATACCTAGGTCTATGGCGAGGTAGGTTCCGCCAAGATAGAAGCCATGAATAAGTACCCCAACCACAGCACAATGCAGCAAAGCTTTACCTGCTGGTAATCGGCGACGTAAGAACACAATCAAAACAGCGAACAAGGCAACATTCAGCACCATACGTAAAGAAAGCAATGTCGCGGGCTCGGCATACTGAAGCCCAAACCTTGCGCCAACAAAGCCTGAAGCCCAAAGAACAACAAACACAAATGGGATGAGCCGTACTAACATGAACTTTCCTCTGGATCTAATTGTTAATATAGGTTTACTTTAATAGGTACAGAAAAAGCTTAAAGATACAGATTTGGATTATTTCTTGGGTACAGATTAATGAATGCGACTAATAAGTATCTGATGGTTGAGCAATACATCAGGCAGAAGATTGATACTGGCTTGTTGACTGATGAAGATAAGCTACCTTCGATTCGCTCACTAAGCGACACATTAACCGTGAGTAAAAACACCGTCATTCGTGCTTATCAAGAGCTCGAAGCACAAGGCATGATCTATACGGTTCCTAAATCAGGTTATCGCGTGTCTGCTCGTCACTCTCAAGCGCCGTCGGTACATGCACCGAACAACGTTGATTTGCTTTCGGTTTGCAAAGAGATCCTTACTTACTCACACCAACAGGAGCTCTTGGCGACAGGTTCTGCTCATCCAAATATAGATACGCCTGCGATTAAAAGTCTTTATGCAGAAATAGGTCGCCATAGTCGACGTCAAAGCCATACCCCAAGCCACTATCAACTGCCTCCTGGCAACGAGCTTTTACTCAAACACCTGACTAAGATTAGCCAAGATCTCGGCGTAAATGCTGGCAAAAATGAGATAGCCATTACTCATGGTGCCCAACAAGCGATCAGTTTAGCACTTCGCGCTTTGACCAAGGCAGGAGACATCATTGCGGTTGAGTCACCGTGTTACTTTGGCAACCTACTTTTGATGGAATCATTAGGGCTGAAAGTGGTCGAGATTCCAAGCTGTCCTCGTACTGGTATCGATACTCAGTCATTGCAAGATGCACTAGATAACTGGGATGTGAAAGCACTGCTCGTCACCCCCAACTTTACCAATCCGACCGGGGCGAGAATGCCTTTAGACAACCGTTTGAAATTACTAGAGGTAACTGGGTCTATTCCCATTATTGAAGATGACGTTTTTGGTGCACTTGCATTTGATGAAGGGATCCCGCCACTGAAGACTCTTGATACGCAAGATCGGGTCATTTACGTGAATTCGCTTTCTAAGATGCTTGATTCTCGCTTGCGTATCGGCTGGATACTGGCAGGACAATACCAAGCGCAAATTGAAAAGTTCCTTGTGTGTGACAACATGGGCAGCCTGAATCTAATGCAATCTGCCGTGGCTGATTTCCTTAGCTCAGGAAAGTACCGCCAACACGTACAAAGAATGAAGCGTTTGTACCAAAGTAACACTAAACTGTTTTATCAGCAGCTAAGCTACTGCCTCAATCAATACCCAAGTTTAAACGGAAAGTTTAAGTTACTCTTGCCGCAAGGTTCATTTTTACTGTGGCTCGCATTACCAAGTAGTTTCGATAGCAACGCCTTGTATCAGCAAACAAAATCGCTAGGAATCAGCATCTTACCCGGAACTATTTTTGACACCTCAGGACAATACTCACATTGCATCCGCTTTAGCTGCTCCAACTTTTTATCGAATCCAGACTGGAAACTTGGGGTTGAAAAGCTCGCCACTCTTATTCATCATCAGTTGACCCACCTCATTACACGGATAGAATCATGAGTACACTCCCCAATGCAACAGACGTTCTAAATTTTTGGTTCAACGAATTAGAGCCAAAAGACTGGTTTGTCAGCAGCTCAGAGTTAGATAAGACAATCACTTCACGCTTTGAAGATTTACTTAATAGTGCCGCCCAAAGTGAACTGTTCGCGTGGAGAGACTCTAGTCAAGGGCGACTCGCTGAAGTCATCGTACTAGACCAGTTTTCTCGCAATATCTATCGTAATACACCCAGGGCATTTGCCCAAGATCCTTTGGCTCTCGCCCTCGCGCAAGAGGCAATCTCACTCGGATTAGACCAAGAGTTAGAAAGCAAGCAAAGAAGCTTTCTCTATATGCCATTTATGCACAGTGAGTCAGCGATCATCCATCAACAAGCGGTTGAGCTGTTTAACGTCCCGGGAATGGAGAACAATTACGAGTTTGAACTGAAGCATAAGGTGATCATTGACAGATTTGGACGTTATCCTCACCGCAACGACATTCTAGGGCGATCTAGCAGTCCTGAAGAGGTGGCGTTCCTTACACAACCAGGCTCTAGCTTCTAACAATGAGGGGCCTGTGTAGCCCCTCCCCTTATCTTTATGTTGCGTTTAGTAACTGCGACTGACAAACTCTACTTCTTCAACTTCATGAAGCAAATTGGTGTAAGAAGCTAATGTGTACATCACGTTAGCGAGCAAGTTAGCGTAGCGGAATAAAATTGGCGCTGGGGACTTTTTACCGGAATGTTCAACAGCGACCAAAGCGCGGACTATTTTCTTTGCCTGAGTTCGGCATAGGTGCAGCTCTGCTGAAATGGGATGACCGCCGGGAAGGACAAAGCCTCGAAACCCGCCATCTAACTTATCTCGCAATAGGTTATAGTCTTGATAGAGCTCTTGGACTTGCTGGTCATCAATCGCTAATCTACCTCGAACAGAACCGTTCAAGTGATAAACATTTGGCTGTATACGGCTTAAAATATCACGACACAGCGAGTCTAATTCCATGGTCAGTACTAAGCCGATTCGACTACACAGTTCATCAGCAGCAATTTCGAAATCACACACAGGGCTATCTTCATAGATAAACGGATAACAGATCTCTCCATGCTCTTTACTTACAGGGCGCATTATAAATCCTTGGCAAAAATAAAGGAGCCAATGTGGCTCCTTTGAATAGAAATAGCTTACTAGGCTCTTAAATTTAAAACAAATTTAAGCGTTTGATACCTTCTTATGCCCTTCTTCTAGATGAACGAAATCTACTAAGTCATCACCTGAAACTTGATATGCCTGACCAAAACCTTTTACGAACAGGCCTTTCTCAGCTTTAAGGTTAAACAGAACGAAGTCTTGTAGCTGGCTTAGACCTTCGATGATTTCACCGAATCGGCCCTGCATTTGTGCAACAACTTGAGTCCACTGCTCGGTATCACGCTCGACTACAGAAGCCACTGCATCAAACGTTAAACGCTTACGAGCAAATAGCTGCTTAGAGGTGTCTTCGTCTTCAATCATCATGATCGAGACATTCGGGTTTACCTGTAGGTTACGCGCGTGACGAGCGATTTCAGAAATAAGCACGAAATAGCCATCTTGGTTTTGCACATATGGTGCGTAGCTTACGTTTGGACGACCATTTTCATCGACTGTCGCCAGTTGCAGTGTACGTCGCTCTTGGCGAAACTCTTTAATTTCCGGCTCAAGACGTCCTTGAAGGCGTTCTTGTTTAACTTGTTGATCCATGTTGAGGCTCCTAACTTTCTCTTACTATTATTATTCTGAATTACTTTCTAAACTCTTGCTGCCATTGTTTGAATGTCGCTACCTGCGATTCAATCAATTCACGCTTTTCATTACGACCTAGGTAAATCTTAAATATGTTATTTCCCGCTTCACAGAAGAAACCAAAGTAGTGGCTTTCTCTACCCATGAAAGGTTTGCTCACTAAAGCAATGTTCTTAACATTATCTAGCTTCAAGTGGCCATGCAGTTCGCCTTCACGTCCCATCAAGTTGTAGTAACCACGCGCTACTTTCCCTTTAGGAAACGGCGCTTTGACTTCAAAGATTGAGCCAAAAGAATGAACAATTGTCGTTACAGGGCCGAATCCAACCAAGCTCTCTAAGATATGTTGAGCTTGCTCTCCAGCTACTAGGGCAATCATTTCTTCAGGTAAAGCCGCTACCGCTTCAAATTCAGAGACATTGAGTTTCTCCGCAATGGCTGCGGGTAATAGAGTGGGTTCTTGCTCGATAAGCTGAGCAACCTGCTGTTTTAGTGCTTCCATAGTTTTTCCGTTTACATCGCGACTGATTCGAGCGCGTTTTTTTCTTGATACGTTGACTGTAGTACTTGAATACAAGCTTGAGCGAGGCTTACTGCCCAAAATTGCCCAGCCAAAGTTAAAGAGAGATAATCACCTTCGACTTGAACTAGCCCTTTTTCTTGCCAGTGGTGGAATAAAGGTAATAAGAAATCAAATGATGATAAGCCTAAGAATTGTGGCATTGCCGCACGTGATAAAACACCGCGGTCGAAGCCTGATTTCAGGACAGAAAAAATCGGTTCCAACGTGTGCTGCTTAGTCATCATCGCGACTAGTGAGTCACCAGACTTCATTGCTGTCATGTAGGTTTCTAGTGTTCGATGATTCATCATACCGTAGCCACCGATGTTGCCGCCTGCCCCGCAGCCAATAGGTAAAACCTCGGCATAGGTTTTTGCTAACGAGTTGTATTGGCTACGTTCACGGCTGTCTCCCGCCCAATGGTTAACGCTTAGCTGTCGCATGTGATGTTTTTGCATAAACGCGGAACCTAGCTCGTACATTGACGCTTTATCAGGCGTTGTTGCTGGCGCGGGGATCTTTCCTTTCTCCACTAGGTTTAACATTGGTGCGTTACCACCAACAACTAACTGGTATAAATCTAACCCGTGAGCTCCTGTCGACATGAAATCGTTCAGATCTTGCTCAAACACCTCTAAAGTTTGGTAAGGCAAACCATAGAGTAAGTCTAAAATTATTGGCGCTTGGTCAGTGGCACTTAAGGAGCTCACACGCTCTAGTACTGCATCTCGGTCATCGAGGCGTTTCGCACTGCGTCGAACCTGAGTATTGAAGCTCTGAATGCCGAATGAAAACCGATTGAAACCACCCTCTAAAGCACGCTCAAACGTTTCATTACTAAAGCGATTAATTCGTCCTTCTAGAGTGATCTCACAATCAGTCGATAGAGGGAAATGCGCTCGAATGGCTTTGCCTAATCGCTCGATTTGCTCCGCCGACAGGTCTGTGGGCGTTCCACCTCCGATATAAACGGCGTGAAATGTCCCCGATTGTGTCCAAGGCATTGCTGCTTTGTGCTTAATTTCAACCATCAAGGCTTCGAAGTAGTCGTCGACAAGCTTTCGGCTAGCGGCATTTTGGAAAAAGTTACAAAAGGTACAGCGAACTCGACAAAATGGAATATGAATGTATAAGCAGCGCTTATCTTTTTTTTTCCCTTGTGAGGCATAGAGTCTATTTAATATTTCAGCTTTCTGTTCAGGCAATAAAGGGGCTGCCATACCGCCTGCATGAGGGGAAGACTTTTTGGCAAATGCAAATCGAAGTGGATCAGGCGTATCTGCCGCCAAAATTGATTCATCAAATTTATAAATATCTAGCATTTCATAAATCTCTCAGCGCTTGTCAGCTCTAGCCTCACGCTAAATTCTTAAAAACTGGTAGCGATCATAAATTGGCAGTAATGATAATGCAATTGATAATTGATCTTATTTGCATTGTGAGTGATAATTCTAATCCGTCTGGTAACCGATATGAATCATGGAGAACTCTAGTGAACGTCAAGCGATACACCATTGCAGGTAGCATTTCTTTAGCTATCCACGCTGCGTTCGTGTTGGTTGCACAAGAGCCAAAAGCCTTTGCAATGCCAGCTGGGGCACAATCAAGCTCTGTTTCGATTAATTTTAAGGCAGTCGCGACAAAGCCTGCCACGCCAATAGAACAACCGGTAACACAATCACAACCAAAAGCTGAACCAGAACCGAGTAAAAAAGAACCAGCTCCTTATGAGCCTAAAAAGGTAATAAAACAACCTAAGTCAGTTGAAAAGAAAATCGTCAAGAATAAGCCCAAGGTAGAAAAAAAGGTCACCAAAACAAAACCCGTGCCGAAGAAACAACCTGTGGCTGACGAACCAAAAGAAAAAACTGCGCAAAAGGTGGTTGAAAAAAAACAAGCGCCTAAACAGCACGAATCAAAAGCCCAGCCACAACTCGTCAATCAGGGCGCAAGTTCTCAACCAGTTATGGTCACCAGACCTTCGTTTCTCACTCGCCCTTCAGCCCCCAAGTATCCTCGCTTGGCGAGAAAACGCGGTATTGAAGGCATCGCCCTGTATGAGATTTGGCTTGATGAAGATGGTAAACAGGTTAAACAAGTCCTAATCTCATCTTCAGGCACTGACATGCTTGACAAGTCAGCATTGGCAGCTATCAAAAAATGGCGATTCTCACCTCATTCTGTCGATGGGCAAAAAATGGCTCATCGCGTCCAAATCCCTGTTCGTTTTAAGTTGGATCGATAATGGAACAATTACAGCAATTGCAACAACAATTAGGTCTTATGGCTTGGCCATTGATCATCTGCTCAGCGCTAACATTAATGATTATTGCCGAGCGTCTTTTTCAAGTCATGATTAGCCTAGGTGTTGGCAAACGAGCCATTCGCAGCGAACTAAAGCAAATTAGTCCTACAGACAGCCATCAAATCGAGGCGTTGGCTGAAAAACTTTCACCTCGCCGACCTTTGCTCTACAAAGGTGTGGCTATGTTGCTTGCGCACCACTCATTTGCGAAGACTTTGCGTGAAGACGCGGCGGGCATGTGGTTGCAGGAAAAACGCCACCAGCTAAATTCAGGTCTAAGACTGCTCACACTGATCGGGGTAATTAGCCCACTGATTGGCTTACTAGGCACAGTATTAGGTCTGATAGAGATGTTTAAAGGCGTCGCGGCCTCGACAGGCAACATTACCCCTAATGATCTGGCAGACGGACTTGGCTTAGCAATGAGAACCACTGCCGCAGGTCTACTTATCGCACTACCCGCTATTGCCGGAGCCCAGCTTCTCGGTTTATGGGCAGATAAAGTCATGGCGAAATTAGAGCACACTCTTAACTACGTAAACCTATGGTTGGAAGGTATTAGCCTCCAGCATGTGTCGCCAGATAACGCTTTAACCACAATAAAGCCATCATCGAACTTAGCGACTGAGGCGAGTTCATGATCAAGGTTAAGCAGGAAGAAAATCGCTTCGGATTAACGCCTGATCTTACACCTCTTCTCGATATCATTTTTATTGTGATGGTGTTTTTGATGCTCACTGCAGCAGTAAAGCTCGACTCACTTGAAGTTGACCTGCCGACCACTGACTCTCAAGTCGTATCAGAAGTGGATACTAAATCCCTAACCGTCAATATCTTGGAGGCTGAACCTCACTGGGCAATTGATGGAAAAGAATACATAGACTGGGAGAATTTCACCCTAGCGTTACTGGAAGAATACAAATCTAACAAACAGCCCATCGTGATAGGTGCGGATAAAACAGCCGAAGTTCAGCACCTAGTGAAGTTGCTCGCCTTTTTGCAAGAAAACGGTATTCAAGCGACACAGCTACTCACGGAAGAATCTAATTAATCGAGTTCAACATGTATAAAAAAGCCTTTTTAAAAACCGTAACAGCCATTTCTTTATCGTTAATGGCTTCAACATCATTCGCTAGCGAAAGAATTGTCAGTGCAGGAAGTGCCGTTACAGAATTACTTATCGCTTTAAATCAGCAAGATAAACTGGTCGCGGTTGATGTTACTAGCGAACTACCAGGCTCATTGCAATTGCCTAAAATTGGTTATCACCGACGTTTATCAGCGGAAGGCCTTTTGGCTCTCGGCCCAAATCGCTTGATTGGCTCGGATGAGATGGGGCCAGAAACGGCTCTCAGCCAGCTTCGCTCAGCAGGTGTAGAAGTTGATATCGTCAATACAAAACCAACTCCAGAAGGCCTAATTGAGCGCATTGACGAAATCGCTGCACTGACTCAAGCCGAGCAGCAAGCAAGCGAGTTAAAAAACCATGTGACAGAGCAGATTACTCGTTTAGAAAAGAACAAATCCCAGTGGAAATCAGCGAAAAAAGTGCTGTTCCTGCTTATTCACGAAGGTAGACCTGCCAACGTTGCCGGGCGTGATACCACACCTAACGCGATTATTGAACTCGCAGGTGGTGTAAACCCAGCCGCTAGCCAGTTAAGTTCATATAAACCGCTTTCAACTGAAGCTATGGTCGAAATGCAGCCAGACATTATTTTGGTCAGCGGGCGCAGTTACAACAAACTCGGTGGTGCCGACGAAATATTGAAGAAAATGCCAATGCTCGCGGCAACGCCAGCAGGACAGAACAAACAGTTTATTCAAATTGATGGTCACGCATTAGTTGGTGGGCTTGGACTAAAAAGCCTGTCTGAAGCTGAGCGCTTGAGCCAGATTCTCAAATAACGAGTCACTACTATGCTTTTACGCCGCCTGCCGCTTAGCGCTGCTGTTGCCATATTTGGTATTGCCTTGGTTGCTACTGCGATCAGTTCAGTTACTGTTGGCCCTATGAACATTGGCTTTTGGGAAAGTGTCCAAAGCCTTATGTTCCGCTCAGAACAATTAGCCCCACATGTGAATTTGGTTATCCATGAAATACGCTTTCCACGCACTATCTTATGTATGCTGGTAGGTGCAATACTTGCTATCTGCGGTACCGTAATGCAAGGTTTGTTTCGCAACCCTCTGGCTGAACCCGGGATTATTGGTGTCTCAGCAGGTGCGTCATTGGGTGCCGCGTTAGCTATCGTTCTGTTTGCTGATCTCAGTGAGCAATACCCACAGTTCATGAATTTAGCCGCTGTACCTATATTCGCCTTTCTTGGCGGCGCACTGACGACTATCCTTGTCTATAAGCTAGGCACAAGCAAGATGGGCACATCTGTGACTATCATGCTGTTAGCCGGTGTGGCGATTAGTGCTCTATCTGGTGCGGGGATCGGTTACATGAACTTTATTGCCGATGACCAAATGCTGCGTGACTTATCACTCTGGTCGATGGGATCATTGGCAGGCGCAAATTGGACAAGCATCATCTTATGTGCGATCACGCTGATTTTATTGATGATCATATTTGTGCGTAAGGCGATGTCACTCAACGCTCTTTTGCTAGGTGAAGCGGAAGCCAACCATCTGGGTATTCCTGTACAACGCTTGAAGCGTCAGCTGATTCTGTTAACCGCGGTTGGTGTTGGTGTCACTGTGAGTGTTTCTGGCATGATTGGCTTTATCGGCTTGGTCATTCCTCATCTAGGTAGAATACTATCGGGCCCAGATCATCGAACCCTATTACCAATCTCGGCATTGATGGGCGCTTTACTGCTTACGTTTGCCGATATGTTCTCTCGCGTTGCCGTCGCTCCTGCGGAGTTGCCTGTTGGTATTGTTACAGCACTCATCGGTGCGCCTTTCTTCATCTATCTACTCTTCAAACAAAAAGGAAAAATCATCTGATGAGTAAAGTTGTTTTATCAGGTAAGCATATTTCCATGAAGTTCGGCGCTCGCAAGGTACTGGATGATATTAATATCGATATTCGAGCCGGAGAAGTCACCACACTTCTAGGACCTAATGGCGCAGGCAAAAGTACATTGCTTAAACTGCTTTGCGGAGAAATACCGTCACGCTGTGACATTCGCTATTTCAACCAGCCGCGAAAACAATGGAAATCGGCTGATTTGGCTAAGCACCTCGGAATGCTGCCACAACACAGTACATTGAGCTTCCCATTTCTCGCCCATGAAGTGGTTGAACTTGGGGCGATTCCTTTGAACATGCCAAACAAGTCTGCACAAAAGCTAGCTAACAAGTACATGGAAATGACGGACGTCACTCACTTAAGTGACCGCTTGTACCCTTCCCTCTCTGGTGGCGAAAAGCAGCGTCTTCATTTAGCACGAGTCTTAGTACAGCTTGACCACGCAGGTGAGGATAAGATTCTCATGCTTGATGAACCAACTTCTGCGCTAGATCTTGCCCATCAGCACAATACATTAAAAATTGCTCGTCGGTTAGCGGATGAGCACAATACAGCAGTTGTTGTGGTTCTACATGACTTGAACTTAGCAGCACAATACTCAGACCGTTTGATCGTTCTCCATGACGGTAAACTGGTGTGCGACGATGCCCCTTGGGAAGCCTTACAGCCCGAGATGATCAGGCGTGTATATGGTTACGACTCTATTGTTTCACCACATCCCACGCTCGATTTCCCACTCATTTATCCAGCAGCTTAGGTAATTTAGATGGGGCGGTGAAGCTTGGCTATACTCAAGTTATCGTGCTTAAGGGACGCTATAAGATGGTTCGGATAACTGATTCTTTAATTATTGTTCTTAGCTTGTTACTCAGTTTTGGAGGACATGCAGCCCCTCAAGATAATCTACCTCATATTCGCGTTTGCGGAGATGCAATTGACTGGCCTCCCTACACCTATACACATAATAACAAAGCTTTGGGTTATGATATCGATGTACTAAACGAAGCTTTCACTAAAAAGGGAATCAGCTATGAGATCACTATGACTTCTTGGTCACGGTGTCTGCGCGGCACAAAAAATGGTGAATTTGATTTAGCACTAAGCGCATCTTTCAACGAGCAAAGAAACAAAGATTACCTATACACTGACTGGTATTACACCATTACACCGCACTATATATATTCCACCAAACGTTTTCCTGAAGGATTGAAAATCTCAAATGTCCAAGATCTTGCCCAGTACAATGTCTGCGGCAATCACGGCTATAACTATTCTGGTTTCCAGCTAAACAACATCGTGCGCGTGGGGCATTCTATTAATGACTGCCTAGAGAAAGTCAAACAAGGTGAGTGCGATATCTATCTGAACTGGCGGGAGATTATCCATGCTATGAAAGATATTTGGGGTATCGACTATATGTCTGATGAGTTAGTTTCTACCGCCGTACCGAATATGCAAGCAACCAAATTCTATATGCTCATCTCGAGACAGTTAGAGCAAAGGCATCAACTGAAAGAATACTTAGATAAACACCTTCGCCAAATTCGGAAACGAATTAAAATTTAAAGAAGGCGTCTTCTTAGCCCCGTTCTTTCCAAAACCCTCGTTGAAATCTCTTCTACCGATAGAGAAGAGGTGTTGATGTAAGGAATAGCTTCACGGCGGAACAACGCTTCAACCGTTTGCAACTCATGCAAACACTGCTCATTGCTCGCGTAGTCACTCCCTGCCAGTCTGTTTTCACGAATCTCGGTTAAGCGCTGCGGGTCAATTGTTAAGCCAAACAGTTTATGGCGATGAATTTCAAACTCAGGTAATAACTTCATTCTCTTTAAATCATCATCAATAAACGGATAGTTGACGACGCGTAAACCAAACTGCATTGCCATGTACAAGCTGGTTGGTGTTTTGCCGCTACGAGAAACACCCAACAGAATAATGTCGGCCTCTTCCAGCCCTTTTAAGGTAACACCATCATCATGCGCCAAGGTATATTCGATAGCTGCAATGCGGTCAAAGTAGGTATCAGAGTCTCTGCCTACACTACGAGAGCGTTGCAACTTTGGTTTCGGTTGCATCTGAATATCATCTTGCACCTTCTGAACTATGCTTTCTAACACGTCATAACTATAAGAGTTTGATTCAACGAGCTTTTGGCGTAGTTCAGGAATCACCATCGAAAAAAACACTAACGGCTTTATGCCATTGCTTTGGTATGAAGTTTCAATTTCCTTGAGCAAATCAGTCAATTTGTCTTGGCTTTCAACAAAAGGGAAGGTTTTTTCATTAGCTTTAAACGGGAATTGACCCAAAACAACGTGCCCTAATGTTTCACATGTTATGGCCGTTCCGTCAGAAACATAGAATACATCACGACTTTGAATATCAATTTGCATTTTATTTTAAACTTTAAAATTCTTTTGAGTAGGATAGTAGCCATAATATAGACAATAAAACCCGGGTTGCTGTTACGGCCCCCACAGCTTTGAAAATTCCTTGCGAATTTTTTTAAGCTTTTACGTAATCGTTTGCCCAATCCCTACAAAGCTGCAATGTTTCTGGAGAAAGACATGCAAAATAACACCCTTTGGTTCGATGGCCTATCCATGGAAGATGTCGACAAAGTCGGCGGTAAGAATGCCTCACTTGGTGAAATGGTTTCAAACCTGTCCAATGCTGGCGTTTCAGTACCAAACGGTTTTGCGACCACTTCCTACGCGTTTAACCAGTTCCTAGATTTTGAAGGACTGGATGACCGCATTCACCAATTGCTGGATGAACTGGACGTTGATGATGTAGACGCTCTGCGTAAGACAGGTGCTACCATCCGTCAATGGGTTTTAGAAGCCCCCTTCCCTGCTGATCTAGAGCAGGATATACGTGAAAATTACCAAGAACTTATTGGCGGCAATGATGAACTTTCAGTCGCTGTTCGTTCATCAGCCACCGCTGAAGACTTACCAGACGCTTCTTTCGCTGGTCAGCAAGAGACTTTCCTTAACGTGAAAGGCATCGATGCCGTCCTTGAAGCAACGAAACACGTTTACGCGTCACTGTTCAACGACCGTGCTATTTCGTACCGTGTTCACCAAGGCTTCGACCATCGCGGAATCTCGCTTTCAGCAGGTATTCAACGCATGGTTCGCTCTGACAAAGCATCTTCAGGTGTTATGTTCACCCTAGATACTGAGTCAGGCTTCGACCAAGTTGTCTTTATTACTTCTTCTTGGGGCCTTGGCGAAATGGTTGTACAAGGCGCAGTTAACCCTGACGAGTTTTACGTCCACAAGCCGATGCTCGAAGCGGGTCACTACCCAATCGTTAAGAAAACCTTTGGCTCTAAACTGATCAAAATGATCTACTCAACTAACCAAGAGATTGGTAAGCAGGTCGACATTATTGATACCTCTGAGCAAGAGCGTCAGGCCTTCTCTCTTAACGATGAAGAGATCAAAGAGCTAGCGAAACAAGCAATGATCATCGAAAAACACTACCAGCGTCCTATGGACATTGAGTGGGCAAAAGATGGCATCGACGGTAAGCTTTATATTGTACAAGCACGCCCGGAAACAGTATGTTCCCAAAGCGAGCAGAACGTGATTGAGCGTTATGAGCTAAGTAATAAAGCTGACGTTTTAGTCGAAGGTCGCGCTATTGGTCAACGCATTGGTTCTGGCCCGGTACGCTTGGTTGATTCACTTGATCAGATGTCTTTGGTGCAAGATGGCGACGTACTTGTCACTGATATGACAGACCCAGACTGGGAACCTGTGATGAAAAAGGCGTCTGCAATAGTCACCAACCGTGGTGGCCGAACGTGCCACGCGGCGATCATTGCTCGTGAACTAGGCATTCCGGCCATTGTTGGCTGTGGCAATGCAACCACTAGCCTTGATGACGGTACAACCGTAACGGTTTCTTGCTCTGAAGGTGAAACAGGCTACGTTTACCAGGGTGAGCTTGAGTTCGAAGTGAAGCGCTCTGCTGTTGATGAACTGCCAATGCTTCCAACTAAAGTGATGATGAACGTAGGTAACCCAGATCGCGCCTTTGACTTCGCACAAATACCTAACGAAGGTGTAGGTCTAGCGCGGCTAGAGTTCATTATCAACAAGATGATTGGTATTCACCCGAAAGCGCTACTGAACTTTGACGAGCAAAGTGACGAGCTAAAAGCCGAAATCAACCAGCGTATCCGTGGCTACCAAGATCCAATCGACTTCTATGTAAGTAAACTAACGGAAGGTATTGCTACAATTGGTGCAGCATTCTGGCCTAAGCGTGTGATCGTTCGTATGTCTGACTTTAAGTCTAACGAATACAGCAACCTGGTCGGCGGTAAGAGCTTTGAACCACACGAAGAGAACCCAATGCTTGGTTTCCGTGGCGCATCACGCTATATCTCGCCAGTATTTGAAGACTGCTTTGAGTTAGAAACGCAAGCGATCAAGCGCGTTCGTAACCAAATGGGTCTTAAAAATGTCGAGATCATGATCCCATTCGTTCGTACACCAAGTGAAGCGGCTTCGGTCATCGACCTTTTAGCCAAGTTTGATTTGCGTCGTGGCGACCAAGGTTTAAAAGTGATCATGATGTGTGAATTGCCATCGAACGCGATACTAGCCGATGAGTTCCTGAAATACTTTGATGGATTCTCTATTGGTTCAAACGATATGACTCAGCTAACTCTTGGGTTAGACCGTGACTCAGGGGATGTTGCACACCTGTTTGATGAGCGTAACCCTGCGGTGAAAGCCATGCTCAAGATGGCCATTGATGCCGCAACTAAAGCTGGCAAGTACGTTGGGATCTGTGGTCAAGGTCCGTCGGATCATGAAGACTTAGCTGAGTGGTTGATGGCGCAAGGTATTAGCTCTGTTTCGCTCAACCCGGATACAGTTATCGATACTTGGTTACAATTGGGCAACGCAAACAAGTAATCAAACTTATGACGAGCAAAGGCTTCCATAACGGAAGCCTTTTTACTATCACATGTCAAACTCAACTGGTACTCGCACCACTCGGTTGCTTAGCGAGTTCGATTTCCCTTTGCTTGAGCATCTTATCCATCTCATCTCTATGAGACTGGAATGATGCCATCTGCTTCTTCGGCACTGAACTTGCCATTGGGATATTGGCTTTCATTGCATTGACAGGTCTACCACGGTCAATCAACTCATAGTGAATATGAGGGCCTGTAACACGACCTGTT
This sequence comes from Vibrio sp. VPAP30, assembly GCF_001188205.1. Classification (NCBI taxonomy): domain Bacteria; kingdom Pseudomonadati; phylum Pseudomonadota; class Gammaproteobacteria; order Vibrionales; family Vibrionaceae; genus Vibrio; species Vibrio sp. VPAP30. Next base: position 209,990 of record NZ_LBLS01000013.1, read on the forward strand.
GCGCCAGATAATCCAATTCGCTGACCACGGGAAATCTTCTGACCTTTGCGCACCAAAATCTTACTCAAATGAAGGTAACGTGTTTTGTAGCGGCTCCCGTGTTGGATAACCACATAGTTACCCGCGTAAGGGTGTTTGCGCGTCATGATAACCACACCATCACCGGTCGAGACAATAGGAGTACCCGTTGGTGTTGCCCAGTCCGTACCATTGTGAGGAGATACTCGTCCCGTCACAGGGTGCTTACGAGTCGGGTTAAAATTCGAACTCAACCGGTATCGACCATTAACAGGCTTGCGTTGGAAAGCACGTTGTAAACTGTCACCACTGTAATCGTAATACTGGCCATCACTGTGAAGATACGCAGAAAGGACACGACCACGATTGTAAATCTTAATCGCTTGAATCTCTTGGTTACCAGTAAGCTGCTCTCCAACAAACTGACGAGATTGAACCACTTCAAATTTATCGCCTGCACGCAAATCACGTGCAAAATTGATCTTATCTTTGAGCAGTCCCACCACTTGATCGATTTCACCCTTGCCTAATCCCAGAGCGTTGACTGACTGAGAAAAGCTACCATTGATTTCTCCGACCATAGGGAACGACTTCCAAACACCCGGAATCTTAACATCTGCAAACTCATAGCTACCGTCATCAAGCCTATTATAGAGCGCACGTTCAACGAGACTAAACTCAAGCTCCATTTTGCCTAAATGACCAGTTTCTTCATCGCGCCAGAATCTAAGTGTGTTTCCAGGTTTTAGCGTATCTAAGGCAAGGAAGTTAAGATCAGTTTCCATGATCTTCATAAGCTCACTGTAGCCGAAGCCTAACTGTTCGAAAATAGAACTTAGGTTATCACCCGCTTGTATCACATACTCATAATCAGGCACATCACGAACAACGTCATTGTCGAGCAGAAAATCTGATACAAGTGATGATTCAGGGAGGGAGAGATCAATAGTGCGATGGTATTTGCCATGCTTGGGAACACTTGAAAGAGCGACTGCAGCCAAGAGAGGTAAACTCACCACCATCATCTTTTTGGGTCTAGACAACTGTTGGAAGCGAGTCTTCAAACTTCTAGTTAGCACAATTTGACCTATTACCTGATATAAACAAAGGCATAAGGTTACGAATTTATCTAGAACTTGTCACCTTCGAATTGTCAGATTTAAATCAAAAAAGGCGCAGAATGCACCTTTATTTATCTAGATTAGAGCTTATTTCTGGACCTATCGGTATTACTGATAAGTCGAGATTAAACCGTTATCTTCACCATATCCGTTCGGACGATACTGGTCGGCTTGCGGATCATTGACCCATTTTTCTTTGTCTACCAAATACCTGAACTCAAACTGGCTATCTTTAGGTAGACGAGTCTTGAATTTATACGATTTAGACTTCGCGACTTTTTTCATTTCGGCAGGTTGCCAGTCTAGAAAGTCAGCGACAATTGCAACTGATTGACCTACTTCATCAGCTGAAAGTTCAAAGGTAACTTCAACTTCATCTTTCGTTTTAAAAAAACGCTTATTAATCATAGTTTACTCCATTAACGACAATTCAATTCCATCTCACAACTTGCTAGGTCAAATCATAAGCAATCTATCGCACATATTCAATGCGGATACATCGGGTTCTTCCACCCTATTGCTTTTCTAAGCTATCTTGCTCAGTTACCTTGAAAAGTATAGTGGTTAATTTAGAAGGCTCCTCAGACATGGCTTGATGTTCATCACGTTCCAAGAGTTTAACGGTCACCACAGAGCCTCCTACCGACAACTCTTGTACACGAATTCGGTCCCCTAGGTAAGTTGCTCCCTTAGTTACCATGCGCTGTCTAAATTCGTCATACTTAGAGACAAGCAGATAATAGAAAGTACCGGAGCCTTGATTGCTCACAGCAAAAGGGGACACATAGGTCGTCTCGTTTACCTGGACATTAAAATCAGTATTAGTCGAAACCACACCTCGTTCAGCACCGTCTTCGTATGTTCCTTTAACAATTGGTAGCTGATCCATATCATCTATAAATGTAAAGGCACTACTTTCAGGAATTTTGACTGTCCAAGGATTTGCAGTTTTAATCGAAAACACGGTTTGCATTACGGGATCTGTTTGCGAGACTTGGCTAGGAAATTTGGCTAAAATTTCTTCATCACTAAGGCTAAATCGGTAAACCCCTGCCACAGAAACTATTATTAGCAATACGATAGGAATCAAAAGGATAAGTGGAACAGGTAATAGGCGCTTTTTCATCTTAGTTAAGGTCTTGTTGAAGTCTTTAGAATAATCGCCACCATGTTAACAGGGTATAAATAGGAGTTAAAATGGTACAGCACAAGAAAGTTCGAATAGCAGGTTGCAGTTGCGGTCAAGCCAACTTAGTTTGTCATGGTGAGCCTACCCGTACCGCTATTTGCCATTGCTTTGACTGTCAAAAACGGACTGGTAGCGTATTTGGTGTACAAGCTCGCTTTTTAAAAGAGCAAGTTTCCTTTAGCGGTGAACTGGTGGATTACACTCGAATAAGTGATTCTGGCAATCAAGTGACCTACTCTTTTTGTCCAAGATGCAGTACGACTATGCTACTCAGCCTACAAGCTGCACCCGATTTTATTGTTGTGCCTGTCGGCGTATTCAACGAGCAAGATTTCCCCACTCCAAGTTTTTCAGTTTATGAGGAGAAGAAACATGGGTGGGTTAAGTTTGACTGTCAGATGGAACACTACCATTAGATCTTTTCGCTTCATTGTTTCGGATCAATTTTCTCGGTAACTTCCCTCTACCGAAGGAAGCATAGTCGCTCTATAATTGCGCCCTAATCTAAGGAGCCAATTTTGATCACCAAACTTCCTCGTTGGGTAGAGTATGGCGCTTTTCTACTCGCCTTATTGGCAGGCACTGTCAATGCCATTGGGTTGCTCGGTTTCCAGCACCAAGCGGTTTCACATATATCTGGTACAGTAACCTTACTAGGGGCGTCAATAAAAGAACTCAATGCGCAAACTAGTCATCTGTTTCTCATCCTATTCAGTTTTCTATGTGGTGCCATACTAAGTGGGCTATTTATCGAGAGCACTGCTCTTAAGCTAGGCCGTAGATACGGAGTCGCACTGTGCGTTGAGGGCTTGTTACTACTAGGCGCGTATTGGCTACTTGATAGAAACTACCTTTCAGGGCAATACTTCGCTTCAGCCGCATGTGGCCTACAAAACGCGATGATCACGACTTTTAGCGGGGCGATTGTTCGGACTACCCATCTGACAGGGATCATCACTGATTTAGGGCTGATGGTTGGGGCAAAGTTACGTGGGGAGAGCTTCGACTATAGGAAAGCTAAACTATTTATGTTTATTTTCTGTGGATTTTTATTCGGTGGTGTTTTAGGCGCCAAGTTGTTTTCACTTTACTCAATAGCAGCATTACTGCTACCTGTCGCTTTGGCTTTCATACTCGCTCTTGCCTATTGGCGCTTCCTTTTCAACCATAGTACGAACAAATAATGTGCCACATCACTTGAAACACACAGGCAAACAATTTAACATCCTCGATACATTCAACCACTAAATTACAAATATTCAACGCTTTATTGTGAATATTTAACGATATTTATTGAATAGTATTGCAAGGATGCATAAAAGTCATTAATCTTGCGCCAGTTTGATAATATATGGATGTTTAGTGAATATATATGCCATTCGGAATGGCTATACTATTTAACTAGTTGTAACTCGAGAAACGTATGCAAAATAGCGCTCAATCAACAGAACAGCCAAAGGGCAAAAGTAACTTTTGGATGTTCTTTATTCCTTCATTAGTCGGTCTGTTCCTTTTTATGGCTCCGATCAGCTACGAAGGCGATATCACTATTCCTGTCGCAGTACTGGCGAAATCAATCCAAGCCATTTTTGGTGACCACCTAGTTGGTATGATAACGGCTATCATCGCATTTATGGCTGTAGCCTCTGCACTGTGCCGGATCAAAACACCTGCTTTTATCGCTAGCAATGACTTTCTAAATGGATTATTCAATCCAAGCCCACTTTGGCTAGCCGTAAGGTTAATTGGTGGCGCCGCTGTCACCATGACATTTTTCCAAGTAGGACCAAACGCCGTATGGGAAGAAAACACAGGTGGCCTTGTTCTTGAAGGGCTACTACCTACTCTATTTTCTGTCTTCATTTTCGCGGGATTACTGTTACCGCTACTCCTTAACTTTGGCTTGCTAGAATTATTCGGCACATTACTGAGTAAAGTGATGCGTCCAGTATTTAATCTACCAGGACGTAGCGCCATTGACTGTATGGCGTCTTGGCTTGGTGATGGTTCTGTCGGTATCCTTCTTACAAGTAAGCAGTATGAAAACAAGTTCTATACGCAACGTGAAGCCGCTGTTGTCGGTACAACTTTTTCTGCAGTCTCGATTACCTTCAGTTTAGTCGTCATTGCTCAGGTAGAGCTAGAACACCTATTCCTGCCATTCTATGGTGCTATCTGCTTAGCGGGTTTAGTTGCGGCAATTATCATCCCTCGCCTTCCGCCATTAAGCTTTAAGAAAAACACCTTCATCGACGGTTCAACCCCAGACAAAGATGCAGATGCGATTCCTCTAGGGCACACAGCTTTCTCATGGGGTTTGGATCTGGCGCTAAAGAAAGCAGCTCAGGTGAAGTCGGTTAAAGGTGTCTTTGGTGAAGGAGTACGTAATGCCGTCGATATGGTATTCGGCGTGCTTCCTGTCGTTATGGGCTTAGGTACGATTGCACTTGTAATTGCCGAGTACACTTCAGTGTTTAGTGTTCTTGGTCAACCTTTCATCCCATTCCTTGAACTGCTAGGAGTACCTGAAGCGGCGGCAGCATCAGAAACGATCGTTGTTGGCTTTGCAGATATGTTTATTCCTGCAATTTTAGCCGCTTCAATTGACAATGAAATGACTCGCTTTGTCATCGCAGCTATGTCAGTAACACAGTTGATTTACATGTCTGAAGTTGGTGCTCTACTGCTTGGTAGCCGTATTCCAGTGAATATCTTTGAGTTGTTCGCAATCTTCATCTTGCGTACCTTGATTACCTTACCAGTGATTGCCGGAGTGGCTCACCTCATATTCTAATCAACTTTTCTTTGAGCCCCTTCGGGGGCTTTTTTGTGCCTAACATTCCTCTACTACTAATTGGCTAGTTGATTGGTAGAATAGAAATTAAAACTACCTAACTAATCATCTCATCATATAATTAATGATACATTGCATAATAATATTAGATGCAGGAGTGCTTATGAGGTGGTTGCTAGTATTTCTATCACTAGTCGCGAGTTTTCAGATTCTCGCTGCCCCACTCGTTATCCGCGTTGGAGAACAACAACCCATATTTCTCTCCCATACAGATATCACCACACATTTAAAGCCAACTTCATTCACTACCGATCTTCCTTGGTATCCAAATAAAAACAAATATACCGGCTTCAAAGTCACCGAACTATTGAAATACCTAGCCATAGACGATGCTTTCTCCATCTCTTTCATAGCACTTAACGATTACGCCGCAAGTTCTCAAATTGAAGATATTCTGCAATATGAACCCATTGTTGCATACAAAATGAATGACAAAAAAATGAAGGTTCGAAACAAAGGCCCTTATTGGCTGGTCTTTGATTTAGATAAGAACCCAGAGATCGATAATGCCGTATTTCATTCACAAATGGTGTGGCAAATTGATGAGATAATGGTGCATAGAAAAGAAGATGTGGAAACTCAATAATACAAGTGATCCTTCTACGTTATTAAAACGCGCAAAGTATTTACTGCTTCTCCTTAGCGTTGTGTTGATTGCTGCCAACCTATTCTTTCTTTCGGCAACTCGACAGCATGCCCAGTCATACAGTGAACAACAAAACCAAGCTACCTGGTTTTTGCTTCAGTTGACTAAAGAGTTCACCGAGTTAAAAGCCATTGTGCCCTTTTCGACCAACAATAATGAGTATCTAGATAATGCTTTGTTGAAATATGAGCTTACTTGGTCGCGTTTTGATCTGCTACTCACAAGCGATGAAGCGGACTCGTTTATCTCGCTACCAGGAGCAAGAGAGTTTTTCACAACACTATTTACCCACTTCCAATCTTTAGAGCCTAAGCTTGAGCAATTAAATTCACAGCAACAAGCAGATGCCCTTTCAGTTGAGTTAGACGCCCTCTATCATTCGATGATTAAGTATGTGAACACCAACTTTCGTGTTAAAAGTCCTTTGTATGAATACCAACAACAAGCAGCAAAAAATTTAAACCAGATCCAATTAACTTCTTTGCTCTTGCTGATCGTATGCGTCGTACTAGTCACATTCATACTCCACAAAGAGTCTGAATACCATCGACAACAGTCGCTAACAGACTCGTTAACTGGCATCGCAAACCGCTTAGCGTTGTTTAACGATCTGAAATGGAGAATTCACAACGACTACCCATTCCACCTGTTCTTGCTTGACCTGAATGATTTCAAAGAAGTGAACGACCAACACGGCCATCAAGCAGGAGACAGGGTACTCAAAGCATTCGCTGAAAGGTTAAGTTGCTTAGATGCAATATGCTACCGTATAGGGGGAGATGAGTTTGCTGTGATAAGTGACAAAATCGATGAAAACGAAATCGCCTCTATTACCAATGACATTCACCACAAAATGCGAGCTTCAATCATAGTAACGGATGGGACCGCGATTCATATGAGTTCGAGTGTTGGCAGTGCGCATTTCCCGGAAGACGCAGAAGAGAGCAACGAACTCATGCTCATCGCTGACAGCCGAATGTACATAGAAAAGCACGCTTCTAGGAAGGTGGATGCTACCAACACCGTTGGTTAAAACACTAGGTGAATTTGACGCGCATACTTTGCAGCACTTCTTGTTTGAGTCAAATGCGATAGCCCTAACTGAATACATCTTCTAAAAGACATAAAAAAGCCCCTCATAAAGAGGGGCAAAGTACCATCGCTTATAGTTATAATATTCTCTTAGTAACTGGTTAACCGAAGTCACCGTTTACATAACCTTTAGTGCGGTCATCTTTCGGTGTACTGAAGATCACCTGAGTATCGTTGTGCTCTACAAGCTCTCCCATTAAGAAAAACGCAGTACGGTCAGAAATACGGCGCGCTTGCTGCATTGAGTGAGTGACGATGACGATTGTGTAGTTTTTCTTTAACTCTTCCATTAGCTCTTCAATTTTATGAGTTGCTATTGGGTCAAGTGCTGAGGTGGGTTCATCCATTAGGATAACATCCGGTTCCATCGCTATCGTACGAGCGATACACAGACGTTGCTGCTGACCACCAGACAAACCAAATGCATGAGACTTAAGGCGATCTTTTACTTCATCCCATAATGCGGCACCACGCAACGAGCGCTCTACTACTTCGTCGATGTGTTTTTTATCTTTGATACCTTGAGCCCGTAGACCGTACGCAACATTCTCATAGATGCTCATTGGGAATGGGTTTGGCTTTTGGAAAACCATACCAACCTTGATACGCAGATCTGCAACATCAATGTTTCCGTAGATGTCGTCACCGTCCATATCTAGACGCCCCGTTATCTTCACACCTTCAATCAGGTCATTCATTCGGTTCAAGCAGCGCAATAACGTTGATTTACCACAGCCAGATGGACCGATCAAAGCGGTAACTTGGCGCTCTGGAACTGGAAGGTTAATTGACTTAAGTGCTTGGTTTTCGCCATAAAATAGATCTAGGTTTTCAATATTAAACTTGTTCATGTTCTTAGTCTCTTAATTCTATAATTCGTGTCTAACTGTGCTGAGTAGGCTTAATACGTAGCTTTGTTAAAGCGGCTAGCAATGAACTTAGTCGCCGTATTAATCAATAAGACCACTACAATCAGCACTGTTGCTGTACCGTACGCTTGATTCCACTCTTCAATAGTGAACAGCTCGGTTGTTAGCTTATATAGATGAACCGTCAGCGTGCGCCCTGAATCGAGTAACGAATCCGGAATTCGCGCAACCATACCCGCCGTTAAAAAAACTGGTGCTGATTCACCAATAACACGACCGATACTTAGAATGACCGAAGTTAAGATACCTGGCGTCGCACTAGGTAAGATAAGGCGCCAGATGGTGTAGATTTTTGAAGATCCTAGCGCATAAGAGCCTTCACGATAAGTTTGTGGTACTGCCATAAGCGCTTCTTCCGTGGTACGAATAATCACTGGCAGAATAAGGATACTTAGTGTTAGAGCACCCGATAGAATCGAGAAACCAAGGCCAAGAATCGCAACAAAGAAAGTCATACCGAATAGGCCAAAGATGATCGATGGTATACCGGCCAGTGACTCAGTACAAAAACGGATAACCTTAACCAAACGACTACCCACTTTAGCGTACTCGGTTAAGTAGATTGCCGTCATGATGCCAAGAGGTGCGGCAACAGCAATTGAGGCGATAACCATGTATATGGTCGACACAATCATTGGGAAGATGCCTTTTTCTTCTCCAGTCGCTGTATAGTTATCGGTAATGAATGCCCAATCTACATGCTTAAGACCATTCGATAAAATGTACCAAATAATCCAGAATAGAAATCCAACCGTTAGTGCGGCAGAGGCCCACACAAATGCATTTAAGATATTGTCTTTAGTCTGACGTGCCTTTTTCAGCTTTGCTGTATCCATTTGCGAGACCTTTGATTGGCTAGGTGATTGCGATAATTGAGACATGGTCATTACCTCGCTTTCTCGCGGTTAAGGTAAAGCAGAACCGCATTCAGAGACATAATAAACACCAGTAGAACAACACCTGTTGCGTAAAGTGCGTTCGCGTGGACACCACTTGCGTAAGACATTTCAATCGCAATGTTCGCCGTTAGAGTTCGGGCAGAATCAAGGATACCTTCAGGCATCGCTGGCGCATTACCCATTACCATGATGATTGCCATGGTTTCACCAAGGGCACGGCCGATACCCAAAATCACACCGGTCATAATACCGCTTCGAGCAGCAGGTACTAACAGTTTGAAGATAGTAAAAATTTTCGAAGCGCCTAGTGCTAACGAACCTTCCTTATATGTCCTTGGTACTGCGCGAATCGAAGTTTCAGATACCGTGATAACCGTTGGAAGAATCATCACACCCAGCACGATAATACCCGCTAGAATCGTGTTACCTGCCGGAACATTGAAGATATTTTGAATCAGAGGAACGATGATAACCAGACCGAAGAAGCCGTATACGACCGATGGGATACCCGCTAAAAGCTCTACCGCAGGGCGAATAATGTCTGCCACACGTTTTGGCGCGATTTCAGCAATGTAAATCGCAGTTAGAACGCCAACTGGCACACCAACTACAACCGCACCTAAGGTTGATACCACAGAGGCAACAATCATGGTAGCAACACCATAAAGCGCCGGCGGTAACCAATCTTGGCCGAAGACGATGCCTGAAACACCCACTTCTTGGAACGCTGGGATACTTTCTTTAACAATGAAGTAAGCGATAACCGCTAGAGAGACAATACCGATAACCGCACTGGTTAAAAATAGGCCGTGAAAGATACGTTCTTTCCAATCTACACGTTTTTGGGCACGCAGACCTGACTTATTTAGTTGAGTCACTTCAGTATTCATAAGCTTTTCACTATTTGCGATGGTCATATGAAAATCTCACAGTTCGAGCTGCAAAGCAGAGTCGAAATGGATTGAAAACGCTCAGCCCGAAAAGGTGGGCTGAGCAAAGTTAGTAAGTAGGGTTAACTGATATTAGTTAACTGAGATGTAGCCTTTATTGTCTACAAGCGTTTGTGCTTCAGCAGAAACCATCCAATCTAGGAACTTCTGAGCTTCAGCTGATGGCTTGCCTTCTTTGAAAAGAACAAGGAATGGACGTGCAACTTTGTAAGAACCGTTCTTAACGTTGTTTACATTCGCAGCAACACCGTCGATTGAAAGCGCGTTTACAGAGTTATCAACTGTACCTAAAGAGATGTAGCCGATAGCGTAAGGGTTTGATGCAACCATTGTTTTTAGAGCACCGTTACCGTTTGCAACTTGAGCACGTTGAGAGATTGCAGAAACCTTCTTACCAGAGATTTTCTTCTTAAGCTTCATGATGTCTTCGAATGCACCACGAGTACCAGAAGCAGTATCACGAGTGATTGCTACGATTGGCTTATCAGCGCCACCAACATCTTTCCAGTTAGTGATGTCGCCTTTGTAAATCGCAGTTACTTGTTCAGCCGTTAGCTTGTCTAAACCATTTTTTGGGTTAACAACGACTGCGATACCATCTAGTGCAACTGTTAGTTCTTTAAGCGCAGGCTCTTTTTCAGAGTCTTTCAGGTTACGTGAAGACATACCTAAGTCGGCACTGCCGTTCTTCGCAGCTTTAACACCAGCCGAAGAACCAGGCCCTTGCACCTCGATAAATACGTTTGAGTTCGTCTTCATGTATGTTTCAGAGAAAACTTCCATCAGTGGAGTTACGCTGCTAGAACCCACAGCAGAGATCGTTTCTTTAGCAGAAACTGAAGTCACTGCCATTGCGCCTAGAAGTGCGATTGCACCGATTACTGTCTTTTTCATCACAATTTCCTTAAGTGGCTTTATTGCCGTTGTGTTTCACTTGAACGCTGCCCACTTTAGGACTCGAATATGACAGTTGTGTTTCACTTCGTTGAAGCCTGTATGACAGATGATTTTTTCTTTTCCTTCATAGGAAGAGGTATACCACTTAGATATTTTTCGGCCAGTAACTCGCGATTGACAAATTATGTAACACAATTGATTGGTTTTTAACCTGATGAAAAGATTGATATATTTAGTTGCATAACGCCTGTTCAAAGTTTGAAAAAGCGCAAGATATTTCATCATTGATTTATGAACTAAAGGAATTAGAATCACTCTCATTATAACAATAATAAATCTATTAATATTTCATCGGAGAGGACTCAAAATGCGCCAGTTACTAAACGGCTTATCTATTAAGCTGCAGGTTGTCGTACCTGTAGTATTTACTTTGCTATTACTCATCATCGGTATCACATACAGCACTAACAGCTTGAAAGCAGCTTTCAATCAGGTGACGACTTCCACCGAAAACGTGGTAGAGCACAAAGATAACCTGACCAAGATTATAGATAACACCTATGGCATGCGTATCAAGGCCATTTATAGCTTGTTCCGTGCTGAAGATGTCGCTCAGCTTCAATCAACTCTCATTGCTAAACAAAGCGATAATTTGCGTCTACTTGATTCACTACGTGAGGTCGAGGGGTTACAAAATGAAGTAAAACAAATGGAAGAAGCGATTGAAGGCTACGTGAGCTACTCAATCAACACCATGGTACCACTACTCAACTCGAAACACGGCCAGATGAGCATATCTGCGGACTTTCAACGTCAGTACGATCAAGCATCTTCTCTGTACCGTGACAAAGGCAACCTAATGGTTAAAGCCATCGAAGCACTGTCCAACAAACTTAACGCCCTTGCGATGGCTGAAGTCAAATACAATGAGCAGGTTCACTCTGGTGTAATGATGAACTCTGTTATTGGTTTAGGCTTTGTCTTACTCGGTGCATTCGCAATTAGCTGGGCGTTAGCCGGTATTATCGTCACTCCAATTCGCAAGCTGCAAAACGCAATGCAAGAGCTTGCCCAAGGTAATCTAAAGGTGACTGTTGCCGAAGAAGGTAATAACGAAATCACGGCGTTATCTAAAGATTTCAATTCAACGGTAGCTCAACTCAAAATGACGGTTGACTCACTGGTTCGCATCAGTGTCGATGTGGCATCTGCATCAACTGAACTCGCCGCTGTAATGACCCAATCCAGTGCAAATTCTGACCAAGAAAAAAACGAGGTCGAGCAAGTTGCCTCTGCGATTAACCAGATGGAAAGTACCGCCTGTGAAGTAACGCAAAATGCCAACCTTGCAGATCAAGCCTCTAGTAATGCAGATAAACTTGCGCGTGAAAGCCTTGCTATCTTTGAACAAAACACTCGTGATAGCGCGAAAATGGCCGACCAACTAGCGCTAGCAGCAAGTGTCGTAAATTCACTAAAAGACCAATCAGAGCAGATTGGTAAAGTTATCGAAGTAATTGAAAGCATTTCAGAACAGACTAACCTGCTAGCATTGAACGCTGCTATTGAAGCGGCGCGTGCTGGTGAAAGCGGACGTGGTTTCGCGGTAGTTGCAGATGAAGTACGTATGCTCGCCGCAAGAACTCAAGAGTCGACCAAAGAAATTCAAACCATTATCGAAGAGTTACAAAGCCAATCAGGCAGCGCAAATGACAGTATGGACTCTAGCCTTGCGATGCTTTCTCAAAACCAACAGCAGGCTGCTAAAGTGAGTGAAGCTTTAAGTCACATCAGCGCTTCTATTTCAGAGCTAACAACGCTCAATGCACAAGTCGCGGTCGCTTCAGAAGAGCAAGGTCAGGTAACCTCAGACATTAATAAAAACCTTGGCAATATATACGAGTTAGTAAGCCAGAATGTAACGGGCATCACTCAGTCTGCTGCTGCAAGCCAAGAACTTTCAAATTTAGCAGAGAGCCAAAAACAGCAACTGGGGTTCTTTAAAGTTTAATTACTCACGACTACTAACAATAATAAGAGGCTCCTGAAGAGCCTCTTAATTCTTAACTGGAAAATAAGAAGGTTAACCTAAGCGGTTTTACCAAAGATATACTTGTCCATCATGGTCACCATTTTACCTAACTCAGGTTTGGTGATCGTATCGTTCGCTCCCAAAGCCAGTGCTTTAGTACGATTATCCTCACTCATAAGAGATGAGAACATCACAATCGGTACGGTTGAATAAGCTTCACTGTCACGTAGGCGTTTAACTAAGTGCATGCCATCCATACGTGGCATTTCAACATCAGTAACCACACCATCAACGAACTCGCTAACTGGAAGCCCTTCTTCCTTGGCAACCTCGATTAGACTCATTAATTTATCATGAGCCTCTCCGCCGTCTTTACAAGCAATAATATTGTAACCAGCAGAACTCAGGGTATCTTGAATCATAGAACGTATAAATGCAGAATCATCCACTACCATGATCGTTTTCGCATTTCGCTTAGTCACCATACGCTGATTTAAATCGACACTCTTGTCTAAAGTAACGTCGTATTTTTCCATACTCAGCTCTGGGTTGATATCTGCGATAATCTTTTCGAAATCGAGAATCATGATCAGGTTGCCATCTTTACGTACTACAGCAACAACACAATCTTGCTCTCCCGCTTCCAAGAACTGGCTTGGTGATTCAACATCATTCCAAGAGATTCGGTGAATACGGCTAATACTGTCAATCAAAAAACCATTAGTCATGTTGTTAAAGTCAGTGACAATCACAAACTTCTTATCTGTGTTTTTCGAAGTCGGAACACCTAACCAGCCAGCAAGATCGACCAACGGGGTCAAGATGTCACGTGATGAAAACACACCCACCATGTGAGGCTGCGCATTTGGGTAATCCGTTGTATCAGGTACTTGGATAACCTCTCTCACCTTAGCGACGTTGATACCGTAATAGCACGTCTTTTTGCTGCCATCAGGCAGTTCCTTAACCAAATGAAACTCAATAATTTCAAGTTCATTGGTACCACTTTCCGTTAAAATCGTACTGGTTGATCCGCTCATAATTCTACTTTCTTAGTTTGATCACTTTATATTATCGTCATCAATTACAAATTCTTTTGCTCTTTTTATCTGTAATCCCGTGATTTGTAAATCAATTGCTCCGACACAGTTCAAACTTCTCCGCATAGATGCCCAAACCAGTGACAAATTAATCAATTGAGTCCCAATATGAAGGCAAAGTCAAATCCCATCGCATTCGCTCTGGCTCAGAATAGATCGCTTTACCTTGATTACCTGTTACGATCGGGATTGGTTTGTTGTGTCCATGTTCAATAATCTGATTCACTAACTTGGCTGCTTGCTCTCCTTGGCTATAGCCAAATAACACTACACCGCCCATTGCTTTGTTTTTGCCCACAGCGAAATCCCAAAAGGCAAAAATCGGTAGCTCAGAGTGCTGATTGGTCCAATTAATCACTTGCTCTGCGGGAACATTATTACCTTGTGCATCAACAAGCGTTTGATATAGTCCAACGATGATCACCGTGAACTCATCCTGCTTAGCCCCAAGAACTTGACCCTGCCACTCTTCTTGGGTGGTAATCGCCTGGCTATCGACCTCAATGCCGAGGTTGTCTCTTATCAAGGTATATTGCTTGTCGATGTAGCTTTTGGCTATCTGAGAAGTCACTCCTGAATCAAACAGAATCTTTACTTTAAAGTTCTGAACATCAAATAGTTTGTCTAGCTCCCCTAACGATTTGGTAAACAAAGGGCGCTCTAATACCCCTGTTACTTTGGCCTGACCACGATATTTTGACAGTAACTTTCTCGGGTTGGAATTTATGCCTAAGAACACAATTGAAATCGGCTCATTAAATAGCTTCGGCAACATAAAGGATAATGCATTATCATCACCTAAGATGACAATGTTGGGCTGATACTCTTGGTATTTTACATACGCTTGGTCTGCTTTTTCTGCGTAGTCAGCCTTAGGAACACGTTTGGTATCCATCTGAAAAGTGTCGAACTCAACGGTGTCGATCAGTGTCGAGGTTATCCCTTCAACATAGCTCTGATCCCAAGGATACTCGGAGTGATAGCTCTCAATCAGTAAAACTTTTGTAGCAAATGCTGGGGACGAAAAAATAAGGCAAAGCAATATCCATCGCATCAGTCTTTCCTCTCGCTTTTCTTTTAGTGTAGTTGCCTTAGCTAAACTCTCCACTCGCTTTCCGCATCAAACAACATTTGAACGTCTATACTCAAAAATAAACTTTCGAATTAATGCCATGACTCGTAGTAAAGACATAGAAGATAGCCAAAACAGTCCTTTATACAGCCGGATCGGGCGGCGAATCATTCTTATCATGGTTTTACTTAGCGGCTTAATTACTGTTTTTACCACGTTACTGCAATTATCGTGGGACTACAGGAAAGAGTTCGATACCGTTAAACAGCGTCAATTTGAGATACGCGATATACACGCTCCAATCATTGCCTCTTCAGTTTGGGACTTTGACCTTTTAATTCTTCAGCAAGAGATTGATGGCTTGGTGAACTTGCCGAGAGTGGACTATCTCAGAGTCGAAAGTGGCGGCTACACTTTTGAAGCTGGCACAGAAGTCATCGAAAACGCAATCACCAAAAAGTATCCTTTGATATACAAGCATCCAAATACTTCGCGCGTTGAGGAAATCGGTCATATTTACGTTCAGTCTGATGCACAAGAGATCTACGACTACCTGATCTGGCAAGCAGTTTACACCCTACTTCTCAATGCAGGTAAGACGTTACTGGTGTGTTATCTGGTGTTGATGGTATTCCATCGCAGTGTCAATCAAAGGATCTTCGCAATCGCTAAGTACCTTCGTAAATACAACCCGCGCCACCCCGCCGATCCTTTGGAACTTGAACATCAAGCTTGGATCTCTGAAAAGGATGACGAGTTGGACTGGCTTGCCGAAGAAGCCAATAAAATAACCAGTAACGTCACTCGTCTATATGACAATATCAAGCAAGAGCAAGAGCGCCTTAAAGAGTTCGCCCACGTCTCTTCAGACTGGCTATGGGAGACTGATGAGTTAGGGCATCTTGTTTATTGTTCAGATAGCATGAGAGAAGCGCTTGGCATAGACAACATCAGTAAACCAGTAATGAATCAGCTTTCGGCTTTAGAGCATTGTGCGTCACTGCATGAAAAACTCCGCCAACGAAGCACCTTTTCAATGTGTGAAGAGACCATCACACTCAACTGCATTACCCAATATTTGCTTTTTCAAGCCAAAGCGCGTTATGAAAGTGATCGTTTCCTTGGGTTTCGCGGCACTGCCATCAATATAACCGAATTGAAGCTGACTCAGATTGAACTTGAAGAGCTTAACCAGAACTTAGAACACACAGTGGCCACACGTACCTTAGATTTAAAACAAAGCATGGAGCAATTGAGGCATACCCAAGAACAACTGGTCGAATCAGAAAAGCTCGCCGCTCTTGGAGGGCTAGTCGCTGGTGTTGCCCATGAAGTCAATACTCCGTTGGGAATCGCAGTCACTGCTACCTCGGTGATTCGTGACATCACCCAAGAAGCTAACCAAGCCTTCACCAATCAAACCCTAACAACCGATCAATTTAAATCGATCATGGAAAGAATGTCAGACAGCAGCACTATGCTCGAACACAATCTCAATAGAGCAGCGAAATTGATTAGAGACTTCAAACAAACCGCTGTCGATCAAGTGTCTGAAAGTCGTAGCCATTTTCAGGTGTATCAAGTGTTAGATGCCCTCATCGCTAGCTTACATCCTGAAACGCGAAAAGTGCCTGTGGTTCCTGAACTGAAAGGCGATACCGAGTTGGCGATGAATAGCCTCCCAGGAGTGCTCACTCAAGTAATCTCAAACCTTATTATGAACAGTATTAATCACGCGTTCAATGAACAGACCACACCAAGTATTTCGATCCAGTTCCACCAAGAAGAGGACATGATGATGATTGAATACTGCGACAACGGGAGTGGTATAGAGGCGTCTTTACATCAGAAAATTTTTGAACCTTTCTTTACGACCAAACGTGGTAAAGGAGGGTCTGGCTTGGGATTAAATTTAGTCTTTAATCTAGTGAAACAGAAACTTATGGGAGAACTTAGCTTTAACTCTGAACCTGGCAAAGGGGTTCGATTCGAGCTAAAACTACCAATAAATTTGCCAACAAATGATGTTCCTGACCACCATTGAGATTACACCATTTAATCAGGCAAGGAGTTGCGTATTTCGATGAACTCTTCCCAATGGCCAATGAGCAAATCAACAAGCTGCGGCTGAAAATGTGCCCCTTTTTGCTTCAGTATCTCGGCGCGAATGTCCTCATCGCTCCACGGTTCTTTATAACTTCTCTTAGCACCAAGTGCGTCAAAAACATCGGCTAGTGCGGCAATACGTCCGCTAATGGGGATATCTTCGCCTTTAAGCCCGTTGGGGTAACCTGAGCCATCCCACTTTTCATGGTGATAAGCAGCAATCTCTTTTGCCATGACAATTAAGCGGCGTTTGGAGCGGCTCAATATCTCAACACCATAATCGACATGCTTCTTCATAATCTCCCACTCTTCTGCATCGAGTTTCCCGGGCTTATGAAGAATGGAATCAGGAACAGCTACTTTACCCACATCATGCAGTGGAGAAGCGTGTTTAAGCATCCCGGCTTCATGTTCATTTAGACCATACAGCAAGGCTAGTTTTTCACAGATTAAAGAAACCCGTTGAACATGCGCGCCGGTTTCTCGGCTTCTTGCCTCTACCGCGTTAGCCAAGTTGTACACCAACTCTTTCGACGTTTCCTTTATATCCAGTAGCAAGCTCAAGTTCTCAAAGGTCAAACCGATATTCTGCATATAGATTTCGAGCAGTTGAACATCTAACTCGGACAAATCTTTATGGAAGTTCACATACAATAAGCTATCAACACCCTGATCGTCGCTAGTATATAGGATAAACGCGTCACCGAAATGTTGCGAATGTCCTTGGTCCAATACCTGCAGACATCGCTCAGCGACATCATCCGGTAACTTGTTAAATGCACATTCGCTGTAACAATCTACATAATCGCCCGTAGCCGCCAACGTAAGAGCGCGTGTGACCTCTCCATTCGGACGCGGTTTAACAACACAATAAAAGGCTGACTTTTCAAGCTGAAGTAACGAGGTGAGTTGCTCCAAAACCGAGGCAGCGTAAGCTTGTAACGTTGTGGTATTTTGAACTTTCGCCGAGGACTCGATGACTTTTTTGAGACCCGACTTCTGCTGATTAATCAGACACAAATCACGGTATGAGCGAAGCATCGAATAAAGCAGGGTTTTAAGCTTCTGGGTCGTCAATTCGGTTTTTTCTTTATAGTCATCAATTTCGTATTCACGGATAACAATATCTTCTGGAGCCTGCCCTGCTTGCCCAGTGCGCAAAACAACTCGCATCAAGCTGTTACCTAAATCTTCACGAATGTATTTCACTAACTCTAACCCTGCATGCTCTGTTTCCATCACAACATCAACCAGTGCTAAAGCTATATCGTTATGCTGTTGACAAATAATCTTGGCTTCTTGCGCAGAGTACGCTGAGATTAGGTTGAGTTGACGACCTTCGAACGAAAAGCCAGACAATGCCAAACGAGTCACTTGATGCATTTGAACATCATCATCCACCAACAATACTAGCCACGGTTCAGAGGGAATAGTCTCATTGGCCGGGTTATCCTCCGGACTTTCTTGCTGTCTTTTGTCGGCAAACAACTCCATGTAGTACCTAATATAGCAAATGAGTTCATTCTTTAGGTTTAGCACAAATTTGCAAATACTTACTACTTACTCACTAAGCAAATGATTATTCCACTGCTCAGTATAGTGGAACTAAATAGGTGAGTTAGCTAAGCTGAGCAACCGTAGATCGCTTAACTAAGGTCGGCTCTAGCTGCACCACTTGGGTATCTGTACTGCTGCCATCCAGCTTCTTGAGTAAAGCTTCTACTGCTGCTTTCCCTAAGCGGTACTTGGGCTGATGTATCGTAGATAAAGATGGGCTCATAAATTTTGCAATGTGGATGTCATCATAACCAATGATGGAGAGATCTTGGGGGATACGAATACCTTGTTCGTTAGCTGCGTTGATCACCCCCATCGCCATCATGTCATTGCATACAAAGATCGCACTGGGTAGTGGTCCTTTCGCCACCATTTTGTTAAAGGCATCATAGCCACCTTCACACTCGAAGTCCGACTCTATGATCCAATTAGCTTTAAACACAAGTCCGGCCTCGTTCAGAGCCCGTTTATATCCTTCATAACGCATTTGAGCTTGGTGTTTGACCAATGGACCAGTGATACAACCAATCTGTTTATGACCAGACTCGATTAAATGCTTCGCCGCTAGATAACCACCGCGCAATGAGTTGTCTTGAATCTTGTCACTGGTAAACAGCATCGGCCCCCAATCCATAACAACGACTGGAATGTCTTGGTATTGCTCAAAGACTTCTAAACGCTCACCTTCGAGTGAAGAGCACATCAAGATCAAGCCATCGACACGTTTTTGCAGCAAGGTATTGATCGACTCACGCATCCGTTCGTGATCGCCCTCTGTATTACACAGGATCAGGCTATAACCTTGTTGATAGCAACTGCGCTCCACCCCTTTTACCACTTCACCGAAAAACGGGTTAGTCGAGGTGGTCACCAGCATGCCGATGGTTTTAGTTCGATTGACTTTAAGGCTGCGAGCTAATGCAGACGGGCGGTAGTTTAACTCACGGGCGGCATTATTGACGCGCTCAGAGATTTCTTCACTGACGAAACGAGATTTATTGATGACATGGCTCACCGTAGAGGTCGATACACCCGCAACTCTTGCGATATCTTTCATTGTCGCCATGTCATTCTCTCCTTGCTTGTGGCTAGACGTTAGCTTTGCTCTGCTAAGAAGGCATCGACTTCTTCTCGCGACGGGATGGATGTCTGAGCACCAAAACGCGTCACAGAGATAGCCGCTGCTGCATGAGCAAATTTGATCGCTGATTCTAAAGGTAAATCTTCGAGCAGACCAGTGACCAATGCCCCATTAAAGGTATCTCCTGCTGCGGTTGTGTCTGTGGCATCAACCTTAAAGCCAGGAATTAACTCTCCGCGGCCATTTTGACTCAGCCATACCCCTTTCGCGCCAAGGGTAATCATGACGATTTCGATCCCTTTACGATGTAATTCGTTCGCCGCTTCTTGCGCACTATCGTTATCCGTCACGGTAATCCCAGTAAGCACTTCCGCTTCTGTTTCATTTGGCGTAATAACATCGACACAGGCGAGCAGTTCATCCGAAAGTGGACGAGCCGGTGCAGGGTTTAAAATCACATTGGTACGCGATTCTTTGGCCACTTTGGCCGCTTTTTCTATACCACAAATCGGCGTTTCTAATTGCGTCAGCAGGTACTTTGCCGAACGAATCTGCTCTAAATCTGACTCAATCGCATCAGCGGTCAGTTTTGCATTCGCTTCTGCAGAAATACAGATGCTGTTTTCACCGCTATCGGCAACCTGAATCATTGCAATACCGGTTGGGCAGTTTGGCTCCATTTTAACGCCGGCAATGTTGATGTTATCCATCTTGAAGTTTTCGCGAATGTTGATACCAAACGCATCATCACCGACACAAGCAATGAAGCCGATATCCGCATTTAATCTTGCAGCCGCTACGGCTTGGTTTGCCCCTTTACCACCAGGAATAACTTGATAGCTTCGACCATGTAACGTCTCGCCAGGGCGAGGGAAAGAAGGCACTTGAAGAACATGGTCAGCGTTAACACTACCTAAAACCACTAACTTATTCATAAGGTAATCCTCGGCTCGCTAGAGCCACTTATATGTGAACAGGAGTAATAGCGATGGACTCTGTAAAAAAGCGCATGGCTATTCGCCCTTCTCCCCTAAACGACAGACATAAACGGGGAGAAGGACAAAATTGGCTAACTCACTACTTAGTGATAACTTTCAGCGGTACCGGGATGTACTCTTCTACTTGAGAACCTTTCAGTACTTTGTCAGCAGTTTCGATACCAAGTGCGCCGATAAGATCTGGCTGCTGAGCGATAGTTGCAGATAGCTTGCCGCGGTTAACCGCTGCGATGCCGTCATCTGTGCCATCGAAGCCAACGATCATCACATCTTTACCCGATGCTTGAACTGCGCGCAGAGCACCTAGAGCCATCTCATCATTCTGAGCAAATACCGCTTGCACATCTGGGTTAGCCGCTAGCAGGTTTTCCATTACGTTAAGACCTTTAGTACGGTCGAAGTCCGCAGGTTGGCTCGCAAGAACGTCCATTTCACTTCCTTTAACCGCATTCATAAAGCCTTCACCACGCTCGCGTGCCGCTGAAGTACCCGCAATGCCTTCCAGTTGAATAACTTTCGCTTTCATACCCACTTTTTCAACGATGTAGTTACCCGCCATTTCGCCGCCAACAACGTTGTCAGAAGCAATGTGGCTCACCACTTCACCACGGCTCGCACCACGGTCTAGAGTCAGTACTGGGATGTTAGAACGGTTTGCCATACGAATCGCATTAGATACTGCATCTGAATCCGTTGGGTTGATTAGAATTGCCTTAACGCCACGGATAGTCAGGTCTTCAATGTTTGACAGCTCTTTGCTTGGGTCATTTTGCGAGTCTAGTACGATTAGGTCATAACCTAACTCTTTTGCCTTTGCTTCAGCACCATCTTTCATCGTAACGAAGAAAGGGTTGTTCAGCGTAGACAGTACGATTGCCATCGTGTCCTGAGCTTGCGCTGAAACAGAAACGGTTGACGAAAGTAGTGCAGCAGAGATAAGAGTCGTTAGTTTTTTCATTTTCTCAGTCCTTGTGTAGGGTGAGCCAAGACACGTCACTTGGCTCGATTTAGTTATGATTTACTTGTTTTTGTTGTCTACCAGTACCGCAAGTAGAATTACCACTGCTTTAGCGATCATTTGGTAGTAGGAGGAAACGTCGAGTAGGTTTAGGGCGTTATTTAAGAAGCCGATAATCAGCGCACCGATCAGTGTGCCCATGATGCGGCCCTTACCACCCATTAAGCTGGTACCACCAAGTACTACCGCTGCAATCGCATCTAGCTCGTAGCCCATACCCGCGGTTGGCTGTGCTGAAGAAAGGCGTGATGTCACGATGATACCTGCCAATGCAGCGAGAAGACCACAGATTGCGTAGACACCGATTTTCACACGGTCAACGTTAATACCAGATAGTCGCGTGGCAGATTCGTTACCGCCTAGAGCGTATACGTATCGGCCAAAACGAGTGTGGTTGAGTAAATACCATACGGCAGCAAAGACAAACACCATCAGCCAGACTGGAACTGGAATACCTAGAGCGTAGCCAGTTCCAAACCATGCAAATGCATCAGCGGTATCTGTAAAACCCGTTGAGATTGGTCGACCGTCGGTGTAAACCATAGTTACACCGCGTAGAAGCGTCATGGTAACCAAAGTCGCTATAAAGGCCTGAACCTTACCCTTAGCGATAATAATGCCGCTAATTGCACCTAGAGCGGCACCCGCAAGCAGAGCAGTTGGCACCGCAATAAGCACTGGCACTTCCATTGCAATCAAACTTGCAGCAAATGCGCCACACAGCGCCAACACTGAGCCAACACTAAGATCGATACCCGCGGTCAAGATAACCAGTGT
Organism: Vibrio sp. VPAP30; assembly: GCF_001188205.1. NCBI lineage: Bacteria > Pseudomonadati > Pseudomonadota > Gammaproteobacteria > Vibrionales > Vibrionaceae > Vibrio > Vibrio sp. VPAP30. The sequence continues at coordinate 232,326 of NZ_LBLS01000013.1, forward strand.
CATACCGACTGCAATGATCGCGTTAACCGATGTCTGGCGCAGAATGTTGAGTATGTTATCGACCGTAAAAAAGTTGGGATTCAAGAATGACACGACAACAATCAGGAACAAGAGTGCTATCAGTGATTTTTGTTCAATCAACCACTCTTTGCTAAACAGTTTCTTGCTGTGTGTTTCCGTTGGTTTGCTCATGGTATTAGTACTCATGCTGCTTCCTCATTAATCTTTTTGCCTACGGCACAGGCGAGTAGTTTTTCTTGATCGGCGTCTTTTGCATCAAACTCGCCGCTGATTCGACCTTCATGCATAACGAGGATGCGGTCGCTCATGCCTAACACTTCTGGCATTTCCGATGAGACAAGAATGATACTCATGCCATCGGCTTTAAATTTGTTTATCAGTTGATATATCTCTTTTTTCGCACCGACATCGACTCCACGAGTCGGCTCGTCTAAAATCAGCACTTTTGGTTTGGTCATTAGCCCTTTAGCAATCGCAACTTTTTGCTGATTACCACCGGATAGATTGCCAATAATTTGGTCACGGGTTGGTGTTTTGATGTTGAATAGCTTGATAAAGTCTTCAACGGCTACCACTTCTTCACCATGCTGAATACGTCCACCTTTGGTCAGCTTATCGAGCGCGCACAGAGACATATTCTCTTTGACCGAAAGCCCCAGCACTAAGCCATCTCCTTTACGGTCTTCAGATATATAAGCAATACCATTGGCGAGCCCATCTTGCGGGCTGACTGGGTTAATGGTTTTGCTATCGAGATTAATCACGCCCCGCTCACTAGGTAGCGCGCCGTAGATCACCTTCATTAGTTCAGTACGACCTGCGCCCATCAAACCTGATACACCCAGAATCTCGCCGCGTTTAAGAGTAAAGCTGACGTCTTGAACACCAGAACCTGTCAGGCCAATGACTTCTAGGCAGGTTTCACCATGGCGAGCGTCAATGCGTGGATACTGCTCATCAAGCTTGCGACCCACCATCATCTCGATAAGGCCATCTTCATCGGTATCTGAAACTAAGCATTCACCAATAAACTTTCCGTCACGAAGCACGGTAATGTCATCGCAAACTTCAAAGATTTCTTTAAGACGGTGAGAGATGTAAACAATGCCACAGCCTTGCTCACGAAGCTCATTGATCACTTTAAACAAAGATTCGGTTTCGGTATCCGTTAAGGCATCGGTCGGCTCATCCATAATGATGACCTTAGATTCAAATGACAGCGCTTTAGCGATTTCTACCATTTGTTGTTCACCCAAACTGAGATCACCTAACAAGGTTTTCGAGCTATGCTTGACGTTCAGACGCGCGAGTAACTTGTCCGCTTCATCGTACATCTTGCCCCACTGAATACCGCCGAATGCACTAGTAAATTCGCGGCCTAGAAAGATGTTCTCGGCTATGGTTAGCTCAGGAATAAGGTTCAGCTCTTGGTGAATGATGCTTATCCCAGCCTCTTGTGATTCTCTTGGACCTTTGAAGGCCGCAGCTTCAGCTTGGTAATGAATAGTCCCGCTGTCTTTGGTGTAAATACCCGTCAGAACTTTCATTAACGTCGACTTGCCTGCACCGTTCTCACCCATCAGCGCCATTACGCGTCCTGGATACACATTGAGGCTCGCTTTATCCAAAGCTTTAACACCAGGAAATGCCTTCTCAATCGAGCTTAGTTGAAGAATGGCTTGAGTCATAATTCTTCCCTACTGTCCTGCGGCTTAAAAAACCACACCTGCTTGAAATATAACGTTCGCATAAGGTGTACATTCACCAGTGCGCACGACGGCTCGGCTCTGTTCGGTTCTCGCTTTAAATTCTTCATGCGCAATGTAAGTCACCGAAATTTGCTTACCACTTAGCTCACTTTCGGTTGCCAGCTCTTTAACCAGCGCCTCATGATGAGCGGGGCTCACCTTGGCAAACTCCTCCGCGATTATGACACCTTCGATCTGAGATTCAGTCAAAAGCGCTCGCACTGTCTCTAGAAATGAAGGAACACCATGTGTCAGTGCTAAATCAATGCGTTGCACCTCATCAGGGATAGGTAAACCCGCATCGCAAATAGTGATTTCATCGGTATGGCCCAATGTCGCCACCAAATACGAAAGTTCTGAATTTATTAGGGTACTTTTCTTCATCTCATCGACCTTCCAATAATACGTTTATCGTACGGCGAGTCTTTATTTCTCTATTTAGTTGGTTATTGAGAAAACACTCATCGAAACGTTTCGATAGCATAATAGTCCGTCACTTTAGAATTTCGAGACTCGATTTTATAGAGTGTGAAATTGATCCGCTTTGCTAGTGACTATTCTCTTTTCAAAGTGATTCAGATCACCCATCGAAACGTTTCGACACACCACGTCCTATACTATTTTAAGAGCCAATGACAAATTGCATGCCCAGTTTAGGTATAATGTGAGCTTGGATAATATGTGGAATTTAATATGAGAAAGATCGCTTTTTCTTTCGTTGCTCTTATAACGCTTAGTGCCTGCCAAGCTGAGGTAGGAACTCAAACTTGGTGCGACGAAATGACTGACAAACCCAAAAGTGAGTGGAACGCTCAGGGCGCGGTAGACTACGCTAAGCACTGTGTACTGCAAGATGCTGTAGGCAGTGAATCGTGGTGCAATGACTTAGAAGATAAGCCAAAGGCTGATTGGAGCGCTAACGACGCAACTGGTTACGCCAAGCATTGTGTATTCTAAACACCACTTAGCGAGCATTTGCTACAAAACAGATGCTCGCCCCTCAAGATCAATTCTATTTTCAAGTGTGATTGTAAATTTCGTGCCTTCACCTAGAGCGCTTTCCAGTTCAATGCTTGCCCGTAGTTTTTGGGTGCATATATTGTAAACCATATGCATCCCTAGTCCTGTTCCTCCTCGTGCTCTTAGTGTGGTGAAAAAAGGCTGAAAAATCTTAGATTGGCCTTCTTCACTAATCCCTCTACCGTTGTCTTCGACTTTGATCGTTGTGTGTGTTTTATCTTGTCTAGCAATTAGCTTTACCTCTCGACTCAGAGACTGAGACTCCGTAAATGCATGAAGAGCACAGTTGGTCATAAGCTCTTCAAGCACACAGGCTAACGATATGGGTGCTACGTATACTCTTAACTTTTCATCACAATCGATTTGCGCGGACACTTGATGCTCCTCGAGTAACTCTTCTGTATGAGTGACAACGTCTTTAAATAACCGTGTTAACTCAACCAACTGAGGTTCTTCTACCGTCATTTTTTGATCAACACTTTTTAGCTTACTGACTAACTCCACTGAGCGGTTGATATTCGAAATTAGCATTTCCATGCATTGATTAGCGATGGATAAGAATTCATTAAGATCATCTTGAGAAATGGTCTTATCTCTAAAACTTGTTTGAATCGAAGACAAACGTTCATTTAATATGGACAAACTCGTGACGGATACGCCTAATGGAGTATTTAGCTCATGTGCAACGCCGACAACCATTCCACTTAACGCAGACATTTTTTCTGCTTCCATTAACTGGTCTTGAGTACGTTTGAAGCGCTCAATCAAAGTATATAGTGAATGTGTGTCTTCCTTTGAAGTCTGCTTTTGTAATTGCCCTTCGATATCATCTATCAATGAACGAAGCCCACTAATCATAGTTTTTAGTGAGTTAGACATGATGTCTCTATCACTACTTGGGGTGATATCCAAGTTTTCAAGATTCCCTTTGGCAACTTGGTGTAGTACATCAATGTTGCTTTCTAGTCGATCGAGCAATTTATTGAACGCAATCGCCACATCCCCTGCTTCTGTGCCAAATTCTATAGGCACGCGACGAGAATAATCTCCATATTGGCTGATTTGTTCGATGGTGCTTACCGTATCAAGCCAACTCATCCTCACACCATGTTCGCTAACATTAAGACCCATTGCTTCTTCTTGCTCTGTGACTCTATCTAAACTCATTTTTCTCAACACTAGAAATATCGCGATAGCGTTTAGGGCAGACCAAGTAATGACCATTGCCAAGCCTACCATTTGGATGGCAATCTGAGCGCCTATTTCGTTTGGGAGTAACCATCCTACTTTAAGTCCGGTGTATAAGGTTCCGACAATCCCACAAAAAAGATGAACAGGGATAGCACCAACCGGATCATCGACCTTAGCTTTAATCAATACACGGTCACCTAAAATGATACAGGAAGAAGCAAACACGCCTAACAACAGTAAATCGACCATTCCCATGATATCTGCACCAGCGGTGACGATCACCAAGCCCCCCAGAACACTATTAAGTACAACAAACACAGGAACATGACGGTGATGATGTAACCAGAACAAAGTAGTACACCCCGCGATAGCACCGCATACCAGCGTATTAAATAGTACTTTCGGAACTCGTTGATCGAATGTATATAAACTTCCACCATTAAACCCTAACCAAGCAAATAGCATCAGAAATACACCCAAGGTGACCAAGGTATGACTATAGGAAGGGATCTCTCTCACCGACTTTTTGTCGAAACGCCCCTTCCTTGGCCCAACAATGATTGTTCCAACTAGGCCAATCATTCCTCCAACCACATGCACCGTTGTGCCACCAGCGAAGTCATAAAAACCACTGGAGTTTAACCACGAGCTTGGATTCCAAGTCCAAAAGGCGACGATGGGATAGGTAATCAACGCAATGATCAATGAGGTGTAAATGTAGCCTTTGTAACTCATACGCTCTGCAACACAGCCAGATACAATCGTCGCAGCAGTGGTCACAAACATCACGTTAAAAAGGATTTTTGGCAGAAACTCCGGCGCCATAGAAATTGTAGAAAAAGAGAACAGACTTTCGCCCTGACTAAGGTGAAACCCAAATACTACATAAGCCACCGTCACAACGATAAAGTCAGCGAGATTTTTCATCGCGACATTAACTGAGTTTTTAGCGCGTACACTGCCAGTCTCGATCAGAGTAAACCCAGCCTGCATAAACAAGGCAATACAGGTACACCCTAGCAACCAGAGCAATGAAATAAGCTCTTTGTCTGCCATTCCACACCTAATGGTTATACACTTACTCAACTAAGCGTAGTTTAGGCTCTTTAGACCATCCAAATATGGTGGGCAATTTGTGTTTATAGATGAAATTTTTCAATAAAAAAGGCCAAGCATTGTCGCTTGGCCTGGCAAGGAAAATTAACTTTTAGCGCGATTAAACCCGCTCTTCCAACGCAATGTTATTGTTTGCCCACAGTAGTGCTTGTAATCGGTTTTTAGCGTTAATTTTCTTAAAGATGTTATGCAAGTGCGTTTTGACCGTATTTTCACTAACAAACAATTCTTCCGCAATTTGAATATTAGATGCTCCATGCCCTAGCAAGCGCATGATCTCTTTCTCTCGTTTGGTTAAATTGGCATAGGCTTGAGACGTGGTCACTGTATTCGCGCAGCGGAAGTGTTCGATATAGTCTTGAGCAACTTTGCGCGATAACCACATCTCATCGTTCATGATCTTTTCCATCCCCTTGAGCAGCAAGGATACTTCATCATCAACATAGAAAACACCGACCAAATTGCGCCACTTAAACAAATGGCTTGAAGGCGCTTCATTTGGGCAATTGAATACGATTTCTTTGACTGCGTATTGACTGACTATTTTCGCCTGGTTGTACGCCTCAAACTTACTTTCATCAAGATAGTGGTAATCGATAAGAACAAGATTGCCAAGTAATGAGCTACCCTCTTCAACTTCTTCTAAAGCATCAGATGTAACCATGGTTACTTGAAGTGAGAGTCCTTTTTCCAAAGAATCTTTCAGCAGTTTTGACTGCATCGTTACATCAGAAATAAGCGTAATTTTGTAGATATCATTATTCATCATGGCGATCCCTAAACGACTTACCGATGACTTAAAACTATCGTTTAGAAAGAATTAGTCAACACGGTAATCTACTCATTCAAGAGTTATTCAGCAAAAACACACCATAATTTCAATGAATTGATAGGGCATTCTCATTTGTAAGAATAATCTTAATTGAATATGCGCATGGGGAATATTGAATAACGTCGCACTAAAAGTACTAGTAGCAGGTAGAAAAGGCTCAACAGGTTATTATAGCCCCCTCCACTGTCTCCACTAGGGGAGGGGGAAACAGTGGTAATTGGTGAGTTAGTCACCAAGCTCCTTACACCATTAGTTGTGACGACATAAGCTTTCGGGATTTCGAGACCATTAATCACACGTGCTATCCATGCTTGATAGTCGTGAACATCAGTAAAAACAGAGGTTACCACACTACTCGTGTCTCCACATGATGAAGGACCAAAGCTCGTAATCCCAACTTGTATGTATTGAGAGCCATTAAACCAATACACTGGCCCACCAGAATCGCCACTACAGGTAGAGTTTCGATAACTACCGCTAATTGGTCCACTAAAACAAAGATGGCTTGAGGTCAGTTTGCTTCCGTATTCCGCTTGGCAAGCTGAGGTTGTCATGTAGGTTAGCGTCGTTTCTAGTAAGTTAGTCCCACCAGAAACATTTCCTTCAATTAAGCCGTGCCCAATCGCCTTATAGGTATCACTGACTGAAAAAGTATTGTTAATAGTCGTGTTTATCAGTGAGGTATAGTCGGAGACTGCCAACGGTGTTTCTAACTTGATGATGGCAATGTCATCGGGCCAAAGCTCTGCTGATGAATCAATATAAGTATCTGGGTAGTAAAACTCTAAAGCTTTGGCTTGCTGATTAGAGAGAAAATTACTTTCATCATCTAACTGAGGTGCAACAACGGTGTTAAGCATCAGATTATCATCACCGTAAATGCAGTGCGCAGCGGTAAGAACATATTGCGAATTGATCATCGTTGCGCCGCAATAAGATGACGAACTATAGACATTGCCATTGCGGAAAAACAGGCTTGCAAATGAGGGGTAATTGACAATGTTGGCATCACTACCGTTGACAATATAGGGAGTGACTTCAACGGCATAACAGAGTTTAGTAAACAGTAGTAAGCAAAGTAACCGAACTGACGCTTTCATACATTCTTCCTACATCGTAACCACTCTTTAAGTTTAGATTACGATGTAGAAAGTGCGTCATTTCATAGAGATATTATTGATTGCGTCTCCAACCAACAAAGCCTAATAAGGTTAGGAATGCTAAGCCTAGAGAGCCGCCGCCTCCACCACCAGCACTAGTCTGAACAGTAGTGTCAACAAATGAACGGCTACCGTTGGTGGCAGTTGAAACATAGTACTTTGGTGATTGGCCACCAGAAATCACACTATTAATCCAACCATTGTAATCATAAGTTTCCGTAAAAACTGATGTTGCTGGCTGTGCTGGGTCTCCACACTTTGTCGGTCCGTAACTTGTTATTCCTATTTGGACATACTTACTACCGTCCCACGTATAAACAGGTCCTCCAGAATCACCGTTACAGGTAGAATTCTTATAAGAACCACTTTGCGCACCATCAAAGCAAAGCTGCTTGTCAGTGGTGCCACATACAGACTTATTCTTTAACTCTAAACTTGTCTCCAACAAAACCCCGCTAGAAGAGACGTTGCCCTCAATTAAACCATGTCCAATGGCTTTAAATGAGTTGGAACCATTGTTCTGGGCATAAGTGTCGTTTTCTGTTGTATTCAACAAATACTGATAATCAGAAATATTGAGTGGTGTCTCTAGCTTAATAATTGCTATGTCGTTTGGTAAACCTTGGGCAGTAGAGTCAACATAATCGTCAGGGAAATAAAACTCTTTTGCGCGAGCAGATTGGTAACTGCCATTTGGGTATTGAGACAGGTCTGTTAACTGAGGAACAACCCAAGTATGTAAATTCTGGTTGTTATCTTGATAAATACAGTGAGCTGCAGTAAGAATATACTGTGAATTAATCACCGTTGCACCACAGTAGTTCCCGTATTGGCTTCCATTATTAAAGTACAAACTAGCGAACGAAGGAAAGCTACTTACATTGGCAGGTGATCCGTTAACTATATATGGGTTAACATCCAAGCTATAAGCACTCGCTGCCCAAAGGCAAGAAAGTACCACTGAAATCTTTCTCATAATAAATCCTATTCATCAAATCCATGTAATTGTACAGAATTATACAAACAAAAAAAACCTCTCCAGAGAGAGGTTTTAACACACATAAATATATTATGTCATACCATATTTAGCCACGGTAATAACGCTGTGGAACAAATGGCATTTTTTCAATAGTCATAGGTAGTTTTTTGCCACGCACGTCAGCAAACAGTTCTGTACCAACCGCCGCTAAGTCGGCACGTACGTACGCCATTGATACTGGCTTACCCGCATTCGGTCCTGCTGTACCACTTGTTACTACGCCAACTTTGTTGTCTTCAGCGTCAAACAGCTCCGCACCTTCACGTACTGGTGCTTTTGTTTGGCCAACTAGACCAACGCGCTTGCGTGAAACGTCTTTAGTTTCAATCTGCTTAAGAATGATGTCCGCGCCCGGGAAGCCACCTTCACGCTCACCACCTGCACGGCGAATCTTCTGAATCCCCCACAAAAGGCTTGCTTCAACAGGAGTGGTTGTCGTATCGAGATCATGACCGTATAGACATAAACCACACTCAAGACGGAGCGAATCACGAGCGCCTAAACCAATCCATTCAACTTCTTCTTCATCAGTTAGTTTTTGCGCCAACTCTTGCGCATGTGAATTTGGTACTGAGATCTCGTAACCATCTTCACCAGTGTATCCACTGCGGCTAACGATACACTCAACACCTAGGATCTCTAATTTCATCACATCCATAAACAGCATGTCAGCCACTTCAGCATTGAAACGCTTAAGTACATCTACCGCTTTAGGGCCTTGAAGTGCTAATAATGCACGGTCATCTATAATCTCTAGCTCGACACCTGATGGCAAGTGCGCTTCTAGATGATTGATGTCTTGCTCTTTACATGCAGCATTGACAACAACAAATAGGTGGTCGCCCAAATTAGCCACCATTAAGTCATCCATAATCCCGCCTTGCTCATTGGTAAAGAAAGCATAGCGCTGGTTACCTTGTGGCAAATCAACAATGTCTACAGGAACTAATGACTCAAGGAATGCTGCTGCGCCCTCACCGTGTAAACGCAATTGCCCCATGTGCGAAACATCAAACAAGCCTGCCGCATCTCGTGTATGTAGATGTTCTTTCTTAACACCAAGCTTGTATTGAACAGGCATATCGTAGCCAGCGAAAGGAACCATCTTCGCACCAGCTTCAACGTGCAGCGCGTGTAGAGGGGTTTTTAGTAAATCTTGAGTCATTGTTGTCTCCATTTAATCAGGTTCGTTTTCCGTTCGAGGAAACCTTGTTTCCAATAATAAACACGAGTGAGGATTTTTTGCACTCTTAACCTAACGATGAGCATTCAAAATGTGACATTTAACATCATATTCACAACAAACAGGAAAAAACAAAAACGCCATTTCGGACATAAACTATCCAAAATGGCGCTTAAGCATACTCAAACAAAACAAAAACAAACGGTTGCATTCACTATAAGAAATTCACATCGAATTTACATTATTTCGCAGTCACCCAAAGAATGTGTGCATCTTGCTCACTGGTCGATATCAACATATGACCCATATTCGCATCATAATAAACGCTATCGCCCTCATTCATTTCTACGGGTTCGTAAAATTCAGAGTAAAACATCACTGAGCCGGATATGATAAGCAAAAACTCTTCGCCATCATGCCTTACCCAGTCCCCATACTCATCGAAGCTACGTGCGTGAACTCGGCTCTTAAATGGCATCATCTTTTTATTAGATAGCTGAGTAGCCAAAAGCTCATGCTCATAGGTCGGAGTGGGGTGAGGTTTTCCTTGGTTTGCTTTAGTGATATCACGACGCCCCGTCGCCACCTTTTTTCTCGGCGGTTCAAAGAGTTGAGGCATATCTATCTGTAAACCCAGCGCTAGTTTTTGCATAGCTTGAAAGGTTGGAGAAATCTGCTCGTTCTCAATCTTGCTTAAAGTAGAACGTGCTAATCCGGTTCGTTGGCTTGCTTCTTCTAAAGTAATTCCGAGCTTGCCACGAATATCTTTAATTCGTTGCCCTAGCTTTAACGGCTCAATATTCTCATCCACCGACTCTTTGGCAAGAGTCAAAGATGGATACTCATCATAGATATCTTCGGGCATGCTTCCCTCTACTAATTACTGCGACTTCCTGTTTCATTTTCATTGTGCACGAAGCAGATAGTGGAAGAAAGCGTCGAACAAGAAATAAACCGTGCTCTTGTTAACAAAATCAGAAACCTTGTTTCCAATAGGAAATTTTTGGTTGATTGTTCTTGTTACAACCGCTATGTTACCAACTTGTTAGTTGTAGAGATGTTATTTCCGAACTTTGTGTATGACTGTTTTAACACTCAGTTTCGGTTTCCCCCACCATTTTGGGGTTAGAAATTCACCCTGCTCTTATATAGAGAAGAGTAGTAATAGAAGTAGAACTGACGAGAATAATGAACAACATAAGAATCTCGTTGGCATGAATGGAAGGTCATCTACCATGAACAAACCGTTTCAAAATCACAGCCTAGAGAACTTTTTCTCTACTAACCTTGCTGCTACTGACGATGCTGTCTTCGCTGGAATCCAAGCTGAATTCACGCGTCAAAACGAACAAATTGAACTTATCGCTTCAGAAAACATTGTCTCTAAAGCGGTAATGCAAGCTCAAGGCACTTGCCTAACCAACAAGTACGCAGAAGGCTACCCAGGCCGCCGCTACTACGGTGGTTGTGAACACGTAGATACAGTTGAAGCGATTGCTATCGAACGCGCTAAGCAACTGTTTAAATGTGAATACGTAAACGTTCAGCCACACTCAGGCGCACAAGCAAACGGCGCTGTGAAACTGGCTCTACTTCAACCTGGTGATACTATCTTAGGTATGTCTCTCGATGCGGGTGGTCACCTTACTCACGGCGCGCGCCCTGCACTATCGGGTAAATGGTTCAATGCCGTTCAATATGGCGTTGACCGTGAAACTCTGGAAATCAACTACGAAGATGTTCGCGCGCTTGCTGTTGAGCATAAGCCAAAAATGATCATCGCAGGTGGTAGTGCAATTCCTCGTACTATCGATTTCGCTAAGTTCCGTGAAATCGCGGATGAAGTTGATGCAATCCTAATGGTTGACATGGCGCACATTGCTGGCCTAATCGCGACAGGTGCACACCCTAGCCCAATCCCACATGCGCATGTTGTAACAACCACAACGCACAAAACACTGCGCGGCCCTCGCGGCGGTATGATTTTGACCAACCATGAAGACATCATTAAGAAGATAAACTCGGCAGTCTTCCCAGGCCTTCAAGGTGGTCCTCTAATGCACGTTATTGCAGCAAAAGCGGTTGCATTCGGCGAGGCGTTAGGTCCTGAATTTTCAACTTATATCGATTCAGTGATCAATAACGCAAAAGTTCTTGCTGAAGTGTTGCAAACTCGCGGTTGTGACATTGTGACTGGCGGAACAGATACGCACCTAATGTTGGTTGACCTTCGTCCTAAGGGCTTGAAAGGTAACAAAGCTGAAGAAGCATTAGAGCGTGCAGGGATCACATGTAACAAAAATGGCATCCCATTCGATTCAGAGAAGCCTATGATTACATCGGGCATCCGTTTGGGTACGCCTGCGGGTACAAGCCGCGGCTTTGGCGCTGAAGAATTCAAACTCATCGGTAATTGGATTGGCGACGTACTAGATGGGCTAGTCGATAACCCTGAAGGTAACGCAGAAGTAGAACTGCGCGTTCGCAAAGAAGTGAAAACACTGTGTGCTCGCTTCCCACTTTACCAATAAACAAATTAATCAAAGTTATTTTTTGGAGATAAAGCAATGGACAAAACACTGAAGTTTGCAGATAGCCACGAGTGGGTACGTGACAACGGTGACGGCACAGTAACTATCGGCATTTCGCAGCATGCTCAAGAAATGCTAGGTGACGTTGTATTCGTTGACCTACCTGAAGTAGAAGACGAAGTTGAGGCAGGTGAAAGCTTCTCTTTGGTTGAGTCTGTAAAAGCAGCTTCAGACATCTACGCGCCAATCACAGGTGAAATCGTAGAGATCAACGAAGAACTAGAAGATAGCCCAGAGCTTATTAACGAAGAACCTTTTGAAGGCGGCTGGATTGTTAAAGTGAAGATGTCTGATGCATCTGAGCTAGACAACCTTAAAGACGCAGAAGAGTACCTAAACTCAATCGAAGATGAGTAATTAGGAAGATGCAGAAAGCTGCCCCCGACTCGGGTGGCAGCTTTTTTTCTAAGTTCGGACGTATAATTAACATTATCAGTAACGAAGGTCGTTACCCGGACACGGAGTAGGTAAAGGACAATGACTGAATTACTTCAAAGCCTCAGCACACAAAACGAGTTCGTTGCTCGCCACAACGGCCCAAACAAATCAGACCAACAGAAAATGTTGGAAGCAATCAACGTAGCAAACCTAGATGCGTTGATTGAAGAAACCGTTCCAGCGCAAATTCGCCTAGAAAAGCCAATGACTCTTGCGGAAGCGAAAAGCGAAGCAGACATGTTGGTTGCAATGCGCGAGTTTGCCGACCAAAACCAACTTAAGCGTACTTTCATCGGTCAGGGTTACTACAACACCTTCACGCCGAACGTTATCTTACGTAACGTACTTGAAAACCCTGGTTGGTACACAGCATACACGCCTTACCAACCAGAAATTTCTCAAGGTCGTCTAGAAGCGCTGCTTAACTTCCAACAGATGGTGATGGACCTAACAGCAATGGACATTGCTAACGCATCACTTCTTGACGAAGCAACAGCGGCTGGCGAAGCGATGACGCTATGTAAGCGTGCTGGTAAGAGCAAGAGTAAAGTCTTCTTCGTAGCAGACGATGTTCACCCTCAAACGCTGGAAGTTGTAAAAACTCGTGCTAAATACATCGGCTTTGATGTTCAAGTCGGCTCGCTAGAATCTCTACCTGAGCAAGACGTGTTTGGTGCACTTGTTCAGTACCCGGGTACAACAGGTGAAGTTCGCGACTTAACGGATATCATAGCGAAAGCGCAAGCAAACAAAACCCTGGTTACCGTGGCGACCGATCTTCTAGCATCAGCGCTACTGAAACCTGCAGGTGAAATGGGCGCGGACGTAGTTATCGGCTCAGCTCAACGCTTTGGTGTTCCTATGGGTTACGGCGGTCCACACGCAGCATTCATGGCAACACGTGATAAACACAAGCGTACTATGCCTGGCCGTGTTATCGGTGTCTCTATCGATACTAACGGTAACCAAGCACTGCGTATGGCAATGCAGACTCGTGAACAGCACATCCGCCGCGAGAAAGCGACGTCTAACATCTGTACTGCTCAGGCACTATTAGCCAACATGGCGTCGTTCTACGCGGTTTACCACGGCGCAGAAGGCCTGCGTACGATTGCTCGTCGTACACATCATATGACGGCAATTCTAGCGGCTGGCCTAACTAAGTCTGGTTTCGAGCTCGCTCACAATAGCTTCTTCGATACCATCACTATCAATACTGCTGATAAAACTGAAGCGCTATACGCAAAAGCGCAAACGGCTGATATCAACCTACGCCTACTTCAAGGCAAACTAGGTGTGAGCTTAGACGAAACAACGACAACGGATGATATTGAAGCACTATTCGCTGTCTTTGGTGTGAAAGAAGAAGTTAGCGCTCTATCTTCAGAGATCGCAGGCAACGAATTTGCAGCGATCCCAGAAGCACTTCGCCGCACTTCTGAGTACCTGACTCACCCAGTATTCAATACTCACCACAGTGAAACGCAGATGATGCGTTACCTGAAACAGCTTGAGAATAAAGACTTCTCGCTGACTCACGGTATGATCCCACTGGGCAGCTGTACAATGAAGCTCAACGCTGCCGCTGAAATGATCCCGGTGACTTGGCCTGAGTTTGGTTCTATCCACCCATTCGCGCCAATCGAGCAAGCGGCTGGTTACTCAGCACTCGCGAAAGATCTTAAAGAGAAGCTATGTGAAATCACGGGCTACGATGATTTCTCGCTACAACCTAACTCAGGTGCATCTGGTGAGTACGCGGGTCTTATCGCGATTCAACGCTACCACGATAGCCGTGGCGAAGGTCACCGTAACGTCTGTCTGATCCCAAGCTCAGCGCACGGTACTAACCCAGCGACGGCATCTATGGTGTCAATGAAAGTCGTTGTTGTTAAGTGTGACGACGACGGTAACATCGACATGTCAGACCTAGCAGCTAAGATTGAAAAGCATGCTGATAATCTTTCAAGCATCATGATCACTTACCCTTCTACGCACGGCGTATATGAAGAGCAAGTGAAAGAAGTGTGTGAAATGGTTCATGCGGCTGGAGGTCAGGTTTACCTAGACGGCGCAAACATGAACGCTCAGGTTGGTCTAACCTCTCCTGGCCTGATTGGTTCTGACGTTTCACACCTTAACCTACACAAAACCTTCTGTATTCCACACGGTGGTGGTGGTCCGGGCATGGGCCCTATCGGTGTTAAGTCTCACCTAGCACCTTTCCTACCGGGTCACATCGAAAACGGTGTAGAAGGTGAAGACTTTGCGGTATCAGCGGCAGACCTTGGTAGTGCGTCTATCCTGCCAATCTCATGGGCTTACATCGCGATGATGGGTGAAGCAGGTCTAACAGAAGCAACTAAAGTCGCTATCCTGAACGCGAACTACATGATGGAGCGTCTGCGCCCTCACTACCCTGTTCTTTACCGTGGTACTAACGGCCGTGTGGCTCATGAATGTATTATTGATATTCGTCCACTGAAAGAAGAAACAGGTATCAGCGAAGAAGATATCGCCAAGCGTCTAATGGACTACGGTTTCCACGCACCAACCATGTCGTTCCCAGTAGCAGGTACGCTGATGGTTGAGCCAACAGAATCTGAAGATCTAGAAGAGATCGATCGTTTCTGTGAGGCTATGATTGCTATCCGCGAAGAAATGACCAAGGTGAAAAACGGTGAGTGGCCACTAGAGAACAACCCTCTAGTCAACGCACCTCACACACAAGTAGACCTAGCGAAAGATGAATGGGATCGCCCATACTCTCGCGAACTAGGCTGCTTCCCATCACCTGCGACTAAGTCTTGGAAGTACTGGCCAACAGTAAACCGCGTAGACAACGTATACGGTGACCGTAACTTAATCTGTTCTTGCCCAAGCATCGACAGCTACGAAGATTAAGTTTCTTTACTGATCACAGATAACCAAGTTGGAAACTGTGATAACCGAGTTGGAAACTAACTTGAAAAACAAAAGGCGAACCATTTGGTTCGCCTTTTCTCTTTGCACAGTTTTTAGTCTAGTATGGTGTCATATTTGCGGTGCTAGGAGCTCAGCTATGACTAACGTGAAATCAAGGAAAACTCAGATGGCTTACAATCCAGAGAAAGCTGCTCTTTTCGCTAAAGCAGCTAACGCAGCAGCAAAACAAGTTGAACGCAACCAACACAAAAACCTAACCATGTTGTAAATGAAGATGCGTTAAAAGCCAACAGTAAAATACGTAGATAATGAGATAAAAAGCAATCTGAGTGACATTAAACTAATACTCATGAGGACTCTCCTGCACTACTTAGTTGATAAAATGAGTGCAAGACTAATCTTAGTACCAACCACCATGCATAAATAGATGAAATCGATGAAGCTGAATCGTCACTTAATAAACCGTGCGCGACCTCATTTCTCAAATTCGCTCCTAGAGAGTCCGTAAAAATGCTACCTACCTCAAAACATAAATCCTCTCCAAAAACTTCAATCGCTTCTGGTAACTCCATCAATGTGCTCAGACCATTCTCATTTTCTATGCCATTACGATCAATATTACTAGTATGAGCACCAACTTCTTTAAGTTTAGTACGTACGATGTGCTCAACTTGCGGACAAAGTAAATGGATAGCTACTCCAAAATCATACTCAAAGCCAAACCATAGTGCGTTCCCAAGAAGTTGTTCTCGTCCCTCAGGAACAATTGGTGACTGATAACAGAGACTGACCATTAGTTCTTTCGTAACTCTATATTCCATAAGTATCTGTCGCAAAGCAGGAATAATTTTACCTTCGACAACAAGTTGCATCTCTATATCAAAGTGTTGTTGAACTTGTCGATTAACAACTGCTTGGTTTGCAGGGTCATCCTCACCTGAATGTAGATTTAGAGGAGGCGTTATTCCGACAACTCTCCCATCAGTACTCATGTGTGTCGAACCAAAAAAGCTACCAATACCGCTCGTTCGCATCACCTCTTGGGCATTTGATTCCAAGATACGTTTATTGGGGCCAGAGTATAGTCCAACAAAATACAACAGTGCTCTCTCTAAAGTCTGTTTCCCTGAAACATGAGCTTTAGATGCAGCTACGTCATCCGAAATATCTACAGCAGGGGAGCGAATCACACCCATTTCATCTAATGATGCTCTCCCAGATTCAGATATTTTCGTTCTTATCCTTTTTATTGTCTTACTAACGTCATATTCGTCACGAAACTTAGTAGGAACAAGCCTATAAGCTTGAACGGCATTTTCAAATAACGAATTCGCAACCAGACTACTTTCTTCTAAGCGCACATCGGCTTCATTCTCATAACACGCAGCTAAAGCAACCAAAGAGTCCAGCCAAGCTCTTTCATCACCAGATTGCTTGTATTTTTGAGATGCCAGTTCGAAGTACGATCTGGCAGCAGGAAAATCGGAAGAGCCAGATAAAGTTTTACCGCAGTCAAATAGCTTATTAGCAATGTCATCCAAAAATTCAGAATCAATCTTCAAGCAATCCATCAACTTTGAAAGCCATAACGTCATGAATTTGTTCGCTGGATGTTCCAGATGAAACGCACTTATGAGTTGATTTTTAATTCCATCTAAACGGTCAAAATCTCTAATCTGCATACATAATCTAGCAGCACGTTCCCAACATTCCTTTACCCCTCGATTCCAGCTTTCTGCGTCAATTCCATGAGAGATATATACATCAACTGAAAGTCTTGCATGTTCTGGATTCCTTGGTTTTTTACAAAGCCATAGAAGATCTAATAACCTAGACTTTAACCACGGTTCCGCAACGTCACTCAAAATTTCTTCAAGAAAAGTTAATTCTTCCTCAGTAAAGTCTTCGGGCATAGCTGAACGCCTGCCTCTTTCAAAGTCTTGAAAATATGGTTTAAAAGGCTCATTTACACTATGTGGAACTAGCATCATAGATGCAGAGCGACTTAACAAGTTAAGTACTCGGGCTTGGTCTGAATAACCTAACTTAGCTTTTTCTCTCTCTAGTGCTGTTAAGCTTTGCGTTATAGATGAGTACCCGTAGTGCTTGTCAATGGTGAGGTCGTAAGTCCATCCACAGTCAATAAATGCATTGTAACTATATGATTGACTTGAGTTGTTCACTACGTGACTTCCCATCGATTCGTTAGGTCTTTTGCGACGAATATGACTGGTGTTCTCAAACCTTTTCATAGCTTCAAGTTTACTTGTACGTTTTCTTTTCACATCCCGTCTTCGCTTAATGTTACTAACGGGTCTCTTAATAAGTTTACCCATGACTCAACTATGGCCTCTTACGCACAGCGGAATGCAGAGAAAAACCAGCCCACGACTTACGGAGCAAAACTTTCTTGACTCTGCTAAGCAGTTTCTTTCTCTTGATCAAAATTAAAAGTGTTTTGTTGATCTGGTAAATTTAGTAATTCACACAACAAATCATCTTTTTCCAATCCTTCATAGCGGTTTTCAACTGTTTCTCTGAGAGCAAACAACCTTGCCTCTGCGGTTCTAATCAATTCACCGTAAGTCATTGCACGTATTTCACCATCTAAAGATTCTGGATTGTCACCAACACTTTGATAGCTGCTCGTTCGTGAATTAATCGTATCGCCTACAACATAGGCTTTTATGAATGGTTTATTTGATCCTACTCCCGCATGTAGAATATCTTCTACATAGCACTTAGCCTGATGCATTTCATCTCGACCTATTTCAAATCCACCTTTCTTCAATTCGATAATAAGCACTTTTTGGGTTTTCTTAATTTCCCCTTCAAAGCCCTCTAGACCTAATGCGCTAATTGTCGAGCGCTCTCCGACTACGATATCTGGTCTCTTTCGGGGATTCTCAAACTGCTTTGCTTCGAAATCTCTTTTAAAAACCGTTTGCATCGTTTTTACTAACCCTTTGTTGCTTGCATATTCGGGAGTATCAAACTCTGGGCCAAAAACCCATCTAGCCTTTTCGATCAACGGATGTAGTGTATGAAGCTCATCTACAGTCTTATCGCTGGATAATCGACTTATTGCTTCAATAACCTTTAGTCTTGAATCTATCTCAGAAAGAATTTCCATTGCGTCGCTCACACTCCACTCTTCCAAAAACTGATTAAGCGCGGCAGTATCAGTCATTGAAATATGGGTTAGCTTGTAGAGCAACAATACTCCTGAGCGAGATTTTTCAAGGTTTAAAGCAGCTCTGAAGGCTAACTCTAGTAACTCAATCTTGATGTCAGGACTTTCTTCCAATATTTGATCGATGAATGCATATAACTCTTGTCTAGCTAACGTGGGTAAATCCTTTATTTCTCGCTTATGGTGATTAATTACTTCTCTTTTTCTACTTTCAATTTGTTGACGAGAAACTTCAAGATATGTTGCCTTTACGAAGTTAGAAATCTGATCTGCTATAAGCTCGACAGTAGAAAAGTCTGGTTTGAAACCTGACCAGTCAGGATGAACATAATCAAACAGGTCTTCTGATTCAGCAATTAATGTATATCTTTTAGCAAAAGATTTTCTCCCATCCATTACTTGGTGTCCGCTTATTGACCATGAAGGGTCTCCCAATAACCTGCCTCCAAGCCAAAATGAAACACCGTGTTGACCAGCAGTGCGAGAAGTAGCAGATGAATCAACTAATGTCAGCTTAATACTGATGTTCGGCATTGGCGTTATTGTTGTCTCTTTGACATAGCCTGGGTGTTCAGCTAACTGTACTTGTTTACCATTTATTTCTACTACAAATTCAGGGTTAAACAAAAATCGAGCCGATATGATATTTCTAATGTCTTCAACATCAGGCAAATTCTTTTCTACTAGCACCTTAATCTTTGTGCCATGTCCTTCTCTGTCTGAATATGACTCGTTAACAACTTGTATTGGTTGGGAACCAGAAGCTATTCTTAACTCGTAGATATTTGATGTACCGTCTCTCCAGGTTTCGACTTCATAACCATCATTGAAACAAAGCCCTGCATGACGACCGACTCCATTTCTACCAAACGCATGGCGGCGCTTAGCTAACTTTGCTCCACTTGGTACATCTACAAACCGCCCTTGGTGACGATGACGATCGTATCTTAGTCTCATCCAACGGGCTTCAAACTGTTCGTTAGTCATCCCAACCCCATTATCTTCCACCACTAAGTTTTGATTAATTTCAGTTGGAATTATTATCTTAACCCTTGTCGCACCAGCGTCATGAGCATTCGCTATCAATTCAGTAATTGCGACATCTGCTTTAGTCGCAATGGAGCCAATTTCTCTAACCAAGAAATCTTCTTCATAAGTTACGGACTTAACCATCAGTTTTCCAGCCAACAATATTTATCTGAGCATACTCTTTCCTGACTAAGTCTGGCAGGTACGCAAAATTCTATAGTTAAACAACAAACGCACAGTCGTAACCTGCAAGTCCTTGTTCGTATTACAATACACAGTTTACCTATACTGTATTGTTTTCATATTCGCATATGCGATTATTTTGATAAAGAGCACTGAAAGTGATGTCAATTTAATAATAAAGCAGATTCATAAAATGGCGCTAAATAGTTTTTATACAAAGCTAACGTGCTGGAAAGGTCTGATGAAAAAATCGTCACTAACTGATTATCCTGACCAACTGTTAAACATGCCCTCAGCCAGAACGTCTCATTACACTCCAAAGGTGCTAGCGCGTCAGCTCCTTCAAAGATGACTAGTGTTTTGCGTCTACAATGTTCCAAAGTCGCAAACAGCTACATAGCCTCTTCTTTTCCTTCAACCAATCATATGCAAGCTACTTTCAAATAGTTCGAACGTCCGAGATATGAGCTACGCATAAGATTTGAGATTACTTTATTTAATGCTTGGCAACCTTTTTAATTTCCTCACGAATTCAAATTACAAGTAGTATTAAATTTTCATTTAAGATCAAATGAATAGAATCAAAATTCATTTCATTGGTACATAAATTCGTGGCAAAAAGTCTGGATGTCCAACACTTATTCGTGGGAAAAAGTGTAGAGGTAGTACACTTATTCACGGGGAAAAGTGTAGTTTTGGTAACTAATAATCAAGATTTGCATTAAATATTCTTATCCGAACCAAGCGTACACTTTCGAGAAACCTTTATTCGATTGCTCTCCCATTAAGTGTCTCACAGTAAAATCCTACGAATGAATTCATTCCAACTAATCGTATAGCTCAGCCATCGTCCTAGAGAATTATATTTCGTATAGATCCGCGCTAAAAATATACAACCGCACTAATATCAATGAGATTTTTATCTAAATTTTTTATCGAATTTGTTCAAACGCTCAAATATTAAACTAGAGCCACGTAAGTGACAGATAAATATAGATATAAATTAATAACGTAATTTTATAAGTAATAATACAATCCAAACCTTAAAAAATAAAAACCACAGTCATTTTTTAATAATTACATTGAAAATTAAGGCATTACCTATACTGAATTATAAATTTAGGATTTATATAAGTTATAATATATCCCTTTAAATACAATACCTTAGAATAAAAACACCTAGACAACGTACAAAATAGACGCTACTAATATATTAATCACTGAGGATTAAACATATGAAAGTAGCCACTCAACCATTAATTACCAAAAGAGAATTAAATCGCATCTCGAAATACATAAGAGATCGTTCAAATGGCGCACACAAACCTTTCATTACCGTTAGACAATCAAACAGCGTTGGTCTGTCTCACATTGTTTTCAGTCACAAAACAAACCGTTGCCATCATCTATTAAGCCTTGGAGAGTTAGCGCTATTTTTGCACCTTGAACACAACCCAGATGTTATTGATATCCATGAACAATACCCGCTGCCATTAGATGAGACTCTCGAATGCGCTGTAGAGTTAAATATTCGTCACCCTGCAAAATACAAAGAACGCAAAGGACGTGAAATTCCTGCTGCGACGATGACAACTGACATTGTAGCTACTCTTCGCGATGCCAACGGCCAACTGTTCTTACAGCCATTCAACTACAAACCTAGTTCGTCTCTTGACCCTAAGTTGGAGTCGACGCGAAAAGTATCTCGAACTCAACAGAAATTTCGCATTGAGCAAATGTATTGGGAACGACATGACTATCAGCTAGTACAAGTTACGGAGAACGAACTACACCCTAACAAAACTTATAACCTTCAGTGGCTTAGAGAAGCTTATCATCATGCCCAAGAAAACAAGCTTGAGGAAAGTCAATTTCAACGCATTCGATTGACTCTTAGTCAGAGGCTGCAAAAGTCCCCAGAGCTCACTCTCAAGCAACATTTGAGTGATACAGCAAGAATGCACAACATTACTCAACTAGCTGCGTTAAGGATATTTCAACACTCAGCGTATTCTGGACAGCTACAGGTCGACCAGAATGAACGCATTGAAGTTTTTCGCAAAGTAAAAATGGTTCCATAACGCGATGAGAATTAATCAGAAGTTAGTCGATGGCACTGAAAGTATGGAATACCTCATCGTAGATATGTGCTATGAACTCGATTTAATTGCAGTCACTCAGCTCAACGTTGAGCGTCCTAAAAGACCTCAAACACTAGTGCTGACAGATACGCTGAGCCAAATAAGACTGGGCAAATTGAAAGTGCTAGAGCATTCCTTTAGCCCTTTCCTTTTTATGTCGGACGAAGAGTTACTGACGGACAAGAAGCGTGGCAAATGGCTACAACGCAGAGACAACAGCTACAACATAATTGCCCCACTAATCGATAATGACGAGCTGCGTTACAACTATCTATTTGTGGATAGCAATTCAATCCTACATAGCTTGATTGAAGCTTCGGGTCGCAGCCGTAGCTATGTGGCAAAAATTTTAAATCGTTATTGGTACTATGGCTCTCACATCAATGCATTGTTACCGCTATGGCGAAACTGCGGTACTAACCAATCCCTACCTGACTCACCTGAATCAGTTCAAGATCCAGAGTTTGGGAAAAACGGGCCTAGAACCAAATATGGTAATCCATACCGAGGAGCTACTAAGAAAGATATTGCCAACATCAAACTGTTTTCTAAAGGCATTCCAAATGGCAGTAAAGCGAGACTAAGTGACCTTTACGGCCTATTTACGCGCCAATTTATGTATGCACAGATCAAACCTATGTTAGAGGGCGCTCAAGAACTTTCATTACCCGTTCCAAGAGCCAAGCTGATTTCACCCACAAGCTTTAGATATCATTTCATGAAGAACGTTGATCAGCTTGAATTGATTCGAAAATCCGTTGGTACAATCAATTACCAAAAAGACCACAGAGGTCGTTCAGGGCTCGCTCGCCAAGGTGTACGAGGCCCCACTAGTCGGTATGAAATAGATGCAACAGTAGTCGACCTGTACATCCGCTACCCCTATGACAAAACCAATCAACTAGCGACAGGTCGACCTGTTATCTATTTAGTTGTAGATACTTGGTCAGGTATGATCGTCGGCACACATGCATGTTTTCATGGGCCAGACTGGACTGGCGCATCGCAGGCCCTTTTCAACGCATTTACCGATAAGGTGGAATTTGCAAGACGCTATGGTGTAGAAATCACAGAGAACGAATGGCCTTGTCATCATGTTTGCTCTCAACTCGTGATGGATCGAGGCTCAGAATATACAGACCGTAATATCGAAAGCATGCTTAAGGGGTTAATAGGCTTATCGGTTGCTAGTTTCGCTCCCTACCATCGCGGTGATTGTAAAGGTACGGTGGAGAAAGCGTTTGATATCTTTCATAAAAATGCTGTTCAGTTTGTACCTGGTCAAGTAATGAAAATACCCAACAAGGAAGAACAACACGCTTCTAGAAAAGCCTCAATTTCCTTCGAACTGTTTATGGAAAGGCTAATTCAAGCAATTCTGTACACAAATAATAATCGTATGCGTATCAACAACCATACCTTTGAAATGTCACGCGATGACGTTGGTTATTCTCCTAGAGATCTATACGTCTATGGGCTAGAAGAAATGATGCTCCCTCCAGCTCAGATTCCCGAAGCACAACTTCGCTTCGCATTACTACCCGCAGACAAGGCGACTGTAAGAATGGAAGGGATTCACTTCAGGGGACTTTATTACAGTTCAAACAAAATCATCCAAGAAAAATGGTTAGATAATGCTCGAAACTTTGGACGCTATACAGTAGAGGTTCGATACGACCAAAATTTAACCAATTGGATTTGGTGTAAAGATCCTGAAACTAATGAACTGATTACATTAGAACTTACAGACCGTTCCGAGAAATATCGCAATCAGATTTGGCAATCCACTTTGCATGAAATCGAATTGACTAAAGAAAAGCAAAGCCATCATCAAGAGCGTGCATTTTCAAACAAAATCGAGTTCTTAAACAAAATGGACGAAATCGACCAAAAAGCCAAAGCTGACGCTCGATTCCTAAAAACATCCTCTGCTAAGTCTATCGAGAAAGGTATCAAAGAGCGTAAGAGTATTGTTTCGTCCATCGAACGTAGCAAGCAATCAGAACGAATTGCAGCCACTTTAAACTCTAAAGAAAGCGCTAAATCAAGCAGCACACTTAAACCCCAAAACTTGGAATCACCTGACTTTTTCGACTGTGATGACGACTAATATGAAAGCTAACTATATTCCTCACCCTAACTCTCAGATGGCTGGAAACCCGCTGATTGAAGCACTTGGATTTCCACTGCTACCCAAGCAATTTATTCAGGCGACAACACAATCGCCAAAATTGTCGCTCGACGTAGATGCAATTCCTCCTGAGCACCAAGGCTACTACACAAGAACACTCATCGATAATCTCTCTGAGTGCTATGTAGTTCAGGATGAAGCTCCTCGCCTATATGACATTATCTTCCGTATGATGGAACGTGGTTACATCTACCGAAACCCTTTGGTGTATGGTGATATTAAACAATTGCAATTCGCCGACTCTATTGAAATACCTGAAGGGCAAGAGCGCACTCTAAAGCAAACAGCTAATCAGCAGAGTTTCTTGGTGGCGGGTCTATCTGGTCGTGGCAAGTCTGCGATGGTTGAAAGCATCTTGTCAGCCATTCCTCAAGTCATTTCTCATCAAGAGTATCAAGGGCAAAGGTTCATCTACGAACAGATTGTCTGGCTTAAGGTCGATATCCCAACAGCGAGAGGCCAACGGGCATTGCTCTGGAGGATCCTTGAGTCTATTGATAGTGTAACTGGCGAGAATTATTACGAATCACATCAGAAAAGCTCAGTTACGGCGCTAATGATTGCTGTTCGTAAAGCGCTGCTCATTCATGGCGTTGGGCTTATCGTTCTAGATGAAGCTCAAAACCTATCGGAGACTCGACAATATGAAAAAGTCGGTAACAACGAGAACGCCACACTAAAGTTCGTGGAAGAGTTGTTTAACAAGGTGGGTGTTCCGCTATTACTCGTCGGGACATTATCAACACTCAATCTGTTTTCCAAAGAGATGACTGCCGCTAGGCGTATCGGAAAAACAGGTTCGCTAATCTTAGAACAATGTGATGTTGAAAGCTCGTTTTGGAAACGCTTCATTAAGCAAATGTGCCCTACTCAGTTGCTTAAGAATCAGACAACTGACACAGATACTTTAACGCGCCATATTCACTACTTATCAGCAGGTATTCCTGCTATCGCAAGCAGTCTAATTAAAGCAACGATGTCTTATCTGACCTATCTAACGCCAAACAATCAAGACCTGAGCATAGCTGCATTAGATCATGTATTTAAAGAGCAGTTTGTTTTGGTTTCAGGAGCGCTAACTGCCCTTAAGCGAGGCCAATTCTACAAATATGAAGATTGTAATCCTTTATCTCATTTGCACTCGGTTCAAGAAGATCTGTTTTCATATGACAATGTCGATGCTGGCGGCAAAGCGATCAAAGCACAAGCAACCCAAAATTCATCTTCACAATTGAATCTAACTGAAAAAGATAAGGAAATGCTTGATAACCTTACTCCTGAAGCTCTATTGGCACAGGCTCGCAAGTATGAATAACATCTTAAATGTGCTTCCTAACGAACATCTGAGAAGTTACCTTCATCGAATTCATACTATGTCTCCATTTGGTACTTTTAGTACTACAGCGCGACGTATAGGGCTGGCTAACTTTAGTGCTTCTCCAGTCACGGTCTTGTCTGAACTCGATCACTCGCTGATGGACACACTCCATACTGACAATCGTGCAGTTTGGAAAATGCATTTGAACGGTAACCTCATAGAACCATTCCTAAACGAACATGAGAATCAGCAAATACCGTTATTTCTTACAGGAAAGCCGTATGACATTGAATTTATCCACTCGCAAACAGTGCACAACCGAACATGGCGTTACTGCAAAGACTGCATAGAAGAAGATCAAGACACGTATGGTGTAACGTACTTCCACCAACCACACCAACTGCAAGGTGTGTTTCACTGTTACAAGCACGATTCGAGACTTATCAACGCCTGCTCTTCATGTGATTACCGCTTGAAGAACGTCAGCCGAATGCCAACACCAACGTTAGATTGTCCAAATTGTGATTCCAGAATGACAGATCAGGAAGTGTATTTTGATGAAACAATGTTGAAGGTTGAACGGCTTATGATTGCCTTAAACAATGGAAAGCTTGCCCTCAGCCTTGAACACATACAACAAAGCACCTTAACTCATATGGGCTTTACGCTTGAGCAAACTGAAACATTAGCGTTCAAAAGAGCCTGTGCCGATTGGTACAAAGACATTTTTACGACTGTAGGTAAGGACGCTCTAAAGCAGTACTTCTCAAACACGAAGAAAATGAATGGCTACACGATGTCTCCCACTATGCGAACTACACGTCTATTTTTATCGACGTCTACAAACAGATTTAGTCCTCCAGTAATCTACATTCTGATGCTGGTCGCCACAGGCCAGCTTTAAGCTATGTACTTCCACCATATCGCAGGAGAAGCTGTTTATAGCCTAGTCGCACGATGCCACTTTGCCTCACCGAGACGCTCGCTACGCGAAAAAAACCGAGCTCTTCTTGGACGCACCGATGTTCGAATTAACCCACAACTTCCATGCATGCTCAAACAAATTTCAGAACAAACTTCGATAGATGTGGATAATCTTTTGTACTACGGTACTTGTTACCCAGTCGTTGCGGCTTCTATCCAACGTAGTGAAAGCACGGCCATGCTTAAACTACACATGCTAAGCAATGATGGCAGTCATATCGCGGCTCTATCACGAGCTACCGCTTCTAGGCTAAGGTTTAACAGTGGACTAAAGTGCTGTCGACAGTGTCTAGAGGAAGATTTGCGTAACAGGGGACATGCCATTTGGCATACCATCCACCAATATCACGGTATGTTCGTTTGCCCAAAGCATGCATGTTGGTTGCAATACGCAACGACAGATGCTGATGGTCTTAACAAGCGTATTGAACTCCCTCCTACGCCTTACGCCACCAATTTCCATGGTTCTGAACTCTGTTTAGAGCGAGCATTGAGGTTAGCGTTATTCATCAGTAGTTGGCATGACTATGAACGCCAACTTAGGAGCGGACATGATGTTGCCGCAACTCACTCATTTTGGATGAGTCAGGCTCACCTCCTAACTCCTAATGGACACATTAGGCAGGTAGAAGCAATAAGCCGACTACAAGAGTTTTGGGTTCCTCTATTTGCTGACGCAACGCTGCTGCCTTCAAAACTTTATCAGTTCAATTTTTTAAGAAACCTCCTGAGCAGCCATCACAACAGTCATTACATTCAACATGCACTACTTGGTGGGTTCTTTGCTGAAAATGCCAGTTGCTACTTTGAGCAATTTAAACAGGTGGCGCAACCTTGTAAACGGGTACTACACGAACCTCGCGTCCATCTATCAGAACTTGAATCAGGAAACTCGCTTCGTTCTGTCGCCAAGGCGACGGGCTATTCGATGGGCTATCTAGCAGCCCTAGCGCAGCGAAATGGGATAACGGTTAATCATCGATTCAAACGACTAAGCAACTCGCTAGTCGATAGGATAATAAGGCTCGCATTCCGTGGACTTCACCGACGAGATATCGCGAAATTATGTGATGTTAGCGTTGGAACCGTAGAACAAAAAATCAACTCAATATCAGGCTTAGCCACTTGGAGAAAGCGACTCTGGTTTTGTAAGAAGAGATATCAATGCCGACAAGATCTCAAATCGATCATTTGCCAGAACCCAGCAATAACTCGAACAGAGATTAAGCACCTCAGCAGTTGCTACATTTGGCTATTTCGATATGACAAAGATTGGCTAAGCCAGCACCTACCAAAAAGAGTAGCTCCCACGTTTCACCCATCTATCGACTGGAATCAGGTGGACAAAAAGCTCGCTAAACAAATTAGGAAGCAGGTAAAGAGCGCTAGCTCCGTGTCGCATGTCGAGAGACAAATGGACTCACAGCATTCGTTAATTAAAAACAGAAAACGCCTGCCGCTATCAATTAGGCAGGCAGAACAGATCGTTACTAATTCAAAAAATAAGGAACAGTAGAATGACGTTATTCGGTACATTCCGACCAGTTTATGAAACTCACGCAGTTAAACCTCACTTACGTGATATTTCAATGTTTGTAACTCTAAATGGTGCAAAGCTCTACCCACGAGAGCAGTTTAATGAGAATGGAGACATTCACCCTTATCTAGCGCCACGCCTAAATCTCATAAAGTTAATTAAGCGTCATAACGCGGTAAAGTGGTTCCTTACCCCCAAAACTTACCAGGTTTGGGATTATAAAGTGCTCCCTGACTATAAAGAACTTATTGATAAGCGGCTTAACCACCATCTAAAGGCACTAGAATTGTTTGAGCAAAGCCATAACTATCTAACTGCTAGCCCTGAATCACTCCTCAAACAAAATGACAACGGCAAACTATTCAACATGTACTGTGATTACATGTGCACGTTTAACGCAGTTTCCATTGAGAGCAGAGAGATACCAACTACTGAGTGGGTTGTTTGGTTTGCTGAGGTGTCCCGCATTTATCAACAGACTGAAGAATACAAGAAAAAGCAGAGACAGCATAAAGCGGCTATCGCTGACAGCAATATCATCAAAGATGAATACGACGATGAAAATGATGTGTTCTACAATCGACATTACCAGTAGCGCGGGCCACCTGAGAAAAGTTGGTTCTGGTGGAGCGAGCTGTTGCTCCACCAGCACTGGTGCGTATACAACAATGATTTAGAAAGTTACGCCAAATTGATTTCAGAAAAAATTAGACACCATATATGGGTAACCACCAGCCCTGTAATTTAGTCAATGAACCATTAGTTGAGGATTGGCTGAGGTCTAAAAATGATTAAAACCAAGAGATGGCAGTTCGCTTGGCTCTAAATTGCACTATTTCAGGCCTGATCGGATAGTTACCCACTCTTGTTGACAACTAAATCGCTTCCTGCCAAGAAATTTAAAGAGTCGACAAGGAATTTCTGATATCTAACCTTTTTCTGGCTCAAAGTTAAGTCGACATTCAGCAAAATCCTTGTTCGTTCAGGATCATTTAACACTGTATCTCCCCCAAGCCCCTCTAACATACTAACTCTATCGTAGAGAGTCTTGAACTCCCTACGTGTTCCGAATTTATTGTATACATCTTCGAGATCAAACAACGTTGAGTTTGCATGTATTTTTTCAGATACATTATTTATAGTCACCACTATATCATCTTCAGAAAAGTCGCATCCTAAAGGATGCTCAAAGCCAAAGAGAGCTTCGTTGGGTAATTCATCAAGGGCAGGATTAAAATACCCTATCATCTCATTATTTTTTTTGAATCGGCTATTGCACCTATCTCCTGACGGAACAAAATTATTAAGTGATAGCGCTAAAAAAGGAAACTTAGACTGAGGAAAGTAATGGTCGATAGCGGGCCTGTAACGTGTCATGGGCTCAATACCTTCGTCGCCACAATATGGACAGTAATGCAAATCAATCAGATTAACTATCTCACGACCAAAACTACCTATAACATGATCATAATTAAAGGCACTAGCTAGATTTTCAAACCAAACAGGGAACTTAGCCTTGAAGTCGTCGTTAGCCTGAACTGTCCCAGAGACCATACTGTCGAGCTTTCGGAGCAGAGCTTTGATTTCACCAGCTCTAGTTGTTCCGTTCATGTTCTCAACAAATTCACTGAGTAAGATCGAAGGTTTTGTGGCAATAAAATCGGTCACATGAACTAACACATCTCTCTTGATGGTTTCGATCGCCCGTTTGCCTTGTGTTGTTTGTAGGTTTAAATGATCACAATTAGTGTTTACATTCAAAGACCTGAAAAAATACCTAGGATTAAAACGCTCTGCCAGAGTTGGGATACTATCAAAAATTTCTTCGCATGCGACTTCAAGAACCGAAGCATCGGAAGATAGAAGAAGTCGAAGACCAGCGTCATCAAAAAACAAATCAAGCTTCAGCCGCAATTCACCTTCCAATCCCTCGAAAGTTGCATCTAATCTTGGGCGCATATAGCTAAGACAAAAATTCAGATATCTTCCAATAAATTCAGCGGAATATAGTGTATTTAACTGGATCATTCATCAGCTCCCAACATACGCCTAATATTGGAATTTTTTATTTTACTTACCAGCTCTTTATCAAACTCTGTTTGACTATCAGTAATCTTGTTGCGCACAATCCTATCGATGTGAGATTTAGAATGGCTACCGAATGTCGAACTGAGGTGCATACCATCCATATAAAGTTGCAAAATCTGAGTACCAAAACCAAAAGAATCCCCAAGTTGAGGAGACTGAGTCGGTTCTCGATACAAAGACACAATGTCTTCAGGCAGGAAATCACCGATGATAATCGGTGAATGAGATGTGACAACTAGTTGAACACTATCGGTTGGGTATTCAACTTTCAGAAAACTCAACGTATCAGATAGAAATTCTCTTTGCCAGTCAGGATGTAAGTACAAGTCAACTTCATCCATCACTATCAAGTGATGTTCTTTGTTAGTTCGCTTAACGTCTTTGATGTAATAAAAAAGCTCCGCGTACAAGTTTAGCTTTGCAAATTCTCCAGTACTAAAACCTTTCCAGCCATAGTGAAAGTTCGAAACCACGTTACTTGGCAGTTTAGATATAGACATCATTAAATCAATAATGAAAGCAGCCTGATAAGACGCGATTCTGTCCTTGTCTTTAACACTAATATCTGAACTGTGGTCTATGATAATTTGGGATATCTCCTCAATTACACTTGAAGCTTCATGGAATTTTTTCAATACAATGAGAGCATCAGCGCTAGACACTCCTTTCAAGTCAGAATGTTCATAAAAATCGCTATTGACTAGAAGTTCATGCACTGCGTCGGGATTTGACAGACAAGGCTTTCCAGACAAGAACCCCGCCAATAGTTTCAAAAACATGAAGTCTTGTAGCTTTGGGCGAAACCCTGAATACTTCGTAGCATGCCTTAATAGCGATAGGAGATTAGCGCGGGTCAATTCGGATATTAATGACACACGTGGATCTGCAATTGAATCTGAGACGAATACTGGTCTAGGTAGAAGCATATGATTTAGCAATTCAAACTCATTATCAGAAAGGCTAAACTCCTCCTTGATATTTTCCCTAGACAACAAGTTTTTCAAATAAGTTGTCGAAGATGATTTAAAGAAAAACTCAAATTCTACTTTAATATTCTTTTCTTTTGCCATCCAAGAACTGTTTGCAAAAAAACTCATCAACCGTGATATTCTCTGAGCAAGTTTAGTCGGACTGCCTGTTTTGTATTGCGCTAAAGACAAATCATGTGAGAACACATTTTTTCTTGCCCTTCTAGAAATAGTACTTGATTCGCCACCTGACAGATTATTCGCTTTTATTAACCTAACCTTATGATAATTAAGAAACCTTCGATAGTTGCTGCTTACTTTAACTATGTTTAAAGACTCAACCTCAATAGAATCAATGTCATAGTTAATAGGACAAAGGTGGTAGATTTTTTCCTTTTCATTGAACCACACAAAGAACCCAGATGAGTCTGTAGCTTCATACGAGGACTCTATGAAATCCAGTAAGGTACTTTTGCCAGTACCATTTTTACCTACAATCGCAGTGCTTTGAATTCCATAGTAATAATCTAGATTACTCTCAACACTACTAAGGCAAAGCTTTCCATGCTCGAAAGTTATTCGGTGTGAGTTTGACAAACTTACCCCGATATCTTCAAGGACATTGTGTTGCTCTACGTACACATAAGCTAGTTTCATAATTATTCTATCTGCTAGAGTTAGCTATTGCAGATCTGTGGCGAACATAAGCCAGCAAATCAAAGTAAAATTAAAGTAAAATCAAACAATTAAAGTACTTACTAATCATACTTTAGTTCACCAAATAAACCTATCATCAAATCATCTTCGAGAATTTCATATGGGAGTTCTAAATATTCCTTAGGGTGCCGAGGAATTGCTTTTCCATCAAACGGAGCATTCTTAGTGTGCCCTTGCACGAACTCTCCATTTTCCTTCATATATGGTAAGACAACGATGCGACCATGGTTTTTAGAAAGGATACTCCCTGTTTTCCAAAGTGTATTACCATTCTCATCAACCTTGTTATAGCTGGCCTCTTTGACTACCCACCCTATGTCATCTTTATCTTCAAACCAAAACACGAACCCTGATACAACAACTACCTTATTGCCTTTTAACTCCGCTTCTGCCAGCATTCTTTTAACACTCGCTAATTGAAGTAATTTATTTGCTTGTGGCAGTAGCAACTTACGAATCTTAGCTTTAGTTTTCCCCCAATGACACTCTCCTTTCATCTGATAAGCAGATGCAATTTGTTCTCGGTAAAAGTATTTTGCAGTTTGCTTGTTATCCTTGATCTTTGTTGACCAATCACTATCACCTTTTCTTTTAAGGCTGACACCATGATGCTTTAATCGAACAAAGTTTAGGTAAGGCATCTCATTTAAGAGATCTAGCAAAGGCGCTAGGAGTGCTTGAGAGTTCGGAGGTAAAACAATCTCCTTCTCATTTGGCTTGGGATAGTTTTTGTTGCGACGCTTCCCTTCCAACAACATCAACTCTTCTTCAGCAAACAAACGACTTTGTCGAACTACTGCTTTTTCAACCTTTAAGCGCAACGAATCTCGCTCTATTTGCGCTAAGTGAACTTGTTCACCAACTGTATTTAAGCCTTTGTTCCTCTCCTCCGCAGCGCTTTTAGCCAAGCTATAACTGTCATAAACTTCGGCTTTCACATGACCTGATTCCGTATCTACGAAGCTCTTGTACCATTTAAGTGAAGTATCGTCTTGAAGTTTGAGGTCATACATCTGCCATCTGTCCCCTTCGTACCAAGGCTGGGGCCATACCGCGAGTGTGGGTAATGAGTATCCAGGCATTTCTTCTAGTCGCATTTTAATACCTCAACTTGATGATTTCTGAGTACTCCCAATGTTACTCACAACACGATTCCCACCTAACTTTACAACCACTTTGTATAACATTCGCAAATGGCGAGAGTTTGAAAATAGCTATATCTAGGGCAAGGATAACTACTCCATGACACAACTGATTGAATCATAACCACGTAAAATGTAATGTATATGCAATCAATTTAATCTTAATGTTGAATATAATGAACAAGGCAAAGACAGTAAAGTTGACTATTTATTTAGTTAAAGACAAGAATGCCAAGCATTCCTCTATAATCGGGCTTGGCAGCGCAGAAGAACCCATAAGCCTAGAGCTAGCTGGAGGTAATTGTTCCCTTTACATCAAAAAGCAGAAAGATAACCCACCGCAATGGGCGTCTCTCCTCACATCAACGGGACAGGTATCTAATGAGCAAATAGGCTTTGGCAGAAGTACTGGTGCAGCTCTTGTCATAAATTTACCTGAATCGACATTTTTAGTTACTTTGGGGCAAGGCTTTCACTTAATGAATGATGAAGCTATTGAACGAGATTTCGGACTTAGAGTCGCGTTAAACTCGATTGCTCCAGAGGACATCCATAGTTTGGACAAAGCAACAAACGAGAGAACACCTTTAAGCTCAAGAACTCAAAGTGGACTAGGCGTTGATTTGTACGAAATGCTTGTTGATCCTGATAAAGACCTGCTCTACGCCATCACAGGCAAAAGTACAGAGGGAACGTTTGGCTCATCTGTAACAGGAAGGGACTCATTTCAGATTAACGTAAAAGCTTCACTTTCTGACCTTCCAAACATTCTACGCAAAGCACTCGTCTATTATGGAACTCCTCTACCCAATGACTTCAAGTGGGTAGACAATGTACGAAAAATTAAAGATCCCAACCTCATTGCAGATCTCAACGATGAACTAGTCAGCCACATCAACTTCAAGAATTTCTCTAAAGTAGCACTCATAGAGCCTGAAATAGTAGATTATTCTCAAGTTGATGGTTACTCCTTCGCTGGGAATCAGAAAGCAGCTCGTTATCAGTTTCTCTGTATTGATAAATACTATGACTTCCTAACAACTAGCAAAACAACTATTGATATTGATGATCTCAAAGGCAGTTCTATCTACGTAAGAAATGCGCTCCATGAAACACAGATGACTTGGAGTGGTTTCCGATGCCTAGCTGCTGAAATCACGGTAAACGGGAAAACGTATATACTGCGAAATTCCATTTGGTACAAAGTTGACGACAACTTTGTTAAATCTATTGATTTAGAAGTCGCACAAATCCCATTATATAGTGGCACTTTACCCCAGTTCAATCACTCGGATGAGGGTGACTACAACGAATCAGTGGCCAAAACCCATGGGTTTGACCTGATGGATAAAAAGCTTATCCCTCTGGGTACGGGCTCTAGTAGAGTTGAGTTCTGTGACCTAATAAAAGACGAGTTTACGTTGATACACGTCAAAAAGTACTCTGGCTCAAGTACATTATCTCACCTCTTTTCTCAGGGGTTAGTTTCAGCCGAAGCATTCAAAAAAAGCGAACAATTTAGGGTGGACTTAAACAAGAAATTACCCACCTCTATCTCGTTGCAGGATACCTCTATTACACCTGACTCAACCATGTATGAAGTAGTTTATGCAATCTATACGGACAAAATATTACCTGATGAATTGCCATTTTTCTCGAAGATAACGTTAAAGAATGCATATCAAAGCCTCAAAGCAATGAATTACAATGTGTCCATTGCGAAAATTGATATCAACAATGGAGCGAAACTTTTAGGTAAAGGCAAACCACAAAAGCCTCCTAAGAAACGAGTAGCTTAGCATTGGTGCATGTTTGATTTATCCGACCGAGACTCAACAAACAGATGTGTATTACATAAGCCTTTCGATAACCAAGGAGCATTGGTTTCTAATCAAGTGCTCTTGCGTTATAGCCAGTGTATTGGCCTCAATAAAGGTCAAATGCTCTCGTATTGATGCGCTGACAGCTCTGTTCTTGAGCCTATCAAGCAGCTCTAGTTGCTTCAAAAATTCATCTAGCTTATTGATACTTCGAAACAACTCCAGATTTTGGACAGGGACAATCCAATAGTGTTTCTCATTGCTTAGCTGCTCAACCATATCTAAGCCTGCTGGATCGTAATCATAGAAAAACCCCACCTCAACATCATTGTTGTCAAAGCATTCAATCAAAGTAGGTAGGTCTTTTTGGTTCTTTCCGTGACCACGGTAGACGAGCACTGCGGATTGCCATTCCTCAGGTAAAGATAGTACGACATCTCTCCATCGAACCATAAGCTCACCATTCTCGATAATGAGGACTCGACTAAAACGCTGGATATCTAGGTCATCCAACTCTACAGAAGCTACATATCTGGCTTCTTTTGGTACATCTGGTTGGCTCTTTAAAGGGATATCCACATTACCAGCTAAGCTAATAAGTTGCTGAAACACACCACCTTTGGCTGACTTCTCACTAATACCAGGGCCTGCTGCGTCCATTCGAGAGTTGCTACTCTGTTGAAAGGTCAGCAGATTTTGTCCCAATGCAGAAGTAAAATACTTTTCAATTTCCCTCAATTCTGATCGGGATAAAAGAATTGAATTGCCACTAACAGACCCAACTTCCACGAGTCTGCAAACTTCAGTATTGGACTTGTTGGCAGGTATCCTCTCCCTTGAATTAGCAACAATCCTCTTAGCTGCATTAATTAGCGATAGAGATAGCATCATTAAGCACCACCGATTGCTTCAAAAACAATGTCACTAATAATCACATTACCGTCATAAGGAAGTACTACTTCTCTTTCTTCCTTAATTTGGACAATGCTCTTCAAACCGACTTTTTGCGCACTAATGTATCCATCTACCAATAAAAGCCAGTCCTCTACTTCTATATCAAGATCAAACATCGTATAGCTTTGCGCAGCAGACAGAGGGAGAATGTTAGGATCAGTTTTTATTGCCTCAAACATTAATTCCAACGCTTCGTCTACCTCATTAAGTTCAAACTCTTCCTCATCTTCACGGACATCCATGACTTCGATACTATCTAAATCGGAGGCTTTGCCTTTCTTCCGCTCGCCGCTAGCAAGAGCCCTCACAGCTAACTCGATTAAGTCATCGGCTTGGATCTCACTGTTAGTATTTCCATACGCTCGGACATTCGTCGCTGACATCTGAGATAAGCAGTTAGGCAAACATTCAATTGAATCTATTGATGGAGAAAAGGTTTTGTCATCTTGGAACTTAGCTGCAAACACATCAATAATGCGATTAAGCTTGGACGATTTCTTATCTCGCTGAAGCTTTGCCAACATATCGACCATTTTTTTGTTTGATACATTTAAGTCCTTCAATGCTAGATCGATTTTAGATTTAAGTATCTTCAGAAGGATTCGCTCAAGATCAACGTCAGTTTGTACCCACTCCCTGAGCTTCTTAACACTTAAATGCTCGAAGATATCATTGATTCTACCGATCTCACGTTTGCATCGACCGATTTGGCGAATTTTGTCATCAACATCCGTGACCATACTAAATTCATCCGCAACGATCCGATGAAAAGAAGACACAGTCTCAACCAAGGCGTCATTTATCTCGACGGTTATCTCTCGAATTTCATCTAAATAGTGTTGTTTTTTATCATCATTGAAATCCTTAACTCGTCGGTAACTATCAACGGCATAGTCTAAGTTTTCAATCTGATTAGAAAACTCACCATGACGTTCTCTGAATCTATAACGGCTAGTCACCCTATCCAGTAAACGTTTAACAGACGAATGGATTTGGACTCCATGCTCATCATCTAAGTGATAGGCCAACTGATGCTTTGTAAGCGCAGCGATTGCAGCTTTATTGCTTTCACTATGATGAAGTACTCCAGCTTGCTCATAGCAAGCCTCGTCGACTACCTCAGTATGAGTACTTAGAGCTCGTACAGCTTCTTTTGACTCCACTTGTCGAGACATCTAAATTAACCCCATTTGAGTATCTAGTTGATTTTCGGCATCGACCTCGATTTCCAGCATCCCTTCACTAGCAGCAATAAACTCTAAGGTCTCATACAGCAACGACCATTTCGCCGTAGCGATAAACAGAGAACCAGTTGAGGATGGAGACACAAAGTATCCTTCTTGGACAAGATAATCTAAGATCGACCTCAGCTTCGTTTTACTCTCTTTGCTTTTATGAGCTCTTTTAAGCTTGTGTGCAATATGGTCAAGCTGATTTTGAAGAGAGTTACTTTCCTCTATTGCTGCGAGTAACTCTGACTCCGAGAGCTTGCCACCAGCCATTATAGGTCTTGAGTCTGAGTCAATATTTCGGGCTAGTTTTAGCCAAGCGATTATCCCTTCCATTGTCTGTGAAAAAGCTTCAAAGTCTTTGAGAACTTCGTTTTTCTTGCGAGTATTATCTATGTTCTCGTATCCACAGTAAAAACCTAGCCCATCTTGTGTTTTGACTGTTGTCATGCTTATTCGAGACAGGTATTGGTTCATATCACTTCGATTTCTAGCATCGGATAAATATGTGTACTCTATAGGAGTAGCATACTCACAGATCACTTTTTTACTCATGAGCAGTCGGAAAACCGATTCAAACTTATTCATTCAACCACCTCCGTAGACTGATTTTGCTTCGACTCAGAAAGCAATGGATTGACTCTGCTTCTACGTCCTCCAATAAATGATTTAACACCTACATTCTTCACTATGTGATTCTTAGTCGCAAAGTACTTGTAAGTGGCTGGATGTAGATCTGGCTGAGCAGTAAACAAGCAAATACCTTTTTGAGCCATCATGTCGAATAATATTGCTAGGTTAGAAATAGAGATTTTCCCTAATTCGTCTAGCGGCCAGTGAATCGCGACATCTTCGTCCTGACACAAGAATCGAGTCATCCCACAGAAAACTACGATAATCGCTAGTTTGGAAATCCCTTCGGAACCGACCTTTTCCAAATCCTCATCATTTCGAACCACTGCTGGGCGTCCATTCTCAACAATCGTTATCTCCATCTCGACCAAAGACTCTAGGTTTTTAGATATCTGTGCTTCTTTAAATGAAGCCAACAATTGCTTGAAAGAAACAAGAAACGCTTTGGAAGGTAGGCCTCTTGAGGTTTCGCCTGACCATCTATCCAATTCGACACTAAAGAGATTGAGGTCTTTCCAAAGGTCAAAAGTATGGATCTTGCTTGATAGCTTTATGTGTATGCTGTCGATAGCAGGAAAAGGGTTGCCCGTTTCAATCGACTTATCCAGAGTGGTTGAAACTGAATCGACCTTACTATTCACCTGTTTAAGAGTTTGATGATAGTTAGATATTTGAGTCGATATTGAACGAAGTGTTTCAATTTTAACGTCCCTAACATCTGGAATGACGTTGAGGACAAGTTCTTCAAGATCTCCCAAGCAAGCGAGAGAAAACTGAGGACTATCGTAGTTGATAGCATAGTCATATTTTTCTGAAAGCTTCGTCATGGTTGCAGAGCGCATCTGTTCCCACATTATCTTTATTTCATTGTTGTCATCCAACCCTAAGATTGTGTTACTTACATCTTTAACTTTACTAACAATTTCTTTTTTGAGCGTGTTAATAGCAGTGATTTTATCCCTCACTAGACTCACGGCATGCTCGACAGAATGAAACTCAAATTCTATAGAGGTATCTTCTAAGCTCATTAAATCTGATTCATCGACTGCTTTTTCCAAGTTATTGACACAAGTAGTAAGCTGCCCTTTAGCCTCGTTAACTGTAATGAGCTCCGCTTCATCCAACTTGATTGAAGACGATACTTCATCTATTTTTCTGCTCACCGACTTATCATAGTCGTCTCTCTTCGCTTCACCCCTCGTGATCTGCCGCTCTAAAGCCAACTTCTCAGAGTTATAGGTATCAATGTATTTCCATTCTGATTCTAGCCAAGTGTCGTAGTCGAGAATTAAAGCTTGAAAAGCTTTTATTTCTTCACACTGTGTATCGAGAGATTCCCACTTCGACTTAGCCCTTTCTATACTGACTGGATCCACACCTTTATTCATCAGCGCTTGGTTGAAGGCTGACTTATAATCGTTGATTCGGTCTGAAGTGACTTTTCCTTTGTCTTTAATCAAAGTCTCGATAGCACTTTTTTTAGCATCTTCTTCTGACAAGCGATAATCGAAATTAGCTTTCACCTGTACACGTTCATGCTGGTGGCGTTGCTCTTCGCTTTCAAGTTTTGATTTCAATTCGGACTTTAGTACAAAAGCCTCTGACTCTAGTTTGCTTTTCTGTTCCTTAACTTCGGATGCACGCTCTTTAGCGTCACTTTCAAACTGGGCAATTTTCTGATCTTTTAGGAGGTTAAGCTTGGCCAATTCATCCTCAAAAACTTTCGACCTTTGACTCTGAATTTTTACTTGTTTTTGCAGCCTGTCTGCTTCTTTTTCATCACTTTTAGCTCGACTCTTAGCTTTTTCTTCACGAGTTTCTACTTCTAACTCCTTAATTTTTAGAGTATCTAATCGCTCTGAAAGCTTCTCTTCGCTGAGACAAAAATCAGGAAGTGCGATTGAATCCAGATCCAAATGGAGACCAAAAATCGACTCGATAGCATCTAGGTCGAAAAATGGTTTCAAATTCTTCGCATTTAACAAACTAGGATCGATTACTTTGCCTATATTGCAACGCCAATCAGGCACCCTTTGTTCTAAATACTCGTTGAGCGAGCCTTTTGCTGGTAACAATGCACGACTTACAGAAGCTATTTCATCTGAAATTTCTTTCAACTCATACGTACATGTATGGTAAGCCGAAAGGCTGGTCTCATGATTTTTCGTTGCCTGACGTAGTTGCTCATTCAAATGAATTACAGCACTTTGCGAAGCATTAAAGTCTTGGCGCTTACTCTCAAGATCATTTTCCAGACTGCGTAATTCCCCCTTTTGTTCTGGTGTGAACTCAAGAGATTGTCCTTCAAGAATTGCAAGTCGAAGCTGTTCTTGTCTTATCTTCTCAGACTGCTCATCGAACCCATCTTGCAACCTTTTCTTTTCAAGGTTGAGGTCACTCTGCATCGCCTCTAAACGGTCGGACTTGTGCTCTAATATCTCTTCCTTAGTTTTAAGTATGCTATTGATTTCTTGCTGCTTACGAGAGCGGAAATCAGAACATTCGAGCTCCAGTTTTTGTACCTGAGCGTTAAATGTACTTTCTTCTGTTTTTACATCTTCCAGTAAATTGTCGTAATGTTTCTTTGCAGACTCCGCTTCCTTCAGTATGTCGCTCAAGCTATTGTAAAGCGTGATTTTCCCTAAAATATCATCTTCGTTCTCATACTTGTCACGCTTATTGTAAATAGCATCAATAACCTTGGATTTCCTTTCAAACTCAGTCCGATGAATGCTTAACTCAGTGTTGAGCGTGTGCAGTTGACCTTTCCTCTCACTAACCAAAGAGCTGTAAAGCTCCTTCTGCAAGCGAATCTTGTCTGATAACTGAGTGTCACTAAATGCCAGTTGACGCAGGTAAGAAGAGATTTGGGCTCGGTACGAGTTTAATTGCTTGATGTACTCATCAAGGCTATCTTTATTGGCAACTGCTTCATCGAACTTACTCTTTTTAGTTTCTAGCTGAACAAAGACATCCAAGCTGTTTATTAACTCGCTATACTCTTTCTTATAAGGAACGTCGTCCATCGATGTGTTATTCAAGAAACAGTCCACAATCATCGTCTTAAAACGACTCAACATTTTCTTGTGGCGCATCATTGTCGCCGTCAAAATGTCGATATGATTCATGTTATGGCTCGCAGAACACAGCGAGTACTCATGGGCGATTGCAACTAAGTTTTTACCCGTACTACGTCTTTGGGCCAAACGCTTTTTATTGTTTAGAATTACTGAGCGGTAATCGACACTAGTTTCAATTTGCGAACTTACTGACATTGACTGAGACACAAGGTTTTTAAGCCATGTTCGAGTTTCACTTCCTTGCTTAATTAGCTCGTCGTACAAATGCTGAGAAAACAATTGTTCAGCGGTTCCTGTCAAAAACCTATAAGCGACACTGGAGCCATTTCGATACATTACAGAACACTTTCTCTCACCAAGCTTTTCATATTCGAACACGATGACAGATTTTGGGGTGGGCAAGTAGTAATCAACAAAGGAAACTTTATCCGCTTGTCTATCCACCAGCTTACTCGGATCGGCTCCATAGAACGCTGGAAGTAAACTTAACAAAGTGGACTTACCAGCTCCGTTATCACCCGTATTGTTGCTATGCCCGATAGCCTTGACCTTGAATAGTTTCCCAGGGATAAATGAGTGAAAAAGTACGATCCCTAGTAGTTTTGAACTTTTTGTTTCAGATTTATTCATTTCTTTCATCACAGTGCGGTAGAGATATTCTCAACCCCTCGGTTAGTGAATGATCTACAACAAACTTACTGACTCGGCTGCCACTAAGTAAATCCATTATTTGTGCTTCTAACTTCCACCAGAGTTAAGAGGCTGCATTTAAAATAGAAATGCCTCACCACCCAAAAGAGCCACGTGTGTCGTGTCTACTAGTGGTCAAAGAATCAACTAGTGTCATATTACACTGGAATCAAATGATTCGTTAGAGTAAATTAGTACAGTTCATTTTGATAAGGGTAATCATTATGCGTTGTGTCGAATCTCCGCAAACCAAACGACTAAGGCTTATTGATTTCTATCTCTGCTTCTTTGGGAAAGTGAATCGCTCCGACCTTATTCAGCATGGTGATATTGCCGTTGCTACAGCAAGCCGTTCTTTTAATGCTTACAAAGAACGTTTTCCCGACAACACGGTTTTCAACGAAAGCTTGCGAGCATACATGAGGTCAGCATCGTTTAGCCCAGCTTTTGAGCATGACCCAGAAGCAGCGCTGAGGTTAATAGCATGGGGTCAGGAGCTTAACTCCATTCCAGTAACAACTTATGGTGTAAGCAGCTTTGCGACAGTGTTGGATTCACTATCCATTGATATCGTCTCTCAAGTCACAAGGTCGATCCTTAATAAGCACTGTATTTCTGTCCTGTATAGTTCCTCAACCAGTACTGAGACGAGAACACTGACTCCTCATTCTCTGTTCAAAGGACTAGGGGCGTGGCACATCCGTGCTTGGGACAGTAAAAGACGTAAGTTCCTGTGCTTTAGAATTAGTCGAATTCTTAAGGCTCAGCAA
Source organism: Vibrio sp. VPAP30 (assembly GCF_001188205.1). Classification (NCBI taxonomy): domain Bacteria; kingdom Pseudomonadati; phylum Pseudomonadota; class Gammaproteobacteria; order Vibrionales; family Vibrionaceae; genus Vibrio; species Vibrio sp. VPAP30. The sequence continues at coordinate 274,257 of NZ_LBLS01000013.1, forward strand.
ACCGACTGCTCATACGACAAGACTATAGAGGACGATACTCTTTGGAACCGTGACGTTGTCCTAAGTGTTGCACCGCACTCTAAACATGAAAATAGAAATGACTTAGCTATTGATCTTGGTATGGAGGGTCAATATGTGCGAAACATTACAACCAGCGAAGCGTTAGCTGGTTACGTGCTCAATGACCTCCACGTAGACTGCACGCCTAATGCTTCTTTGCCGCCGCATGCCTTCAACTTGCAGTTGATGAATAGACACGAGCTAGAGCATGTTGACTCTATTCGAGCCCTAGTACCTGGATTTATACAGAACAAAGATGATAAAGCTTGAGGTAAGTGAGCCCTGAGCATATTGAGTTGTTTACACAAACAAGCGGCTGATTCATTACAAATTCGCGGTGCGTAAAGTGCGGTTCGCAAAGTACGGTTCGGGTTTTACGAACTGAGTTTTTGACCTAAGCTGTGTCATATCTTTACGTCATTACGCAAAGTTTTTTCTGTACAACCTAAATGCTCAGCGGCTTTCTCCCAGGTTCCGTAGGTTTCCCTTGCCCAATTTGCTAAGTCATATTTAAACTGAGTTAAATGCTCATCTCTTGATAAAGAAGCCTTGTCACTGATAGGATGCCCAACAAAACGGGTTCTGTCTTTCTTCCAGTGCTTAATGCCGATTTTTATACAATTCTGTGCATCAGACTCTTCCCAGTAAGCCATAATTAGAACGGCTAGCTTTTGAAGATCTCTGATATTTCCCGCTAATTCATCAGATTGAAATAATGCTTCAATATCGCCACTCATTGGAGCAACTTTTGGGTATTGGCTTCCTGTATTTAGCTCGTGCCACACTTGTTGCCAGTCTGAATGCAGATCTGGGCGACAATTGCGCAAAGCTGGTACTGTAACTTTTAGCATTGAAATGCGGTCTAGGAAATCAGCATCCAAAACGTTCTCCAACTCCGAAAAACTCTTATTCGATGCACACACAAGTTCAAAGCTTGATGTTTCCTCCGTATCCGCACCTACAGGCCTGTAACGATGTTGATGGTCTTGCAATACCCTCACTAGTTTGCGCTGAACAGTCTGGGGTAAGTCTTGTATTTCATCTAGAAACAAAACCTTTCCATTCGCTATCTTGAGGATGCCTTCCCTCTCAGATATCGCTCCAGTAAAAGCGCCTTTTTTGTGACCAAAGATAAAACTTTCTGCTACAGAAGAATCAAGGCCACCACATGCAAGGGTGACAATTTCCTTTTGTTTGGTCGCTCTCACAAAGGTCTCAATCAGCCTAGTTTTCCCCGTCCCCCTCTCACCTAAGACCAACAAAGGAACATTGGGAATCGACGTGAACCGCTTTAATTGTTCAAACGCTTCTCTTCTCGCTTTTGATTTTGACTCTACTTCGTAGATAGCCAAATTTGGCTCACAGTAAGACAGTGCCCTTATTTCTGACATGTAAGTCGAAATATTAAAGTCGACTCGCTTCAGGCTGGTTCTTTTGGTGTGAGGGTTCCATTGAGTCGACCAAAGTTTTGTTGTTGGCGGGAAGCGTCCACCAGCATGCAAAATTAACCAGACGGAATGCATTGCTGGTGTACCAGGAGAAATATTGATATGCAGGTTCGCAATACCGTTAACTTGGGGTAAAACTTGTTCGACGACTTTATGATACACCTCAGTATGGTCGGTCGGGTCAGAGAGTTCGATCAACTCAGTGTTGACTCGTTCAGTAAGGTCTCCCTTAATGTTGCGCGGTTGCTCCTGCTGTTGAAGGAGCATGATCTTGCTAATCCGAGTATCAAACTTTGATTCCAACTTCTTGACGGCATTAATCAAAACGTCATCACCAGCTCTAACTGATTGCCAACATAGAAGTACATGCTCCCTTTTCATCTTCTTACCCCGCCTTCTTTAGAACAATACAAGCCCCTGGGAAGCTTTTCGCTTTAAGTTGTATAGCCCCTAACAAATTATCGCTTTCGGTTACCGCAATTAGCTTACGATTTCCAACTTGATAGACTTTCGGATCGTATGAGTGCTTAATCACATTTACTTTAGGTTTTTTCTTTTTGCGATTAGCTTTGTTACTCACTGAATCTTCCGCCTTATCAGGGACTTCTTGTTTTTCTTCCCACATTACTTCCTTACAATTGGCTGGTAGTTCAGGGGGCAAAACCTGCCACTTGTACTCGACTTGACAACTAGGAGTATTTTTCCAATTTGTTTTAGGTAACACTGGTTCTAGATCTAAATCAGTCAAACATTCAGCCGTTAATGCTGGCACTTCTTTTGTCATGGAGTCTGAGACCGAAGCAGTATGGAGCGTCCCTCCCTGCCAATATTGTATTTCACCTTTGTGTGAGCAAAGCGTACTGTTGAGCACCAACTCTTTGATATCACTAGTTGAGTTAGCTGAAAGCGCGACTAAACATTCTTTTAGCTGCTTTGCTCGATCCCCATTCAATAACACACCAAGCTCAAACCCACTATCAAGTCCATGCTCCTGTAGATTTGCGGACATAATCATCCCATGATTATGCTCATTCCAAATTGCTTTGGCATGTAACCATTTAAATCCAAACACCTTAGCCCCAGCTTCAACCATTTTCACCAGAGAAGGCATCGAACTTAGCCTAACTCTCGATAAGATGGTCACGCTAACACCTTGCTTGGCTCTTGAACAAATAGCCTCAATGACTTCATGATCTTCTTGCCAACCAAAGCTTGAAATAATCAACTCTTGAGAACTTTCATTAATCAAGTTCAGTACATGTTCTCTTAAAGAATGGTGGCTATCAGTGGTACAAACGATGCGATTTAGTTCATTTGGATAAGCTATCAGATCTTGCTTACTGGTCGTCGAGAATTCGACATTATCCAACATTTCATGCTCTGCATACTCAAACATCGCCCACTTAACAAGCTTAACTGTTTCAACAATTTCTTCAGGTGAAAGGCAGACCGCAAGCTCTTCATTTCTTTCAAATGCTTCTCGGGTTAGATTTGCTGTCAACAAGATCCCTTTAGCAAAAGGTAGATCGCTGCTTTGCAGTGCATCAACTAGAACCACCTTCGAGTGATAATGGGGAGCAGAGCGGATCAATACTCTACCGCCTAATCTCTTAAGCATTTTAGTGTGCTGGTTTAGACATTCCTTACCAAAATCATCATCAGGAACATCACCTTCTAGCCTCGTTTCACAAGCTAACATCAAATAGACTCTTACACCTCTTGTCGTTGCTTCAAAGATTGCATCCTCCAAAGCGGCATCAGCTAACAAAAAGCTGCTTAGAACGATGGTATTCCTAGCATTATTTATGAGTTCTATAACATAATTAGCCAACTCTCGCTTTTTTCCTGAAACAAACAGTTCGCTTTGAGTTTCCGCTACGACTCCACGGCTCACAACATTGTTACGACTCCACACTGGGGGCAATTGAACATTTGATTGGTCGATAATTTTACTAACATGCTTTGTGTACTTCTGAATATTACCCATCTTTTATAATCCCCAATCTGCTGCGGCCACGATATGCCAATCTCTTTTAGAGCGTTTTTTCTGTTCTGCACTTACGTTATTTGCCAGTTCATCTCTGGACGGAAGATTTATGTCAAAGTCGCGAAATGGCTGCTTTGCCTCCTCTCGCCATTTTTCAAATTTTTCAGTTGTGGCATAGTTTTCAATGTGTGAAAGTAGTAACCACTCAGACCATTGTTGAGCACACTCTTCGGTTTTAGGCCGTAAACGAACACCTTTTGCCGTAACGGCATTAAACCGCTGTAATCCTTCTACAGATGGTCTAGGAAACTCAAGGTTAATCCGCATAGTACTTTTAGAGCTATCTGGAATGTTATCGAAATACTCCTCAAATTCTGATGTATCTTTTCTCCATGAGTCGATCTTCCTACTCCCCAGCAACAATTCATGCCAAACAGCGTCAATATCTCGATCAGGAGCTTTAAACCTACTAACTTCTTTATTGCCTTTGTATAAAGTTAAAGATCGTTTCATAACGTTCCACTTAACCGAGAGACTAAATGGCGAGGCAATATGCTCTCCCTTCGGCTTAATCTCATCTATATGAATTGGCTCTCCACCTGTACATGGCTGACCAGCTTCACCTTGAACTCGCTTTTTTATCCAATTGGGAATGGTTTTAAAATTAGCCGCTCGCTTTTCACTTTCTTGCCTGTTGCGCTGCATTGCTTCATCCATAGCATTTGGCTCAAGATGCTTTTCAATAGCAATAATGGGAAACGGCAGCAGCGGATCTTTACTAAACGTGATCATCCAGTTCCCCTCTTCAGGAACAAAAATCTGTTGCTTTCTAATTGCCTCATGCCCCTCATTGGTTAACGCATATTTTCCTGCTTTTTTGTCAGCCAACTTTAGGTCTAGCGCTCTAGTAAGCAGGCGTTGAGCAATCCCTAAACGTGCTCTATCGTCAAATAAAAGGTGCTGCGCAACTTGTTCTTCAGAGCAAACACCATCACGAATACATTTCAAAACCAAATCATATTCAGGACGCTTTTCTGCTTTTAAAATTGTTGCGGAGACAATCCACGTTTCTAGTTGAACATTTCTCTCTAGAATTAGATCATTTTTCATAATTTTCATTGCATCACCTCGACAGTACGTGACCATTTAGTATCTTCGGCTAAGTGTGCTAACACACCAGAGGCCCTTTTCATCGCATTTCGATTACCAAAAATCACTTGTGCATACCTTGCCCGTGTGACTGCAACATTGAGCCTATTTGGGCTTTCGAGAAAGCTTGTCGCATGTGAATTCATAAAACTCAGGAGAACTAAGTCCGCTTCATGCCCCTGAAATTTGTCGACTGTACAAACTTGAACATCGATATACGGAGAACGTTTATCACCTTTAGAAAAGTGACGGAATGCTCTAGGGTTCTTCGACCATCTTCTCAAGCGAGCTCTAAGTTCGCGCTCCTGACCTCGATAAAATGAAAGCACTGCAACTTCCCATGGTATTCCATCTTTCTTGGGGTTGTTCATGGCCCACTTATCAAAATTAACGAGTTCAGCTATCAGTTGCTCTGCTTCCTTGGGATTTCTATTACCACTCGTTACACGGCCATCTTTCACATCAACCCATAATGAACGCTTTCTATCGGGTCTATAACTCCAGAATCTCTTTTCAATCATTTGGTCTGGTGTATTCAACGCAGTTTGGTTATAAATTCTATGATGGGAGAAGCTTGCTATATCTGGATGCATCCTGTGCTGAAATTTTAGGGTTATAACCCTATCCATGAGCACATGATCAGGAAGCCCGTCAGATAGTGCTGTACCATTACGCTGACGTTTAGTTCTCTGAAAACCAGACTGGAGAGATTCCAATATAGAAGGAAGAGCAACTTTCTTTACTCTGTTGATTTGTTCATAAACTGAATCTCTTCCTCTTTTGCCATCAAACGGTAGCAACGCCTCTATATGGTTAGATAGTTTTTGTGAAGTGGATATCTTCTCATCATTTCCATCACCATTTAGTCTTTGTTCATACTGCCTAGCCATACGCCAAGCAATCTCGCTTTCCCATGAACTATCACTGTTTTGGTGATGGCGACTTTTAGACTCAATCGCACTTTTCCGATATCCAACAGAATGCGGAGCATTCTTCAAGTTCCCTCGGATATGTATAATATCCAAAGGTAACACTTTCTCTCGCTCCCCTAAAAACTGCTGATCTCCGACCACTAAGGACGAATACGGAATATATTCGCTATCGGTTTTGGGTGTAGCGACCAACACACCATTAACTTCGCCTTGTTTTCTATAAAAGTCTTGGACAATATCACTGTCATTAAGCACGAGAGATGAAACCCGCTTTCTTACTGCTCCTACTTGATCAGAGGCATTAAATACATCTAAACACGCCTCACGCTTATACGATTCTGGTAAACAAGGGGAAATATTCACAGCCATTGATTCATCATCAACATAAGGCGAAAGCTGCTTCTTATCTCCAACCAAAACCCATCGCTTTGCTAAAAGAGCTGGAACCAAAAACTCTTGGAAAGTGGTCTTTGACGCTTCATCAATGATCATGTAATCAAACTGGGGAGTAGATGCATTTTTATCTTTAATGTCAGGGTGTTTGAGAATACCAATAGTAGTTCCACAAATGAGATTTGCCGACTCCAGCGCCATTCGCTGAATAGTGCTATTACCTCTATTCAGCTCAACCAAAAGTTGCTGCTGGGCCTCTGATAAGTTAGAAAGCTTTTGAAGCTCGGATTGCAATCTTTTCCTTTCTGTGGATAGGAATCTTTCCAATTGATACGGTTTAACTTTTTCCGAAATATTCGACTTATCGCCAATACGAAGAGCGATAATGGCATCTCGGACTTCACTGTTCTCTTCAATGATTCTTTCAAGCACATTATCAACAGCAACGTGGGTAGAGGCACACAGTAAGATTCGCTTTCCTCTTAAAACTAATTGAATAATTAGCTCTAGTATTGCGGTCGTTTTTCCTGAGCCTGGAGGCCCCTCCATAAATGCAAAATCTGGCGTATCAAGCGCAATTTCAACGAATTTGCGCTGCTCTAATGTTCCTGGGCGACTTGCATCAGTAAGCACATACCATTTATCTACAAAAGTCGTTCGATTTAAGTGAGCCTCAAACGAAGAAACAAAACTGGAACTATCTAGGTTCGGAAGTTTGCCCCATTTCGCGTGATCATTTGATTCAAATAGCCTAAGTAAAGGTCTATGAAAAACACTTGGTGAACTCTGTAGTGCTTGAATGGCACCGATCTGGCACTTCAAAGTGTAGGTATTTGGGCGTAAAACAATAAAATCTTTGCGAGGAATTCTATCGACTAAGAGCTGCTCTGATTCTGGGTCTCTATCTAGAATGGATATCTTATTGCTTACGTTAAACCTAACTCGACTGGCATCAAACCGCTTTGTCAGATGCCAACCGTATCCTTCTTCACATTCATAAACTTTTAATGGCTTTTGAGAGTTTGAAGCAACCTCCAGTGCATGTTCTTCGGTCTGATATGCCATTTTCGGTTTACCGCCATGATCTGTACAAGCAGGGCAATCACTTGCTGGGCTCCCTACGAATTTCCAATTCGCATTATCTGCTTCATATATGTCTTCATTGTTTTCATCCAGAAAAGACTTAAATACCGATTCATGTGTCGAACCATCCACCTCGACAAGTTGTATCCAAACTCCCTTTGCTTCCTTCCCTGCATTTACAGGCACGACGTCTTTGTCTATTACTTTCCATCGAAGTCGTTTAACAGCTTCAGAGCTTTCTAGAAATTTTTTCGTATTTTCTAGATACTTGTGAAAATCAGTCAGTCCATTAAATGTCCGTTGAAGAAGAATATCTGGGCGATGCGCTTCTAGATTTGCATAGTGTAGTAGTGCCATAACCAATCCTTATCGTTGTGTTGATACTCCTTTACAATTGGCATGCCAACAAAACAACACCGTAACCCAATGATTTAATTGAGTAGTTTAATAACAAAAATTCCATACAATCGGTAAATACACACCAAATAGGAAGATAATTTCCGACATTAGCTTCTACTTATACTACCTTTCACAAAACGAATGCAACAACGCACTTATTAAATTGATATTTCTCAAATGAAACAATTTGATAGATGAATAACCAGTTCATGATACTTTCGCCTATATCTCAAGAATCTGGTATCGGTCAGACAAACGGACTGGAGAGGCTAGCTTGTTGATTGAGAGACAAAATCCTGCAAAGTCATTCGATCTTGACATGCTCGAATGCGGAATTGTTCTATTGAACTTCAAGCAGAGTGAAGCATGGTTAGAATAGAAATCGTGACTAAGGATAGAGATGTTGTCCAAAAGAAAGACAAAATTAGTGCATCTTAAGCTGTTAGGGAACTGCTTGTTTAGTGAAAATTGGCAGTTCCTAAAGTGCGGTTCGCAAAGTACGGTTCGGGTTTTACGAACTGAGTAATTAATCTAAAGAGAGAGTTTCCAACTTAGTTATCCAAACTTGCTGCCTTCATTAGCCATGAAGCACTGGAGTTTCCAACTCGGTTATCGTTAAAGAGTATTCCAGCTCGTTGATTTAGAAAGCTGGCAAGTTTCCATCTTAGTTATCTGTGATCATTTACAGTAAGTCAAAGGCGAACCAAATGGTTCGCTTTTTTATTTCATGCCTCAGCGCTCTTCGAGTAATGGATTACCTTTTCGTCGACTTACCAATCTCTTCAGTTTTGCTTGGGGCCGTGGCAGCCCAATGCGGAGCCTTACGCATGCGCTCAAAATACGCGTTGACGTTGGGATAGGGTTCCCAATCAAAAGGGATGCTTTCTTTAAAGAACTCGACATGCACCATTGCGTAATCCGCCAATGTTATTGCATCACCAACCATGAACTGACGCCCTTCTAAGTGCTGATCCAGTATTCCAGCAAATCGAACTAGGTTCTGACTGGCCCAATTAATGACAGCATCATCTCCTTTTGTACCCATAAATTCGGATTTGGCGACGGCTTCTAAAGCTAAAGTTCCAAAGGCTTGATTGAAATGGGCAAGTTCCCAACATAACCAGCGATTGATATCCGCTCTTACTTTTTGATCGTTTGGATATAGGTCATTGATGCCTGAAGTCTCAGCCAAATACTGAATAATAGCGTTAGATTCCCATAGTGAAATATCACCATCAATAAGCGTTGGCACCATGGCATTCGGGTTTAAGCTCAGGTATTGCGGCTGTTTGTGCTCTCCAGAAAACAAATCTAGATACTCTATTTCAATATCTAGCCCTAGATGATTGATGACCGCCAATGCTTTACGAGAGTTGGGTGATCCTACAATTGCGTATAGCTTCATATATCCTCCTTGAATTTAACTTGCTTTTTACAAGTAAAATAACCCTAGAAAATTAACTTTCATTTTGCAAGTTAAATTTAAAACGAGTACGATTAATGAATGGTAGATAAAAAAACTAAAGAGTGGTCAGGCTGTCCGGTTCGTTTTGGCATGAGCCAATTCGGAGATAAATGGAGCTTTCTGATTCTTCGAGACTTGATGTTTAAAGGTCGGCATTACTATCAAGAGTTTTTAGAGGCAGGTGAAGGTATCTCTACTAACATCTTGGCGAGCCGACTTGCGGATTTAGAATCAAACGGATTAATCAGTAAAAAACGGGATACTGTTAAGCGTTCTAAGTTCGTCTACACATTGACCGACAAAGGAATAGATTTGCTACCTATGATGCTAGCGATGATCGATTGGTCCGAAAAATACGACACCAAAACCGAAGTTCCTTCTGATTTCATTCGCACACTACGTGGAGAGCCTGAACGCTTGCGTCAAAAGTTGCGAGAAGGCTTAACTACAGAATCGAAAAATAATTAAGTGCAACAAAAATGGTTGGATTATTTTTTCATCATACTCGCGAGTTCTGCAAACGGATTGTAGGTCGCCCCTTGATGATCATCTTGACCTGGTTTTATCTCACTGCCATAACGATCATGCTCTAGATATTTACTGTGCTCATGATCGTGGCAGTAAAGACACAGCAGCTCCCAATTACTTCCATCTTCTGGATTATTCGTATGATCGTGATCTTTGTGGTGAACTGTCAACTCACGCAAATTTGAGTAAACAAACTCCCTAGCACAGCTTCCACATACCCAAGGGTAGAGTTTTAACGCTTTTTCCCGATAATCAGCTTCTTTGCGTGCATAGCTAGCACTGGTTCCGTAAAAATCTGAAGACATTTTGCTACCTCATAGGCATTGATTCAGTCAGATGCTAGCATGGACACTGTTGGGAAAAAATGATCAGGCCTAATAAAAAGGGACTGGTGTATCTACCAATCCCTGCTTTTGTCCATAAATTAGTTTGTCGATGACTTAATTTTGAACACTAACACTTTGTTGTATGCGGTCACCATCAGTAAGTCTTGTTGCTCGCCACCAATTTCTAGGTTACTGATATGGTCCGCGTCGATAGCAATGAAGTCAATTTGTTTACCTTGTTTATCAAACACACCAACACCACCATGTGCTGCGACAAAAAGATTGTCGTGAAAATCCACAACAATACCGTCGACCATAGGCTCAGAACCGGAGGCTGCTTTCACCTGAGCAAACTGAGTTTTATTGCTGATTGATTGATCATTGACATCAAATCGGTATACCCAGCCATCAGAAGTATCGGCAACGTATAACAAAGATTCATCAGAAGAAAAAGCAATACCATTGGGTAACTCTAACTCTCCAGTCATCAGCTTTAGATCACCATCTAGGTATCGATAGACACCATTGACGGGTTGCTCTGACTCCGACTTAGCAGGGCCGTACCCTTGGATACCAAATGGAGGATCAGTGAACCAAACGCTTCCATCGCTGTTAACGGTTAGGTCGTTCGGGCTATTGAGCAAATTTCCGTTGTATGTCGCGGCTGCAATGACCTTCTCTCCACTTTCCTGACGGTATGATAGTTTTCTATCATGACGGGCTGCCCAAAGGTTGCCCTTCAAATCAATAGCAAGACCATTGGCATAACCAGAGTTGTTGTCGAAAACACTCAGCTTACCATCAGGAACATATGAATACGTTTTGTTGTTTGGGATATCACTAAACAAGAAACGCTGGTGTTTTGCATCCCACACGGGGCCTTCAACAAACCCAAAAGAATCACCCACAAGAGTCGGATCACCTTCCACTAAAGAGCTAGCAGAAGCGCCAATCGAGAAGGCGGTGACGGCGGCCATAAACATTAATTTATTCATTTTAAATACCTCTTACTAACTCAGTTGCCTGCGAAGGCCTTAAACGTTTTTCCCGATTCAACTCCTAATACAGATCGAATATAAGATCTGGCTACATCTTTTGCATCGATGGAGTGGAACCCAGGGAAGTAGTCTCCATAAGTACCCAGCGATTCGGTGACGACTGATGGACTTACAACATTTATGCGAATACCACGCGGCAGCTCGTTAGATACTGCTTTTGCGAAATGCTGTATTGCGCCGTTAAGCGTTGCTGCACTAGTGCCATAAGCAATTGGATGATCAGCGATAATACCGCTTGTCAAAGTGATACTGCCGTTGTCATTCAAATACTCACTAGCAATCTGCGTCAAGTTCACTTGCCCCATAAGTCGGCTATTAATGCCCACATCCCAGTCGTCACGCGATAAGCTTGTGAAAGCGTTAAATGCAACATCTCCAGTAGCACAGATGATTGCGTCCACCTGGCCTATTGATTCAAGTGCCGTGCGAATAGAGCCGGGGGCGGTAATGTCAATCTGGACATCGCCGCTACCTTTGCCGGCTTTGATAACTTCATGTATTTCACCTAGAGCTTCTACAACCTCGCTGCCGATTGTGCCCGATGCACCAATTACAAGAACTTTCATAGTATTTCTCTCCCTTGTGTTTACATTTTGAATCTTAGCTAGTTGAACCCGCGAGAAAAACAACAGAAAATGACCTCACTGTTTACAAAATGGGTCTAATCATGAATTTAACTTATGTACAGACTTTCTTGGCTGTGGCCGAAGAGCAAAGCTTTACCAAAGCAGCGGAAGCGTTAGATGTTTCGAAAGGCTTAGTATCTCGCCATGTACAAAAACTCGAAGAAGCATTGAATTCTAAACTGTTTCATCGAACGACTCGCTCTATCAGCCTGACTGAAGTAGGAGAAGAGTTGTATTCAAAGGCAAAGCAAATTCAGTTACTCGCCACTGAGGCGGAAATGCGTGTAAATGATATGACGCAAGAGGTCACTGGAGACCTAAAGGTAACAGCTCCAATTGAGTTTGGACGTGCTCTTTGTCACCATGTAATCCCTCCCTTTAGGCAACAGTACCCGAAGGTTAATTTAATCCTCGATTTCGGCCCCATAAAGAAGAAAATTGAGTCTGGTGATTATGATGTCGCTTTTCGAGCTTATGATGAATTGCCAGGCGATGTTGTAGCACAAGACTTGGGCTTCATCCGAAATGTACTAGTTTGCAGCGGTAATTATGAAAAAGAGAACAGGGTCGCTGTTATTGAAGATATTCATCAGTGTTCCTTCATTCTTAACAGCCAAAATGAGTGCTGGAATCAATTGGACCTTATCAGAGACGAACAAAGATATAATATTGAAGTAACAGGAAGCCTTCGCTCTAATACATACAGTTCGATATTAGAGTTAGCACTACAGGGAATGGGGGTTGCTAGCTTGCCATATTATCAAGTCGAAGACCTTATTAAGGGTGGCAAACTTGTCCACGTTCTTCCTGAGTGGTCTGTAAAGGCTCAAAAGCTAAGTCTCATATATGCACAGAGGCGAGTTACCCCCAAGAAACTGGTCACTTTTAATCTTGCTGTAAAACAATGGTTGGAGTCTAAAAACTCATACATGATATTGGGGTAGATTAATAAAGGCTAGCCTCCGCAGTACTCAATTAGCAGGTAAAAATCTCTCAATGCGCGAGTCGCCCTAACAAGGTTACAAGCCCATTCTCACATGAACTACATATCATCCCAACCATGCGCTTTTTGTACGATCAGATCAACCACATTAGCAAGCTCTTTGCCTTTAGAGGTTAAACCGTATTGCACCGTGACAGGGATTGTCTCTTCTTGTTTTCGCCAGACAAATCCATGCTGTCGTAACAACTTTAAACGCTCAGTGAGTACTTTACTTGAGACCAATGCCAACTGCTTACGTATTTGACCAAAACGCATCATCTCCTCTTGCCCTAACAACCAGACTATGTGCGCAGTCCACTTAGTTGATATCAATGTTAAGTATTTGTCCACACTACAATAGTCGTCTGGCTGTAATTGATGATTCACTTCTGTCGACATCTCTCTTCCTTATTTCATTCTTTGCTAAAGCGCCGTTTAATAACGCACTGTATCACAACCCATTGGTTACCTAGAGGTAACTAGTTACCTTTTAGAACCTAGTTTAAATTAGAAACTAACTTCTTTATTGTTACTCCATAGCCACAAGGCAAGGGTATAGGTGGTATCTGAGCCAACAATAAAAGGACTAAACCATGCGTTACATTTTACTTTTAACTTTTCTGTTTTCTTTTTGTCTCCAGGCGGGGGCTCAGTACTCGAAACCACAAACCCCTTCTGAACTGCACGCACTATTTGGGCAATATTTTGAGAATAATGACTTAGAGGGGTTAAGTACGCTTTTTCATCAAGACGCCGTGTTTGTTTTAGATAAAGAAGGTAACCAAGCTAAGGGAAGAGAAGCGATTAAGCAGGTGTTAAAGGGTTACATGAAAGACGATGTTAGTATCCTCACCAAAAGTGTCTCTATCCACATTAACCAGGACGTAGCCATGGTTCGCTCTGATTGGGAAATATCGAACGCCCTACAACAGAAGGCCATACAAGGAACGGCGTTAGAGGTCATGCATTACGTAGATGGTGGCTGGGTGTACATCATCGACAATCCAAATGGTTATTAGTCGTGGCTCGATAAACATAGAAGATAATATTCAAGAATATTAGAAGAACGCACATCATAAAGGATGACTCAGGTGCATGTGCCTATCCTTCAAGTTCTTTTGCTTACGATAAGACAAAGGCGAACTAAATGGTTCGCCTTTTTACATATGAGAATCGTTTACTTCAAAGGGTCGTTATCTGGCAGTGCACTATGAATCCAGAGTGCGAGTCTGTGTTTGATATTGGCACCATCAAGCTTACTTTCAGGTAACGGAGGGATTTGTTTGGCATCGACCAAAAATAGGTAGATAGCTTTCACTCTAATCGGCTGTGGCGACTGGGGTAATTCGAAGCCTTGCATCTTCGCCATTTTCTCACCAATTTCCAGTGCCTTCTTTACTAGTTTGTCTTCATTGTGAAGCTTGGAGCTTTTTGACATTAATAGAATCCTCTTTCCGACTTCACTTAGAATACATCAAGCTTGAAAATAGGCGTGTTAGCAACCTCTCAGAATAACAACCAACCTTAGTTGATTTCTCCGGCACACTACTTCTCTAAAACATCTATTAAACAAACAGATAAAGTTTTAAGCAAATTGTCCGCTCAAAAACTTAAGGCAGGTACTTATCTGCTCCTGACTGTCACTATACGACTACTACAGATTTAGAACTAGAAACCACGCCAACTCCACCTGCAAGCAAAGAAGTAATCTCTGAATTGTTGAGTGTCAGCAACACTTTAATGCAGCTTGGTGACGGTGTTGTCATCGCGTAACCCTGTTCGATATGGATCTCGTGCTTTTTAACTCCCAAGTAGTCATATAAGTAACACGCCAGCGGTCCAGCTGCCATTCCTGTCGCAGCCTCCTCCTTTATCCCGTAGCGAGGCGCGAACATTCTTGCTGAAGCATCCCTCCCGGCGCGGTTAGTTTCAAGTGTAAATACATAGAAGCCTATCAAGTCATACTTTTCTGACAGCTCATTAATTAAATCCATTTTCGGTTTAAGAGATTCCAATGTATGAATATCTTTAACTCCGACCAGAATAAAAGCATTTCCGGTACTCGCAACAATCGGTGTTCCAAGCGTATTCTCTTGCACGAGATCTAAGGCTTCCAAAACTTTATCCATATCAGCTTCAAGGCGGAGGTAGTGTGGTTGTAGCTGCTCCATATAGGCAAACTCGCCTTCCATCCGAATCTCACGATTTCCGTCAATCGTTTGTTTAGACGTATTTGGATTGGGAACTAGTCCCTGCTTGGCAAGGTAACTAAACGTTGCAACGGTGGCATGACCACAATGTGCGATTTGTTTCTCTGGGGTGAAAAAGTCGAGCTTAAAGTCTGCTCCAGCATTCGACTCTGAAACAAACGCAGTCTCAGACAAGCCGACTTGCTTAGCAACCAGCAGTTTTTGCTCGGTGCTTAAAGAGTCTGCATCTAGAACAACACCGGCGGGGTTGCCACCAAACTTTCCGTCTACAAAGGCATCTACGATGGTTACTTTTACTTCCATTTTGCTTCTCCTCACTGGGTTAGTTCAATGAGGTTAGCAACCTAGACCATACTCTAGGTCAAGCGTTTTTGAAGCGTTTTATTTTGTTTTCTGTCACCTCGATATAGTGCTCGATATCCTGTTGCTGTTTATAAAGGTGCTTAAGGTGCACTTCTAAAAATGCAATGCACTCTGAGTCGTTGCCCTGATAGAAGGCCTCCGTATATCTTTTTATAGTGCTTAAAGACATACCAGAATTTTTCATACACGAGACCCAATTAAGGACATCCACATCTTTTGAGCTATACGAACGATGACCACTGACATCCTTAACAGGCTTTTTGACTAGACCCTGTTTCTCATAATAACGAATAGTGTGGATACTCATTCCTGTTTTATCACTGACAACTCCAATTTTCATTTCATAGGCACCTATAACCACTGTCTCACTCAGTTAATTAATTCCTTAAAGAAGTTTCTTAACACTTCATCTTCAATTTCAAGCAGGTTGTCACCCACATACCATTCTACAACCGACTGATTTGGGTTGGCTGTCACTTGTGGATTACCAAACCAAATGCCCTTTTCCGTCGCAAACGCCTGCTGAAGTTCTTTTGCTTCATGGCAGCTAAACGGAAGTATGAGATGCAGCATGTTAGATTGAGGTTGAACGGGGTTCACTGCTAGAGCGGGAAACTCTTCGAGAATCTTGTATATTTGTTTAGTGCGCTCGAACAGCTTTGGCAGTTTGGCCAACTTTTCATCAAATTGCATCGCAGCTGAAACAACATAAGGTGTACGGTGATAGAGGTTGCCACCTTGGCGCTTCATCCAGATTGAAGCTAAGTCAATAAACTCTTTTGAACCAAGTAGCATAGAGCCGCCAAGTCCATTAATCCCCTTGTATAGTGAAACATACGTTGTATCAAAGCCTTGTGCGATTTCTCTGTACTCTTTCTGATAGTAAGCAGACGCTTCCCATAGTCGCGCGCCATCCATGTGGAGATGAATGTTGTTGTCGGCACAGTAGCTTTTTATCTGTTCGAGTTCACCCCAAGAAGGCAGTTGACCACCAATTTCACGCATAGGGAGTTCATACAAAACCGCCGCCAATTTGTCGGGCCACACTTTTAGGTCTTCGAGCTTCCATATTTGAAACTGATTGCCTATCGGCAATATGTTGAATCGATTCTGAAGTTGGTAGCCTTGTCTTTCATGAACATATATGTGGCTAGATGGGTGCATGCCTACATTAGGGTTTCGTTTTTGTTTTGTCGCGAGTTCCAATACTGTGGGTTGCGTCATTGTTCCTGTGACAACAAAAAGCCCTGCTTCATAACCCAGTAAATCTGCCACTTTCTGCTCGAAAGCTTGGATTGTTTCACCTTCGCCATAGACATCGTGGCTTACATCCTTATCTTCACACCAGTTCGCCATTTTTTTGAAGTGTTCTGCTGGCGAATCCTCTCTGTTGCCAGGTAGGTGGATGTGACATAGCTGCTTAAGGTGAGCACTCATAATTCTTTCCTTAGATTAGACATCCCCCCAATGTAACCTGTTAAAAATGTGGGGTAAATACCTCAAGCTAAGGGGATCATACTTGCTTATTCACATAAATTGCTTAGATTGGTTCATTCCTCAAGCATAACTTGCTTAGGAAGGGTAATGACAAACTTAACGCCATTCGCAGATGAAAACTCTAGGTTTCCTTTCAATTTCTGATTGACTAAATTGAAAACCATATTGAGCCCAATACCAGTCCCTCCACTACCGCGTCGAGTGGTGTAAAAGGGTTCAAAAATCTTCTTGTGCAGCTCCTTCTCCACACCGCATCCGTTGTCTTGATAAATGAACACTACATCTTCGCTCTGTTCGAAGAACTCTATCAATATTTGGGGCTCTGGTTGCTGCTCAAATGCATGATAGACGCTATTCAAAATCAAATTGGAAAACACCTGCGTCAGAGCGCCAGGCAGACTTGACATTGATACACTAGAATCGCCTTTTAGCACTGGCACGACCAATACTTTTCGAGTTTCAGGATGGAGACTCGCGATCAATGATTCTAGTACATCTTTAACGACAAAATGACTCAATGCTTCAGATACTTGGTGTACTGCTGTTTGTTTAAAGCTTTGAACCAGTGACGAAGCGCGGTTTAGATTAGCTTTCAATAATTCGAGTGCCTCGAGTTGCTGGCTCATATTGATTTCAAATTGCTCGCTAGTCAGTGTTTGTTTCTGAAAGGCGGCATTCAGCTCGCTATTTGCGTCAGACACTAACGAAGCAGAAGTAATCGCAATACCGAGAGGAGTGTTCACTTCATGAGCAATACCAGCAACAAGCCCCCCTAGTGCTGACAACTTCTCCGACTCAATCAATTGGTCTTGCGTTTGCTTTAACCTTTCCAAACTTTGCTTTAGCTCAAGAGTGCGTTGCGCCACGTTGTTTTCGAGGTTTTCATTTAAATTCTCAAGTTGCTTTTGGGCTGCAATACGGACATCTATTTCTTTGTGCAGTTTTTGATTCGCTTTATCTAAATCAGATAAGAACTGATTAAAGTATACCGTTAACTGGGCAAGCTCATCCGTCGAACCCGATTTATCTTTCATCAGTGTTGGATGCTTGCTCGCAGACGCCTGGCTTATCCAATTCATCATACCTTTTAGAGGCAATACAATTGATCGGCTAAGCATTAAGTTCGATGGAATCACTAAAGCAATGGCAAAAACTAAGACGGCAAGATGTATTATTTTCAGCTCCACAAGCGGTTGATTAAGTTCTTCTACATAGGTCGAAGAAACGATATACCAATCGTATTCCGGTAGATATCTAAAGACCGCTATTTTCTCGCGGAAATCTTCGTCATGAGGATTTTGCCAAGTATAGGTAATCGTGCCGTTTTTCTTGTTTATTATCTCTTGCACAAAGAGCTTGCCATTAGAATCGGTAACGTTGTAGAAGTTTCCTGTAACGAATGGATGTACAATAGGATCGCCTAGTTGATTAAGTACGTATGAATAGCCAGTTTCGTCGAAGTTTAACTTGGAGATCGAGTCACTGAAGTCATCAATATTGATTAGACTTGCAAACTCCTCTCTGTACGAGGAAGAAGTGATGATCCAGTCCCAAGGCTCAAAGTAGACCATGTAAAGTGCTTTTGGCCGCTCAACCAATTCATCTGGGTTTTTCCATTGATATTCTAGATACCCTTTCTTTGACTGAATTTGCTGCTTAATAAAATCAAAGGAAATAAGACTCGTATTAATCAGCGGTTGTTTGGGATGAACTCTAATCACCCCAGAAGAGTCAACCACATAGGGATAGCCTGTCTCACCTATCGATTGACTTAACAAGAAGCTTGTCGCCTTTTGCTTTGCTTGTTGCTCTGTAATTTGGCCAAGCTGAAACTGCTGATAGCACAACTCAACATATTGGAGGTTTTGCTCTGATATTCCACGTAAGTAGCTGCGGATAGTAATATCAACCGTGTTGACGATGTTATTCGTTATTGACTCAGTAGCCGACGTTAGTTCTTTCTCCACTCCTTGCTTGACAACTTCTCTCATTAACAGATAGTTAGCGAGGTTAGCAATATTGATCACAACTATGAACAACAGCAAATAACCGAACAGCAATCGGTTTCTAATCGACAGTTTTCTTAATATTCTCTGTAGACTTAGCATAATAACCCGCTTATACGCTTTTGTTCCTAAAGCATAGTCATTAAATCCACATTGAGTGTGGAAGCCGTTCCTGCGAAGCTGGTCGTTTCTCTACATTTTCGAGCCGGCAAAAATGCCAAAACTGAGAACATTCAGCGTATCTGTTAAGCTTTCTACCGCGGTTAAAATCTGCCTTGTGGGTTCTGTGTCTAATAATACCTGAGCATCGATACTTTTCTGCATAGGCTCTTGGTCACTAACTTCCTTTTCGATAGTGTATGGGATTTGGCTGACAACGTCTTCAGGCGCGAGCGTTTCATTCGTACTAGAGCACCCAATGAGTGGGCTAAGTAGACTTAATAGAAAAATGGAATGTCTATAGGTCATAAGTTATCAACATAACAAAAAAACACCGTTCGATTGTATGATAGCTTTCAATCTGCTGCTAGTACGAATTACCTTATCATAGCAATTGTTCTAAAAAAGCCACCTGCTGACGCTCTTGTTCACTCATCTGATACTCCTCGTCACTAAGGGTGTCGGAGTTGAACGTTCCTATCGGGTAACTTTCTAGATCACTTTGCCCATAGCCAGCCTTCTCTCCCGGATAACCCGACATTCTTTCAATAACAACATTCTTCAGTTCAAGATCGTTTGAACCTTTTGGCAGAACCCTTTTAAATGTCTTGAGCTCTATAGTTTGTTCCCCTTCAGATAAATACTGCTTGTGAACCAAGGACGCAATTACTTTTCCACCGCTTTGGTACAAATTGGCTCTGACTCGATAGATTCCAGCTTGACCAATATCGAGGGTAATCGGCAACCTCATATCTGGACCAGAAGCATACCCATCCCCAACACTGACAACACTTGCTACGGGGTGATAAAAACGGATATCAGCGCTAACCACGTCTTCCCCTCGCTCAAAATCAACGTTTGCGACTAAGCGAATCTCTTCAGGCCAGTCAACCTCCGGAGCGACAACCCAATGCCGACTATCTGAAAATACTGACGCCAATACTTTCTGGCTTTCGACAGATACAATATTCAATTCAGCGACGATAATTGGTTCACTTGTCTTTAGCTCTATCTCAATTTCTTCTGGATAAAAGTGTCTGAACTTCTTAGCACTCAGTGAGGCTGTAGACTTTCCATCTAACACAGGAAGAGGCTGTTCAATGAATTCATTCCAGCTAAGGTAAGGGCTGTCATCTCCTTCAATTGGCTGAGAATAAGACGGATACTGGAGCTTTTGCTGATGCATATAAGCGACTCGCTTTAAAGGCAGCGACAAAGAGGTCAACGCAGGTGTATTTGCGTTATGCCCTATAATCAGACTTGCAGCCGCTTCCTCGACTTTTTCTTTAACTTTCACGCTATTTTGAGTGTTTTCTGACACGGAGAAGTTTTTAGCTTCTGACGAAATATCCTTCTCTTGTTCAAACAGCCACACCGTTACTCCACATATTACGAGTAGCATAGACGAAGCAGATACCGTATGTTTCCAATGCATAGAACAATCCTTTTAGTTCGAGGCTATGGTGCTTAGCCATAGCCTCGTGATTACTAGTTCATAGCAACTGCAAGCTCTGACATAGTGCGTTTCGAGGAGTCTTTCACATACAGATATTTCGTTCCCCACCAGCCACTCTCTTTATAAGTTTCTAGCTCGACATATTGACCGTTCGTTAGCTCTACCTTATTCACACTGGAAGTCACTTCACCCTTATGTTTTGAACCAACAACATCGCTATGGCTATAACTATCTCCCATAACCAAAGGGTAGTGCTCTGGCATAAAGCTAGAAACGCCCTTACTCTGATTCGAAATCTTTCCGTTCATTGCCAAATCTGTCGAGCAACTGTCAAATTTTCCAGAACTTGACGCGCCGCAGGCAGAATGTGCAGCTACGACACCATCGTCGTTACCAGGCAAAAATGCCGATGTCGTTTTGAAGTAATCGGTGCCATTACCAATAAAACGAATCCGTGGGATCCTATGTTCGGACAGTCGTGCGATTTGTCGAGCGTTGGCAACCTTTAGATCATTAAGTACACCTGAGTTTTGCTGGTTTGGCATTTCCCCTAACCAAAGAGAAATCGCATATCGCATCGCACTGTTTGCCAAGCCGCCGCCCTCAATTATATTGATGACGATGTCAGCCAATTCAGAGCCTCCACCAGCCCCTGCAAAGTCAAACGTGGCCACAATATTCAAAGGTGTCATCCCCGCATTAGTCAACCAGTTATCCTGATTGTCTAGGAGATACCTCGTCACTAAATCACCTGCAGAGTGAGTAACAAATATACACCCCGTCTGACATGTACCTTGTTGCGACAATTCCTTTAACTTTGGCCATGCGTAGTCGCTCGCAATCTTACCCTCGACACGTTCATATGCAGGCCAGTCGATACGCGCATCTGCGTATTGCAGCCAGTACTCTTTCCAATAATCTTGCCCTTCCAAAGCGACTTGAGCTTTATCGGGTTTAGACTTGAGTTGATCAGATTGAAAGCCGTGTACTAAGACCACGTTATAATTACCTATCGCAGCATTTGTGAAACTAGAAAACACAACAGCCCCAAGTATAGAGACAATTTTTATCATTTTTTTCATGATGTTATTTAACCTTTATCATCCTTTGATTCGCTTCATTACTTTAAATAAGGAGCAAAAATTCAAACATCGAAACCACTTCCGCTCGATTAATAGAGTTAGTAGCTGAACAATTTTCAATCAACTCATCCGACAAGAGCTTTTGCACTAGGTTAAAAAAACAACATTTGTAGCCATGCTTTTTGAGACACAAAGCAGATTTATGCAAACCTGCCATATGCAAATATTTACTCATGCATTACGCACTGCTTTTATGGCAGTATTTTTGGCTCAGTAAAGTCAAATAAAGGGAAAGAGAACAGACACTTAGCTCTAAGTTTGAGTGCTTAGCTGAGCGACAATATCGATAGCAACGGGTAAAACGGAAATGGCTAGCAAAGTCGACATGGCAAGATTAAAAACCCTTAGGTAACTAGGGCTTTGCAGGTAGTGCCTCAGCACTGAACCGAACATAAGCCAAATACCGACACATGGAAAGGAAGCAACAAAAAAGGTTGATGCAATGGTTAAGTTTTGCGAAACGTACGCATCCCCAACGGTGGTAAAGGCCGAAATCGCACCTATCGCCACTACCCAAGCTTTCGCATTTACCCACTGAAACAAAGCACCTTTCACAAAGCCCAGAGGTTTGGCTTGCTCACTTCCACTTGAGACATTTCCCGATCTAGCAATTTGCCAAGCAAGATAGAGTAAATACGTCGTCCCGAGCGTTTTAATCACTAAATCTAATTGAGGAAACAAACTAAATAGCTGGCCAAACCCTAGCCCAACCAATAACAACATGACAGTAAAGCCAACACAAATCCCCAAAAGCAGGGGCATGGTCTTTCTGACACCAAAGTTCACCCCTGATGTCATCACCATAATATTATTAGGCCCCGGTGTCACCGATGATGAAATGGCAAACAAGGCCACGGATAATAGATATTCCACAACAAACATCCTCTTTTGTTCTGGTTTAATTGCGTACAGCAAGACCCTCAATCAAACAGATGATTTAATGAACGATAGAATTATATATTGAACACCCTATTACAGTTTGTCAAACCGTCCATTCGTTTTTTATAATGAACAGATTAAAGTAAGGAAGTTTGTAATCCTATGACAATGAATAAAGCACCAATTGCCCAGATCGCAGCAACACTCAGTGCGGAAAGACAACGCTCTGGACTTAGCATCGCAGAAGTGGCTAGACGAGCGAACATCGCAAAATCAACGCTTTCTCAGCTAGAAAATGGATCAGGAAACCCTAGCATCGAAACGTTATGGTCAATCTGTGTGGTTTTGGATATTCCATTTTCTCGCTTGATCGAGGAACCTCAAGCAAAAACTAAGGTGATCCGCTATGGTGAAGGCGTCTCCGTTTTCTCAAAGAATGAAGATTACAAGGCGACCCTGTTGGCTGCATGCCCTCCGAGTGTCAGTCGCGACATTTATTGGCTAGAAGTTGAGCCCGGAGAGCCTTTTCAATCAGAACCTCACAACCGAGGTGTTATTGAGCACATGATCATTGTTAAAGGGAGAGCACGACTAGGGCTTCTCTCAGATCAACATGAACTAGGAGAAGGCGACTACATCACCTACCCTGGTGACCAAGCCCATGTATTTGAAGCTTTAGAGCCAAATACACGCGCGATGTTAGTGTCGGAATATCGATAGTCTAAGTGGTTGGGAGCATGACCAAGGTAACATTTGGGCACGGATTAACTTGAACAGCTAAGGTACCGTTCTACTATTTGAATGGAAATAGTTTTCAATATATGGGGATCTTGTGCTTTTATTATCTTTCATTAAATCGTTATGCCTTAAGCTTCTATGGCATTATGTATGAAGTTGCGTTCTCATTGGTTATTTTGCGGTTTAATGCTGTGTATAACTGCCCAGCAGGTGAATAGCCACAGCGTACCTAAAACAACATCTGAGCTAATTATTCGCGATGGCCAAGCGGAGCTAAAAGTTCTTGTCGACATAGAAAACTGGCTGATGAGGCTTCAGGACCCTCAAGCTTGGCTACTGGGAGATACCGAAGTTCTCCTAACTGAAGCACAACTCACATCAAGCCGACTCAATGTAGAGCTCTACAAGCTTCTAGAAAATGGCGTCGAACTCTCTATAAACGGCAAGACTATTCCATTAGCGCCCATTAAAACGGCAGACTCGCAACATAGCCATGTGGTTGAGTTTCGATTTTCAGCCACGCACCCTTTTCAGTCTCCACAGGAAATTGGAATTCGCTTTCCGAAGTCTCTTGGTGACGTTCATTTTTCGTTATCACACCCAATTTATAGTCAACTACCAGCAGGCTCCGCTCAGAACTTCTCGCTGCAACATTAGTCATTTTCAGTCACAGAAAAAGGTGTTAGTGTGCAAAGAATCAACGACAAGCGGAGCGTCAGCGTATGAGTTTTGAAAGTGCTATTACCTTTTTTATTGCAATGCTTATCTTCAGCGTTACACCTGGCCCTGGAGTCTTTGCTATTATTGCTCGCGCTATTGTGTCAGGAGCCCGAAACTGTATTGCTCTTTCTGCGGGAATGGTTGTTAGTGATGTAATCTACTTTCTTCTTGCTTGCTTCGGCCTCGCTGCTATCGCAGAAAATTGGGCGACATTGTTTGTCGCCATCCGATACGTTGGTGCCGCTTACCTAATTTATTTAGGTTATAAGATGATTAAAGCACTGCCCCAAGCCAGTCAAGCTCTTGAACAAGATATGGTCATCAATAAGCAATCCAATCTTTCCGGCTTTGTGCAAGGGTTCCTTATTTCGGCATCCAACCCTAAAGTGATTCTGTTTTATATTTCATTTTTGCCGACATTTATGGATCTTACATCCCTCAGTAACCAAGACATTATACTAGCAGTCGCACTCACAATGGTTGCATTGATGACAGGGTTAATGAGTGTCGCGATAGGCGCAGGGAGGCTATCTAAAATAATCAAAACTCCCAAAGCACAACAGAAGCTCAACCGAAGTGCGGGCGGTATGATGATCGCTGCCGGAACTTATTTAGCGATTAACAAGTAAGCTCATTTGTCTACTTTAATCCCACGAAAAGGGTGACTGTTGTCACCCAAATTTTAATCAGTCTCTCAATACAATGCTTAATAATACTTTCAATCAAATCCCTATAGGGGTTCGCTTCATGCTTCTTTCAGCACTCGGCTTCGCTCTGATGTCTGCGTGTGTAAAGTACGTCAGTAACTATGGTATCCCCGTTTTTGAAATTGTTGCAGCTCGAGCTCTAGTTTCTCTGGTTATTAGCTACATAGATTTAAAACGCAAACGAATCTCCATTTGGGGCAATAACAAACCTTTACTCTTTGTTCGAGGAACCGTGGGCACCATCGCACTAATGTGTGTTTACTACGCAGTCACGACTCTGCCTCTTGCTGAAGCAACTATTTTGCAATACGTTCACCCTGTGTTTACTGCTTTACTTGGCGTGCTGTTCTTAAAAGAGCGAATTCAATCTTCAACAATAATTTGTATCGCCTTCTGTCTGGCTGGTTTATGGCTCATGGTCCAGCCAACAATGAGTGAAGGCCCAAGCTCAGAACTCCCATTGATTAGTATTGTAACTGCATTGTTCGGTGCTTTTGGTAGCTCAATCGCCTACGTAATTGTGAGAGCGCTAAGCCAAAGCGAAGACAGTTCCGTCATCATTTTTTACTTTCCACTTGTCGCTCTGCCAACCTCGCTGTTGCTAGTATGGAACGAGTTTGTGTGGCCAAGTTTGTATCTCACACTCGTGTTGGTTCTCGTCGGGATCTTTACCCAAGTTGGTCAATATGGTTTAACGAAAGCTATGCAGACCCAAGCAGCGGGGAAAGCATCTGCCTATTCATATATTCAAATCGTCTTTTCTGCCTTGCTCGGTGTCTTAGTATTTAATGAAATGCCTTCTATTTGGACTTACTTAGGAGGAGGTTTAATTGTGACAGGCGCACTGGTCAATGTCTTTGGTAAGCAATTACTCTGGCCCTTGAAATCAAATCGATAAGGTCAAGCAACATACTAAAGGAAAAGATTGTTGTACTAACTCTAAATTGACTCTATTTCTAGTCTAACCTACAAAAAGAGCCATCAACTGATGGCTCTATACTAGTTACTCCAATACCCTTACTGCTTAATAAAACTACTATCAAACATATGCCCTAGCTTCTCAGCTTTAGTTGCAAGATAATGTTGGTTGTTGATATTACAGCCTTCTTGTAGCGCTACACGCTCAACAACATCGATATTGGCTCGCTCTAGAGCTTTGAGTTTTCTCGGGTTGTTTGTCATAAGCCGCACAGAATCAATACCAAGGTACGACAGCATCCCTTTACAGAATCGGTAGTCTCGCATATCGGCAGCAAAACCAAGCCTTTCATTTGCTTCTACCGTATCTGCACCATCATCTTGCAGGTGATAAGCTCTGATTTTATTAAGTAATCCTATACCCCGCCCTTCTTGACGTAAGTACAGTAAAACCCCCGCCCCTTCATTGGTAATATTCTGTAATGCTCGATCTAGTTGAAATCCACAATCACAACGCGTACTGAATAATGCATCCCCTGTTAAACATTCTGAGTGCAATCGAATCAGTGGGGCAGGCACAGTACTAATGTCACCGTAAACAAGAGCTACGTGCTCCTTCCCAGTCTCATGCTCAATAAAGCCAAACATTTCGAATGTGCCCCACTTTGTCGGAAGCTTGGCCTTATCAACAAACTGAACCAGACTAAATGGTTCGCTACTCTTAAGATGTTCCCTGACTTCCATCAAAATCTTACCAAGGTGATTTTCACCCTTGCCGTTGCCTCCGTCCCCCCAAAAAGCATCTTTGTGAGAGTGCTCTGTTAAAACGGCATCTCCAGTACTGATAAGCTTAAAAGCTAACTTGGGGTTTTGACTGAATTTTTCTTCAACGATGAAGCGCATAACCCCAATACGTTCATCATTCCAACTGGGCTTTACCTCTTCCTGATATGTGCGACTTAAAGCAAACGCGGAATCAGGGCTATCACAGTTTCTGATCTCTTCTTTAGTAATTGGGTTGATAAATTTTTGGGCTTGATAGTAATGTTCACTTGTAGGCCAGATTTGACCATTTACTTCGATGGGAGACTGGCAAAAATTGGAGAGAAAACCATAACTTTCGTCTGGTTCGTAAAACTGAATGTCATCGATCATGGTGGACTCCTGACGTTGCGACTCTGAATAAGAATGAGAAACCACACTCATATTAAGTCTTAGTCTTAGTGGCTACAAAGTCAACAAAGCCCTAAAACATTTAGCCGCTTACAAGCTACGATGAGCAAAAATTTAATAATTCGTATCCATTGCTGTTCATGGAGTAAATCCCCTTTGAATCAAAATATTACTTATCAACACAATCAAGCAGCCCTATCTGCCCAAAAATTTCGTATAAGTCTTTAAATGCGATCGGCTTAGTCAAACTTGCGTCTACACCAAATGAGTTCGCGAGCTCAAGATAGGTATTACCCGCTATACGTCCACCACCCGAAATCGCGATGACTTTGCATGGAAAATTAAAAGAATCGTCTCGAATAGCCATCAGAAAGCCAAGCCCATCCTGATCAGGCATCACAATGTCAGTGATTACAAGGTCTGGAGTAGTAGCATTAAATTTCTCTAAGCCCTTCACCCCATCATAAGCGATTTCAACATCAAACCCTTTCCTCGACAGATGTTGATAAATTGCGTCACTAAAGTCTCGATCATCGTCGATCAGTAATATTTTCATCAGCTAGCTCCCATTGTTACGGTTGATTTTCCCCGATCTATATGAACATTCACATTTTGTTGGATAGGCAAAGAAAGTGTGAAAGTAGTTCCGATACCCAATTTGCTTTCTACACTTAATCGACCATTGTGTGAACAAGCGATACCGTAGCTAATCGACATTCCTAGCCCTGTGCCTTCTCCGACTCCTTTTGTTGTAAAAAACGGATCAAATACGCGACTTAAGTTATCGCTTGAAATACCGTGTCCAGTATCTTCAACCTCAATAATTACACAGTCATTTTCTGTGTAGGCTCTTATCCAAATAACCTTGTTTTTCTCTTTGGACACTGCGTGCTCTGCATTAGAAAGCAAATTTGTTAAAACCTGCTCAATTTGAATTTTACAGCACTCTACACTCGGCAAAACGGTTGAAATATCTTGGTGTAAAACGATGTTGCTTAAACGGAGGCGCTGCGAAAACAAAATGAGCGACTCTTCAATCATAAGACGTATATCGGTTGGTTCCATTTCAACAGACTGTTCATCGCGGCTGAATGTACGTAAGTGCTGAACTATCTTAGTTATCCTTTGAATCTGGCCCGTGATTTTGGTATATATCGGAGTAATGGCCTCTCTGCTAATTACTTCCTCTTCTTCCGCTATCGAAAATATTAGTTCAGCATTTAATTGAATCGCTCCAAGTGGTTGATTGATTTCGTGCGCCAAACCTGCCGACAACTCACCAATCGATGCCATTTTTGCAGAGTGGATAAGCTGATTTTTGGCGAGACTTAAAGCTTGATTTGTTGATTCAAGTTCGCTAGTAGACTTGCGCAACTTTTCCTCATATATAAGACGATCGCGAATATCGGTCGCGATACAAATAATATTTCTAACCCTACCTTCGTCATCACGCATAACAGAGCCGGACAATAAAACTGGGATACTATTACGACTCTTATCAAGATACCGTTGCTCATTACTGGCTATGACACCGTCTCGGATAAGATCATTCACTTCTAAGTGTTTACCATAGGGGTCACACACAACAGTAGAAAATGGCTGACCAACAAGCGCTTGTTCTTGATACCCCAAAAGAGTGAGGGCAGCCTCATTGGCCCGTGCAATAACTCCGTTAGGGTTAATTACAAATAGAGCTCCTGGCATTGTTTTAAGTATATTGTCTACGTAGTCTTTCGAAACTGTGGTTCTTTGCAGAATTTCAGTCATTCTGTTGAACGATGTAGCCAAGGTTCCAACTTCATCTCTTGTATCTATATCTGCTTGCACAGACAGGTTTCCACGTGAGACTTCTTCTATGGTTTCTGTCAATCGCTCAACGGGTCGAGCTAGTAACCTGCCGACAAAGTAGAGTACCGTTATCACGCAAAGCATCACTACTACCGTGAGTATAGTAACGTGTCTCGCCAATGCATTCACAGGGGCTAGAGCCTTCTTCAGTGGGACTTTCAACGTCAGCTTCCACCCACTACCCTTATATCCAAACAAGCCATTTTGATCGGCAAAAACCACCAACAAAGCGCCATACTCATGATTATTATCATTATTAACACCAGCCTGTTTCGAGCTTTTACCAAATGCTTCTATGAACTCGTTCGTGGCATCTTGTCGATCGATAGAACGCTCATTCAATAATGGGTTGGATCTTGCTATAACGCTTCCTTCACTATTGACCAAATCTACAATTACGGGTGGTGCAATCTCGTCTAAGATTTGAGCTACAACTGGCCAGGCAAAATGACCAATTACTGCACCTATAATCGTGCTGTCACCCCGATTAGCTCTGATGGGCGCACTGAAAATCACAGTTTCACGTTGACCTTCTCCTGGAAGGACTTGGTCAGAATAGTAATCTGTACCTTCGATTGTATGCTTAAAGGCAGTATTGCTTGGAGGGTAATCCTCAATACTTCGCCCAATCGCTCTCTTATCTGTAGAAATTAAAATGCGACCAAAACTATCTACTAGCATCAATTGATCCCAAGGTCCCGTCAGGAAAGTTCTCTCATGCCAGTCTGTCGCAATTAATTCGGGAAAAGTTTGAGTTGACTGCCATTCTTCTTGCATAAGATCTTGCAGATTTTCATCTTCAGCGATCATTTTGATATCACGCAACGCAGTATAAAGAACACGGTCTATGCTATGCATTTGATGTTGCGCGATTTGGAGGTAACTATTAGCGATATTGTTTTTCAGTAACTCTCGCGCAGAGTAGAAGGTACCCACTACCAACGCAGGTACTCCGATAATTGATACGACTACAATTGAAAGGGTGATTTTATTGGCAAACTTCATTGCGAAACCTGTTGAGAGGAATGCTGAACAGTTCGAATAAACCGTGCATCAATAAACGTCATACTATCGACTTGCGATTGAGTTACGTTTTGCTCGATGAGGAACTTGTTTATTTGCCTTGCGGTACCATGTAAGGATTGAAAACCAGCGCCATAAGAGAATGAAGTGACGTTCCCGCGTAAGTCTACGATATGGTTTAGTTGAGCAAATGCCTGGACATCTTCTAGTGGGACACCGTAAATATTAGCAATGATGCTGTAAGCTTCGATAGGATGATCAAAGATAAACTGCGTTGTTTTATGCCACACGTTTATAAAGGCTTGGACATCAGCATACCTTTCATTAATAAAACTTCGATGAAAGGATAACCCCGACGGTGAAATACCTGGGATCTCTGAAGTGTCAAACAGCTTGTGACCTTGTCTACTTTCTATTGCTTGAGAAGCAATAGGCTCCCAAGTGACAATAGCATCTAGCTTCCCTTTGGCAAATTCTGATGCGGCTTCTTCGCCCGATACATTTACTTTGATTACATCACTGGCACTTACACCATGCCTTTTTAACACTACATCTAAGATGTACTCCAAATAAGTACCTTGATCGACGCCAATCGCTTTACCTTTGAGATCGGTTATTGATGCCACTTCTGGACTGGCGACAATTGCATCTACCCCCATTGAGTTATCACTAATATTCACCATCACAATATCTGAGCCAGAAATATTGAACTGAATCAAATCAAACAGCGTAAAATTATTGTTGTCTATCTCCCCATCCACCATAGCTTTCAATGAGCCCCAATAGTCTGGGTGAGTATCAAATAGCTTAACGTCTAACCCCGCTTCCTCAAACCAGCCTTTTTGATCTGCAATTTCAATCCAAAACGTGCCCGGCCAGTAGCCCCGAGCAACAGTCATGGGCAAACCCGTTGTTTCCGTTTCTTCATTCATTGTTGTCGAAGAATACCACCACATCAGGCTAACTATAGAGAAAGCCAATAACGCAGCTGAAATTGTCAGTTTCCTATGCATTCTATTTTCCTCACCTTCGCTGGTGCCAGAGCTATCCTGAGCACCTACAGAGCTACCACAATTAATGGCAAAAAATTGAAATGAAAAATCAAGTGTGCAATTAGTAGAATAGTGGAAAATTCATGGGTAATCCAAAGTTCAACAAATTTGGAACGTTGTTATAAATAATTGAAACTAAGAAACTACGGTTTAAGTAGTACGAACTTTCTATTTACAGGAGTAACAAGACGAAGGAAGGGAACTAGGGAAAAGAGATACGAAAAAGCCCACTGTTTCCAGTGGGCTTTTTCTTGAATGTGGCGGAGAGATAGGGATTTGAACCCTAGATACGCTATTAACGTATGCCGGTTTTCAAGACCGGTGCTTTCAACCACTCAGCCATCTCTCCGTTGCGGGGCGTATATTAGGTATTGCCCTGAAGATTGTAAAGCAATAATTCTCCCTCAATGTTTCAAGTGCTGAGAAACTATGCAGCCATTTCATGTTTTCTGTGACTTCTACCATCAATACACGTCAATTGTTGGAGCTAACATTCTAAAAAAAGAGATAGCAATAAAATAGTGTTTTATTTATATCCACTTGATATAAATGAAAAATATCACTTTCAAGCAACAGCTGTACGCCCGAAAGTAATTGCACAATAGTGTGAACTGATTCAAAATTACGGAATTAACTGAGTAACAACGTCTATTTCAGAGGTTTTTATGAAAGTCGCAGACTTATTTAAACATCGTGGTGAAGCTATCTCTAAACAGCATTCTGAGTTTATACAATGGATGACTCCGACTGTACGCGAGTACTGGGGAGAGATTGTTAACAAGGCTCACAACCGCCACCTGTTTACTCGTCTGCTTGATTTTCAAGCTCCTGCTGTCAATGACGAGGTTCAAACACCTGTTCAACAGCCAACAGCTATTGAGCTAAAGCCTGAAGCACAAAAACTCTTCATAGAACTGCAATCTAAGCTTGGTGAAGTCATCCACACTGGCGAATGGTTCGATGTTTCTCAACAACGTATCAACCAATTTGCTCAGGTGACTCAAGACATGCAGTGGATCCACACAGATCCAGAGCGTGCGGCTGAAGAATCTCCGTTTAAGACGACCATCGCACACGGATTTTTAACTTTGGCACTATTGCCAAAGCTGACAGATAGCGTTGATCCTGACAACAACCTGTTTCCTACCGCGAAAATGGTTGTCAATATTGGCCTAAACCAAGTCCGCTTTCCTTACCCAGTAAAGGCAGGCAACCGGGTTCGTGCGGTAAGTACTCTTTCAAAGGTGACACCAATTCGTAAAGGATTAGAAATTGAACGCGAAATTAAGGTTGAGATTGAAGGGGTTCGTCGCCCAGGTGCTGTGGTTACCTCTGTAATTCAACTGCACTTCTAGCAGTCTCGGTCATATCAAGCAAAAAAGGATACCCAATGGTATCCTTTTTTCGTTTTACACAATCTCGATTATTTCATGGTGTAGCAGCACTCTAGCTGATAATCATCACCATTCTTGGCGGTGTACTCTTTTTCTTCAGTACAAGCTCTTGGCTTACCTTTTTCGTCACCTTTAACTAAGCTAATCCAGTGGCGCATCGCTGCCATATCTGCCATTTCTTGGGGAAAAATGGTGCATGTTTCTAGTTGGATATCTTCAATATCAATTAACTCAATACAGCCTGTACCTTTATGGTTGCCAAAGGTCACCTCAACGTGGCTTCCTGTGCCATCCCTGAACAAGATTGACGTTGGATCTTCTTTCTCACCCATATACGCAACAAAGTGTTTCGGGTGTTTAAGACCACTATGAGTTCCATCTTTGAAGTATGCCATTACATGGCGATAATCAATCACATATGCCGTTACTTCCTTGTGGGAACCGTTCTCTAGCGGGAATAAACGGTCAAGTAGCTGCTTTGCTTTTACCTGTTTCTCACTTGCTTGGTTAGCATTTATTGTTTCTACCGCGAAGACTGCTTCAGCGATAAATGGCTTATTTTGTTTTTGAATGTCAGTCTTATCGAATGTCAGCATATTCATAGCGTTTCCCTCGCGGATATTTCACAACTTTTAAGTCCTAGAGCAAATGATCCAAACCGGCGTTTAATTGTTTTGCGATTTTGTGACTTTGCTTAGTTTGTATACTAGTGAATTTTTGACTACAATTTCACAACAAAAATTTTACAATGTGAATTTTACAAAATGCCAGTGTCAAAAAGCCTTATTCGCCAGTCTCATTTCTTAGGTACTAAGATCAGAAACCTGAGGAAACGCAACCATTTAACTATGGAGGATCTCTCTGCACGCTGTATACGCGTTAACCCAGAGTACGCCCCTTCTGTCTCTTACTTATCCATGATTGA
Source organism: Vibrio sp. VPAP30 (assembly GCF_001188205.1). Lineage (NCBI taxonomy): Bacteria > Pseudomonadati > Pseudomonadota > Gammaproteobacteria > Vibrionales > Vibrionaceae > Vibrio > Vibrio sp. VPAP30. The sequence goes on from NZ_LBLS01000013.1 coordinate 306,903, forward strand.
ACGTGGAAAGCGCGTTCCAAGCATTGATATGCTGGAGGTAATTGCAGAGGTGTTCCAAAAAGATCCAGCTTGGTTTTTAGATGACGAACCTGAGCAGGCAGACATCACACCAGATAAAGGAAACCGTGGCGGGATAAGTGGTATGGCACTTGAACCCAGTTTCCTATTTTCGAATGACATTCTACAGATAGCGATACCCGAGATGCTATCGCAAACAGGTATCACTGGCCGCCAGTTTGCGCATTTGCTTATTCGAGCTCACCAAGAAAGTAACCAGAACCACTTTCCAGATTTAGAGCGCGCGGCTGAGGAGGTCGGCCTAAAAAGACTGAATCTCTCGGCAGAAGATTTGATGGATATCGCGCGTAGTTTAGGGCTAACGATTCGTTGGATTTCGCGACCACCGCAAGATGTAGTCGATGAGCTAGGTGTCAGCGCAAAACAGATCGTTACCTCATTTTTTGAGCCCCCCGGTAGCATCTATCTAAATGAAGTACTTAAACAGTACCCAACGCGCCTTAAATACGATTTAGCGGTCTATATTGGCCATTGCGTTTTACACAGCAAAGAGGGCCTAAAGAGCGTTCTCTCGGTTGGACACGCCAACAGTTGGGAAGATAGCGGTCAAGCGTCCCCAACTTCAGAGCTAAACTCCCAAGATATTTTGCAAGCATGGCGAGATTTCGAATCAAGCTTTTTCGCTGGAGCCTTGCTTTGCCCCAAGGTCCCTTTCAGACAACTTCTCGATCGTAGCGGTTATGAAATAGACGTTCATCTTAAAGCTGGCGTTTCTCCTTCAGTCGCCATGCGTCGTATGACCGTTGTATCGCCTTATCCGCACTGGCACTACTTTGATGCCTATGGACAAAACAAATTAAAAGCCGTCTACCGAGGAAATGGTATCCCACTTCCTTGGGGGAATATGCGTAAAGTGAATGACCCTTGTCAGCACTGGGCCGTATTTAGAAGGTTATCAGAACCTCAGCAGGGCAGCTCAGCACAAATTTCGATATTAAATGTCGGTGATGAACCAAGGATATATTGTTGTGAGTCCGTCAATATGACAGACCCGGCTGGAAACAATCGCGTCCTGTGTGCAGGAATTGATTTAAACCCGGCGATCGATGCGCAAGGAGGCAATTCTCTCGAATTAGCCGAAGAACTCAAGTCTTTATGTGTGAGTAATGGAGGAAGTGCCGCGATCCCTCGTTATATGCAAAAAGAGTTCACTACAATAGCTAAAATCCTCAATATCAATTGGATTGAACGGGGTATACAGACAGATGCGAGAGTAATCTGTTCCCGCGGTGCAGTTTGCCCCAGAAAGCCTAGTTGCTATAACGGTTGCCAAGAAATTACAGTGCAGTAACTTTCTTCCAATCGATTTTACTTAGCCCAAAAAGAAAAAAAGCCAATCACAATGGTCGTGATTGGCTACATATAAGTGTGAACAAATTGGGTTCACTAACAACGTCAGTTGGCTAGGTGACCCTCGGCTTAAGAAGGGTCACTAGTAATAAAGCATTAAGCGTGCCAACTTTTCAAACTACTCAAAACCCTCAATTTTGGCTAATTAATAACCCATTTCACAAAAACTAAGCGCATAATAGCTTCTTATTTTGCATTTTATTGCAGAATGGAAATTAATCGTGTTGCAAAATGCAAAATCACCTACACTAACAAACAATACGGCTCGACTCGCCAATGATTAACTTTTATCGCTTTCTGAATACCCAGATCGGGCCAATCAGCAAGAATTGAACATCTTCGAAAAATGAAGGTTTCTTACCTTCTATTTTGTGACCAATAAACTGAAACAGCCATAACACAGCAAATAGCGTAAGGGAGACTAATAGAACCGAAAGTTGCATTATCTCAATAGACCAGATAAGTGAAATACAAGCTAAGGTAAAGCCAAGCATCATCAAGAAGACGCTTAAGGAAAGTCTAAAATAGAACACCATAACAGGAAATGCGGCCACCCATACCCAATTCAGTGTCATACCGAACACCTCAAGTGGCGGAATAGACCAGATCAACCCTACCACTGATAAAAAGATCCCTGGTACAGCAACTTTATGTATCTTTTGGTTGATGGGATTTTGATGGCTATCTCCATACTCCGATAGCCATTGAGAGAGATCCTTCATGCGTATTCACCTGTAAATTCATCCTAATATTTCTATAGCATGGCTTTACACCTCCTGCCTTCAAGAAAGGCTAATTTGTGATAGTCCTTTTTAATTGACGACGTTTTTCATCGTACATTCGCGAATCCGCTAACTTAAGCATATCGTCTATATCATTGAATTCAGGCTTATAAATCGCATGGCCAATACTGACGTGTAGGTTGATCAAATGCTGTTCATAAATCACTGGCGTATGACAAATCGCTTTTTGCAGCTCGATGTTGATAACATCAATATCATTCGTGTTTTCGATTCTCGACAATAAAATTAAGAACTCATCGCCCCCGATCCGGGCCACAACATCTGACGCCCTTAAAACACTTTTTAAACGCTCTGCGGTCGCGATAAGAACCTTGTCTCCAGCCGCATGTCCATAGGTATCATTAATCGCCTTAAATTTATCGAGATCGATATTTAGAATCGCAAATCGGTCTTGGGCAATACGCTTTTTAACTGCATCAAAGTGTTCACGCAATGTGTACATAAAATAGCGTCTATTGGGTAATAGGGTCAGCTCGTCTTGCAGTGAACGTTTACTTGCTGCGCTATAGAGACTATAAGTCATCGCGAATGCGCCTAGCAAAATCAAGATCATCGGATAACCGAGCAACCGCACTACATGAACTTGATACCAAGGCTTACTAGCAAGTAAATCCTGTTTGGTCGAAGCTGCGATAACCCAGTTACCATAGGGAAAATGAACCGATTCAATAGCAAAAGCATTGTCAAAAGTAGACTGTAGACCATAGAACACTTCACCATCTATGCCCGTACTATCTCGGCCGCGAATCGCAATATTATACCTATGCTCAAAAGAAGGTACTCCAGCATCAAGAAATAGAGATTCAAGCGAGATAACGACACTGCACACCCCCCAATAACGCGAATTGTATGGCGGATCAGAGAAGATAGGTACTCGAGCGATGAGAGCTAACCCTCCTTGGACTAAATTCACAGGACCCGCAATGAATATTTCTTGCAGATCTTGAGCCTTCTTAACCGTGCGCCACTGACTTGGGATGGTTCGATAGTCTAAACCCAACGCTTTCTCATTCCCTTCTATCGGGTAGATGTATTGAATGACATCATCGGGGGCCAATCCTAGTAGTTGAATATGGCTGCTTTTTCGGATCACACTCGAGGCGATAAGATCCCACCCAGAAAATTCAAACTCGGGGTTCGCTGCCACGAGTGCAGGCAATCCATTAACAACATAGATATCTGAAACAATTGCCGATTCCAACTCAGAACGGACAATAGAAAGTTCTTCTTTGGCTCTGGCTAACAAACTATCGCGCAAGAAGGATTTTTGGCTACGATCCAAAGATTCAACCAAACCGATAGAGATAACAAAAACAAACAAACATAGAGCATTAAGAAAAAAATGCCTGCCTGAACTTAAGGCCATCCGCCCCCCACAACTGTCAGCAACAAAAAACACCGGGTACTACCCGAGCAAAAAAGCCTGTTATCCGTATTGTTATTATTTGCATTGGTTATATAAAAGTTACAATAAATTAGCTTAATTTTCATCGACAATAGATAAAATTATCGACAACAAGGGTCATTTTATTGAGTTTGCTAACCGAATTAGGTGTAAATTCTCTCACATAAGCGCTCCAATTGTCACATTAGGCCTAATGGCCTGTGCTTAATGTTAACAATCTGTATCAACTCATATGGGTAAAAATTTGACCAAGAGATAACATCTACTCTTCTAATATCTGTTAACCTTTGTGGTCAAACTCATTGGGACTTGTTGGACAACTAGAATGCACGGAAAGTTAATCGGATTGTGTCTCGCTATTGTTTTCTCTCACTCAGCGGTAGCTTCAACTCCACCTAATTATAAAGCCTCCGCAGACATTATTCGAAGTACCTATGAAAGCCAATTGTATACCCTGCCTGCGTTTAAAGAAGGGCACTACGGCTTACGTATGTTTCGCCAAACATTAGATAAAAAGTATTCTGCAGCAGTCTGGACAGATATGGCTAGAGTCGCCAGCCGACTCAATAAGTTTGCAGCAGAAATCAATACCTCCGAACAAATTCTCCTCTACTCAGAGAGAAGAGTGTCCGGTTACCTTGGAGAAACGGATGAACGCAGCGTTAGGCGATATGGCGTCACTAAGCACATGCCTGAATATTTGTACCTAGGTGTCGACCTTTTAGGATCAATGGCACGTGCCAACGAATACGGCCTCAAACATAAGCAAGATGAGAAACTTAGGGCTGTCATTCGTCGCTACGACTTTGCTAAATATGCAACCGATCAGGAAATGATCAAAGCTTGGGCTGCGCAACTCGCCAATCAAGTCTATTGGCTAAGACAGCTAGGTGAACAAGATGTGGTTGAAGCGTTTACGCAGGCTTTTAAGACAACTTACCCTGATAGCGAAGATAAAAGACTCACCAAACAGCAGTATGGCAACAAACTGTATGGTATGACTCATATCATTTTTGGTGATTCGGAGTACTATCAGCACCAAGTCAGCGAGAAGCAGCATCAATGGATATACGATTACTTCCGCGACAACATTGATACGATTTTGATTCGAGCCAAAGAAGACGTTATCGCTGAAGTAGGTATTACCTTCTTACTTGCTGGGCTTGAAAATGATCCAGTTGTTGAAAAGACTCGCAACGCCATTCAGCAATCCATCAATCTTGATAAAGGCATGATCCCTTCTGTCACTGGAGACTTCGACGTCACTTACGGTGAGCACCGCAATGTACTCGCGATAATGCTACTCGACTGGCAGCAAGTGAATGAAGCACCAACAGTAAAAGGACAACCAAAAATGTTTTCAAGCCCTCCGTATGGTCTTATTCCCCAGTAATAAAAAGGCCTGATTTCGAAACGGTATCGAAATCAGGCCCTATTTCTCGCCTAGATAAAATGTCCAACTCTGTGGATTAATTCTACCTAAGGAGATTCACGTTTTGGCTACGCAATTTAATCAAGCTCAATAAGTTGCTTTTTGAATTTAGCATGCTGTGATTTTACCGAATCTCCCGGTTCACCTGTCATCAGGCTAACAGCAACAATCGCAATCGTAGAGAAGATGATTCCCGGTACGATTTCATACACATCAAACCAACCACCTGAAATCTGCTTCCACACGACGATAGTTATACCACCAACAAGAATACCTGCTAGTGCGCCATTGCGGTTCATACGCTCCCAATACAAGCTAAGCACTAATGCAGGACCAAACGCTGCACCAAAACCTGCCCAAGCATAAGATACTAAGCCAAGAACTGAGCTGTCTGGTGTCATTGCTAGTATAAGAGCTACAATCGAAATACCGATGACCGCAACGCGACCAACCATAACAATTTCTTCTGAGCTTGCGTCTTTCTTAAATACTTGCTTGTAGAAATCTTCTGCTAGCGCAGACGATGAAACCAGCAGTTGTGAATCCGCGGTACTCATTACCGCAGCAAGGATAGCAGCAAGCAAAATACCTGCAATTACTGGGTGGAATAACGAATTAACCAGCAACATGAAGATCTTCTCGCCATCATCGACACTCACACCTGAGTTGGTTACGTACACTAGACCAACGAGACCAACAAGCATTGCACCTACCATCGATAGCGCGGTCCAGATAACAGCAATACGGCGGGCAGTAGTGAGGTCCTTGTTTGAACGAGACGCTTTAAAACGCGCTAGAATGTGAGGCTGACCAAAGTAACCTAGACCCCAAGCAACGAGCGATATAATCGCGATAGCTGAAAGCGGCTCACCCTTTGCATCATTCCATAACGTCAGTAGCTGTGGGTTAATCGATTCAAGATCACTTCCAAGCTGACCTAAGCCACCTTCCATCGCTGTAATAGGAACAATGAGCAGCGCTGCTGCCATCAATAAACCCTGTACTAAGTCAGTCCAAGATACCGCTAGGAAACCGCCAAACATGGTGTATGAAACAACACATACGGTACCAATAATCACTGCCGTTGTGTAATCTAAACCAAATACTGTCTCAAACAATTTACCACCCGCTACCAAACCTGAGCTTGTGTAGAAAAGGAAGAATAAAAGAATGAAGAAAGCAGAAATTACCTGAATCAGTTTTGAATTATCGTCGAAACGACGTGATAGAAACTCTGGTAGTGTTAGTGCGTCGGTAGTAATGCTGTACGTACGTAGACGTTTTGCATTAACCAACCAGTTTAACCAAGTACCTACAAGTAGACCACCTGCTAGCCAGAACGCTTCAATACCTGCTGCATAGGCATAACCTGGCAGACCAAGCAGAAGCCAACCACTCATATCCGAAGCACCCGCTGAAAGTGCCGCTGGCCAAGGGCCAAGTGAACGACCACCCAAGAAGTAGTCGCTTGAGCTTTTGGTGCGCTGATAAGCGATAACACCAATAGCAAGCATCAGAATCAGATACGCTATAAACGTGGTTGTAATAGCAAAGCTATTTTCCATGTGATTTGTCCTCTTTTAAAAGATCGCCTTCCCTGAATGCCCCCGAACAATCGAGGGCAAATCAATGAAGATTAGTGGGTTTCGCTTCCTAGCTCGAGCAAAGTCGCGTTACCACCTACTGCTGTTATATTTATAGTTCTAGTGCGCTCAGTGATGAAACGAAGCGCTAGATGAGGATCATGTGCAACCGGTAGGTTCACAAGATCTGTTTCAGACGTCAGACTTACAATTGCGCCTGTACGTTTGGCGAGTTGGCGGTTGATCGTCCTTTCAACCTCAGTGTTACCTACATAACCAATACTGCGTACATCAGATTCCAGCAATTGATGGTAAGCATCAAGCGCTGCAAACTGTACTAGATTCGTCGGTAACGAAGACTGCAAATAAGCAGCTTCTAATGATTGGCATAGCTCGGCATCATCACTACAAAAAATGATGCTATTACCTGCGATCAGTGCAGCACTCACTTGCGCTACAGCTGCCAGCTTTGCCTGCTGTTGTATATCATCCTGAATCACAACAGCGACACCACGACCTGCGGTGTAGAGTTCGTTGGTTTCCCCCGTAGGACCAACCAATTGATGCGTTTCGGCTAGTAAAGCAGACGCTTGTTCAATGTGGTAAGACACGACAGAAGCCAACTCAGGCTGTACTTGCTGTAAAGCCTGTTTAAAAGCGAGTAAACACTCACTTTTAGAATCAAAATTAGTTAAGTTCCAGTTTTCCCAAGCAGAGAAAGCGTCAGAAAAACGAGTGACTTGATGAACCATAATTATTTCTCCTTGCTCACTCAATTAAGAAAACTGTGTTTGGGTAAAACGGTACAGGTAGTGAGGACCACCTGCTTTCGGGCCTGTGCCCGATAAGCCTTGACCACCAAATGGCTGAACACCGACAACCGCCCCTACTTGATCTCGGTTGATGTAGCAGTTACCCACTCGAGCATGCTTCTCAATCCAGCGATAAGTGGTTTCATTTCGACTATGGATACCCATGGTTAAGCCAAATCCAGTGTTGTTAATCTCATCAACAATCTGATGGAGCGCACTCGCCTTAAAGCGAACAATGTGCAAGATAGGACCAAATTGTTCTTCCTTCAGGCAGGAAATATCACGAATTTCAAACGCGGTAGGGGCAACGAAATCACCCTGTACGTGTTCATCTGATAACACCAGTTGAGCCACTTTCTTCTCGCTGTTACTCATTCGTTCAATGTGCGAAAGCAACTTAGTTTTTGCTGCTTTGTCGATAACAGGGCCAACATCTGTAGAATGCAGATGAGGTTTACCTACGCTCAACTCCTGCATCGCACCTTGAATAAGAGCGACGATACGATCGGCGATATCTTCCTGAACATAGAGAACACGCAATGCACTACAGCGCTGACCCGCAGAAGCAAAAGCAGAGCGGATAACGTCACGAACCACTTGCTCTGGAAGCGCAGTACTATCGACGATCATCGCATTTTGGCCGCCGGTTTCAGCAATGAATGGGACTGGAGCCGCATCACGCTGAGCCAGAGTTTGATTGATTCTCTGCGCTGTTGCCGTTGAACCAGTGAATGCCACACCAGCGATTGCTGAGTGAGAAGTCAGTGCCGAACCAATTTCGGCACCACGACCTGGAAGCAACTGGATAGCGCCAGCCGGGAAGCCTGCATCTAGCATCAACTCAACAGCACGAGCCGCGATCAAGCTAGTTTGCTCAGCTGGTTTAGCCACTACAGTGTTACCAGAAACCAGTGCGGCTGTAATTTGGCCAAGGAAAATTGCCAGTGGGAAGTTCCAAGGACTGATACAAACAAACACGCCACGCCCTTGACGAGTAACGCTGCGGCTTTGCCCATCAAACCCTTTCACGGCAAATTCACCAAGTGCGTCGACTTGTTTTGCGTAGTAACGACAGAAGTCCACCGCTTCACGTACTTCATCAATGCTGTCATGAATCGTTTTACCTGCCTCCTGATGGCAAATAGCAACAAGCTCCGCTAAGTGCTCTTCTAAAAGATCCGCTAACAACTCTAACTTTTCAGCACGTTCGGTCTTTGCAGTGGTTTGCCAAGCAGCGAATGCTTGATCTGCTCCTTCTATTGCTGCGGAAACATGATCAAGGGTAGCAAAAGCCACCTGACCCACATTAATACGCCTGTCATAAGGAGCCGTAACAGCTTCAGTATTAATATTTTCCTTGATCATGCTTTCGGCATGGAACTCGCCATTTATAATTGGACCAGCTGACCACTGCTTGTTTAAAAAGCTTTCAACTTCGTGTTCAAACGGTTTGGCTTCACTTTCTACATCGACATTGACGCCGAGTGAGTTCTTGCGCTCTGGAAATACATTCGGTGGTAGAGGGATGCTAGTGTTGTTCAATGTTTCAAATTCACTGAGCATGTCCACCGGGTGCTGAGTTAATGTCTCTACAGGACAACGTGCATCGACTAAACGGTGGACAAACGAGCTGTTGGCCCCGTTTTCTAACAAGCGACGTACCAGGTAAGGCAATAGGTCTTTGTGACTACCAACTGGCGCATAGATACGCACTGATTGTTGATAGGCTTCCATCGCATGGTTATACAGAGAGTCGCCCATGCCATGAAGGCGCTGAAATTCAAAATCTTTATGCTCAGCCATTACCGCGATGGAAGTTACTGTCTGTGCGTTGTGGCTTGCAAATTGCGGGAAGATATTGCCACGCACGTTATCACTTAGCAGGAATCGCGCACAAGCAAGGTAAGCAACATCGGTCGCCTCTTTACGCGTATAGACCGGATAATCTGCAAAGCCCGCTTGCTGTGACCACTTGATTTCGCTGTCCCAGTAGGCTCCTTTGACAAGACGAAGTGGAATCAAATCACCCTGTTTTTTAGCCAGACCGTTAATCCAAACAAGTACAGGTAAAGCTCTTTTTGAATAGGCTTGAATTACAAGGCCAAATTTGCCCCAGCCTTTGACTAGCTCGCTACAATAGACTTTTTCAAATAATTTAAGTGAAAGTTCTAAACGGTCAGCTTCTTCGGCATCAATAGTAATAGCCACATCTAGCTCCACCGCACGGCGCAGTAATTGTTGCAGCGTGTCATAAAGCTCTGTCAGTACGCGCTCTTCGTTTGCCACTTCGTAACGTGGGTGAAGCGCAGATAGCTTGATGGAGACCGATGGTGCAGGACTGGTTGATAAACCATAGTCATCGCGCCCAACTGCTTCGATCGCCATTAGGTAGTCTTTGAAGTACTTGTTCGCATCAGCAGTGGTCAGTGCCGCCTCTCCGAGCATGTCATAAGAGTAAGTAAAACCTTTATCACGCATTGGACGGCCATTTTTTTGCGCCTCAGCGATGCTGCGCCCAAGCACAAATTGGTGTCCCATCACCTTCATTGCTTGATGCATAGCTTTACGAATTACAGGCTCAGACATCTTATTAACAAGGCGATTTACCGCGCTCACCGGACTTTGAGATTCATTTTCTGAAAGACCGACGACCTTACCCGTTAGCATTAATCCCCAAGTGGATGCATTTACAAACACTGAATCTGAGTTTTTAAGGTGAGATTTCCAATCAGCAACCGTTAGCTTATCGCGAATCAGAGCATCAGCCGTTGCAGAATCAGGGATACGCATTAGCGCTTCTGCTAAACACATCAACAAAATACCTTCTTGGGTATCGAGGCTGTATTCAAGCAACAATGCATCAATCATCTGAATAGACTTTTTATCCGCGCGGATCGCTTCTATGAGCTGCGTTGTCTTGGCTGCAATTTGCTCTTTTTCACTGTTCGTTGGCTGCGCTAGTGGTAGTAGTTGCTTAAGCCATTGTGATTCGTCCACCATATACAGTGGAGAGATCAACGACCAAAGCTTGTTAAGCGGTTGCTCGACAAACTCAGCGTTTAACACATCAGTCGCTGTAAACATGCGTTTTCCTCAATCTCAGACCTGAAAAAAGTTCAGGTTTCCTACAATGGCTTGCAGTGTATTTTGAGCCCGAGAAGATTACTTGTCAAAAACTCCGAGTTTTTTGCTATTTACTCTGATTATTAACAAAACAAAAACAGAGTCACATGCAAATAAGCAAAATAATATGTGGTTTAAGTTAGCTTATTTAACCAAATTGTTTCTTGTACTGAGAAGGGGATATACCTTGAAGACGAGAAAAGGTGTGAGTAAAAGTACTTTGACCAGAGAACCCAGTGAATTCGGCGACTTGGCCCAAAGTAAGGTGGCCTTGCTCTATGAGCTGTTTTGCCATGTCGATTCGCTTACCTAGTACATACTGGTGCGGAGTAATACCCATTTGCTCTTTGAATAAAGAGTGAAATTGGCTTTCCCCAAGAAACACACTGCCAGCAAGCTGAGTCACCGAGATCTTTTGGTTTAAGTGCTGCTCGATATAACGATCTATCGCCTCTAAATCAAAACGAGAGTCACGACGCGAACTGGCAAACGCAGACATGTGGCGCTGTAAGAGTGCAACGACGGTGTCACTACACGCTCTACTAAGCAGAAGGTCTTGAGGGTTAGATTGCATTTCCGCAACCAGCATCTGAATCAACTTCTGAATCTGACCATCAAGCTGAAAATAGGTATCCTTTTGGTTCAGGGCATTGAGCCTTTGCAGTAATAAAGGATCATCATCCTTCGGTGAAGGCATATTCAGCACCAAAATATCCGACTGCTCCAGTACACCGCCAAACGCATGACCTGTACCTGAAGTCACCACACAACCTTGCCCTGGCCCTACCAAATTTCCGTATCCACTTACCTCAAACTCCGCCTTTCCCTTTAGCCCGATAACGACCTGCGTATAATTGTGATCATGACATTCCATGTACGAAGGTAGCGTAACCAATTGTGCTGGCATAGGTGACAATTCTTTGGCAGCTAGCTGATTATTTTCTGGCTTAAAGGATGAAGACATAGCAACACACAGACATATTTAGAGGTGGAATCACCATGTTATACCAAAAGTGATGCAACTCGAAATTCCTATTGATGATTTATCAAATAGGTTGCATTTTGTTCAACTAGACAGGTATCTGGCACGATTACCAACTGTTGAAAAAATAGCCACTGCAGATACTGGAAGAATGATCAAGTGCACATAAATTACGGCTTATGTCACTTCTATCCATTTAACCTCTTATCGATCAAGATTCTTTACTTGCATATTTCTTCAATGCGACCAAAATGGATTAAGTATTCGATAAGTTTATTTCGATTTATGATAAGCTTAGGTAAGACTCTCTAGAAATAGAGATGAATAAATGGAAGAAATAGACCTTTGCAAGGCACCTTAGCAATGGACTGTCAAAAGTTTGTCTTTTTCCTATTTTAAGGTGCATATCTTTAGAATATGCACTGGGTTTAAATGTATTACATTGGTAATTTAAACGTTAATTGTTGCAGGGACTTATGATCATACGTCGCATCCCAGCGCTTTTGCTTGCGCTAAGCCCTCTTTGGGTTTCGACTTCGATTTTTGCAGAAGAAAGTGTACAGGCTGATCCTGTTGCTGAAATCGAGAGTAAATTAGAAAATAAAGAAGCGGAAATGGGTACTATGGCTACAGAGTTTGACTCTGAAGCTGAACGTCTCCAACAACTTCAGAATGACAAAAGTAAGCTTAAACGCAGTGAGAAAGAACTCAATGCTAAGCGTAATCGTACCAAGTCGGCGCTGGACAAACAGTATAGCCGTCTTTTAGATGATCCTGAGATCGACTTGGTTTCTTTCCAAAAAGCTTACCAAGATGCATGGTCTGAAGTGAAAGAGAACCAATCTTCACTTTTAGAAAACCAGCAGGCTATCACTGAAAGTGAAATGCGCCTGTCTCAGGTTAAGCAAAAGCAAGCGCGACTCAATTCGGAGCTTTCTTACCTTAAAGAGCAAAAAGTTGAAGCGCGTGTAAAACGTATTGCTGCAGAACTTCGTGAAAGCGATGTGCTAGAAACAAGCTATAAAACGACTTGTTCATCAACAATGACGTTAGGTGAATGTACTAGCCAAGGCCACTATCTAACGAAGCAGAAAGCAGTTAAGGCGTTTAAAGCAAAACTGATGGATCGTTTAACAGAATCAAATATAGCCAAACAAAACGCTAAAGGGGTTCAGCTAAACGTTCATGTGCAGGAAAGCCAAATTATTCGCTCTGGTTTTGAAGGCAATAATAGCTATTTCACGCAAATGCAGTCTCAGCTTCAAGCTCGCCCTGAAGCGTCTGCGGCATGTAAGCTACTAAATGTATCTTCTCGTTACTGTCTAAAAGGCGACCAAGAAACAAAAGCAAAGAAGAATGATAAGAACTGGGTAAACGTAACAGTGCGCTCAGACCAGTACGATGACTCAGTCGTTATCAATGGTATCAACTATGGCAGTACGCCAGTCGAAGTTGTTCTTCCACGTGGTCAACACCAAGTAACCGTATCGAAAAGTGGTTTTGAAACCTACAACCGCGAAATCAGTGTAAATACAAATGATACGGTTTGGGTTAAGTTACGTCCGAGTGGATAACAGTTGAAACTCTTACTGAATTCACAAGATTGAGCTAAAAACGCCATTTTGATCCTAAGTTATTAACGGATAACTTAAGACAAAGTGGCGTTTTCGTTTAAAATAAGCCAATTAATCAATAATTAGATGTAGAAGAAAGACAATGCGCCCAGGTTTACCAGCCCTTTTGTTAGCATTATCTCCGTGTTTGCTTCTCTCTACTGTTTCAGCAGAAGAAGCACCGAAGACATTGGTTCAGATTGATGACCAGCTATTCACTAAACACGATGAGTTAAAAGCTGCGCAGCAAGCAAAAGAAGAGCAGCAAGCGCTGCTAGATAGCAAGAAATCAGAACTAGACTCTCTTGAGCAAACGGCCAAGTCTTTGGATGAAGCGTTTTCTAATGCTAAAAGTAAATTAGAAAACGCTTACCAGCGTATGATTGACGATCCGAATACTGATCTAGCTGGATCACAAAAATCTTATCAAGATGCTTGGTCTGCCGTGAAGCAAAATCAAAAAGCGCGTCTTGCGGCTGAGCAAGAGCTGGTAGAAACACGCAATGTCTTTGTAACTCGCCAAGCCGCACTGGAAACCATCGAACAACACATTGCTGAGCTTGATGAAAATAAGATTCGTGCAAGAGTTGAACAGCTTAGGGGCGAAATAAAGCAGCCACAGCAGATTTCTGTGAGCTTCACCAACCGCTGCCAAGCTTCACTAACACTTTCACAATGTGATAATCAGACGAAAGAACTTGCGTTACAAAAAGCGGTCAAACAATTTCGCACCGAAATCGCTGAACAAACCAGTGAAAGCGCGATCGTTAAACGCAATATCAACGACGCCTCATTAAATATTCATGTCATCAAACACGTGACTAAGCAAGCTGGCTTCTATGATGGCGTGCGTTACCGAACCATTATGAATGTTGAACTAGAAGCGCGCCCTAAAGCTAGGGTAGCATGTGACTTGTTACAGGTTGATACTCAGTACTGTTTTGCACCTGGCACAGCCCACGAGTTGCAAGCAGATCAAGAAATGGCTTGGGTAACACTTGCAATACGCTCTAACCAATTTAACGACAGTGTCTATATAGATGGTGTTTCCTACGGCAGTACACCCGTAGAAATCATGCTGCCAATTGGTCTCCATGACATTACTGTTCAAAAAGAAGGCTACAAAGCCTTTGCCCAGCAAGTTGCAGTAAAATCTGATACTGCTATTCGCGCGGTGCTAGAAGAGAAATCTAACCCACTCCGCGCTGGGAGTAAATTCGCTGACGCAATGGCAGGCAAAGGTCAGGCACCAGAGATGATAGCCATTCTTCAAGGTAAGTATTTCACTGGTGAAAATGCTTCAAAACAAGTTTTCCTTGATCATGCTTTCGGAATAGGCGCCACTCCAGTGACGGTCAGCCAGTTTGCTACATTCGTCGAACACACCAATTATCAAACTGATGCGGAACTTAAGAATACCTGTACAGCACTTGTGAATGGTGAAGTGACCCCAATAGCAAAAGCAAATTGGCGTGATCCCGGTTTTAAACAGTACCCTAACTCACCGGTGGTTTGTGTTAGCCAAAACGATGCAAAGTCTTACACGAACTGGCTACGCAGACAAACAGGTGCAGCCTATCGCTTGCCTACTGAAGAAGAATGGGAAGTGGCAGCTCGCGCAGGTAGCCAAGATAAATACTGGTGGGGTGATAAATTCGTCTCTGGTGAAGCAAATACAGGTTGGAGCGGGACACCATGGTCAAACCTTAGCACGTCTCCCGTCAGCGCCTTTAAACCAAATCAGCTTGGCCTATATGACGTTGTAGGTAATGTGTGGCAATGGACCAGCAGTCCAAAGGGCATTGCAAAAGGAGGCGCTTGGAACTTCTCACCTGAAATGGCGGCATCTGACAAACAGCTTTTCTTGTCCAACTTTGAAGCAGCAAACTACCTTGGCTTTCGGGTGGTCAGAGATATAAACTAGTCACAAGAAGAGGGGGGATTTCCCCCCTTTTTTATTATTATCAAAAAGATAGGATGGTTGTTGAGTAAGGTCTAATGACCGAACTTAGTATCTATTGATACGTCTATACTCAGTGAACCACTGAGTTCATAGAACCTCTTCTACACGTCTACAAGAAGTTTTCTTGTTTTTGCCAGCCATCATTTGATGTCTGGCATTTTTTATCGTACAGAATGCTCAATTCTGCTATGATATTCGTTCTGTTTTATAAGATTTATATTGATAAGTGAACGAACAACAAGCCTCTCTATTCAATCAACTTCCTGGTTATTGGGGTTGTAAAGACTTAAATTCTGTTTTTGTTTACGCCAATAACGCCTACGCAAAGCTCATCGGGTTTGATCAGCCTAATCAGTGTATTGGTTTATCTGATAAACAAATGCCAAGCCCGACCTCTCGCTGTGCAGACGACTTCGTTAAGCAAGACCGATATGTCATCGAGAACATTACCCAGCTTAAAATCCTTGATATCCACCCCTACCCCGATGGCAGTTGGCGTGCGCATATTTTTACCAAAACTCCATGGTTAGACGATAATGGGCAAGTACAAGGCACCATCTTTTACGGTCAAGAGCTTTCCAATACTGCCATTTTAGAAGTGAGCCACTGGATATGTAGAGCGACTGGGCTCGCATCGAATGAAACCATAGCAGGTGATATTCCCCCTGCTAGCACCTTGAGCAGCAAACTGACCTCAAGAGAGTCAGAAGCACTGTTCCTGTTGCTTTATGGCAAAAAACCTAGCTACATTGCAAAAATAATGAAGATTTCGATTAAAACACTAGAAAGCTATGTGGTGAGATTAAGGCATAAGTTTGGCGCGCATTCTAAAGCGCACTTAATCGATATGGCATTAGAACAGGGGTATGGCTCCTACATACCAGAAACCTTGTTGAAGACTCAAATTTCTGTCGCCCTAAATACCGAAAACGCCGCATAACGCGGCGTTTTGTCTAAGGAGCAAGACGGTCGATATGCCATGCTTCGCGGTCTTTCGAGAACAAGAATCGATCGTGTAAGCGGTTCTCCCCACCCTGCCAGAACTCGATACTTTCAGGCCTGATACGGTATCCCCCCCAGAAACTTGGTACTGGAATCTCTCCAGCTTCGAATTTCTTTTTAAGTTCCAAAAACTTACCTTCAAGTACTCCACGAGCTGAAATTCGGCTACTTTGCTTACTGGCGATGGCGGCAAGCTGGCTCGATTTCGGGCGAGAAGAAAAGTACTGCATGTTTTCTACTACGGTCAGCTTTTCAGCAACACCTGTAATATGGACCTGTCTTTCAAGAGGATGCCAAGGAAAATGCAGGCTCACTTTAGCGTTGTGCTCTATATGCTGAGCCTTACGGCTACCTAAATTGGTATAAAAAACAAACCCTTGCTCATCGACATTTTTTAGCAACACAATACGTTGAAATGGTTGACCTGTTTCGTCAACAGTGGCGACTGTCATAGCAGTTGGGTCCGTAAGTTTGGCTTCAATGGCTTGCTTCAACCATAAATCAAACTGAGCAATTGGGTCAGGTAACAAGTCTTTTCTGCGCAAACCACCTTTTGTGTACTCGCGACGAATCTCATCAAGCTCCATCTTTTCTCCTCGGCGAAATTTTTTGTCGATTGTGCGCTCTTAATGATAAGAACTCAAGCCCAAGAGGTTGGATAACGCTACACTCTATAAAAACTAGCGATAATAACGAAGTCAACTATTTTACTAGGATAAATCTAACAGCAAATCCTTAACATTTTGGGCCATGAGTAATAAAATCAATAAAATAACTCCATATAATAAGGACTACCCATGAGTAAGAGCGGTTATAACAAGCTTACTCCAAACGAACTGGACTATGTCGACGACAAGACAGCGGCCCTTTTGTTAAACACACCAAATAGTGCACGCGTAATGTTGTGGGTCATGGTGTTGTTTTTCGTGCTTGCTATTTTATGGGCTTCTTGGGCAGAAATCGATAAAGTTACAGTTGGTCAGGGTAAGGTTGTTCCTTCGTCTCAAGTACAGGTGGTTCAAAACCTAGAAGGTGGCTTAGTTAAAGAAATACTCGTCCGCGAAGGTCAAAAGGTAGAAAAAGGGCAACAATTGCTTCTTATTGATGACACGCGCTTTCGCTCAGACTATCGCGAACGTGAACAGCAAGTGGCCAACTTAACAGCAAGTGTATTACAGCTTTCGGCCTCAATTACCAGTGTTGAACTTAATCAAGACTTCGATGAATCGAATTGGCAAAATAGCGTTCTTCTCAACTTCAACAAGTTAGCCTTTCCTCCTGTACTGCAAGAAACCCAACCTAACCTAGTTGCTCGCCAACGCGCAGAATACCGCCAAGACTTAAATAACCTTCGCAACCAGATCTCTCTGCTTGACCAACAAGTAAAGCAGAAGCAGCAAGATTTAGTCGAGATCCAAGCGCGGGTGAGAAACTTACGCGAAAGCTACCGCTTTGCTAACAAAGAACTTGAGATCACCAGACCGCTGGCTGAAGAAGGGGTAGTTCCGCGGATTGAGCTACTAAAACTTCAACGTCAGGTAAACGACACTCGCCGTGAAATGACGTCAAGTGAACTTAAAGTTCCGGTCCTTAAATCGGCGATTCGTGAAGCCATGCTAAGCCGTATTGATGCCGCGCAAAAATTCCGTTCTGAGCAGCAAGAAAAGCTCAACCAAGCTCAAGATAAGCTGTCGTCTTTGACAGAGTCGACCGTTGGCTTAGAAGACCGTGTAAACCGCACTGTCGTAACATCCCCAGTCACAGGTACAGTAAAGACACTAAATGTCAATACTGTGGGTGGTGTTATCCAGCCCGGTATGGATATCGTAGAAATCGTACCAAGTGAAGATACGCTTTTGGTCGAGGCTAAAATCGCACCACAAGATATCGCTTTTCTTCGACCCGACCTACATACAATCGTTAAATTTAGTGCCTACGACTTTACAAAATACGGCGGTTTAGAAGGTACGCTTGAGCACATTAGTGCCGATACAACAACAGATGAAGAAGGCAATAGTTACTATCTAGTCCGTATTCGGACAAAAGAGACAAGCCTAGATAAAGATAATTCGCTACCCATTATTCCTGGTATGACTGCTTCAGTGGATATTATCACTGGTAAGCGAACCATATTAGAATATCTGCTGAAGCCAATTCTTAGTGCGCAAAACAATGCTCTGAAGGAATAGACGATATGATCACTAAAGTGCTAGGAAAAACAATTTGAAACCTCGCTTGTTTGCCAACGGCCTAATTGCTTGTGTTGTGCTGCTACTTGCGACAACAACTTCGTTTGCTCTTAATACTCAAGAGCAACGTTGGGTTGAAGCTGTACGTAAAACCTATGGCGATAGAGCGGGACGGCGAGTCGAGACATGGCGTAAAGAGATGGCACAATATAAGTCGGTCCCCGAACGGGATAAGCTGACCAAGGTTAATAATTTCTTCAATCAACTCAATTTCGTTAATGACATCCGCTTGTGGGGTAAGAACGACTATTGGGCAACCCCACTTGAGTTTCTTGGTAGCAACGCCGGAGACTGTGAAGACTTCACAATCGCTAAATATTTTTCTCTACTTGAACTGGGTGTATCAGATAAGAAACTACGCCTGGTGTATGTTAAAGCCATAGAGCTTAACCAGTTTCATATGGTATTGGCTTATTACTCGAAACCAAGCGCAGAGCCGATTCTATTAGACAATATCAACCCACAGATTAAACGCGCTTCTAAGCGTCGGGATTTATTACCGATCTACAGCTTTAACGGTAAAAATCTATGGCTTATGAAGTCTAAACAGGGACAACTCGCAGGGAAGTCTTCTAGGCTAAGCCTATGGAATGATCTCCGTGCGCGCGAGAAATCGCTAAAACTTAATAAACCAGTAGTCAACTATGATGAGTAGGCAATATGACTTTATATAAACAACTTGTCGCGGGAATGATTGCGGTTATTTTGATGCTGTTAATTTCGGTATTTATCATCGAATTTAACACCACTCGAAATAACCTCATTCAACAGCAGCGTTCCGAGGTGAACAACACCATCAACACGGTCGGTCTAGCACTGGCACCGTATTTGGAAAATAAAGACCAAGTCGCCGTTGAATCTGTGATTAACGCCTTGTTCGATGGGAGTAGCTATTCAGTCGTACGCTTGATCTTCCTTGATACCGGAGACGAAATCCTGCGCTCTTATCCGATTAAACCTAACAACGTGCCAAAGTGGTTCACTCGCCTCAACCTGTTTGAGAAAATTCATGACCGACGAGTGGTCACAAGCGGATGGATGCAGTTAGCAGAAGTTGAAATTGTCAGCCACCCTGGGGATGCCTACACCCAGCTTTGGCTCGCATTTGAACGCCTAGTGATCGCTTTCTGCCTTATCATGTTGATTGGTTTATTCTCTATCTCGTTCATTCTTAAACGCGCGCTTCGTCCTTTGCAGCTCATTGTAAGTAAGATGGAGCAGGTAGCCAATAATCAGTTTGGTGAGCCACTGCCGCGACCAGCAACACAAGATCTTATCTATGTTGTTGATGGAATCAACAGCATGTCTGCCCAGCTTGAAAAGTCATTTAAGGCTCAGGCTAAAGAAGCTCAACAGCTCCGTGAACGTGCCTACATCGACCCAGTATCTCAGCTTGGTAACCGTGCTTACTATATGAGTCAGCTAAACTCATGGATTGGTGAAGGAGGGATCGGTGGCGTTGCTATCCTTGAAGCAAGCTTCATTCGTGAACTCTATGAAGACAAAGGCTACGAAGCTGGTGATGGCATGGTGCGAGAGCTTGCTGATCACCTTAAAGTGTCTATGTCCTCTCCAGATGTGACACTTGCGCGTATCTCTACCGAGGAGTTTGGTTTTATCTTACCTAATGTTGATGACTCTGAGTTAAAACTGATTGCCGAAAGCATTGTGACTTACGTGCAAGACATCAACGCAGACCCGACAGGCATGGCGACCGCTAACCTCTCGCTAGGTGTGGTTTTCAATAAAGCATCTACAAATTCTACAGAACTGCTTACCATGCTTGATAACGCGCTCGCCAATGCCAAGTCAAACCCTGAACTCGACTATGGTTACGTGACAGGTGAAGACACCGACAATCTAATGGGCAAACAGCAATGGAAAAACTTGGTTGAAGAAGCAATCAGTAATGATTGGTTCAGCTTCCGCTTCCAAGCTGCCAATAACAGTTGGGGTCAAGCCTATCACCGCGAGGTCTTTTCTGCGATAGAAAAAGACGGCGAAAGATACAGTGCAAACCAATATCTATTTGCACTAGAGCAGCTCAATGCCAGCCACTTGTTCGATGAGTACGTAATTCAAGCTATAGTAGAACGATTAGAAACTGGCGAGTTCACAGAACCTGTTGCTATTAACATCGCACAAAGCAGTATCTCTCAGCCGAGCTTTATTCGCTGGGTTACCCAGTTGCTCAACAAGCATGCTTCAGTTGCCACGTTGCTGCATTTCGAAATACCTGAAAACTGCTTTATCAACTCTCCTCACCACACTGCCCTGTTCTGTAACGCAGTACGTGGTGCTGGTGCCGATTTTGGTGTCGATAATTATGGGCGTAATTTCCAGTCATTGGATTACATCAATGAATTCCGCCCTGCGTACGTGAAGTTAGACTATCTGTATACTCACCACTTAGATGATGAGAAACAGAAGTTTACTCTCACGTCGATTTCGCGAACGGCCCACAACTTAGGGATTAAGACCATCGCATCTCGTGTCGAAACACAGACTCAGTTAGATTTTCTTTCTGAGCACTTTATTGAAGTCTTCCAAGGCTTTATCGTAGATAAATAATGAGCAAAAGGTTATAGCATGCAGGACCCGCTATTAAATTCACTTATCTACGTCAGTCGATACTATGGATTAGCAAACTCACCCGAGGCATTGATCAATGGCTTGCCGTTATCTGACGGTAAGCTAACACCATTCCTATTCCCCCGCTCAGCCGAACGCGCCGGCCTAGTGGCAAAAGAAAACCGTTCAGCGCTTAACGAGATTTCACAGCTCGTATTACCAGTAGTTTTGATTTTAAAAAGTGGTGATGCTTGTGTTCTCAACAGCATAAATGATGACAAAACAGAGGCAGAGATCGTCACAGGCGAGTCTGGTTTAGTGCCGATTTCTATCGATGTGAAGGATCTTGAAGAACTTTACATCGGTCGATACTTTCTGGTTAAAAAGCAGTTCCGTTACGATGAACGCTCACCAGAGGTACTCAAGACCCGTGAAGGGCACTGGTTCTGGGGTACAATTTGGCAATCGAAAAGGATTTATCGCGATGTACTTATCGCCTCGATTTTGATCAACCTCTTTGCTGTCGCCGCCCCAATGTTCACCCGTTTGGTGTATGACAAAGTTGTTCCTAATTTAGCGTTCGAAACCTTATGGGTATTGGCAAGTGGTATCTTTGTCATCTTCCTATTCGACCTTACTCTCAAGTTATTGCGTAGCTACTTTATTGATGTGGCAGGAAAGAAATCCGATATTCTAATCTCCTCCAAGCTATTTAGTAAGGTAATGGGGATTCGAATGGAGGCTCGACCTGCCTCTGTCGGTGCTTTTGCGCGTCACTTGCAAGAGTTTGAATCAATCCGTGAATTCTTCACCTCAGCCACGATAGGTTCTCTGATCGATTTGCCATTCGCGGTTCTGTTCTTGCTATTAATTTGGCTGATGGCTGGAAACTTGGTGATCGTACCTATCGTAGGTGTCTTGATTCTAGTCATTTATTCTGCATTAATTCAAGGACCGCTAAGACATACCATCGAAGAAGGATCGCGTCTAGCCTCGCAAAAATACGCTAACCTAATCGAGAGTCTATCTGGCCTTGAGACGGTAAAATTATTTGGTGCACAAAGTCAGTTTCAATTCCGTTGGGAAGAAGCCGTTGCTCACATGGCAAACTGGAATATCAAGAGCCGTCGTATTACTGATGGCATTCAAAATACTGCGGGCTTTGTTCAACAAGCTTCTAATGTAGGGATGATCATTCTCGGCGTTTACTTGATCTCTGAAGGTGAACTTACTATGGGTGGTTTGATTGCCGCGACAATGTTAAGTGGCCGTGCTATCGGCCCTATGGTTCAGCTCTCATTGCTTTCGACTCGTTACAACCAAGCCAAGTCCTCAATGACAATCATTGAGCAAGTGATGTCCATGCCGGATGAACAAGAAGAAGGCAAGCGCTATATTCATCGCCCTATCATCCACGGCAAAATTGAATTAGACAAGGTCACATTCCATTACCCTGACTCGCCTATGGCTTCTATTCGAGACTTGAGTCTAACCATTAATCCAGGTGAGAAGGTCGCCATCATCGGCCGGATCGGCTCTGGTAAGACAACTCTGGAACGCTTGATTATGGGCTTATATAAACCGACTGAAGGCCACGTCCGAATTGATGATACCGATATCGACCAGTTACATCACATCGATATCCGCAGAAACATCGGCTGTGTGCCACAAGATAGTCAACTATTCTACGGTAGCATCCGCGACAATATCACGCTGGGCCGACCACTTGCAGATGACAGGGATGTGCTAGATGCAGCAAACCGAGCTGGTGTGACAGTATTTACCCAACAAGACCCAGCAGGTTTAGAGCGCCAAGTAGGTGAAGGGGGAATGTTGCTTTCAGGCGGTCAACGCCAAGCCGTCGCTATTGCACGCTCACTACTCGGTCGCCCACCTGTTTTGTTAATGGATGAACCGACGAGTGCGATGGATAACCGCTCTGAAATGCATATTAAGCAGCAGCTATCGCAACTAAAGTCGACTGAGACACTGATTCTAATTACCCACAAAACATCCATGCTTGATGTGGTTGATCGGGTGATCGTAATGGAAAAAGGTTGCGTGATTGCCGATGGGCCGAAATCTGACGTTCTTAATAACCTTAAACAAGGTAAAGTGAGAGCGGTTAAGTAACTTCAAAACAAACACGTAAAGAAAAAGCCATTCGGATAACCCGAATGGCTTTTTGCTTAGTTATCTATTAGTGCTTAGTTAGTCGGGCAATTGGCCGCCCCCACTTCTTTCCAAACACCCCATTGACCAGATTGAGCTGGATCATCACCTTTTGTCCACCATTTTGCTTCCCAAACTTTTCCAGCCCAAGAAACTTGGTTGCCACCAGTGTATACGGCGGAAGCATCCCATAAGTTGTTACAAAGGTCCCCACCCGATGACTTCTTAGCTACCACAACTGTCGTAGAAGCCGTCGATGTCGCTTTACCATCGTTAACCATGACAGTAAACACTAGTGAAGTATCCGCGGTATATTCAGCCGCAGTAAAGGTCACACTTGAACCGTTGACTGTCGCGTTTAGGCCTGTAGGGAGATCCCAAGTGTAGGTAAGAGGGTCATTGTCAGCATCTGATGAAGCCGATGCATCAACCACTACTGTATCACCCGCATTGACATTTGCAGGGGCAGTCACTAACGCTACTGGGGCTTGATTTACAGGAGGAACGTCTTTAGGGTTTACTGTAACCACCACTGTATCGGAGGCTGAAGCACCTTCATTATCCACAACCGTCAGTATAAAGCTTAGTGTTTCTGCTTGGGCCACTTCAGTAACATCAAAACTTGCTGTCGCTGTGTTTGCCCCGCTAAGGGTAACCGCTGTTCCAGAGACCTGCACCCATTGATAGCTTGCAATAGTACCGTCGGTATCTGAAGACGCACTACCATCTAAAGTAACACTTGCAGGCCCAACTACCGTCGCATCTGCGCCAGCATTAGCTTGAGGTGCACGATTGACCGGAGTACCACCAGCTAAGCCTTCATGCATTGCATTTAAGATATCGCCGTTGTCCGCATCAATTTCCCACGAGAATAGACCCGCTAGACCCAAGTTACGAACGTACGCACCTTTGGCTTTCACTGAACGGTCGTCATCAAACGTAATCAATTGACCTGATGTGCGATTCCAAACCCAAGCAGCTTCAGCCTGCGCATCGTAACCGTACTCAAAACCATTGATTCCTGTGTTGTTCGCACCAAGCATATGAGCTTTGACGCCTTTGTAATCAATAACACCCGCTTCCCATACACCTTGAGCAGTTGTGCCTGTAAGTTTACCGTTGCCCACGCCTGTCATTGGGTCAGTAGGATCGGATAACGTGTCAGGTGTAACACCTTCCCATCCGCGACCATACATTGCAGCACCGAGAACTAGTTTACTTGCTGGAACCCCTTGTGCGAGGAGGAGTTGAATACCGTTATCAGAGGTGTAAGCTGGGCCTTTGTAAGGTTCGCCATTTTCATCTACGCCAGTACCATCACACTGACCAGGGCGCATAAAGCTACCACAGTAGAGCGCAGTTTGATGACCAACAACGTTGTTCCATCCACCATAGAAGTCATAAGTCATCGCGAAGATGTAGTCCATGTACTGAACCGCGTCAGCATAATTCACGTCTTCAATTTTATCGTGACCAACACCAATGGCTGACGTCAACTCATAGGTACGCCCGGTTGATGCTTCTAATTCATCGAGCATTGCGCGCAATTCACGCATCAAAGCAACATAGGCAGGGCCATCATTTACAGGGTCACCAAGATCAGGTGCAGCACCACCACCACCAGGGAATTCCCAGTCAATATCCACACCATCGTAGAATTTCCAAGTCGTTAGGAAACGCTTAACAGAAGCAACAAAAGTGTCTCGGTTTGCTTTGGTGGTGAAGTCAAAAAATGGGTCTGATAAAGTCCAACCGCCGATAGAAGGGATGATTTTTAGATCTGGGTTGCGTTGCTTAAGAGCCATCAGCATGGCGTAGTTACCCTTAATTGGCGAACTATATTCGTGCCCTGCCTGCGAGAAACTTTTTTGATACGCAGCCCAAGGGTCGTGAATAACCACTTCGTAATCGGGCACTCCCTGACAAGCGGTCATCAGTGCGTTGTAGCTATTGCCACCGACTGACTTGACTGACTCATTTGGACCACAGATTGGGATAAAGCCATAAAGGATGTGCGTAAGATTGTCGGCAGGCAAGTTATCAACTGTGTAATCTCTACCGTAGATACCCCACTCAACGAAATAGGTCCCGACAACGGTATTAGGGTCAGTATTGTAAGATTTGTTGTTTGGATCGATATTCATGGTCAACGGCTTTAAGTGCGAGCCATCGGTATCAGCCACCGTTATTTCAACGGGTGCACTAACACTACAACCGGTGGCATCACACGCTTCTATAGTCATTTGATAAAGGCCACCTTTACCATACTTAAAGTTCGCTGTTGTTTGGCTTCCAGCAATTGATCCGGTTGCCACCTGAACACCATCAAAGTAGACCTTATACGTGTCGCCTGTGGTACCACTCCACTGATTAAACTTGACGGTGATATCGGCTTCATCAAAGTACTTGACCATTTGGTTGTAACCAGACGTTGTCTCCATCGCCAGTTCAATTTTAGAGAACTGCAAATTATTGGAGCCATACACGTCAACACTTGGAGCCGTTGGTGCCGCTATCGCTGTGCCCGAGAACGCAAATGCAATACTCGCAGCGCACAATGTAATACGATTCATACCTATTTCTCTCATTCCTTGTTTGTTCACTCTAATGTCAGAGCAAAAACTGTCCTCCGACGAATCGAAGAACACCACTTACAAGTATTTAAGAGACTTTTTTTTTGTAGAAAAAAATAAAAGCTATTTTCGAGTGATGATTAGAAATTAGTTCGTTGTTACTAAGCTGTTACATTACAAAGGGGATATCGAGCCAAAATTTATAAACCTCCTCCATACCAGAATAAATGACATAACAATCAGAAATTTACAGGTAAGAATTCCATATAAATATAAATAGTCCACATAGAAAACTGCCACAGCGGAAAGGCGTTGTGGCAGTGTATATTAGAGTTTTTGATTTGTTAATTGCCGCTACTTGGACTTAAAACGCGCCGTGAAATGACGCAGTACTGGTGGTTCATACTCAAATGACAGCCCTTTCAGTTCATGCGCTCGTTCCTTGAGCGCAATGATCGCATCCGCTATGTAATCCATATGATCATTGGTATAAACACGTCTTGGAATAGTCAAGCGCATCAATTCAAGTTCAGAGGCTTTTTGCTCACCAGTATCTGGGTCTCGACCAAGAAGCAATGAACCAATTTCAACGGCGCGAATCCCTGCTTCAAGATACAACGCATTACACAGTACCTGTGCAGGAAACTGATCAGCGGGAATATGAGGTAATATTTTCGCCGCATCGACAAACACCGCGTGACCACCCGTCGGGGTTTGAATTGGGATACCCCCTTCGCGAAGGCGTTCACCTAAGTACTCAACCTGACTAATACGGTAATGAAGGTAATCCTCATCGGCTCCTTCGTACAAGCCACGCGCCAAAGCTTCCATATCGCGCCCAGCCATACCACCATAAGTAACAAAACCTTCCATCGGAACGCAACGAGTACGGACAGCTTGAAACAGTTCCTCATGATCACGAATACAGCAAAGACCACCGATATTAACCATGGGATCTTTCTTAGCTGACATAGTGAGCATGTCACCGTACTGGTACATTTCACGAATGATTTCCAAAATCGACTTGTCTTGATAACCCTCTTCGCGTTGCTTGATAAAATAAGCATTTTCACAATAACGGGCGGAGTCAATCACAACAGGAATGTCATTCTTTGCTGCAATTTCATATACCGCACGCATGTTAGCCATCGAAACTGGTTGTCCACCAGAGCTATTACAAGTCACCGTGGTAATGATGGCACAAACATTCTCTGGGCCGTGAGCTTCGATGGTTGACTGGAGCTTATCTAGATCGAAATTTCCCTTCCAATCGTAAGGTGTTGTAGTATTAAAGGCATGTTTATCAACGACATTAATCGCCTTGCCTCCATTAAGCTCGATATGACCAGCCGTCGTATCAAAATGGTAGTTGGAGATAAATACCGGATCTTTACCACCACGAACTGTTTTCATTCGTTCGATGAGAGCAGGAAACAGTATCTGCTCAGCACCGCGTCCTTGGTGGGCTGGGACTGTTAGTTTATAGCCAAAGAAGTGTTCTACTGCTGCGCATAAGTTGTAATAATTGCGGCTCCCTGCGTAAGACTCATCTCCCATCATCAAACCAGCCCACTGATTATCACTCATCGCCCCTGTACCAGAGTCCGTCAGCAAATCAATATAGACATCATCGCTTCTGAGTAAAAATGGGTTCAATCCCGCTAAGTTCAACGCCTCAACACGATCGTCATATGTCGTCATTTTGATCGGTTCTACCATTTTGATGCGAAAAGGTTCTGGAATACGTTTCATCATTAATTTCCTTTAAATAGATCAATTCCCCCGCAATAGGTTCACACGGGTATATTGGTTTATAAGATTGCTTTGGGCGCAAGACGCGCCACTAGGGATTAACGAAGAACCGTTTCTTTATTCAGTAGTGAGAGGGTGTAGTCAACGTTGTACCATGGCGACAACACTAGTCTGCTGTCTAACATATCGGTATATGCCATAGCGTTATCCTCCTGATTCATTGAACACTTAATTAATATAGTCTAGTTATTATCCAGATTACCGTGAAAGGTAGCTCAAATTTATAAACTAGCGTGGCTCATTAACGTGAGCACTAGTTAAGATTTGATGAATTTTTCAAACTTCTTACATTCGCATCTTGAAATCATGCGACGAGCTAGGCACTCTCTTTGCAGTTTAAGTGCCTGTTTATTAGGAACCAAAAATGAAAATAAAAACAACATTACTTGCTGCAATCGCTTTAGGTACCAGTGGTCTCGCGGCTGCTGACATCACTATATCGATTCCAGACACTATCGACGTCTTAGTGGTGAACGATGCAAAACCTGAGCTATCAGGAAGCTTCTTTTCATCCAAAACGCTTACGCTACCCAATGGGGAAAACCAAATCCTGTTCACTTACCAACCTTACTTCGACCAAGGTAAAGATCGGATCATTCTCGAAAGCGATCCGATTGTTGGAACATTTAACGTTGCTGACCAAGAACTGAAATTTGACTTACCTCAGTACCGCAATGAGCACGAAGGTTCAAAGAAAATTCGTAACTTAGAATGGTCTTTAAAAGGTGAAGACGGTCAATCGATCGAGATGAAACAAGACAAGTTGGTTAAAGACGGGATGCAAATCGGTCGCAACCACAAAATCGAATTGGCTGAGTATAATCGTCGTGGTGACGTCGCAGCAATTTCAACAGCAGCGGTTGTGCCAGTTACGTTACCAGCACAGATTAACGGTAAGCCTGTAAAAGCTGGCGATAACACAGCAGAAGAAATGCTGCATTTCTGGTACAGCAAAGCAGATGCTGAAACTCAAGCTCGCTTTAAAGCATTTGTGAACCAGTAATAATCTATAGCCAGTACTAAACAAGTACTGGCTTTTCACTTTCTTGCCCGGTTGAAATCCGGTAGCACTCTTCCGCGTTATCAACTAAACACTTGAATATTTTGCGATCTAATTGATTGCTGCTGACCATCTCTTTAAGAATAGCAACCGCCTCGCCTAAAGGCAGACCTTTTCTATATGGCCGAGACTGAGTAAGCGCTTGAAACACATCTGTAATGGCTATCAATCGACTCGGCTCATCTAACCGAGACGCATCCAGACCTAATGGATAACCCGATCCGTCAAGTCTTTCATGATGATTGGACGCCCATTCCACAATTTGTTGATTGGTAAACATTCGCTGTATGGCATGTCGCGAATCCGTCGCATGACGTTTGATACATACATATTCTTCATTCGATAACTGAGCCGGTTTATGCAAAATCGCACTCGGCGTTTTTAGTTTGCCAATATCATGAATCAATCCTGCCAGATAGAGCATTTTTCTTGCCCGCTCTGAATAACCAAGCTTATGAGCAAAAAACTCGGCAAGTTGAGCAACGTGTAAAGAATGCTGATAGGTGAAGGAACTCTTCGCGTCAACGATTTGTGCAAACAGCTCCGCCACCTCGATTGACTCATCTAGTCCAATCGGGTTGCGATACAGAGGCTCAAAAGTATAAGATAAGCTTTCGATATACCTTGCCTCCATAGAGAACCAGAAATCATCACAGTGAATGAGCTCACTCATAAAACGGACCTGAGTTGGTTCAAACATTGATCCCGAGTTAGCTTGCAACTCTCCAACGATACTGTGTGTACTCTCTTTGCTAATATTGCCATAACAATCTAAGCCGTAATTACCATGCAGATAATCGACCCGATCGGCCAGAAACAATAACGTTGCATATTGTTTAATGTCTTCGCTGACGCTGTGCATCACTTTTAATTCTTGCCACCAAGTGTGATGTAGCAATATTGGTGTTGCAAGCTCAGATAAAGGTCGACAAGCTTTCAAGAGTTCATAACCCTTAACACAGTGTTTACGCGTGTTTTTAGGGGCTAGAGTGGTCAACAACTCACCGATTTCAGCGCTTTCAGATACACCACAATCGTGGATTAACCCGAGCGAAAAGATCACTTGGCATCGCTCTTCACTCCATCCCATACGTTGGGCACAGCGATAAGCGATATAGGCGACTCTGTGCCCATGATAAATATCATCTACACCAACCGCATCGAGGGCATAAGCAATTTCAAATAATACGCGACGTAGGTCTACGCTAACATCGTCTTGGGGCACTTCCATACTAACGCTTTAGTCATTTATAAATAATTTTTATGCAAGGCAGGGTAAACGAAAGTACTATCTATAAACCATAAATTATGAATGGTTATTAACAGAATTGTGAACCGTGCAACGTAGTGCGTATTTTTCGTGCTAGAAATCAAACTCTTATTGCAGCTTATCGCTCTAGCTATCACCTTTGTAGTTTGCTACGTTAGCTCTAACCAATATATGCAAGGAGTGGAGCATGTTTACACACAAAGTAGATGATGAAATATCTCTCGCACTGGTGCAAGAATCTTTTGCCACCAAATACAGTGAACTCGTCGCAGATCAGTTTGATTACTTATCCCAGTGGCTCGCATGGCCATCTCACTGCACAAGTGAGCAAGATTTCCGTCTATTCGTACAGCGCGTTTTGCATGAGTATGCCGAAGGAAAAACCATTACTTGTGCCATTGTGTACCGCGGGGAAATCGTTGGAAACTGTAGCTGCTTCAATATCGACTATGATACTAAATGCCTAGAAATTGGCTATTGGTTATCAAAGCACCACCAAGGCAATGGAATCGTCACTCGCGTTGTCAAACATCTAATCGAATTTTCCTTTAACGAGTTAAACATGGAAAAAGTCCAACTTTCGGCAGCGGTAGAAAACCGAGCAAGCCGTAGTGTTGCTGAAAGGTCAGGAATGACGCTGGAAGGTGTGATCACCAATCAAGAAAAAATAGGTGAACGAATTCTTGACCATGCTATCTATGGCATTCACAGAAATCGCTAGGGTTGTCTTGACGCTGAGCACAATTTTACTCGTTATCTCATAGATATAGAGTGCTATGTGCTAGGATTGCGCTCGTTTTTAAACTCTCGGGATAAATGTTATGCCCAGCTATGCAAAGTTTCTTCTAATTGCCGTTGCGTTAGGTGCCGGTTTCTTTGCCAGTGATATTGTTAAGTGGTATCAATCAACAAACCAACAGGTATCTCTAGACGACTACTGCCTGCTTACGACTAGCCAGTGTCAGCAAGACTCTATCTCTGTTCAGGCGAACAAAGACATCACTCACCCACTCGTCCCTACCCAAGTGACGGTCAACTGGGAAAACGCCAACAGCGATAGTCTGATGATGACTTTAAAAGGGTATGAGATGGAGATGGGCACTGTTGTGTTTAAGATCGACAAATCTGACTCAGGAACCTTTACTGGTGAAGTTGTGTTACCTGTGTGCACAGAAGACGCGATGACTTGGTATGGCACCATCACTGACGGCAAACAATCAATCAATACATCAATAAGGATGGAACGATGAGTAAGAACTGGTCATTAATCCTAGTCGCCGCCTTTGTTCTTGGCTTTGGACTGAAAAGCTATCTCGATCATCAAAATAGTGATGCTCCTGTCGCACAAGATACATCTAGCATTACGCTGTTTGGTGAAGACAACAAAGCGGTGTCACTTTTCGATCCTCAAGATACACGAATTAGAGTCGTTTACTTTGGGTTTACTCGTTGTCCAGATGTATGTCCAACGTCTTTGGCCATGCTGGCAGGCGCGCTTAACCAAATTGATCAAGAAACGAAAGAACACTTCCGCCCTGTATTTATCTCGCTGGATCCGGAGCGTGATGCAGCTGCTGACTCATACAAATACGCTCAATACTTTCACCCAATGATTGAAGGACTTGCAGCGCCTTTAGAGGTCACTACCCCACTCGCTCATCAGTATGGCGTGATTTTCCGTAAAACCGAATTAAAAAACTCTGAATTGAAATATACGCTGGATCACAGCTCCTATTTCTATTTCCTCAAACCAGATGGCACATTAATCACAAAAGTGCCACACACGCTCACTCCAGCACCGCTGGTTGAAGCCTTTAAAACGATTACATCGAAAGGATAGTCAGGATGAAACTTAAAGCCCTTCTCTTAGCCTCTTTGGCATTAAGCCCTTTTACTTACGCAGATTCAGATATCATGGCTCATCACACCTACGCACGAGCTACGCCACCCAATGCAGCAACCAGTGCCGTGTTTGGTGAGTTTATGAATCATAGTGATAAAGACCGTTATCTTGTCTCCGCCACTACAGAGGCGGCAGGTAAAGTTGAACTGCACGATGTGATCAAAGAGGGCGATGTGATGAAAATGCGCCAAGTTGATCAAATTGCAATCCCAGCGAAAAAAACGGCAGTGCTAAAACCTGGTAGCCTACATATTATGTTATTCAACCTAACCAAGCCTTTGGCTGAAGGTGAAAGCATTGATGTTGAGCTTACATTTGCCAACGGCGACAAACAAACCATCACAGCACCAATTAAAAAAGTGATGAGTGGCATGAAACACCATCATTAAGCAACGAATCTTATATTAAGGGGTGGGCATTTGTTCGCCTCTTTTGCTATGATAGCCTGCGTAAACACAAATAAGTCCATAGGAGGAAAAGATGATTGTACTTAAAACCCACCCGGCAAAATTGGTGAAGTAACTTTAATAACCCACTTCTACCCTTCCTTTGCCCGGTGCTATCTAAACCGGGGTCTAAAGACCCTAGCAAATTTATATAGATACAGATATCTGTATGCTTGGGGCAACTATGAATACCAAAGCAAATACGCCAATGTCTTTAGCGACACTTGGTTGGAACAACCTATTTCAACAACAACTAACACTAGAAGATTTAGAGCAAGAGTTCACTGCCGCTCGTATCACTGAGCACCACCGCAGTGGCTATAAGCTATTGAGCGAATCTGGTGAGTTACTATTAGAGATCCATAAATCACTGCCCTCTATGACGGTTGGTGACTGGATTTTGATCGATAGCAATCAGCACTTTGTGAAGCTTTTGGACAGGCAATCCTTGTTCCATCGCAAAGCAGCAGGTAGCAAAGTCAATGAGCAGCTCATTGCTGCTAATGTCACAACCTTGTTTATTGTTTGCTCACTGAATGAAGATTTTAATCTCAGTCGAATTGAGCGTTACCTCGCGATTGCCCATGAAGCTGATGTTGAGCCTGTCATTGTTCTGACTAAAGCTGATTTGGCATGCGATGCTGAAGACAAGAAAAGGCAAGTACAGCAGCTAGACCCATTGTTGATGATCGAAACTGTCAATGCGCTTGATAAAACACACTGCGAAAAACTATTGCCTTGGTGTCAAAGCGGGAAAACAGTCGCCTTCATGGGCTCATCAGGTGTGGGAAAATCGACATTGGTGAACACCTTGCTGCAGGACCAAGTCCAGCTCACAGGCGGTATCAGAGAAGATGACAGTAAAGGCCGCCACACAACAACGAGTCGCTCTATGCACTTTATGCCGGCAGGGGCCGTTTTAATCGACACCCCAGGAATGCGTGAATTGCAATTGATTGACTGTGCAGATGGTGTAGCTGAAACCTTCTCTGATGTGGAATCACTGGTTGCACAATGCCGATTTTCGGATTGCCAACATCAGGACGAACCTAACTGTCGTGTGAGAGAGGCCATCGAGTCAGGCGAGTTAGAAGAGAGACGATTAACGAACTATATGAAACTACTGCGAGAGCAACGTCGCAACAGTGCAACCATTGCTGAAAAACGTGCCTCGTTTAAAAAGCAGACCAAGTTTTATAAAAAAGTTCAAAATGCCAGCCGCAATCAGAAACACAGTAACGGCTATTAAAGTTATTCTCACTACATAGTAAAGGGGCGCCTGCCCCTTTTTTTTTGTTACCCGAAAAGCACAACATTAAAACATAAAATTCACAAAAACCGATTGTAGTTAATTTTTAATGCTAATTTTCAATTAATTCTAGACACAATGTTTCAAGTCGCTAGTATGTCTGTCTCAGTTTGCAATAACTGAAATTACTATAAATTTATAAAACTATTCATTGCAGGGATAACTATGCAACACAACTCTCTTATTGCACGCTTTGCACGTGGCAATCTGGTTTTGCAGATCCTAGCCGGCATCATTCTTGGTGTGGGTTTAGCGACCGTCTCTCCAGAGCACGCAAAAAGCGTCGGTTTACTTGGAAGTCTTTTTGTCGGAGCACTAAAAGCAGTAGCACCTATTCTTGTTTTTATTTTGGTAGCAGCATCGATTGCCAACCAAAAGAAAAACCAGCATACCTACATGCGCCCAATTGTGGTTCTTTACCTTTTCGGTACCTTTACTGCCGCTTTAACCGCAGTGGTACTTAGCTTTTTATTCCCAACCACGTTGACGCTTGTTTCTGGTGCTGAAGGGGCAACGCCTCCGCAAGGTATTGCTGAAGTACTTAACACGCTACTGTTTAAACTTGTCGACAACCCAGTCAACGCACTAATGAGTGCGAACTACATTGGCATTCTGGCTTGGGCTATCGGTCTAGGTTTAGCACTGCACCACGCCTCTGGTACAACAAAGGCGGTATTTGAAGACTTAAGCCACGGCGTTTCTCAGATCGTACGTTTCATTATCCGCTTAGCCCCATTTGGTATCTTTGGCCTTGTTGCTTCAACACTGGCAACGACAGGTTTCGAAGCATTAGCTGGTTACGCTCAATTGCTAGTGGTTCTTTTAAGCTCAATGGCGATCATCGCATTGGTTGTTAACCCAATCATTGTGTTCGTTAAAACAGGTGAAAACCCGTACCCACTGGTTTTGCAATGTATTCGCGAAAGTGGCGTAACAGCATTCTTTACACGTTCGAGTGCTGCAAACATCCCTGTGAATATGGCACTGTGTGAGAAGCTAAAGCTGGACGAAGATACTTATTCAGTATCAATTCCGCTAGGTGCAACCATTAACATGGCTGGTGCTGCAATTACCATCACGACGCTAACACTTGCCGCTGTTCATACTATGGGTATTGAGGTTGATCTACTCACCGCATTACTGCTTAGTATTGTTGCCGCGGTATCCGCATGTGGTGCATCTGGTGTTGCGGGTGGCTCTCTACTCTTAATCCCACTTGCTTGTGGACTGTTTGGCATTCCAAATGAAATCGCGATGCAGGTTGTTGCTGTTGGCTTCATCATTGGTGTTGTGCAAGATTCAGCAGAAACCGCACTTAACAGTTCAACTGACGTAGTGTTTACTGCCGCAGTATGTAAAGCGAAGCAAAAACAAGCTCAGCAGTAATTGTTAGATGATATCCAATAAAATGGCCTCGTGAGTAACGAGGCCATTTTTTTATTGCTTATCCATTGGCGATTGAGAGTAATCGACCTTAGTCTCTGTTATCTCTTGGCTAGGTTTTTCAGATAACGGCTCTTGTGAGGTAAGCTCTTGCTCTTGAGGGGCAGAAGGGACTGTCGTCACATTGTTATGCTCATCAGTTGGTATCGAACGTTTATAGAGCTTGTTCAAAGCCTTAATAATTGAATGCTTACTCACTTTATTGTCACGAATCTTTTTGACCATAGGTTTGGCTAAACTTTGCAGCCCTACAACGGTATCAACGCCAATGTTCAAAGCGACTTGGTCTCGTAAAGCCCTTGCGGGGTCGTGGCCAAGCTGCCCTGCGAGAAACAACCAAATATAAGCGAGAGCGCTGCCATTTGGTTTGTGATCCATCCAAACCTCACCTAGCTTATACATGGCTTCTAGGTGGCCTTTTTCTGCAGCACGCTCCAGCCAGTATATGCCGCGTTCGAAGTTACTCACCACACCTCGACCTTGAATGTAATTTATCCCGAGCTTCATGCGCCCTTCATTACTTCGTAGCTCAGCAGCCCTGCGATAATAATCGGTCGACTTAACGGGGTTCTTCTCTGGGTTGTTGGCTGCAATAAACCAATCCCCTAGAAAAATCAACGCATCTAGATAATTTTGCTCAGCAGCAGATTCCATAACTGAAAGTGCTTTCGGTAAGTTTATTTCTGTACCTCGGCCAGTAAACAGTGCCTTCGCCATCTCAAATTGATGCGCTAAACTCCCTTCTGAAGCAGAAATACACACCTGCCAGAACTTAGCCTGCTCTTTTAACACTAAATCTTGCTTCATCTTGTTGCTGATACGTACAACTCCATACATCCCTGTGACATTATCAAGTCGAGCTGCTTTGGTGTACCAATAAACCGCCTCTTGCGTTCTTGTGCGCTCAGCTTCTTTTGCTAAGTAGAGGATTGTAGGAATATGCCCTCCCTCTGCCTTCATAATCCTTTCATCGTGTTCTTGCTTACGGTTTTTCTCCATCGCTTTGCGATAAGCGATTTCACGTTCTTTGCGCTCTTGCTCCAAGCGTTTTTTACGCAATGATAGGGCTAACATCCACAAAAACATGCAGAGTAGCAGCAAGCCAGTCGCCCCAATGGCGATCCCCATAATATTCATTCGTTTTCTTTTACTTCCTTAAAGCACCAGCTAAAAATACATCGGCACAAAAACCAAATGGTTGAGCGCTCCATCTTACCCCAGATTATTGATTTGCTGTTACGCAATCAACTAAGGGTGATATCTGCTTCACAACGTCGAGGTGATATCTCTATTCGCTTAGCCTACATCTTATTTTAGAGACTAAAATTTTCTTCAAATAAGCTCCACCACTACTAATATCTTAGTCAACAAAATCGAGTGCACATGACTCAATTAGCAGACACTGCCAACAAATAAGGAAAAATTGACCAAAAACAATAGCAGTCCAAGTGAACTTATTTTATAATGCGAATTAATGTTTCAGAGCATCATAAATTCCAATACTAGGGGCAAAACATGAGACTTATCCCGTTAAATCAAGCCGCGCAAGTAGGTAAGTGGGCAGCAGCACACATTGTTAAGCGTATCAACGACTTCAAGCCAACTGCAGAGCGTCCTTTTGTTCTGGGTCTACCAACTGGTGGTACACCTCTAGCGACTTACAAAGCGCTTATCGAAATGCACAAAGCTGGCGAAGTTAGCTTTAAACACGTAGTAACGTTTAATATGGATGAGTACATTGGTATCCCAGCAGATCACCCTGAATCGTACCGCTCATTCATGTACAACAACTTCTTCAAGCATATTGATATCCAAGAAGAGAACATCAACCTTCTTGATGGTAATGCGCAAGACAACGAAGCAGAGTGTAAGCGCTACGAAGACAAGATCAAATCTTATGGCAAGATCAACCTGTTTATGGGGGGGGTTGGTAACGATGGTCATATCGCGTTCAACGAACCTGCCTCTTCTCTGTCTTCACGTACTCGTATTAAGACATTAACGGAAGACACTCGTATCGCGAACTCTCGCTTCTTTGATGGCGATATTAACCAAGTACCCAAATACGCACTGACTATCGGTGTTGGTACTCTTCTTGATGCCGAAGAGATCATGATCCTAGTAACAGGTCACAATAAGGCACTTGCACTTGAAGCCGCGGTAGAAGGTAGTGTAAATCACTTATGGACGGTCTCTGCTCTGCAGCTACACCCTAAATCAGTGATTGTTTGTGACGAGCCATCAACTCAAGAACTCAAAGTAAAAACTGTAAAATACTTTACTGAACTTGAAGCAGAGAACATCAAAGGTTTCTAATTCCTTTACCAATATAGAAAAAATCCGAGCATGGCTCGGATTTTTTGTTTTAAGTTAGCTTTCGGGGATCTCTCCACGCTCTTTCTGTTCCGCATTTGCTACCCAATGCTCATTGGGGTCAAACGCCTCATCACAAAGATCGATTGAATAACCCATTTCTAATACTTCTTTAATGGTGAGATTATCCGCTACTTGTGTCACTTCACCACGTTCGTTACGTAATTCCATACCCGCAATCCTCTCAATATTATGATGCCTTCTTATTCAGTATAATAAAGAATTACCAGTCTATGTGGTGTTCAGTCATTAGTTATAGAGTGAATTTTTGCTGAATTGAGCAGAAATTCAAATTTTCAATTAAAGTGCTTACATAATCTAAGCTTGTATCTTCAAACTTAACACCATATTTCAAATAACAGCTTGTCTTGCTGACGTTTTTCACCACAGCTTGCAAAGTTTCATCAATTGCATCTTTCTCTTGGTCATCTGCGATTATTTTCAGCTCTACTAAAGACCCTACTTGATAGTTGCTATTGCCTCGTTCAATAACGATAAGACAACCATGCTGAGAGATGTCCCTTATCTGACAAGGAAAGTTTTGTTTCGATGGAGCCAAGTGACCATCTAGTCCAATCTCAAGACGAGCACTTTCACGCAGCCCCACCACAACTTGAGTCGCTTTGGGCAGAGTGACGAGCAATAAATCGTTCCCTCCACCAGACAGGACATATTCAATATTAGTTTTAAAATATACACGTGCACCCTCTCCCTTCGAAGAAATGACGCATGCTTTTATCGTATAGCCTCGATGCATAAACTGAGACTTCTCTTTAGGGGAAATTGCTGGCATTTCTAGCAATAAGACATTGTTTGAATGCAGTCCAATATACTTGGTCCTACATTTCAGAAGCTTACCTGTCGGAGTTGTGATAATACATGCGACTTCACACAGTGGCATCACATCATGAAATGCATCTTCTCCATAATGAATAGATTCGCAAGGCTCCTTGGCTTTTTCCTTACTCTCTTCATTGTACTCTTCTGACGAATTAATGTGTCCTTGAGGACTTTCAGATAGTTGCAACTCTTCACTATTTTTGTTTTCTCTCTCAGCTACGTCCACAACCAAATGCCCCTATGCAAATTGTCACTT
Organism: Vibrio sp. VPAP30; assembly: GCF_001188205.1. Classification (NCBI taxonomy): domain Bacteria; kingdom Pseudomonadati; phylum Pseudomonadota; class Gammaproteobacteria; order Vibrionales; family Vibrionaceae; genus Vibrio; species Vibrio sp. VPAP30. The sequence continues at coordinate 345,326 of NZ_LBLS01000013.1, forward strand.
ATTTAAGTAATAGCCTGAAATCTACGTTTAGAAAACCCCTTCTTCAAACTAATATCCTTAGAATTTGGACTAAGTCTATTTTTGGCTATGAGCCAAGGCGGTTCATTCTCGCCTGAGCCATTGGATGACAAAAAGCTCTAGCTGGGGAGGCTAGAGCGTTTGTTGTCTTATTGAGTCTTAAACTATGGTTGCTGCTTAGTTGGCGCTAGAGCAATTTCACGAACACATACGTTTTGTGGTTGGTTGTAGGCAAACTCTACAGCACGAGCCACATCATCGGCTACCAGTACCCCTCCCATATCGACTTTCCAATCATCGTAACCATCTTTAATCTCTTGAGAAGTCGTATGCGATAGCAACTCAGTTTCCACAGCCCCTGGTGCAATGGTAGTAACCCGAACATTAGAAGCGGCAACTTCTTCTCGAACATTTTCAGAAATCGCATGAACTGCAAACTTAGTCCCGCAATAAGCGGCATGGCTGGGGAATGTTTTCTTACCCGCAATCGAGCTGATGTTAATAATTGTACCGCTACTGCGTGACATCATAGGTGCCAATACCGCTTGCATACCGTTCAAAAGGCCAATGACATTGACGTCAAACATGCGTTTCCATTCGTTAGCATCTTGAGTATCAATTTGACCAAGTAGCATCGCACCTGCGTTGTTAACCAAACCGTCAACTGGGCCAAACTTAGCTTCGGCTTTCGCAATTGCGCTTTCAAATGAAGCTTTGTCAGTCACATCAACTTTTTCACATACTGTGTTAGGCAGATCTAATGCTTCTAGTCGTTCGACACGACGCGCCAGTAGAAGTAAAGGATGACCTTCACTGCTCAAACGACGAGCAATAGCTTCACCTATACCTGAACTAGCGCCTGTAATTACAATTAGCTTTTTCATCTCAATATTTCCTCTGTGTTTGTTCAACAGCAGCCTGTTTTGCTGCGATGGAGGTATATTAAGCCAAACTATTTTGTTGATATATATCACCCTGGTTGAAACTCTGTTGCTATATTGCAACAATAAACAATCTGCAGTAACTGGACTTCATCATGCTCAATAACGTTAACCTTGCCGATATCCGTTCATTTGTGTTGATCGCCAAACTTGGCAACTTCACTAAAGCAGCTGAGGCGCTAGATGTGTCGCGCTCACACGTTTCACGCCAGATAAGCAATTTGGAAAAGCAGATGAAGGTGACTTTGCTTATTCGAACCACACGCAGCTTAAAGCTCACGGATGCTGGTAAAAGATTCTACCTACAATGTGAGAAAGCCCTAGCAGGTATTGATCAAGCTATATTAGCCGCCGTCGATGATGTGGAGGAAGTTCAAGGTGAAATTCGCGTCAACTGTGTTGGCGGCTATCTAGGCGAAGAGCTGATCGCACAAATCACTTGTGATTTTATGAGCCTGTATCCAGACACCCAAGTAAGCCTTGACTTTAGCAGCCATAGAGTCGACTTACTGGAAGAAGATTTTGACATCGCCTTTCGCATGGGACGTTTGGATGACTCTGGCTTTGTTGCTCGAAAATTAATGACTATAGAAATGGGTACGCTAGCGAGCCCACAATACCTAGACGTTCATGGCCAACCTTCGCACCCCAAAGAGCTTACTCTGCATCAATGCCTAACCGGTTCAGTCAAGCGTTGGGGTTTCGACCATAAAACCACCAAAGACAAGACTGAGATCGCCATTCATGGACATTTGCAATGCAAAAATGGACGTGTTTTGGTAAAAGGCGCGTTGAATCACCAAGGCATTATTCGAGTGCCTTCCTTGTATTGCCAGGAAGAGATGGAAGCCGGTAAACTCATTGAAGTATTCGATAAATGGACAATACCCAGTGTCGACTTTTCGGCCATCTATCATCGCGATAGATATCAGCCTAAACGACTAAAGGTCTTCATTGATTTTGTTAAACAGCAATTCGATACCTTGTCTGTTTAGCGTACAAACAAGCGCCCTAACACCTTAACAGCAAGTTTGCGATACTTAAGTAATAAGTAACTGCGAGGCATCCAAGTTGCGGAGTAGAGGACCGTTTTCGCTTTAGAGAAGGTTTGAAAGCCTTCTTTTCCATGATATTGACCAATACCAGACTCGCCGATTCCACCAAATGGCGCATCTTCTACAGCAACATGCAGCAGGGAATCATTGATTGCAATACCACCGCTGTGTGTCTGCTCGATAATTTGGCGCTGTAAAATCGGGTCATTTGACATCAAATATAATGCAAGTGGACGCGGACGAGCGTTAACATAAGCGAAGACTTCATTTAAGTGGCGATAGCCGATTACTGGTAATATAGGGCCAAAAATCTCTTCCTGCATTAGCAGCATTTTGTCACTAACCCCAGTCACTAACTGGGGAGCCATCTGTCTCGGCTCTAGCTCAAGGTAGTCGATGGTATGAATCGTCCCACCTAAGTTTTTCGCATCAAGAAGATACTGCTGCAATCTTTGATATTGAGATTGGTTGATAATTGAGGTTGATGACTTTAGCTGCCCTTCCTTTACATACAACTGATAGAAGCGCTCTAAGTAGCGCTCAATAAACTGAAGCTCTTTACCCTGAGGAACTAAAACATAATCTGGAGCCACGCAGATTTGTCCTGCATTAATCGACTTACCTAATAGAATTGAATCGACCGCTTTGGCGATATCTGCATCATTGGCGACAATCGCGGGAGACTTGCCGCCAAGCTCCAGTGTGGTTGGGGTTAAATTTTTGGCCGCCGCTGAGGCAACTAACTTGCCAACCTTAGTGGATCCGGTAAACAGTAAATGATCGAATGGCAACGAAGCAAAGAATTTAGCAATTTCTGCTCCCCCTTCAACGGGATAGACAAACTCGCGAATTTCAGCAAAGATTTCACTCAATACCTGATTGGTTTTTGGTGTAAACTCGCTGAGTTTGACCATCACTCGGTTACCCGCAGCCAATGCCGTTACAATAGGCGCAATGCTTAACACTATAGGGAAATTCCACGGCACCATAACACCAACCACGCCTAAAGGCTGGTACTCAACATAAACCTTGGAAGGGAACAACATTAACCCTGCATCTCTTTTGCTGGGTTTCAACCATTTTCTGAGATGCCTGATGGTGTAGTTTATGTGGCTAACAGCGGGTAACAAGTCACAAATCAAACTGTCAAAATCGCTACGATACCCGTAATCTTGGCAAAGCGCTTTCACCAACTGTGGCTTGCGTTCGATCAGCTCATATTTCAGTGCATTCAAAACTTCTAAGCGTTGCTCCAATTCTGCATAAGGCGCTGTGCAATATTTAGCCTTTACCTCAGAAAACAAGTACTTAAGATCTTGCTCTGTTCTGATGTGTTCCTTCTGCCAGCGATTAAGATCTACCACTTTTTCCATACTCATAGCCAACAAGTTTGATCATCAATCCTTGGTTAAGGTTAGCCACTTTCTCCAACAAAGTCGCGCTATCGATACTGAATAATTTAATTCATAGTGCAAAAAAGCAGCATAAATGCTGCTTTGTTATTGAGATCTTAAAGGCTAGGAAACTGCTGCAGAAACTTAGTGAGATCTACTCCACCTGCTATTCGGTGCTCTGCTAACTCTGTGCCCTGGGGGGAATAGAAAAAGATCGCCGGAGGCCCAAATACCCCTCGCTCTGCCAACCATGCCATTTGCTCAGGTGTGCTTTCTGTAACATCTAGCTTGATCGCTTGCCACTTTTCCAGTTTCTGTTGAACGTCAGAATCGTTAAACACTTCCTTCTCTATGGCTTTACACGACACGCACCAGTCTGCGTATAAATCAACAACCACTGGCTGCTGATTAGACTTCGCAGAAGCTAACGCTAGGTTAAGCTGTTCTATCGTCGTTACTTTATTAAAAACGGTCTGAGTATTGGATTGGTTGATAGGGCGATTTACTTGATCTAACGCTAGCGGGTTTAATGGGTCATCGTTACCGATTAGGTAACCGACAAACAGCACTAAACCATAAAACAGTGAGAGAAATGCTACACATTTTCGAGTTCTCGCCCACCCCGCTTCTGCGGCATCTAAAGCACCAAAGTGAATGCCTGTACCTATCGCTAACATTGACCACATAAGGACTGTGGCCCAAGCAGGTATAAATCGACTTAACAGCACAATGGCAACACCTAACAGAAGCACACCAAACAGTTGTTTGACTGCTATCATCCAAGGGCCACTCTTAGGCATGAGTTTCCCACCACTGGCACCAATGATGATAAGCGGTATTCCCATACCTAAAGCCATAACAAATAGAGTGAAGCCACCAAAGAGCCAATCTTGAGTGGTAGACACATAAAGTAACGCCCCTGCCAAAGGCGCACTCACGCATGGCGAGACCACCAACGCGGAAATCACCCCCATCCCAAATACGCTCAAAACACGGCCACCACCTAGCTTATCTGATCGCGTATTAAGTTTGTTTTGCAGCGAAGAAGGCAGTTGTAACTCATAGAAGCCAAACATCGCCAATGCTAGCAGTACAAACACCCCTGCAAACAAAGTCAGTAACCAAGGTTGTTGCATCGCGGCTTGCAAATTAACCCCTTTAGCAACTGTTGTTACCAAAATACCAGTCAGCGCATAGCTTGTTGCCATCCCTAACACATACGATGATGAAAGCAGCAAACCTTTACGCCCAGTCATTTGAGAGTCGCCACCAATGATACTCGAAAGTATAGGAACCATAGGTAATACGCATGGGGTCAATGAAAGGCCTAAACCTAGCAAGAAGAAAACAATCAATGCTTGCGCTCTAGAAGCACTGTCGAGGAAGCTAGAAAGTCCCTTAGTATCATCAGCTAAACGCGTTACTCTCTGCCAAACCGATGCCGAACTATCTTGAGCACGATTCGGCAAAGCTATCGCGATCGTTTGTGGTAGGTAGCAAAGCCCTTTATTTGCACAACCTTGGTATCGGACTTTAACCTCTCCTACCCCATGATAGGGCAAAGTAATCGTAACAGGCTTGTCGAACACATTGACCTGACCAAAATATTTATCTGTCTTGGTTTTGCCACTCCAAGAAAACTCAGGCTCAGATAGAGTGATACCATCAGCCGACGTAAACTTAAAACGTGACTGATACAGGTAATAGTCTGGATGAACAGCAAAATGCAATTGCAGCCCAGAATCCCCTACTGACCATTGATAAGGAAAAGCCTGCTCGACTGGCAGAAACGTCTCTTCATCTGCAAATGAAGAAAAAGAAAACAATATAGCTAATGCAACGAGAAATCGTTTCATCGGGTCAAAAACTCCGTGTCCTGATGAATTTGAAGTTGATCATCAATAAAAATAACGCCTGCCCCTTCTGGGACAGCTAATAGAGGCTCAATGGTTAGCGCTGTACTAATCGCCCCCGCTTCTAACGCCGTTGGCGCCACTACTGTCACCGAAAGCACTTTAGGGTGCGTTCCTTGATGAGCCAGAATGTGTGATGTAGTCTGATCTACAAACTCAATTTTGCGTTCATAGTGAGCAGAAGTCGTTAGCGCTGCATCGACCAACGGCAGAGAGAAATAGGCCTCAGACGGGTTAGCCGGATTGAGCACAGCGACATTGAAGGACTGAGATTGAGGCTTAGTCCCTAATGTGCGGATATCTCCTCCAAAATTAATTAGCGCAGCCGACACACCGAAGCTATCTGCAATATTAATCGCCTGATCGATAGCAAATTCTTTGATCACGCCGCCAAAATCAAATCGAGTGTCGCGATGAGCAATGTCTAACGTCTTACCACTCAACTCCCAAGACTCAACCCCCATCGCAGGCTTAGCCTTTAGATAGATAGCGTCACGTCCAAGAGAGGCATTGCTGGCAAGTAACGTCTTTACCGTTCCGACCGTTGGGTCAAATACCCCTTGAGTTCCATCGACGATATTGCGTAATGCCTCAAACACCATCAACGACTCGTCATCTAATTCAACCGAGCTACCCTGACGATTGTTAACCTGCTGACTAAGCCATGACTGGTCAGAATAGAAATTGTACTTCTGCTCTAATCGGCGTGTATTGTGTTCAATCATCAGCGCTATTTGGCTTGCGTCTTGCGAACCAAACAATTGCACTTCACACGGCACTGTCATGGCCCGAAATTTGTGGATGAATGGGGAGCTAGAAGGCATAGCTTGCTCCTATCGCCCACCATTTGGCTTTAAAGCCGTTTGATTGCTCATAGTAAGCCCCAAGCAGGTTGACACTTAGCCCTTTGTAAATCTTAAAACTACCTCCGAGTTCATAAGCGTTAGCGGTATAGTCACCTAAACGTAAATCGGAGGTTGCGTATCCAGTTGCAGCAAAGGTTTTGTCTGCGCTATTTGGATCGCGGAAGAAATCTGCTCCATCTTGGGTATACCAAAAGTAACCCGGCGCGAGAGTAAACCAATTGGTTAGTTTCCAAGAGAGTTTTCCGCCAACTTGGTGAGACTGAACGCCCCAGTCATCTTGGAACCACTTGTAACGAGGGCGGATGGTTATCGAGTCTGTTAGCGCCCAAAACGCCTGAATATTCACACCACCAGATAAACGTTGGTCTGGACGAGAGTCTTGACCCAGAAATACTTCGTCCGAACCGATTTGGCCGTCATCATTAATGTCGACTTCACGTAACACGGTCAGGTAGTGGTTGCTGAGATAACCTTGACGATAACCAGCGTAGCCAGTGAACACCATGTAGTAACTCGGACTAAACACTTGAGAAAGTCCGGCTTCGACACTGCCAGTAAAGATATTCTCCCAATCTTGGGCATTGGTATTGTTTGCAAATTTCTGAAACGCCAGAGTTTTATCAAACAGCATTGACACCCCTACGCTGTATGAACGGTTTTTCTGCGAGTCGGCAAATATCAATGCTTTGCCGTTTACACCAAGGCTTTCGTAATCTTCTTCTCGGGAAAAGTTTTGCCCAATAGTCCACTCATTACGCAGTTCATCTCGGTAAGTTACGCTTGCCGCTATTGACTTACGAGTGTCTTCAAGCTCATATTTCTGAACCTGGTAGCCACTTGCATGGGGATCATATCCTCTGCGGATCACTTCATCTGTTTTTCCTTGAGCACTTTTAGTCGCTTGAGCTCGATTAGCGGCATCACTTGGACCACTGACTGGCGTCGTTGGCCCCCATGACGGAGAGGCACCAGAGACACTGTCGTAACCGATTTCTGCATTTATCGTCCAATCTAGGCCAATACTTTTCTCAAAAGAGATAACGTGATCACCGGCTTTAACTCGACCGTCGTATTCTTCATAGTTGAGGTAGTGCTGTGAAATATGGTCTTCTGCCAAAGCAGGATTTGCCACTGCTGCTGCACCAAGCAGCGTTAAAGGTATTTTTTTCATTTTGTTTTAATTTTAATTAGTTACAACCACAACCGCCGCCACCGACGCCGCTACCACCTACCGAACCTTGCTTGTAGGCAAATACTTTTTCCGAAAACAAGTCAAACTCTGGCACTGGGCCGCCTGGCTTCATCTCTTTTTGCGCCAACGTGCCTTTTTCCCACGACTTAACGGGTTTAATGCCAAGTGCCTTGTCAACAAATTCAAATGCAGACTTGTTCTCCTTTACAGATTTGGGCTGTTTCAACTGCAATTGAGCTGTGGTGGGACGGACAAGCTCAACATTGCGGCGGATACCGATATCCGTCTCACCACTGGTATAGACTTGAGTCGAAATCACCTCTTCTTCAATCGATTCTGTTTGCGTATCAAGTTGTTGCTCTTGAGGTTTATTCTTACCTAATCTACTGAGATCAAGTTTAGGAGCAGCCTGTACGGCCAGCGGTTGAAGAGCAACCAGAGCCGCAACCAAACCAAAAACAGACCGACTCATAACTGAACTCCCATTTCGGCGAGATCGTCAGTAATAACTTGGCTAATGTTGTTAATGGCTCCAAAGCGAACTTTAAGCACTTGTCCTTGGTAGATGTAATAAAGTGCTGGCATACCAATCGGCTTAAACTCGCCAATTAGAGACTGTTCTGGGTCATTCACAACTGGAAAATCGAGTCCAAGGGCCTTTTGAAAAGCCAAACCAACTTCGACTTCTTCATCAACATCAACACCAACCACGGTGACACCCGTTCCTTTTAGTTCGCCATATAGCTCGTTGACTTCGGGTAGTTCATGACGACATGACACACACCACTCAGCAAAAAAGTCGACGATAGTGAGTTGCTCAGCATCAAGACCTAAATGCTGGGCAGCTGAATCGGTAAGTACGTCACCTTCTTGGAAGGCCATGGCCGGTATCGTCCAAATGAGAGCCACTAATACGATTATTCGATTAATCATTTTTTCTCCATAACTTATTGTTTTAATGTTTATTTATTTCCAAAATTGAGTACGGTCTCGTATTCAAGCTTTAGAATCTGTTCAAAGTACTCATTGAGTTTTTCGGTACTGTTGGCTTGATAAACATTGCCCGCGTTACCTAAACCACTTTGAGCACAACGTCTAAATTGCTCGAGACGAGAGGCTTGTACGTTGAAGCCAATGAAATTCAACTGGATACCAAATGTGTTTGACGCTTGATCACATAGGCCAGCACTGATGAGTTGGTCCAAAGTGTCATTTGAGTCAGCACCGTCCGTCATCAGTACCAGCTTTCGGGTTGGGCTTGCAGACGAGCGAGAGGTAACACCCCAGTCTTTCTGCCAATTAGGCGTTAACTGCCTAATTCCCCATATCAAACCTTGATACGAGGCCGTTCCCCCAGTCACAGCCAACCTATCAATATGATTTGCCACGACATCTAGATCTGATGTCAGCGGTAATAATGGGGAAGTCGCGCTACAATCCGCTAACCATTGATCTGGCGCTTTGAAGTCAACACTCACTTTATCGTGGGGGACATCAAGGTTTGATACCGTTTCGCTCACTGAAACGTTTCCTCCTTGCTTCGTCAAACCATCTACACAAAACACTCCTGCTTGCAGTAACCAAGGTGCGTTGGTAACTGAAACTCCATCAGAAAATGGCACAACAGAGAGTTTGATATGATCTCGGCTGTTGGCTTGTGCTTGCTGGCTTTTTAATGAAGTAAGCGCGTTATTTAGTATCTGCTTCAAGGCAGTAATTGAGCTCGACATAGAGCCAGAAATATCAAGTACTACGACCAATTCGGTTGGAGATGAGGAGACACTAGGCTCTACCCTAACCAGTTCACTTGAGTTCGCACTCGCGACAAAAGAAGTGTCAGATAAAGTTAAAGAGGTGAAGATTGAGTTTAGGCGATAGCCCATCTTAACCTTGCAGCCTGACGACATGTCTGGCTCAGAAGTCACTCCAACCACTTTTGGGCGATAGAAATCCAAATAGTGTCGATTCATATTTTTGTCCACTGACCCCGCAAAAGCACAGGCCAAACTCGCCGCATCTACAGCTTGCGTTGCACGGTTAGATAACTGAACTTGGTAACCGATAACAATAGTCGCAGCCGCAGCCACCACCATAGGAATCAGCAGAGCTAAGTAACTTAAAGACACCGAACCTTTCTGGCGCAGTTTTATTGGGTTATTTAGCATAGTACCTCCCAATCATGACTGCATTGCTCGATAGTTCGTTAGGTAAAACCAGACCATCAATCGCAAAACGCGAGTCTGGATTAAACGGCTCTAAAACGCATAAGTGCAGTTCTATCAACGTTGCTTCTCGCCCGTAGAAGGCACTGGAAACTTGCTGATTAACCGGAACCAAGCTCTTTGGCTTCACTTTTGACGTTGACTTCTGGCATTGAGCTCCCGCGCTTACTGAGTAGATCGGTGTATTGGAGGCCTCTCCATAGATATCTAATACAACACCAACCTTTTGGCGTTCAAAGCCTGCTGGTAGCATCCTAGTTGCAACTTCCAGCAAATTTTCAGCACTATATTGAATGCTGTCTGGAGTCCCTTTAAGGGTTCTGGAAACGGAGTCCGCTACCATAAAAGCACTGCTGTCCATGCGAGTTTGAACGTACATCAAGCGATAGATGGAGACTAAACCAAACACGATGACCATAATGCCAAGCACTACAAAGGGAAACTCGACAACCGTTGCACCTTGCTGTGATTTGATTTTAGCGGTCATAGCTCACCACAACCGTTCGCTTCAAAGTCATCACTTCTGAAAAGGCTTCATTCAATCGCGGAACTACTAGGAAGGCGAATCGATATGAGACGCTGTATTCCCCCAAAATAGCTTGTGATGATGACACTGAAGTTTTCTGTGCCAGCTGAGCGAAGGTCTTTGCGTAGCGAGGTTGACTAACTTCAATATCCTCAGAGCGTAAAAGAGGAAACTCCGCAATGCGAGCTGCAAACTTTTGGTCCGCCGTGTACGAAGGGCTTAGCACTCTCACTTCACGCATCGCGCTGTTTACCGCAGACTCAAAGATCATATTGATCCACAAGAATCGGGTTAACTCGAAAATCGCCAATATTAATAGCACAAAAGGCAGCGCTATCATGGCGAATTCAAGAGTTTGGCTGCCTTGTTGACGCTTCATTGAGATACACCACCAAACTTATTCGCCACTCTCTGATAAAAACGAGCATTATTTTCTAGTTCTACTTGTGATAGGTCTTGCTGAGCGACCACTTTCGCCGCCTCGGCATCTCCACTCATCGCATAAGACAATGCCAAGTTAAGCCGTAATTTACTGCTAGCCTCTCCCCTTTGATAAATGGGATACAGAATCCGAATACTCTGTTGAGGGTTGCCATCTAACATCCATGCCAATGCCAGATTGTTTCTGTATTCAAGACTATCTGGCTTTAGAGCCAGTGCGTCGGAGAAAGCTTTTCTTGCCAACCCGTATTGATGATTAAGGGAATGAGTGACCCCAAGACTGTTTAAGGCGACGTCATCTTTAGCATCACCCTCTACCGACTTTTCAAGTGAAGATTGAGCTTGTACCAAGTTACCGAGAGCCAAATGCGCGCGGCCAATTTCCCTTTTAAATTGATACGAAGGCGCGAGCTGATTCCCCTTATTAAGATAGTGCAATGCTTCATCAAAACGAGCGGATTGATTACACGCGGAACCGGCAAGAAACAGCAGCTCACTATTATTTGGACTGATAACCAAGCGCTGTTTATAAATTGTCAGAGCATTATCTGCATGCCCATTTAACAAGGCTGTGTTGGCTAGTTTCAGATCTTCCTGCTCACTATTGGTTTCTGGTGCAGACTGGCAACCCACTAGCAAGCCGCAAAGTGCGATGGGAACAAGAGTTTTGATCATAATTGCCCCAATGTGTCGAATAGGCTTAAGACGATTGGCGCTACGATAATGACCACAACGGGTAACATGATGAACACGACCAATGGAAAAGACATTTTGGATGGGATCTTACCGACCCATTCTTCTAGTTCTAGCAAATGATACTGACGACCATCAGAGGCAATAAGCTTGAGCGCCTCTGACATTGGAGTACCAAATTTAAGTGCTTGCGACATGGTAACCACCATGTTGTTCACTTCAGGTAGAGACAAGCGCTGATCGAGGTTATCTAGAGCTTGATATGGGGAATCAAGTACTGACATTTCAGTTGCAGTGAGTAACCATTCCCGCGATAGCGCCCTTGAGATAGCCTCCATCTCACCGCCAACGGTTCTGAAAGTTTCCTCTAGTGGCAAACCAGAATTCACACACACCACCATCAAATCCAAGGCGTCTGGTGTAATTCTTGCTATCTCTTGACGAACGATTGCCACCCGCCAGTCGAGGATTTTATCGACCGCAATACCAACCGAAATTGCGATTGCAATGCCCTGCGCAAAACCTGCCGCATTCATCTCTAGCTGCTGCGCAACCATCCACACGGAGCCACCTATGACCATGAGCGTTAAGCGCAACAGCATAAAGACCGTCTCAGCATAACTGGCTGAATAGCCGATCATTGCAAGCTTTTTCCCGCGTTTAGGGTTCGTTGCCCATCTCCATCTATTACCTGAATGGCTTGGAGTGGAAACTGATGTAGCGACTTTGTTCAGCCTATGCTTCACAGCATCTCTCTGCGATGCATAGAAATAGCTTGAAACGGCTCCGATGACTCCCATAAGCACCAAGCCAATCCCCAACATGGGTATCATGAAAACCTCCGGTTCTTAGTCAGCGCTTGGAGGAGTGCAGCTCCGATTAAAATACTGATGCCGCAATAAATCAGAACCGCTTGTCCGCTTTCTGTATCAATCAATAGCGAGAACAAAGATGGATCCATCCAGGCAACAACTCCAAGTAAAGCAAACGGAAGAATCGACAAGAAGCGAGCCGTCATACGAGGCTCTGAAGTCAAACTTTTTACTTTTTTCTGCATGGCTCGATTATCGTGCAAGGTGCGGCTTAAGCTATGCAGGATATCTCGCAGTTGACCACCATTACTTTGGTTGAGAATCAAAGCCACCGAAAAATAGCGAAATGCTTTATATGGAAGACGTGCACACGCCTCGTCAAGTGTACTGCGCAGGCTACGCCCCAAAGAAAGTTGATCTTGAATTAGAAGAAATTCACGGCCAAGTAATCCTGACTGAGACTGCGCAACTTGTTCAATCGCTTGAGGGACAGACAGTCCCGCGGAAACTGCACGACTGATTAGGCCAAGTACTTGCGTTATGTCGCGCTCAAACTCTTCTGACTGTTGACGCTTACGAGCAATGTACAGAGCGCAACACACCAGCAATCCAGTGGTAAGACCGCTGCTTATCCGCCAAAGCCAAGCGATCTCTGTAACAAAATAAAAGCTCAAGCATGGTAAAGCGAACATACCAAGAGTAAGTGCGAATTTATCGCTACGGGAAAACAATGCATCCAAACGGGCAAACAAACTTCTCACAATGCCATTCGACGTTGCTTTCTTCACGATCGACAGTTCACCGCCATGCCTTGGGGATAATGCCACCGAATCGACCCGCTGCTTAACCACCTTCTTGGCCGAGTGTTGACGCAACAAGTACAAGAACGCTAACAGAAAGAAAACGACAGCAAAAACTAAAACCAGAATCATTAATCCAGCTCCATAGCACTACGAAGTTGTGGCTCCAACTGGTAATAGCCTGCTTTGTCGGCAAACCCTGGCAAGGTTTTAGCACTTTGAAAGTGACCAAACAGGTTACCTTGAACATCTTCACCTTGTGAAACATAGCGATAAAGGTCTTGGGTAACGTACTGCTCACCTTCCAGCCCAAGAATTTCAGTAATGGCGACCACGCGACGTTTACCATCACGCATTCGCTCCACTTGGACAACGATGTCGATCGTATCCGCTACCTGTCGACGCAATGCGAATAGGGGAAGACTAGACTGCGCCATCATCAGCATGTTTTCGATTCGAACCAGAGCATCCGTTGGTGAGTTAGCATGCAAGGTAGACAAAGAACCATCGTGACCAGTGTTCATTGCTTGCATCATTTCGAACGCTTCATCACCGCGGACCTCACCTAAAATGATTCGATCAGGTCGCATACGCAGCGCATTTTTCACTAATTCCCTCTGGCCTATAGCCGGCAAACCCTCTGCATTGGCAGGGCGAGTTTCTGCGCGGACAACATGCGGTTGCTGCAATTTAAGCTCTGCCGCATCCTCAATTGTGACAATGCGTTCATTGGGCGAGATACTAAAAGAGAGAGCATTGAGCAAGGTGGTTTTACCAGCACCAGTTCCTCCAGCGACTAGCACGTTCAAGCGGCTACGAACAACAACATCAAGCAACTTAACCATTCCTTGCGACATCGCGCCGTTTTCTGCCAATTGATTCAATGACATTTTGTCTTGGCTAAACTTACGGATCGAAATGTAGGTACCATCAAGTGCCAAAGGAGGTATCATGACGTTGACACGGCTACCGTCTTCCAAGCGAGCATCAACCAATGGTGACGTTTCATCAATTCTACGGCCAATTTTTCCCACTATACGTCGAGCTAAATTGAGCAGTTGTTCTTCGCTACGAAATACCACGTTAGTTTTTTGTAGTTTGCCTAACTTCTCTACATACACTTCACGATAACCATTGACCATAATATCGGTAACGATAGGGTCATCAATTAAAGGTTGTAGCGGTCCTAGACCGCGCAACTCATCAACAAGCTGTTTCACTACCAGAGAAACATCTCGATGCCCTAGTGGTAGCTGATCCGTAGCAACAATCTCGTTCACGAGCATATGGATTCTGCCTTCAAGCTCCTTAGCTGAAAGTTTGACAACCACACTCGCTTCAATAGCATTGACGACCTGAGCATGAATGCTCTGATAATGCTCTCGCACGGGATCCGTTGCGTTTTCTTGCACCACACTACTCAGCATATGAATCGAAGGTGCTTTGATTCTAGAATGACCAAACATTAAGCACCTCTTCGCCAGAAGCGAGATTTAGCGACAGCAACTTGCCCAGAAGCGAGATCAGCTAGTTGTGCGAAAGCACGATTTACTTTGCGGTTACCTTTCAAAGAAGATTGACCAAGCGCACCTTTTGCTAGGAAATGTGTCGGAGCAAACGGCATGACCACATCCACACCAAATCCAAGCGCTCTCTGAATGTCATGACAAGAAATAAGCGACGCTTTATCTGATTTAGTGTGGTTCGCCACTACAATATTGGTTTTCCCAGACTGCGGCTGCTGTGAACTCTCTAATGCGGAAAGGATTTGACCAGCATTTCGTATCGACGCCAATGTCGGCTCTACAACAATAACCCTAACGTCTGCATGTGCTAAGGAACTGAAGCCAATCTGGTCACGCAGAGAGAACGAGGGAAGGTCTAGGATCAGCTTGTCACTATGCGATAAGCAGAACTTATGAAAATGATCTAATGCACTTTTCTCAGGCCAAAACGGACTCACATCTAGAGGTAAGTAACCGGTAAACAAGCTCAATCCTTTTGCGACCTGAATCGCACTGCGTTGGTACACAACAGGCTCTAAACGCTCTGGGAATTGCAGCATCTCTACTAGCGCGGTATTACCTTGAATATCAAATTGCAAGTCTAGGTCACCGGTAGAAAAGTCCATATCCACAACCGATATGGTGTCTCCTCTTTGGTGTAATTCTCGGGCAAGGTTAGCAGCAATGGTTGAGGCTCCAACGCCTCCTTTAGAACCGACCACAGAGATAACTTGACCTTTACTCTCTTCTTGGAAAGAAGTCTGAAAGTCAACGTTATTTAATGCACCAGCTTCAACGGGATTTAGCACATACTCTTGTGCCCCTGCTTTTACCACTGTTCGGTAAAAAGCGATCTGTTCATTGCTGCCAATGGCAACAATATGACATCCAGTACGAACTTTGAGCGCATGAATCAGATCTTGCGCCTGCTCTAACGGCTGTTCAATGATATCTAAGGCAATGACTTTAAAGGCATGCTTAACAACCTGTTTGACGATTTCGTCTTCATCAATCGCCACGCTAGTCAAAGAGGTGATGCCCTGCTCCGCAAAAGCGTTGCTTAGAGCGTACGAGTCCAATAAAGGGGAAGCCGCGACTAATACAGAGATATTTTGCTTTTGCATATTAGTTAGTTCCAAACGCAGACGGTAAAGTTTGCTGAGTATCTTCAGCTCCATTAGTGGAAGGCGGGGCGATATAGTTGTCGATCGCCGATACTGCCTTAGCACCATTCGTTGGGCCAAGCTCTTCGCCAACAATGAGATCTTTCGGATTTGCTACCATTTGTGCGAGTGCGGTTTGGTTAGCACAACCAAAAGATGGGTGTGTTTTAAACTGGTTGATGAAGGTACTGCTGTATTTTTGAGGCTGACATTTCGGCACTTTGGCGCGGAAAGATTCAACAAAAATTTGAATGTCCCCAACTTCGGCTTGCTCAATATGTGTTTGCTCTACATTTCTCAATGACATCCCTTGCAATACAAGGGTATCAACGATGCGCGACGCTTGAGCTTGACCTTTCTTGGTGTGACTAACTACCTTCGCCCTTAGTGCATACGGCGTTCCCTTACGCTCAATAAAAGTACGTACGTCTTGTCGCTGCTGCGAAGAAAGAGAGTCACCTTTCAGGTTAAGCGTTAACTTATTGGTTACTGCGACAACATTAATTGTTGGCTCACGTTCAATAGGCGCGGAACTACAACCACCTAAGATGATCAGAGCGGGAATTAAATACTTCATCATTCTCATAATTACCTCAGTAGTAGAATCCATTGTCACCGAGTAGGCGAGGTTTGCGGTTATCTGTGTAAGTATTGGTATCTTTCACTTTTCTACCTTTAGGGCGAGGAATTGCCAGCAATCGCTCTAAGTCGCTAAGTGGAACGATATTGTCAGTAGGTAATGGCAAAGAATCATTTCGCACAGGCTCTACCAGGTATGCAGTTGCAATAATGATCAGTTCGGTTTCACGACGTTGGTATTCGGTAGAACGGAATAACCCTCCCAGCACAGGGATATTGGAAACACCCGGTAGCTTCTGAATTTGGTCTATTTCGTGGCTTTGCAGTAGCCCACCAAGTGCAAAGCTTTGACCGCTCGCCAATTCAATCGTGGTTGACGCTCTACGCGAAGTAAATGAAGGATAATTATTGCCATTTAGGCTGGTCTGATTTTCAACCGCGACACTGCTCACCTCAGGTGACACCTTCAGGCTGATGCGATCCGGACCGAGAACCACTGGAGTAAAATTGAGGTTCACGCCAAAGGGCTTGTACTCAACTGTCGCAGTGTCGCCTTGGATTAATGGAATTGGTATTTCACCACCAACTAAGAAGCTTGCGTCTTCACCCGACATAGCGGTTAGATTTGGCTCAGCTAAGATAGACATAGTGCCATCAGAGGCAAGGGCGTCGACCAATGCGCTTAATGTCGGTTTACCCCAACTGCTAACGTCCCAAGGTTTAGTGTAAAGAAAGCTTCCTACACCCTGACCTACAGAGCCCCATTTGATACCCAGCTTGTTCGAAACATTACGCGACACTTCCGCAATGCGAACACGGATATTGACCTGAGTAGGCATTGTTACGACTAGCTGGTTTACTAGCTCGTCTGCTTTGTTGCTCTCGTTTGAACTGTTTCGGTTTGAGCTAGATGTACTTGTTGTAGAGTTGCTCGACTTTTCCTGCTGCGGGGCGACTGTCGGTGACAGATAGCTTTTAGCCACACTGACAATGCTATGGGCCATTACAGGTGTTGGTACTGAGCCTTTTAGCCATAGTTTGCCGCCCAAAGATTCTGAGCGAACTGAAGCTTGTGGAAACTGCTCTTTAATTAACGCGTCAAGCTCTTTGGTATCATGTACCACTCTTATTTTGTTGCTATAAATCACACGTTCTTGAGCATTCAGAATAGTGATTGTTGCTGTTCCTGCCTCTTTACCAAACACCATAATCTTGGTATCGGTCATTGGCTGATAGTCAGCAATATGGGTATTTGAAATAAAGATCGATTTCGCGTCTTGCGAAAGATTAATCATCTTAGCTTCATTGATGTTTACATCTAAGGCAGCAGCCAAAGAAGATACAGAGAAAAATAGGCTAGGAAGTAGCAATAAGCTCGACCAACGCACAAACTTGTTCATAGTTTCAATTCCTACCACTACTAATTACTTTTGACTGAATTGGGTCTGAGCTGGATCAAACCAACGTTAGGCGCGACCTGCTGGCTGTCTGGGTTGATCAGCTTTGAAGTAACGGTAAATGGCTGTTCTATCTCGGCATCAATTTCGTCAGCTCCGCGTAGCGATAGCGTCAACTTACCTATTTGATTGGCTAAAACGATTTGCGTTGCCTGCTCTGGCGTTACCTCTAGAGAAACAGAGCTGTTATCAGGTAAATCAGCCCCGTAGGAGCTACGCTGTTTTTGAAAGTTTTCCGAACTGGAAAGCTCATTGAATGCCAAAACTCTCACGTCTTTTGCAATGGTGGTAACGTATAAACCTTGAACTAGGTTATCGTATTTTTTTAGCTCGCTAACTTGAGAGCCAAGCATCAAGATATCGACTTTATCTCCAGGCTGAACGAAACCAGAGTTAGCGGTCACTTCATCAACAGGAACTGAAATAGCGCGATAGCCAGAACGAACGTTGTAAGCCATAGAAACGCCACCTTCAGGGCGAATTAGGTCTGCTGAAGACATCACCTGGCCTGATTTAATCGCAATGTGTGCGATACCCGCTTTTAACGACAATCTCGAAAACTGCTCCTCGGTGATGTAATCTAAATAATTAGTTAACTCTTGCTCTGAGATCTCTTTCCACTTAAACATATTAAGAGTAAATGGCTGACCAACACGAATTGAGTGTTTAGCGATCAATACCTTCGTAAATTGTTCACTTGAACTTTGCGGCAGAGGTGCAACACTATTGGCTTGCCCGAGTAGTAGTATTGCGATACCGACCACCGACAAGACCAAAGACAACACCATTAGACGTTTTGCTGTCATACTAATTCCTATAGAGCAGGCGAATTACTCGCCTGAGTCCTGTGTTTCCTCTAATGCTCCGATGACCGTGTCATAGGCACCAGTAATCGCTTGAGTAAGCCTTCCATCACTACCACCAACAAGCGAAAGTAAAACGACCGACATAGCTGCTGCTAAAATTGCGTATTCAATCGCGGCTGCACCGCGTTGTTTTTTCTTATTAAACATGAATAGACTCCTGAAATGAGAGAATCAGCCTCCCGAAAGAGGCTGGTTTAGTTATAGTTTTCTTGAAATGAGGATTATTTGGCGACTAAGCGATAAAGGTACTCATAAGAACCTCCACTGTAGCCAGAAGAAGATTCACCTAATTGAACTTCAATGGCTTCGTATCTACTTGAAGTAGCGCCACTCGTCAGGTATTTCTCGTGGTGTGCGTAATGTGTGTCACTTGGGGAGGCATATGGGAACACAGCCGCGTTAACCGGAATCAGAGCTTTCAGTTCCTCCTGAGTCGGAAGAGCCCAGGTTTTCAACCCACAGGTACCAGCATTCAGACGGGTAATCTCTGACTGTACATCTCTGTACGACTTGTAACGCTCATCTGCATTAGTGCTCTGAAATAACTGCCATACATAACCAGTATCGGGGTGCCTCGCACATACAGCTGCAGAACGATCAGTAACAACAGTCCCGTTCTGAGCAAGATATTCCCAAGCAACTGGGTCTTCCCGCATTAATCTCGCAACAGTCACATATTGATCATAGGTATCACCGTCAACTTCAAAAATTCGTGTGCCTGGACTTTCACTCTTACTAGCGAAAACATAGGCATATTGACGTGACGAACTCCTAGCAGCATTAGTCCAATAGTAGAATCGGGTCCCTCCGCTGTAGTGAGACTTATCGTATTCTGCGAGAAGTGCTTTATGATTAGGGAACACATTGACATCAACCGTCGTACTAGCACCTTGCAGGCCAAATACAGCCGCTGTCGCTAGAGTTTCAAGCTGAGAAGGGTGAGGAACAACCCAATCACTATAGCCACACATGCGGCTACTCTTAACTGATTCTAGTCTGCCACCTGTCCCCAATAGGGACGGTATATCTGCGCCTTGACCGTTATAAACCATTTCATCTTTGCCATTTGGTAAGCCGTCTTGTAATAGCGTCCAGATACGCTTCTTACCGGCTTGACGGGTATCAAGAACACAACGCCAACCTTGAGCGTATGTCGCCGCTTTAGGTAGATATCGACCAAGCAGATCTAATTTGGCAAAGCTTCCTTCTATCATGGCGTCTGATTGAGAAACAACATACCCCGTATTGTGAGCACGATTTAGCCCATCAATTGCTGCTGTGTACAATGTGTCAACATTGTGTAGAGCAATGGTTGATTTCAGCTCATTCAATAAAGCGTTGATAGAAGTGATCAGTCCTACATATTGACTATTAATGCTCGTAAGCACTGTACTGAGCCTGCTCTCTAGGGCATCAGTTGTCGTATAGCCTTTTTCTAGATCATAGAGTGCAGCGTAGAGGTTCATCGTTGCTTGATGAATCGCACTGCCAGTACTTGCAGCTTGCAATACCGATTTAGCAGAAGTCATCGTGACCGCATGTTGCTGAATCAATGCTAACTTGTTGGCAAATACATAAGCCTCAATAAAACCATCCAAGGCGTTATTATTATTAGCCAGTTGGTTAAATTTGCTCGTGTACTCTTTTACTTTAACGATAAAGTTTGCACTTTTATAATCTGTACGCGACTGGGCTATTTGGGCTTCAAATTTTAGTTTATCGAGCGTCTCTTTGAGCTGCTCTTTTTTGGTCTTCCAACTGGAAGAAAATGCCTGAAGAGAAGCTAGTTTCGTATGTGCATCAGAACTCAACTGAGCATAAGTTTTACTCAAGTTTTGGTTGTCATTCACCCACGTTGAAAGGAAGTTATTCGCAGTATTTAACTCGACGCTTTGTTGAGATATGAAGCTGTCAATCACACTAAGTTGAGAGGTAACATCGACGACAAGTTCAGAGCCAGCAGCCAACTGCCATTTCACAAATGCATATTTGCTGTAATAACTTTGCGAGGTATCTTTTAAACCATTTTTGTAAGCAACCGCTTTACCAACCTCATCAGCCCAAACCGTATAGTAGTCTGAAATCAAGTATGAGCGAGCAAAGCTAGGCAACGTATCACGGCTCCGCGTAGACAGCGTTAATACTTCTGCTTTTTTTGGTAAAGTCCAATGCTTGATACCACACTTGTTAAGTGCATTGACTTCGGCGAACACTTCTTCCGCATTCGATTCAGAGATATACATCCAGAATGTCGGCTCTCCATCACCTTGACTGCCATACACAGCAATGCACTGCGTATCATAGGTGTTCCAACCATTATACAAACTGTAACCAGAGGCCTGATTCCAGCTTGCCATCGGTACGTACTGAATAGGCCCAAATTGTCCAGTTAGTGACGTAGCCCATAAAACACTTCCCGATGGATTATCTTTACCTGTGATAGCGTTCTTCTTGATACGTAGACCAACATGACTTTTGTCGTAAGCTTTAGGCCCAACAAACTGGGGATTGCTGGTTACCGCGTTCCATGTAGCTCCTTGATCAACGGTAAATTCGTAATGTTCAGGTCTGTTATAATTTTCACCACTATTGACGTAATCCCAACCAATCATATTGGGCGCTATGGAGTTGTTCGCTACTTTAATCTCGCCACCTGTTGGCGCAGGTAACTTTGGTGTCTCTGTAAACGGCTGTGGGTTAGAAGCTGCTGCACCCGCTAGCATACCATTGTGAGTATTGGCGCGAACGCGGACCTGAACGACACCAATTGATTTCGCGATATCACCAACAACAATAGGTTTAACGAGGGCAGGTGTCCAATTAGAACCTGAATCTGCTGACCATTCATAATTTGCCAATTCACTAAAACCAGCAACATTAGCCCAATCTAGTGTGTTGGCATCATCGTCTACCACTAAATTGGTCGGTGCGGTTGGCGCATCAGGCTGCTTAGTAAATACAGAATTATTAGATAGAACGGTACCAGCCGGGCGACCATTGACTGGGTTCGCTTTTACACGGATTTGAATACTGTTTTGCGCATAAGCGCGATCTTGTAGCGTGATAGGTTTGTTCACTACAGAAGCCCAATCACCAGATTCAATACTGACTTCATAATCAGCTGCCGCCTCAAAACCAGCCACCCAAGTCCAATCGAATGTATTAGCGGCGTCATTAACAATACCGTTTGTGGGTGCTGCTGGCGCCACAGGGGTTACAGTATATGGTTTGTCATTGCACAGTAAGCTGCCTGTTCCATTGCTTGCCCCAGCTTTAACGCGAACGCAAACTTTACCGGCATGGTAATTAATGTCAGGAATCGATTGAGGGTTTGTCGTAACTGCTTGGAAGCTTTGACCACCATCAATAGAGAGCTCATATAGGTTTGGTTGTTGGTAACCTGAAACTAGTGTCCACCCAAACTGGTTATTAGCATCATCCACTACTGGCGACGTAGGAGAAGCCGGTTTATTCAATACTTTGGTAAAAGCTTGGCCAATAATCAGCTCTGTACCAACAGGGCGACCATCCAGCGGATTCGCTTTAACACGTACGCGGATTGTCTTGGCTTTGAGTGCGACATTCCCCACCACGAGAGGGTTAGACGTCAGTTGCTGCCACCCAGTTCCTAGATTTACTTGGTAGTTTTGTAATGCATCAAAACCAGCAACAAGCTGAATCTCAAACAAATCCGCGTCATCATCGGCGCGTAGCAATGCTGGCGCACTTGGCGCTATTGGGGTTGCCGTCATCGGCTTAGCGGACTTAGCTGTCAACCCTGCCGGGCGTGCTGAGTTAAAGTCTTCTCGCACGCGTAGCTTAAGGTCACCTGCCGCTATTGCGATATCCGCTACCTTTTGTGGTTTAGCGTTGACAATGTGCCATGTACGGCCACCATCAACTGTGAATTCATAGTCACTAAGACGCGCAAAACCCGCCGAGTGTTGCCAGTCAAAAATGTTATTGGCGTCATTCACAACAAGGAGGGTTGGTGCTGCTGGCACTTGAGTCTCGGTGAACGCCTTCGATGATTCTAGCGCTTTACCTGAAGCAATGAATTTAACAGGTTTCGCAGCCACACGAATCTGAACTGCACCAACCGCTTTTTCGCTTTCACCTACTGAGATCGGTTTTTGCGTTACCGTGGTCCAAGTGACCCCGGCATCTAACGAATACTCATAGTCAGAGAGCGAGCGAAATGGTTTTACCATCGTCCAATCAAACGTATCTGCAGAGTCATTAATGACACCATTTTTAGGCGCGCGTGGAACCATAGTGACCGTGCTACCTTGTATATCAGCATGGTCGACTTTAAGTTCATCACGGTAGTCAATAGCTAGCTGATCCAAAGCTTGCTCTGCGTTTTGAGCACCATGTGACAGCTTATCAGTGCGCTGTTTCATCGCGGTTAGATCTAAGGTTGCTAGGCGATTCATTGAACCTTTGCGAGCAAACTCTTCAGTCACACCATTATCTTTTGACGCATCTTGTGCCGATTGGATCACTCGAGTAATTCCACGGGCAAGCATGTGGATCTGTTGGCTTTCAGAGCTTGTGCCAGAAACATAGTCAGATTTAAGCACATCTTCTGAAACATTGAGTTCACCAGCAAGCGTACGAGCTGCCTGTTCAAAGCTTTCTCCAGATAACTGTGCCAAACTTGCAATCATTGACGTCATAGGGCTCACAATATCAGAGTGAGTCGCCGGAGACTCTAGGGTAAAGTCTTTGGTAATTGTCTGATTGGGATTATCCAAATCAACGGTTAGGTTTGCCACAGCTTCAACGAGAATACTATAGCCTTGAATGCTACCTTCCACCGCCAATTCATATTTGCCTTGAGAGTTTGTTTTGACAACGGATCCATCGCCGCTGTCACAAATTGAGTTTTTGTTTTTGTCTAGACAAACATTGGCGTTAACAAGGTATCCATCCATAACAACGCCGGATAAACGGTGACTTGCCGTAGGTTCTGCCGATGGTGCTAACTTGCTGTCAGATTCACTTCCCCCACCACACCCAATAAGCGCGACCGATATGGCTCCAGCCCCAAGCTTTTTGACCAGTATTCCCACCGTTCAAACTCCAAATTTATAAAACAATCACAGAAATGAGCGGGAATATTAATTTAAATGATATTTGTTATCAATATCATTTGATCTTTTATTTTGCCTAGTGATTAAATAGTAGGGATAAATACTAGGTACATTAGAAATTGATAAAATAATTGGTTATATATGCTCAAAAAACACACAGTATGCAACTTGGCCCTCAGTATATCGAGTGCTCTGTTGCTCTCCGCATGCGGTGGTAGTTCTAGTGACTCAAACACTCCCACTACGACATCAAACGTATATAGTTATTCAGGCCTACCTCAATGTGCAGACACAGACGCAGATGGCGTTTGCAGCGCCCTTGAGCAGCAGATTTCTTACAGCGGAAACTATGCGCGAATCGTTAATGACAATGGGGCGATATTAACAGCCCATAAAGACTCAGAACTCGTCTCTCCGTTCACTACTTTAATCTACAATGAAGTACTGTTTAACCCAGCATTAAAAGGTGAACCTAAAAGCGCAGAAATCTATTTACAAACAGCGTTGGGAGATAAGTTAGGGGTTAACTTTTCGAGTGCGTCTACCACTCACGGACCCAAACAACAGACTGAGATTTTGCTCAATTCATTGCGACAAGCACAAGTTCAAGGACAACATAATCCTTTGGTAAATATAGCCCATGCTGTCGATGTAATGATTGCTAATCAAACGCTTGACTTATCTGGCTTTGACCTTAGAACTCAACCCAATAGGCATGTTTCATTTGATAACCAGCTTATCATACATGGTTCACAGGCCAATTCTGACTTGGTCGGAGCAAAATCGGTTGCGTTCAACCCCGCGAATAGCAAAATTGTCTACGTTGACGCGACAGACAACATCAAACAGATTGATATCACCAATTCAAACCGTGCAGTACTGGCAACTCGCACGATTGACGCTTACTCTTCGGCATCTTCAGATGACGACGATGACGATGACGATGACGATGACGATCATAAACACGGCGGAAGTATTCTCGACCTGCTAGGTTATCAGCCTAAAGCACATCAGCTCGTACAGGTTGTACCAGCACTAAACAGTGTTCAATCTTACAAGCTTTATCAACCTAAAACAGGTTCTGCCAGTATGCGCAGCACTGTTTGTGATACAACCGGTTCGAGCGGTATTTTCTTAACCAGTTTACAAGACAAGTCGACTCAATCTCGTTCGATAACAATAAAGAAAGTAGACGCATACGCGAGTGCCTCAGGAAGTACTGTCCCTCCTGCACCAAAGCCCGCACCAACAAACCCTGATACAAATCTATCTGCGAAACGTTGCTTCAATGACAACTTCAACTGGATTCAACCACTTTATTCACAGAAAGCTGTTATTGCAGAGCTGGACGATGGATTTAGTTCTAACGACTATTTGCGTAGACTTAACGCAGACACCCTCGCCATGGAAACTCAAAGCTACACCCTTAGTTCAACCCAAAATCTCGTCGTCCCTTCTCTCGATGAGACTGAGTTACTGGTCGTGGATGACGGCGGAAGCGCAAATGCCGTATTGCTTAACTCTAAAACTCTAAAACCAACCGCACCTAAGGAAATTGGCGTAAATAATGCCTCTACCGCAGCCTTTGCGATTAACAATCTGTTGGTATTTGGTCTGAAGAGTAACAAAATCGTTTGGGTTGAAAAAAACACATCAGCTAACCAAATTCAATCGCTTGATGTCGATGGCACCGTGCGTCTACTTAAATCTTCCCCTGATGGGAAGTTCTCGGCAGCGGTAACAAATAGTTCTTTGTATATATTGAACAACAGCTCACGCAGTGCCATCAAAAAGATCGCTATTGCAGGTAATGATGTCAAAGAACTTATTGTCCTTAACAACAAGGCTGTCGCAGTTAAAAATAGTGGCTTAGACTATGTGCAATTTAGCAATATCTCTGGACCAAAACTCAAAGTTGCGGCTCAGTTAATCACTAATTCGCTCAAAGACCAGTGGGCAAGCACTCCAGGGATGAACTGGAACACTTCAAACTTCGGCTATATCCTCGAAAAAACCGGAGTCACTCAACAGGTTGCCACTCAGTTCGACAATATCGAAATCACCTGGCTACCCGCGGGCGTGTCTCAGACAAGCAGTGTGACAGGGGCCAACATTAGTGGCTTAGATCGAGGGCGATGGATCACCTTATATAAATCCATGTAGTAGCAAAAAAGCAGCACCAGATAACGGTTCTTGGGGGTCAGGAGCTTATTGCATCAGGTGCTGCTTATTTTTACCAGTTCAAAAGTTGAATCAGGCCAATTAGCGCGACCTTCTCAAACAAGGATGAGCTTCTCTCTAGCCTTGTTCGGTAGTAAGCACTGAGTAATTGTTCACGTTTATGAATGTCCATTTTTTCCTCCTAGGTCGCTTACTATTTTGCGCCTTAATACGGAATAGAAAAACAGCCAAAATGATGACAGTTTGTTCCCTATAAAAACAGAAATGACAAATCGATTGCTAAAAACAGTGGTAATTCGGCAAAACTAGGAACAAAATCAACTGAGATAATTCTTGTTTGTTGAGTATTTTGTTGTGTCTGATCTGAATCTATTGCGCTATTACACTCGTTTAGTTCCATTGGGTGTTGGTATGGAACACAAAACGACGTTACCTATCGTAGCCGATGCCTTGTTTACCACTCCAAGACACGCCCGCAACTTGCTCAATCAAATGTTTGAACTCTCATGGCTATCATGGACCCCAAAACCTGGTCGAAACCAACGCTCAACGCTGCTACTTAATCTGCAATTAGACGAACTCAAAGCACAACTCGCAGCAAAGAGAATCTTGGAGGGAAAATATGAAAAAGCCTTATCGATACTCGATGACAATGAACTGGCTTTTGGTAGGCTGCTACAAAGCACTTCGGGTGCGTCAATTCGAGAAGGCCTGCTGCACATTCAGCTTACTTATAAACGTCCTTTTGAACGCTTAGTCCCTCACCAATTGCAACGCTCTAGCGAACGATATTTACTGCGCCAGATATACTGTTGTTTGGTATCTAGCGGAGTTAATGGAACTCTGGAACCACAACTTGCCCATCACTGGTACTATGATGAAACGAGGCTTGAATGGAGCTTTTATCTTCGACCTGGATTAACTTTTCACAATGGTGAGGCAATTAATGAAGTTACGGTCGTCGACCTGTTTCAAAAGCTAGCAACGCTAGAAGATTATCAAAGTGAGTTGCATCACTTAGTCGATGTCTCTTCACCCATGCCCAATAAAATCATCTTCAAACTTTCTAAACCTGATCTCGGTTTTGGTGGTCTTATATCAGGGGTAAAATACTCTATCCAACCTGTCACACAAATCAACAATTCAATGATCAAACAAGTCGTTGGCTGTGGCCCCTTTCAAGTCACTGAACACTCTGACAGTAAGCTCTGTTTGCAAGCTTTTGAACGATTCTATGCCTGCCGAGCCTTAACCGATCAAGTCACCATCTGGCATCTTGATGAATCCGATCTAGAGAATAAGCAAATTCAAACTAACCAGCCCGGCGCTCAGTCTAGCAATAACTGTAATTATTATGTCTCTCATGCTGTTAGCCAACATGTAGATCGCAACGTGCAGCAAAGTCGAACGGAAGATGGATGTATGTTTGTGCTCTTCAACCAATGTAGTGAAATTGAGTTGAACGACAAACAACGACGCTTCCTTTCAACCTATTTCACCCCCGATAAAGTGTTCGATTACCTAGATAATCACAACCTCCTGTTCGGTTGTGAAATTGCCCATAACCTGCTGCCGATGTGGCATAAGATAGTTCGTCCAGCAATGCCTCAAGAACCTCTCCCACGCAAGCTGAGCATTGCCACCTATGACTACAGTTCACTACGAAATTGCGCTTTGGCAGTAAAACACCTGTTGGAGCAATTTGGTGTTAAGGTCTCCATTAACAATTATAGCTATCGTCAACTGACAGCCCTAGCCGACTCTGGTCAATTACAAGAATCCATCATCATTACTAATATTAACCTTGATGATAATAGACACGCTTCTGCGTTCAATAGCCTTTATCACAACCCAGTCATTCAACGCTGTATCGGTGAGGAGTCTAAGGTATGGTTACTTGATAGGCTGAATGAGCTTCGCTCAAAAACAGAACTACATGACTATCTAGATACTCTTGAACCCATAGCTTCAGCGCTGATCAATCAATATTGGCTCTCTCCTCTGTTTCATCATCGCCAGACATTACGCTTCCAAGGTGTACTTAAGGATGTCGCACTCACTAACTGGGGATGGCCAGATATTAAAAATGTTTGGTCTACCAACTAATGTAATTTTTATCGCACAGCGTTAATCATTCGAACTCGAAATATAAAACCCTCGCAAATCGGTTATACTACGTAATTTTCCGTGACCATAGTGTCGTTTTTTGCTGGCAATTGTTTTATTTTTGTCACAAAAAACATCAACACTGGTTCACAGAGTCAATATATTAATTTGAACTCTAAATATCAATTCGCTACTTTTATAACGTATTCATTAAAAAGGAAATTACAATGAAACTAAAAACGGCTGCATTACTAACCCTAAGCGCAACCGCTTTCCATGTCCAAGCTGAAGAGTGTGGCAAGGTTACAATCGCTGATATGAACTGGAACTCTGCAACAGTGATTGCCAACGTAGACAAATTTATTCTAGAGCACGGTTATGGCTGTGAAGCCGAATTAATACCCGGTGATACCATGCCAACAGGCACATCTATGATAGAAAAAGGTCAACCGGATGTTGCACCCGAGTTATGGAGCAACAGCCTTAAAGATGCATTAGACAAAGGCGTTGCCGAAAAACGCCTTCGCTATGCGGGAAAATCTCTCGTAGATGGCGGTGAAGAAGGTTTTTGGGTTCCGGCCTATCTGGTCAAACAGTATCCTGAGATTGCCACGATCGAAGGCGTTAAAAAACACGCTAAGTTGTTTGAACACCCAGAAGACCCAGACCATTCCGCCTTTTATAGCTGCCCTGCAGGTTGGAACTGCCAAATCAGCGCAGGTAACTTATTTAAAGCCTTAGGCTTAGACAACTCTGGTTTTACCATTGTTGATCCTGGCTCAAGTGCCGGTTTATCCGGTGCTATAGCTAAAGCCTATGAACGTGAAGAAGCTTGGTTTGGCTACTATTGGGCACCCACTGCAGTACTAGGCAAGTATGAGATGGTCAAAGTCGACTTTGGCAGTGGCGTTGATGAAACAGAGTTTGTCGGCTGTACAACACAAGCTGAATGTGAGTCGCCAAAAGCAACCATGTATCCACCGTCACCTGTGCATACAATTACAACCGAAGAGTTCGCAAGCCGCGCGCCACAAGCTTATGACTATTTCACTAAGCGTGGGTTCAGCAATGCCGATATGAACCAGCTTCTAGCCTGGATGGAAGACAACCAAGCAGATGGCGAAGAAGCGATGTTCCACTTCCTAGAAGAGTACCCACAAATCTGGCAAGCATGGGTACCGAAAAATGTTGCAAACAAGGTGAAGCAAGCACTTTAGTACCAATAGCATAAGAAACCTATATAGCGCATGACGCGCTATGCTTTAGATGTACTCCTTCGCTACCTATGTAGCGAAGGAGAATAAAAGGAACTTATTGATGTCAAATGAAAGCTGGTTCAACAGCTTCCCTGAAATGGAGCGCTCAGATCTAAGAGCAATCCGCAAAACGCTTGATGGCGCATATCGAGAATTCTCCCGCGAGTATGGCGACCTAATCGAATCTTTCTTCGACCCACTTTTATCTTTTTTAATCTGGTTTGAAAAACTTCTTATTTCAACGCCCTGGATGATCGTTCTCGCGGTTTGTACTGGTCTTGTTTATACCGCTAGCCGTTCTTGGAGATTAGCCGTTGGTTGTTTTGTCTCATTAATACTGATCGGCTACTTCGGAATGTGGGAAGACACAATGCGTACCTTGAGCATTATCACTGTCTGTACCATGCTGTCCATCGTGCTAGGAATTCCAATTGGTATTGCTATGGCTCGATCTAATCGTGTTCAATCGATAGTCACTCCAATGCTCGATGTAATGCAAACCATGCCAGCCTTCGTTTA
The DNA here is from genome assembly GCF_001188205.1 of Vibrio sp. VPAP30. Taxonomy (NCBI): domain Bacteria; kingdom Pseudomonadati; phylum Pseudomonadota; class Gammaproteobacteria; order Vibrionales; family Vibrionaceae; genus Vibrio; species Vibrio sp. VPAP30. The sequence goes on from NZ_LBLS01000013.1 coordinate 374,927, forward strand.
CTTAATTCCGGTCGTGATGCTGCTTGGTATTGGTAAAATCCCAGGTCTTATCGCAGTTGTCATTTACGCTATTCCACCGGTTATTCGCCTTACCAATCTCGGCATCCGCTTAGTAGACAAAGAAGTATTAGAGGCTTCCACAGCCTTTGGAGCCAGCGCCAAACAACGCTTGTTTGGTGTCCAGCTTCCCCTTGCAATGCCAACTATCATGGCAGGTATCAACCAAACCATCATGATGGCACTGTCTATGGTCGTGATCGCCTCAATGATTGGCGTAAAAGGACTCGGTCAGCCCGTTTTAAAATCGATTACTAACCAATATTTCACCCTCGGCCTACTCAACGGCTTTGCGATCGTTGCTCTCGCAATCCTATTTGATCGTGCATCCCAAGCCTACGCAAAACGTACACAAGCTCATTTAGGAGATCTAAGGCATGACTAAACCACTTATAGAGATCAGTGGCTTATATAAGGTTTTTGGTCAAAAGCCTAAGTCAGTGATGGAGCGTGTAAAGCAAGGGGAAAGTAAAGACAAAGTACTAGCTGAAACCGGGCATACGGTTGGCTTGAAAGAGATTAACCTGCAAATCAACCAAGGCGAAATATTTGTCATTATGGGGCTATCTGGCTCAGGAAAATCAACCTTGATTCGCCACTTCAATCGCCTTATTGATCCCACTGAAGGTCAGATTCTGGTTGAAGGTACCGATGTGATGCAACTTAGCCAAACAGAGCTTGAAGAGTTTCGTCGTCACAAAATGTCGATGGTATTCCAACGCTTTGGCCTACTACCCCACCGAACTGTGGTTGATAACGTTGCCTACGGATTAGAGATTCAACGAGTCGAAAAATCTCAACGGCTACAAAAGGCGAACCAGTGGCTTGATACAGTAGGATTAAAAGGTTATGAGAACCAGTACCCGTCTCAGCTTTCAGGTGGCCAACAGCAGCGTGTCGGCTTAGCTCGCGCTCTGTGTACAGATGCTGAAATACTATTAATGGATGAGGCATTTTCGGCCCTCGATCCATTAATCCGCAGCGAAATGCAGGATCAGTTAATCGAGCTACAAGAGAAGCTACACAAAACCATTATCTTCATTACCCACGACCTAGATGAAGCACTTCGATTGGGTGATAGAATCGCTATTCTCAAAGATGGTGAATTGGTGCAGCAAGGGACACCTGATGAAATCTTACTTCACCCTGCCGACGATTACGTAGAGGCATTCGTCAAAGATGTAAACCGAGCCCGCGCCCTAACCGTTGAAACGGTGATGAATCCACCCGCCTATCGCATAACGGCCAATACAATCCAAGAAGCCATTGCCCAAATGAAAGGCTTTAAACAAGATTATGCTTACCACGTAACAGAAGATGGGTACCAAGGCGTATTAACCAAAGAAGGGCTACTAGACGCGGCGAAAGATACAGCTATAGCAGAAGAAATCAAACAAGAGTTCTACGAAGAAGTTCCGGCGGTTTCTCCAGATGCTGCGATCGAGGAAGTGTTGGTCGATACTATGTCGTGTGACTTTTCACTCCCTGTTGTCGACCAAGATGGCAACTTACAAGGTGAACTTGAACGTAGTGCTGTCGCAGAAATATTCTCTGACAATACTGAGGAGGAAGTCTCTCCTTCCCCAAAGCTAGATAAGGTCTCTTAGACTTCTGAATACAAAAACGCCACTTGCGACACAAGTGGCGTTTTTATAATTCCAATTGTTATGGTTCGTAATTTGGATTCATCAATGAATAACGATACTCTTGGTCAGCTTTACCTTCGACAATCATATGCAGTAAAACAAGCCCTGTCATACTCACCCCACACTTAACATCACATGGTGCGTCGTATTCAAGCTCGACAGGCAGTGATAAGTCCGTCGCTGCTAGCGGTGTAGCCGTGTCCTGATGCTCTACCAACAGCCCTGCATCTTCAGGTTCAGGAAGCGAATACAGAAACAATTCTTGTTGTGTATCGGCAGCAGACACTATCTTCGTCGTCGCCAACCATAAAAGACTCACAAGCGCGAGTTGGTTCAGTTTCATAAATTAGCCAAGTTTACAAATTCCCCTGCATTATAACTCGCAGCTATCAATCAGCAAACAAAAAAGCTCCCGAAGGAGCTTTCAGTAATTGAGTATAAAAGGTCGATTACTTGTTATTACGGCGCGCTTCAACGGCATCTGCGAGTTGACGAAGCACCTTCTCTGTATCATCCCAACCAATACACGCGTCAGTGATTGACTGGCCATAAGTTGGTGCTTGACCATCAACTAGATCTTGGCGACCTTCGACTAGGTGAGATTCAATCATCACACCAAAAATAGCCTGCTCACCACCTGCAAGTTGACCTGCAACATCTTCAGCAACCACCATTTGGCGCTGGTATTGTTTAGAGCTGTTCGCATGACTGAAGTCGATCATCACTTTCTGTGGTAAGCCCGATGCTTCTAGCTCTTGCTTGATAGTGCCAACATGGTCAGCGCTATAGTTTGGCTCTTTGCCGCCACGTAGAATAATATGACAGTCTGGGTTACCCGCGGTTTCGATGATTGCAGAGTGGCCGTATTTCGTTACTGACAAGAAATGGTGCGAAGCACTTGCGCTGCGAATCGCATCCGACGCAATTTTAATGTTGCCATCAGTACCATTTTTAAAGCCAACTGGGCAAGAAATACCAGAGGCAAGTTCACGGTGAACCTGAGATTCCGTCGTACGCGCACCGATTGCGCCCCAGCTAATCAAATCAGCCACATACTGAGGAGTAATCATATCTAGGAATTCACTTGCCGTTGGCATTCCCATGTCAGTTAGGTCTAGAAGCAATTTACGCCCCATGCGTAAGCCGTCATTGATCTTAAAGGTATCGTTTAGGTACGGGTCATTAATAAGCCCTTTCCAACCGACAGTAGTACGCGGTTTTTCAAAGTAGACACGCATAACCACTTCTAGGCGGTCGCCTAGCTCATCACGCAGTACTTTTAAACGCTTGCCGTACTCAATCGCCGCCTCTGGATCGTGAATCGAGCAAGGACCGATGATCACAAGCAAGCGGTCATCTTCGCCTTTTAAGATATTTGAGATGGCTTCACGAGAACGAAACGTAGTCGAAGAAGCAGATTCAGTTGCAGGAAACTTCTCTAAAACCGCAACTGGAGGTAATAACTCTTTGGATTTGTTAATTCGTACATCATCAGTTTGATACATTGCTACTTCTTCCTATTACTCTTGGTTGAACGCATCACCTAAACTATGTGGTGAAAAAACGTTCACGCTTTCTAATTCCTGTTCTGTGTAACTTATCTATCAAAAACCAAGGTTGCAACCACTATTTTAAATAAAAGGCAATATTTCTAACATTTTTACATTTTACACAGACTGTAAAAATTAGATTACACCCTGATAAATAAGGCGCTAGCAGAGTTTTTATACCAGTTTTCTATACCACCAGATGCATTATCAATCTGATATTGATAAGGTATTAGCACAATAACAAAAGCGGCAGATCAGGCATGCACGCCATTGAATTTACGAACGTTAGTAAGTGGTATGGGCAATTCCAAGCACTAAAAAACATAAATCTATGCGTACGAAAAGGGGAGATTTTGGTTGTCTGCGGTCCTTCAGGCTCAGGTAAGTCGACCCTTATCCGAACCATTAATGGACTCGAAGCACTCGAACAAGGGATAATATCCGTATTAGGCAAACGCAACTCAGCATTAAATCCAGGGCAAGTGGGAATGGTGTTCCAACACTTTAATCTATTTCCCCATCTGACTGTGCTTGAAAACTTAACACTTTCACCAATACGCACGCTTAAACTGAGCAAGGAAAACGCCTATCAGCGCGCGCTTCATTTTCTGAAACGGGTGAATATTGAAGAACAGGCCAACAAATACCCGGTGCAGCTTTCTGGCGGACAGCAACAAAGAGTCGCCATTGCCCGCTCTCTATGTATGCAACCAGAAATTCTACTCTTTGATGAGCCTACTTCTGCACTCGATCCAGAGACAATTCAAGAAGTTTTAGATGTCATGACAGACTTAGCGCAAGATGGCATCACGATGATCTGCGTAACGCATGAAATGGGGTTTGCGAAAAAAGTCGCAGACAGAGTGATCTTTATGGATCAAGGGCAAATACTTGAAATGGCAACACCAGAGCAACTCTTTTCTGCCCCAAGTCATCCAAGAACGCAGCAGTTCTTAGCGCAGATCCTGAGTCACTGACAATGAAAAAAGTATTCCAACCCATTCTGTCAGCAGTATTGCAAATCACCTTACTTATCTTAACCCTGTTCTGGTTACTCGATTCTGGAGCCAAAAGTATGGGTTATCAATGGCAGTGGGAGCGCGTTCCCGATTTCATCACTTTTTATGAAGATGGAGAATGGTGGCCTGCTGAGTTAGTCGAAGGGCTGATGGTTACCATCAAAATCTCGGCAATCAGTTTAGGTTTTACGCTAGCGATCGGATTGACTACCGCGCTGCTAAAACTGTCTAACTCTTGGGTTGGTCGAAATCTCGCTACTGTTTACATCGAAGCAATACGCAATACGCCACTGCTGGTGCAGATATATTTGCTCTACTTTGTCTTTGGCCCAGTTATCGGTTTAGATAGGTTTTCCACAGCGGTTCTAGCTCTGTCACTTTTTCAAGGCGCTTATACCGCAGAGATCTTTCGCGGTGGTTTAAATAGCATCCCGAAAGGTCAGTTTGAAGCCTCTAAATCCTTAGGGCTTAACTCATTTTTTACTTACTACGATGTGATCTTACCACAACTGATTCAACGAACACTCCCTCCACTAACCAACGAAGTTGTGTCTCTAATCAAGAACTCTTCCATTGTCAGTGTAATGGCTATCATCGATTTAACTACCGAAGGACGAAACATTGTCTCGGAGACAGCCATGCCATTTGAGATTTGGTTTACAGTGGCAGCTATCTACCTGGCTCTAACACTGACATTGTCAGGGCTCTCTGCTTGGCTAGAACATAAACTCGGCGCAAGTTGGCGCACACATTAAAGGACACTTCAATGATCAACATAGGAAAAAAACTCATTTCAGGGAAAGGTTTTAAGGCAGCCATTACCGCGTTGTTAGGTCTCGCGATTAGCTTACCTAGTTTAGCTTCTGAAACACCGAACTTAGATAAAATTAATGATCGCGGCACTTTACGTGTTGGCATGTCGACCTTCGTTCCTTGGGCAATGCGTAATAAGCAAGGTGAGTTAATTGGTTTTGAAATAGATGTTGCTAAACGTCTTGCCAAAGATTCAGGCTGGCAAGTCGAATTTGTACCAACTGCTTGGGATGGCATTATTCCAGCTCTGCTGGCGAAAAAATTTGATGTCATCATTGGAGGTATGAGTATTACTCCAGAGCGTTCGAAAAGTGTGTTGTTCTCTGCTCCCTACTCCCATTCTGGCGTTCAGGTAGCGGCGAACAAAGAGCTCGCAGACGGATTCTCTGAGTTGAGTGACTTCAACTCTCGCCGAGTAAAAATTGCCGCACGTCGCGGAGCCTTTACTGTACAAGTTGCTCGTGAAACTTTCCCGAAAGCTAAGATTCTTCAATTTGACGATGATGCACAGGCGTTCCAAGAAGTGCTTAACGGCAATGCACATGCAGTGATTGCCTCGAGCCCAAAGCCGGAACACGAAGCGGTTAAAAACAGCGATAAACTCTTTATTCCTTTCACGGAACGTTTGTCTAAAGGCAACGAAGCGTTTGCTGTCCGTTTAGGCGAGGCCGACAAAGAAGCCTTCTTCAACAGCTGGATCCAGGCACGTACGCAAGACGGATGGTTAAAAGAGCGTTATGAATACTGGTTCTCCACACTAGACTGGCAAGATCAGATCGCTTCAGGCCAATAACTTGATCGCCTCTGATTTAGGTAAGTCAGAGGCTCTTACCGTGGAATAAATAAGTGACTAAAAGTAACGCTCTAACCTCAATTTCGCCATCAGTAAGCAGGCCCTCTATCAACAAACTCGATATCGTTTTGTTGCTGCTATTAGCCGGATTCAGCTACTGGATTTACTACCGCTCTTCGGCAGGGGTTAATTATACTTGGCGCTGGCAAGAAGCGTTATCTTTACTTTTTACACCACGCGCAGACGGTTCACTACCCTATTTTTTCCAAGGATTGGTTGCCACTTTAAGATTGAGTGTTTGGGGAATGATATTAGCCCTAAGTTTAGGAACAGCGCTCGGCGTCGCTCGACACTCTAAAATCACTCTATTTGCTGTACCGGCAAATATGTTCGTTCAACTAATTCGAAATATCCCACCTCTGGTGTTTGTCTTCATCTTTTACTTTTTTATCTCTAACCAGCTGATCCCATTGTTGGGTTTAGATAGTGTACTAAGAGAGTATTCTGGAAACATTAACTGGCTACAGTCTGTATTATTTGGTCCTGCCAATTTATGGGAAAACCTACTGTCTGGTGTACTTTGCGTTGGACTACTATCGGCAGCTTATGTCGCTGAAGTGGTGCGTTCTGGTTTATCTGGGATTCCAGAGGGACAATGGGAAGCCGCAGATTCATTAGGTATCTCAGGATGGCCGAAATATCGCTATGTGATTGCTCCACAAGTACTCGCGGTTATCACTCCCGCATTAGCTGGACAAGCTATCTCGCTAGTCAAGGACACTTCGATCGTCTCACTCATCTCTATTCAAGAAATGACGTTCGTCGGCACTGAAATCGCCAACTCTTCAGGTCTGATTTTTGAAATTTGGTTGATTGTCGGACTATGCTATCTTTCGATCTGTTTATCTTTGTCACTTTTCTTTAAAAAGCTGGAAAAGAGGAGCCTAAGACATCTTAATCGATAGCTGAAAATCAAACGGCCTTACTACCCAGGGGAAACTTTAGCTTAAGGAAACTTACGTAAAGCAAAGCACCTAACGTTACACAAAACAGATTAATAGTCAGGTCGAGCACAGAAAACTCACGCAGTGGATTAAACATTTGCAGCAGTTCATCTAAGGAGACCATCACCAGTAAACCTAGCACCCAAGGGGAGAGGATCAGCCGATGGTAATGATAGTAAGAAACGGGTGTCGACCACGCGGCGATAAATCCGAGAGTAGTCGCTACCGTGGCATGCAATACCCAAGCGCCCCCTAAGATAGACTCAAGTGCTCGTATCGCGTCACCATGAAAATCAAATGATTTTGCCATCGATGCGCCACCGCCCATAGCCATTAGGCTAAAAAGAACAATCAATCTTTTACTAAAAAGCTGCTCGAACAAGTACATAAAAGCCTACTACTGAGGAAAACAAAACGCTCAGTAGACTAGCTGAAGTTTATTGCAGAAAAAAGCGCATCTTGGCGTCGTCTTAATATTTAGACAGTTATGTAATGATCCACCAGCAGCAACAGGAACAAAAACATTAAGTGATAGATAGAAAATTTGAACGTTTCAATCGCTGATTTCTCATCTGGGTTGAACTTGAGTTTCCATGCATGTCCAATAAAACCTAAGCTTAGAACTGTCGACCCAACCCAATATAATATGCCTGCCATACCCACTATAGCAGGTAACAAACACACTAAAGCAAGTAGCACTGTATAGAGCAAAATGGACGTTTTAGTGTATTCAATACCGTGAGTAACGGGCAACATTGGAATATCCGCTTTCGCGTAGTCATCTTTGCGGTGGATCGCTAATGCCCAAAAGTGCGGTGGTGTCCAGATGAAGATAATCATCACTAACAGCCAACCATTGGCGTGCATCTCTCCAGTCACGGCTGTCCAGCCTAATAGTGGTGGCATGGCACCCGCTATTCCTGCAATCACAATGTTCTGCGGTGTCGCACGCTTTAAGTACATAGTGTACACTACTGCATAGCCAAGTAAGCTCGCAAACGTTAACCATGCCGTTAAAGCATTCACACCGATATAAAGAACGGCGAAACCCAACACCCCGATCGCAACCGCGAAAGCAAATACATGGCTAGACTTGATTTCTCCTGAGGGTAGCGGCCTTTTGTAAGTTCGAGCCATAATCGCGTCTATGCGCTGGTCTATCAGATGATTAAATGCCGCCGCCGAACCTGCCATCAATCCAATGCCTAAAAGCCCAAGCACTGTACCTTGTACAGGCAATGCGCCAGGAACCGCAAGACACATTCCGACTACCGCGGTCAGTAACATCAGAGCAACGACTTTAGGCTTAGTCAATGCCAAGTAGCTACGCCATAGTGCTCTCTCTTGAGCAGTAACAGATAGTGTTTTACTCATGCGCACTCTCCTTATTAATCAGAGCAGAATCCATTGCAGACTGATGACTGGTTTGCCAAATTAGATAGTTGGTTCGTAATACGATCAAAAGCAACAAAGCAGCCCCTAGATTGTGTGCCACCGCGATAACCAAAGGTAAGCTCAATAATACGTTACCTATGCCGAGTGCAATTTGAATAGCCAGCATCAGCAATAACCCTTTCGCTACTTTGGTGTAAGCATGTTTTTTCTCCGCGAACAGCATAAATACTAATGCCGAAACAAACAGAGTGACGACAACAGCTCCCACTCGATGCGTAACATGAATTGTCATCCGCGCGCCGTAATCTAACGTGCCAAACTCATAGCTTTCTTGTTTGGGTTGAATCAATTCAAAAGCGCGCCCGAAGTCGAGATAAGAAGTCCAGTTTCCTTCACATATCGGAAGAGTCGTACACATCAACGCAGCATAATTAGAAGATGTCCAACCGCCTAAAGCAATTTGCAGCACCACCACCACAAGCGTCGAAGCAGCTAATAGCTTCAATCTCTGCCTTGCCTTATTGCGATCCTTAACCAAGGGAGTTTGCCTCGCTTCAAGTCCCCAGTGAGTTAGCGCTAGCAAACTGAATAAGGTAAAACCTCCAAGCAAGTGACCCATTACAATGATTGGCATTAACATCATGGTCACTGTCCACATTCCAAGTAAGGCTTGAAATATCACCACGACAGAAATTGCCGAAGCCATCGCGATTGGTATTTGCCCTGTTCTGACACCAATAAAAGTAATGGCAAACACCACTAAACCCAGAGTTCCTGCAAAGTAACGGTGAATCATTTCGAGCCAAGCTTTATTGGCTTCAACGGTAAGAGATGGGTACAGCGATTGAGCCAAAGCGATTTCATGCTGCTCGTTAGGGACAGTTAACTGACCATAGCAACCCGGCCAATCAGGGCACCCGAGTCCTGCATCCGCAAGTCGAGTATATGCGCCGAGCATGACAACAATGAATGTGAGGATAAGACTGAATCTGACAAGGTTTATCAACTTCATATCACGGCTCCTAGCGGGTTAGCCAACGCGAGATAACTTGAGCAGCTTACGCAAATCGGCAAGTAATCCCTTGCTTTGTACAACCAACTCACCTTGTTTGCTCACTTTGGGATAACGCATCACCAACTGGCCTAGCGGATCGACGATCACGAATTCAAATTGGTCAACAACCTGCGAGAAGCCATCATCCACTTTTATCTGAGCGTATTCCGAATTTGCTAATACCTCACTGCTAGGCGTTGAGATGAGCACAGGTTGCACGCGTTGCTGATACTTACCAAGTGCGACATGGCTCTGACCAAGTAAATAGATTTGTTGCTGACAAAACTCATCGCATTGCTCCGGAACAACATAACCAAGCTGCCACTGTGTTTCTTGGTAAGGATTATCGATACCTAACGATTCCAGTGTCGCCATAGGTTCAATAAGTTCGCCCTTGTTGGTCACACCCGATTGATACCAGTGCTGGCTCAATACTGTTTTGGCAATAATGGCAGGTAAAGCAAACATCACCACTAAGCTGACAAAAATGATCCTTCCTCTTAAAACTGGGTTACTCATCTCTTACTCCCTGCTTCAAAGCTCTGACTAGTAAACCGACACTTAACAACGCAAGTACTGCCGCCATGGAAAACCACTGCACTGCATAGCCTAAGTGCTTGTCTGGATTCATTGAGACTGGTTGCCAAGGCTGAATATAAGGCCAAGACTCAACCAACGGCTGCACAACAAAAGGCTCTAACTCGATCTGCCAATGCTGCTCTAACTGAGCAAAATTAAGATTCTGAATTCGACTCATCGTGCCTTGCTCCAAGTGCAAATCCTTACTGAGCGGATTACTCGATTTGCGATAAAGCCTGCCTTCCAGTGCATGCTCACTATTTAACCAATTAACCTGTGGCAGTTGTGAGCGTAAATCAGGCGCTTCAACAAAACCGCGTTCAAGCAGCAGGTGTTGTCCAGATTGTGTTTTCACTAACTGCAGCGCCAAATAACCTACCTTGCCATCAACACTTTGGTTATCCAGTAACAAGTACCTATCAGTCACTGGGGTCGCGCTAAGCACGATTTTTACCCCGGTTGGGTTACCGATTTGTTCCTGAGTCAGATCAGATAAACCAATAGGTGACATTTGCGCTCTCTGTATAACCTTTTGCTCTATTTGGCTTTTCTCATCTGCTCTAGATAATTGCCATAAACCTAAGTTGATCAATATCGAAAAGGCGACCACAGTTATTAGACAAACAACCACAAACCTTGTGGTTTTCAGCGGAGCAAAAAAGGAACCACTCATGGTATTCATATTCAAACTTGTCCTAGTACTGCTGCTACTCTTCATCCTTGTTAACCTCGGTAGAGCGATGTTTGAAATGGTTAAAGGTCCCGAATCGGAAGACGACTCTGATGAAGATTCCCTCCCAGATGACAAACCCATGAGCTTTTATTTAGGTCGCCGCGTTTTCCTTTCTGCACTCGCTATTGTGTTAATGGTGGCCGCCTTATTAAGCGGCCTAATTGAACCTAACGTACGCCCTTACTAGCACTGTTTAGATTAACGTTAAAGCACGTATACAAAGACGAACAAGCATAGCCACACCACATCAACAAAATGCCAATACCAACTACCAGCCTGAAAGGCAAAATGGTCTTTGGGCGTGAAATGATCTTTTGCCACTCTAGCCAGCAATATGATCAAAAATGTGGTGCCCAATAGAACATGCATGCCATGGAACCCGGTTAATAAGAAAAAGGTATTGCCATAAATTCCTGATTGAAGCGTTAAGCCTAAATCTTGATAGGCATGTGCGTACTCAACCCCTTGGTAGTACAAGAAGAAACACGCCAAAACAATTGTGATTTCAAGCCAGACAATCAACGCCATACGCTTATTCTGCTCTAAACTGACATGCGCTAGATGAAGAGTAATCGAAGAAGTGAGCAGGATAATCGTGTTGATTAATGGCAAGCCTTGCCAAGGCATAGCATTGGTCGTGTCTCCACCTGGAGTAGTCGTTAATGGCCATAAAGCCTCAAATGTCGGCCAGATAACCTCATGGGTCATGGCATTGTTACCTGCCCCGCCAAGCCAAGGCACAGAAATCATACGCGCGTAAAAAAGAGCGCCGAAGAAAGCGCCAAAGAACATCACTTCAGAAAAAATAAACCAGCTCATCCCTTGCCTATAAGAACGGGACAACTGAGCAGAATTCTTACCACTCATAGATTCAGTAATAACGTTGCTAAACCAACCCGCGAACATATAGAGCAGAAAGATAAAGCCCGCGAGCAAAATCAGCTTGCCAAAGACACTTCCATCCCCACCTTCAGCCATGTTCTGTACGGTCAAGCCTGCACCGACAGCAATTAAAAACAAAGCAACAGCGCCAACAATCGGCCAGCTACTTTGAGCGGGAACGTAATAGGGTTGATGTTTTGAACTCATTGTGCTGCTCCTTGCAAAATCTCATCGCTTGATGATGAAACGTTAGCTAACTCGGTTGAGGTCGTTTTCTCTGTGATGTCATATAAGGTGTACGACAAAGTCAGGGTATGAATCGAGTCTGGGATATCCGGTTCGATATAGAAAATCAGCGGCATTTCTGCTTTTCCAGCAGCCTGCAAAGGCTGTTGATTAAAACAGAAACATTCAATTTTGTTGAAATAGGTAGCACCTAGCCCCGGAGAGACCGATGGCACAGCTTGGCCGACAATATCTTTAGAAGACAAATTCTTAGCGAAGTAAGCGGTTTGAATCACTTCACCGGGATGCACTTCCATTGAAGTTTGTGCAGGGACAAAAGACCAAGGAATTCCTTGATTATTGTGCGCCATAAACTCTACGCGAATAAGACGTGATGTGTCAGGGACCATACCTTGAGGTTGTAGCGCAGACTCTGTATTGGTTTTTCCGTTGATTCCTAATGTTTCACACATCACGTCATATAAGGGGACAAGAGCAAAACCGAAGCCAAACATGGCGACAACCGCAGCACATAGCTTGAGCGTAAGCTTTCTATTGGATTTCGCTTGCCCGTCCATAGCAGAGTCCCTAGTCCACTTTTGGCGGTGTTGAGAAAGTATGATGAGGTGCAGGACTTGGTACTGTCCATTCCAATCCTTCAGCACGATCCCAAGGTTTCGCCGAGGCCTTTTCACCACCTTTGATGCATTTGATCACCAGCCACAAGAAGATTAACTGTGACAGGCCAAAGGCAAAGCCTCCTATTGAGACAATTTGGTTAACGTCTGCAAATTGAATCGCATAATCGGGGATACGCCTTGGCATACCTGCTAAGCCTAAAAAGTGCATCGGGAAGAAAAGGACATTGACTGAAATGATCGAACACCAGAAATGCCACAAACTCAACTTGTGGTCATACATGTTCCCCGTCCATTTAGGCAACCAATAGTAAGCCGCCGCCATAATCGAGAACACAGCTCCCGAGACCAACACATAGTGGAAATGGGCGACAACAAAATAGGTATCGTGATACTGAAAATCAGCAGGCACAATCGCGAGCATCAACCCAGAGAAGCCGCCAATAGTGAACAAAATAATAAACGCAATCGCGAACAACATCGGCGTTTCAAAAGTCATCGCCCCTCGCCACATGGTTGCCACCCAGTTAAACACCTTAACGCCGGTCGGCACCGCTATCAGCATGGTGCAATACATAAAGAAGAGTTCGGCGAATACCGGCATACCCGTGGTAAACATGTGGTGTGCCCAAACAAGGAAGGACAACAGCGCGATACTGCAGGTTGCGTATACCATTGAGTGATAACCAAACAACTTCTTGCCACTAAAGGCTGGAATAATTGCAGAGACAATACCAAAAGAAGGCAAAATCATTATGTACACTTCAGGGTGACCGAAGAACCAGAAGATATGCTGGAACATCACAGGGTCGCCGCCCCCTGCTGCATCAAAGAACGAGGTTCCAAAGTATTTATCGGTAAGCACCATGGTGACTGCCCCAGCGAGAACTGGCATGACGGCAATCAGTAGGAACGCGGTAATAAGCCAAGTCCAAACAAACATTGGCATTTTGAACCATGTCATTCCCGGTGCACGCATATTGACGATGGTAACGATCACGTTGATTGCCCCCATGATCGAGCTGATCCCCATAATGTGTACCGAGAAAACAAACAATGCAGTACTGTCCGGCCCATACGTCGTCGAAAGTGGCGCATAGAAGGTCCAACCAAAATCAGGACCGCCACCTTCCGTAAACAATGAGGCAATAAGAATGGCAAAAGCGAAAGGGAGAATCCAAAAACTGAGGTTGTTCATCCGTGGCAGAGCCATATCAGGCGCACCAATCATCATTGGGATCATCCAGTTTGCCAGCCCAGTGAAAGCAGGCATCACCGCACCGAATACCATGATCAGACCATGCACGGTAGTCATTTGATTAAAGAACTGAGGCTCTACCAATTGCAGGCCCGGCTGGAAAAGCTCAGCACGAATAATCATCGCCATCGCGCCGCCGATTAAGAACATGCTAAAACTAAACCAAAGGTAAAGCGTTCCTATGTCTTTGTGGTTAGTCGAGTAGAGCCAACGTGTAATCCCTTTAGCTGGCCCATGGTGATCATGGTCATGATCATCAGCGTCGACCGCAATCGTGCTATTGCCGCGGCTGATATCGGCATCAGTAGCTGGCGCTGATTTGGTTTTGTCTTCTACGATCGAATCAGGTTTGGACGTTTTCATTGTCCCTCCTTAGACGCCTTAAGCTGGTTAACATCTGATGCTTGAACTAGATCACCCACACTGTTGCCGAGACCATTTCGTTGGTAGGTCACCACTGCCGCAATCTCTTTATCTGTCAGCTGATTAGAGAATGCTTGCATCGCTGTACCCGAACGACCATTGACCACAATATCAATGTGCGAAGAGACATCACCCGTTGCGACTTTACTGCCAGTAATGGCTGGGAATGCTCCGGGTATCCCAGCACCGTTCGCTTGGTGACAAACTGCGCATCGATCGAGATACACTTTCTCGCCAACACTCATTAGCTCTTCCAGAGACAAAGAGGCGGTGAGTGATGCTGCGGCTTCTTGCTTCGCTTTCTCTAATTCCGCTTTCTTCGCAAGCAGCCACTCGTCGTATTTCTCTTCTTCCATGGCGTGAACAACAATTGGCATGAAGCCATGAGCGCGGCCACATAACTCAGCACATTGACCGCGGTAGACACCCGGTTTGTCTATTCGAGTCCAAGCCTCGTTAATAAATCCTGGGATGGTGTCTTTCTTCACCGCAAAGTCGGGCACCCACCAAGAGTGAATAACGTCATCAGCCGTCATCAAAAAGCGCACTTTACGGTTGATCGGTAGCACCAACGGGTTATCCACTTCCAATAGATAATGCGCACCCTTTTCCTCGATGCCATCAATCGCTTTTTGGCTGGTTGCGAGCAAACTGAAGAACTCAACGTCTTCACCGAAATAGCTATAATGCCACTTCCATTGTGAACCCGTGATTTTGATTGTCAGATCAGATTGAGAAGTATCTTCCATCGCGACCAAGGTTTTGGTTGCGGGAATAGCCATTAAGACGAGGATAATGATCGGAATAACGGTCCAAATCACTTCCACTTTAGTACTTTCATGGAAGTGAGCCGCTACCGCCCCTTTAGATTTGCGGTGGTGATACATGGAGTAGAACATCGCCCCAAAGACCACAGCCGCGATGGCGCAGCAGATGTAGAATATCAGCATATGGAGGTCATAAACCTGCTCACTGATATTGGTGACTCCCTGAGTCATGTTGTAGGCACTTTCTTCTGCTCGTGCAGAAGCAGTGATGCAAATTAACAAAACACTACTCAATCGCCACAGTATCAACTGTAAACTTTTCAAAAGACCTCTCCTCTACCAGAGTCATCAACCGTGATGCGGGTACTTAGTCTTTGCATTGAGCCTACATCTGCAAGAAAGTACCAATCAGCCTTTGGACTTGGAAAATTCCTTATAACCAGTAAATTTCATGTAATTTGTTATATTTATGTTAATAAACGTTAGTTGGCGTTTCTAAATTGTGCAAGAAAGTCCTATTAGAAATGGTGACTAGGCAGAGCATAGAAAGGTTTAGCGATTGCGCTCTCGCAAATGATAATCAATATCAATTAAAATCAGGCTAAATTCAGCAAATAACATAGACTTAAGTTAGGACATGAAGAAGGTAAAAACATCATGATGGAACAAGTGACGCGTTGGTTAGAGAAAGATCCTGACCCACATACAAGAGAAGAGCTTCAACACCTAATCGATGAACAAGCATTTGATGAACTAGACGATCGCTTTAGCCAACGTTTGGAATTTGGTACTGCAGGCCTACGAGGCAAAGTGGGTTGTGGTCCAAACCGAATGAACCGTTTAGTGATTCAAGAAACCGCGACGGGCCTTGGTCACTATCTTGTTGAACAAGTCAAAGATGCAAAAACACGCGGTGTTGTGATTGGTTATGATGGTCGTACAGACTCTAAGCAGTTTGCTCACGATACGGCTTCTGTTCTTACATCTCTTGGGATTAAGGTTTTCCTAACACATGCAGTAGCAGCAACACCAATTGTTGCGTTTGGGGTAAAACACTTTGATGCAGCAGCCGCTGTTGTGGTTACAGCCAGCCACAATCCACCAGAATACAATGGCTTTAAAGTGTACTGGGAAAATGGCGCGCAAATCATCCCGCCACATGATTCAGGCATTGCAAATGAAATTGACATCGCGGCCACTAAACCGATACCACTTATGGCACTAGATGATGCCGAGAAGCATGGTTTACTCGTCTGGCTAAAAGAGGATTACTACGAAACTTACCGCCAGACGATGAATAACAATCCACTCTTGGCTAACCATACTGCGCCTAACGATGTCGCTATCGCATACACCGCTATGCATGGTGTGGGGGCAAACATGGCGCAAACCCTACTCAACGACGCGGGCTTTAACCACTTCTACAGTGTTGCAGAACAAAGTGAACCAGACGGCACTTTCCCTACCGTCAACTTCCCGAACCCAGAAGAAGCTGGGGCAATGGATATGGTCATGGCATTGGCTAAACAACACAACGCAGACATAGCTTGTGCCAATGACCCAGACGCAGACCGATTTGCTGTCGCTGTGCGCAAGCCAGACGGTAACTATCAGATGCTTACTGGTGACCAAGTGGGCACTTTATTTGGTCATTACCTCTTGTCACAAACAGAGGCGAGTAAGCAACTTGTCGGCAATACCATTGTTTCATCCACTTTGTTAAACAAGATAGCCGATGCGCACGATGCCACTTACTTCCAAACACTGACAGGCTTTAAATGGCTAACCAATGTGGCAATGCAAAAGCAAAGCGACGATCAGCAGTTCCTATTTGCCTATGAAGAAGCACTAGGCTACACGGTTGGGAACAAAGTCTGGGATAAGGATGGTCTATCCGCTCTGGTTGCCTTTGCGCAATTGACCGCCGAGCTAAAAAGCCAAGGAAAAACCATTTGGGATCAATTAGAAGCTATCTACCGTCAGCACGGTATGTATCTGAATTCGCAACGCAGTATTGCGCTGGATCCGAAAGCACCACCTGTAGGTGATAAGCTCAGAGCTAATCCTCCGACTATGATTGCGGGTAGTAAAGTGGAAGTGACAGAAGATCTTAAGTCACTCACCAAGTACTTTGCTGATGGTTCAACTCAAACCATCGACCTACCAGCGAGTGACGTACTTATCTATCACCTATCGTGTGGTGCACGAGTTATCGTTCGTCCTTCGGGAACAGAACCGAAATTGAAGTGTTACTACGAAGTGATCGAGAAGTTTGAAGATTCTGATAGCTTTGAACACGTACTTGATAAGGCGTCAGAGTCTATGGGGATGCTGATTTCAGAACACCAACATAGTTTGCTTTAATACATTAAAGAGCTCTATAAATAAAACCCCATACCTAATGGTATGGGGTAGAAAACCTAAAGTTGCTCTTTAACCACTTCCTCAAGTTGCTGATAAGGCACATAACCTGGGATAACTTGTTCACCCATGATAAGTGCTGGCGTACCTCTTAAACCTAAACCAGTAAACATGGCATAGTTGTTTTCTAACTGCGCCTTCACCTCATCACTGACATTCAGATGCTCCGTCGTCCCAGTTTTTTGCGCAATCTTCATTAAAGATGCAGCATTATGTGTGCCCGGTTTTGACACCAATAAATCATGTACTTGCTGATATTTATCACGATCTTTTTGCCAAACGTTAAGCGCGTAAGCGGCCGAGTTCACCGAAGAGCTGCCTTCTTTAAGCGGTACATAGAGATTCACCACTTTGATTTGCGGGTAATCTTTCACGAGCTTATCTAACTCCACGTCTAATTTCTTACAGAATGGGCAGCTGTAGTCGGTCACGTTGATAATCGTGAACTCGCCGTTTTCTGCACCTATAAATGAGTGATTAGGATCGTTAAGGTAATTTTGGCTACTCTCTAGCAGGTGAGTAAACTGCTGTTGCTGCTTGATATACATTCCTAGGCTTTCATGTAATCCATCGACAACCTGCGGGTTTGCCTCTAGCATCTCTACAATCTCAGCAATCTTTTGATCTTGAGGGGCTGCCATTACTGGAGCAGTAAAAAGAACGCTTGTAGCTAGCGCTAACGTTAGTTTATTGAACATAGTAAATTCCTAATTGTTTAACCAAAGACGTGCAAGTAAACCTGGCGGTGTTGTAATGCCAGTTGTGATTGATTCGATTTTGCCGTCTCTGACAATGAATATGGTTGGTGTCACTGAGATACCCCACTGCTTAAACAGCTGAGAGTTCTCGTCGTTGACGTTGGTAAATTGATAACCGTGTTTTTGCCTGAATGCCTCAACACGCAAGTCTGTTCCAGAGGCTCCAGAGATCGCGACCACTGGGTAATATTGACTAACCCGATCAACGGTAGGACTGACAAACTTACATACCGGACACCAAGTTGCCCAAAAATAGATAACGACCGGGGTTTGGTAGCTCATCTCGATCACATCAACTGGGTTTCCCGTTTCATCCACTGTGACTAAATCCGGCGCCATTTCCGTCGGTACATTTTGAGCACGATAGAGATCAATTGCAGTGGTGATCACAATCGCGAATAGCAAATACTTTGATATTTCTTTGAGCCAGTAGAGCGGTCTTATCTTCATTAACCCGCCTCCCCACTCGCTTGCTTAAGTGCTTGTGTGACCGCTTCATCGGTTAATATCACAGGCAGTGGGATGCCTTGAGGCGCATTAGGCCCGTAGACAATATTAAACGGCACACCAAATCTGCCATTGGCTCGAAGATAATCCGTCACTAGCCCATCAGGGTGAGTCCAATCACCTTGGATAAGTGTGACATTCGGATGCTGCAGCGCTGAGTAAACGGGATCTTGCAAGATTACACCAATCTTGTTCGCTTTACAGGTCACACACCAGTCTGCTGTCACGTTAACGAACACAGTATTGCCATTTGTTACTGACTCAGTAATGGCTTCATTTGACAGCCTTACCCACGACAAATCTTCAGGTAAAGGCGTTGACCAATGATCCGCCGTCATACTTCCAATCACTAGCCCGCCAGCAAGCAGCAGTAAAGATGCGCCACCAGAGATGACAAACGCTTTATCGCCATAAACCTTTTTGATGCGCATAAGCACGACGACTAACGCGGTGGCTGCTAAAACAATGACCCAGAACACTGGAAGGTGGTTGGCGAGCAAGTAAAGCAGCCAAACGCTGGTGAGAAGCATCATCGCACCAAACAGCAGCTTCACCTTATTCATCCAAGCTCCCGGCTTAGGCAGGTAAGAGGCAAGCCCAGGGAACAGTGCCACTACAATCCAAGGTAAAGCCATGCCTAGCGCAAGAGCAGTAAAGATGACCAGCATATCCACGGTGCTGGCCGCTAATGCAAATGCAACAGCCGTCCCTAAGAAAGGCGCAGAACATGGCGTCGCAAGTAGTGTGGCAAACATACCTTGCAGATAGTGCCCTGCATAAGAGTCATCCCCTTTTGAGGCAAGCCATGTATTGGTGTTCGACGATAGCCTAATTTCAAACAAACCAAGCATATTGGCACCAAACAGAGCCGTTACTGCCACCATAAAGCCGATAAACCAAGGGCTCTGGAACTGAATACCCCAGCCAATGGCACTACCGGAGAACTTCAAAATCAGCAGAAATGCCGCCAACAACCAGAACGAAGTCACAATGCCTGCTGAAGAAGCAAGAAACTGCAAGCGCACTTTTCGGCGCTCTATACCTTGGGCGCTAATAACGCCGCTCAACTTCATCCCCAACACAGGGAGTACACATGGCATCACGTTGAGTATCAGTCCGCCTAGTAAGGCAAAACCAATCATCTCAACCAAAGAGAAGCTTGGTATTGGTGCAGATACGAGACCTTTTGTCACTTGCGCGGCTTGTTCAGCGATAAAATCCGTGTCCTTGATGGTCACATCGACGGACTGTTCGCTTAGATTGATGTCACCAAGCCATGTCGATACATCAAATACTGCGACAAGTTTTTCTCCCTCAACTTTAAGATGGTTGAGCGTATAACTGTAATCACTGATCGCCTCTACTCGACTATCTACAATAAGTTCGGGTGCATCCCAGCCTAGTGGCTTTATCAAAGTCACTTGAAGCTGATTAGTCGAACTATCCCAAACTGCACTTTGCTCTGAAATCAAAGGGGATGCTTTAGGCACCTGACTGATCGCTTGAGCATGTTGGTACATAGCCTTTTCTGAGACGACCAACTCACTCGGTATAAAGTCCAAGCTAAATGGATAATCGGTCAGTACACAGATGGTGGTACATGAAGATAACGTCAGCTTAGCATCGAGACTCACTGGCTTGTTAAAGTCTTCGACGTGCAGCGTTATTGGGATCAAGGTATCCCCTTTGTAACCAAGGGTGTTGATACCGAGTAGATTAAACTGCTGCGGGTAAGGCCAATGCCAGTCAACGGATTCCAGGTTAGAAGAGCCCTGCCATGAAATACTTGGCGCTATGCCTCCTTCACCGGGTGAGCGCCAATAGGTTTTCCAGTCACCTTCTAAAGCAACTTCGAGAAAACCTTCGACAGTTTTATCTTTGGGGTTTACTTGCCCTGTCACGACAAAGCGAGTTTTTGCAGGAGGATGATCCGGATTAACCATCCACCCCGTCTCGACCTGCGCAAATGCTAAGGTCGAGAAAAGCACACTGCTCAGCATAAGAAAAAAGCTCAGCAGACTAAAAGGTGCAAATCGAGTTTGTTTTATCATTGTTGTGTCCAATTGAAACCAATCTAATAAATAGATACTCAGATACTTATTCTGGTTGGTATATGCCCCTCAATGGGGGAATAACAAATACGAACTATCTCTGGCTAAAGCCAGTAACGAAT
Source organism: Vibrio sp. VPAP30 (assembly GCF_001188205.1). Classification (NCBI taxonomy): domain Bacteria; kingdom Pseudomonadati; phylum Pseudomonadota; class Gammaproteobacteria; order Vibrionales; family Vibrionaceae; genus Vibrio; species Vibrio sp. VPAP30. The sequence continues at coordinate 395,622 of NZ_LBLS01000013.1, forward strand.
TTGTTTATTCTCTGAAGACACAGAAAGTGAGATGAAGACGGGATTTGGGAACTATAGGTTCAGTAAACTGAGGAGAAGCTTGTCTGGTTGAGATAAGCCAAGCGACAATCACCAACAGCGCAACAAAGAAAGAAACCACGACGTGATCAAGATTAACCTTGGCACTGCCTAAAAGCTTCTCCGTTAAATCACACTGCTTGCTAATGTCCGTCGATTGATCGGTAACATGAGTGCTATCGGCCAGAGAAGTATACTTGTACTCACACACCGTTAGCATGCCTGAATTTTGCGTAAGACAAATAGCAAACACCCAGCCAATCAGGGCTAGAGTGATTTTTGCAGACTGTGTCGTAGCAAAGTTTTTAAACATACTGTGCGAGTTACTCACGAATTAAAGCCAGAGATTATGACAACCCTAAACGCCAACATTGTTAGTTTAATGTGAGAAGTCTCTTAAACAATTTTCTTTTGTAAGAAAATCTTATCAACGCCCGCGGTTGGAAACCCCGTATAACGTCCAACTTCTTCAAATCCTAATTTGGCATAAAAACCCGGAGCTTGGAAACTGTAGGTATCAAGATATAAGTCTGTAACACCTAATGCTCTTGCTTCAGACTCGATACGTTCCATGAGCAGTGAACCAATACCTAGCTTCCTTTCACGCTCATCCACCCAAAGAAACTCAACAAACAGAGTATTGGTAAATATTTCACCTGTTAGACCACCGGCGAAGTTACCATCATCATCTTCTACGTAACAGGCGAGACTCTGAATGTCCTCATCCGGGAAGTACTGCATATTGAATGCTTTCAAGCCATTGTAGATTACATCTTTAACGTTCTTCGGCGGGTTAAGTACAAACTGAACATTCATTGGCGCTACTTCCTTGTTTCCATATAGATCAAAAAAGGCCAGCACACGCTGACCTTTTATACCAATCTGGATAAGTAGGTGGTCAGATAATTGCGCAGGAAAAATCGCTTAGAGCAAGGCATAGATTGCAGCTAGCTAGTTGACCTACCTACAAAATCTATAACGCAGCTATCAGCGATTTTAACTAGCAAGAATGCCCAGATACTTATTTAGGTTGGTATTAAATGCGGCTAGCTCGCAAATGAGCTTAACATCCAAATCGCTAACACGACAAATATCAACCCCATAAACTTATGCTGATATGTTCTAAATTTAGCGTTTTCGAGTAGCGGCTTACCCAACGTACCCACTAACGCCACCAGCAATAGGTTGAACAAGAGACCTAAGACATTCAGCAATAAGCCCAGTGCTAACATTTGTTCGCCAGAACTTGCGGTAATGTTGCTGGAAACAAATTGAGGCAAAAACATCACAAAGAACACTAAAGCTTTAGGATTAAGCAAGTTACTTACCAGAGCTCGCTGATAAAAAGTTGTCGCGACCTTGTTTGATCCATCCATTTGTGGCGCATCAGCGGCACTTGCTCGAATACAGTCCCAGCCCATTTTTAGTAAGTAAGCACCACCTAACAAGTGCAGCGCTTTTAAGGCAATTGGGCTCATGGCAATCAGTGCAGAAACACCGAGTGCAGCAAGTAGGGTCAGGATAATCCCTGAAGTGGCGTTACCTAAGCTCGCAAAAATGCCTACTTTACGACCGTAGCTCATACTTGAACTGGCGATCAGCAACATATCCGGTCCAGGTAACAGCAGCAGTGCAACAACAGCGGTCAAATAAATCGGCAGCACAGAAATATCAATCATAGTTATAATATTAATAAACCAAAAAACCGCGGCATTTTAGTCCAACACTATCAATTTATCCACCACAAACAATAAACAGCCATTCATAAAAACAGACTAAATGACTTTTATAGTTGTTAATAAAATAAGCATCAACTTGAGCAATTTTGTACAAAAATAACTAAGGCCTATAAGCTAGACTGTCAGATCCGTAAACAAACATTAGAGCGCAAGGAAAGCTTATGGCGAAAGGCAGTAAAGAATCAGCCAGTTTTCATTTAGCCAATGAGCTAGGTGGGCTTGAATTGTTAGATGCGAAATACACGCATCAGAATTTCTCTCGTCATAGCCACGAGGGCTATACCATAGGTGTGATTGAGAAAGGTGCGCAACGTTTTTATCGTACTGGGGGCAACCACATTGCCCCACAAGACAGCATCATTCTAGTGAATGCTGATGAAGTTCATAACGGTCAAACTGCCACTGAGGGTGGATGGGAATACAAAGCCATGTATCCATTACCTAATCAGTTTGCTCAGCTTACAGAAGGCCTCTCACCTGGCTCATCCATCCCATACTTTCCAGAGCCCGTCGTATACGATCCAGAACTCGCTCAGCAACTACGGTTGGTGTTTGACACTTTAGCGCAATCAGACAATAAGCTGCTTAGGGAGACATTGATCTATGGCACCTTAGTCAAACTCGTTTCTCGTCATAGCAAGTCTAAACTCGATTGGGAGCCGAAAACGCGCAGCCAACGCCAGTTGTTGTTAGTTAAAGAGTTTTTGGACGATTTCCCACAAGCAGATGTGAGCCTTGAGGACTTATCCAAGCTGGCGGGACTCAGCCCTTATTATCTCACACGTAGTTTCCAAAAAGAGTTTGGTCTACCGCCACACGCCTATCAGATCCAAGCGCGACTCAGGGTAGCAAAACAACTTCTTCGTCAAGGACTTAAGATTTCAGATGTCGCTCAGGAAACTGGCTTTCATGACCAAAGCCACTTCCATAGACATTTCAAGCGCGCTTTGGGCGTCACACCAAGACAGTTTGTTGGCAAAGGATAAGGCAATACTAGCCAGCAATTTTGTACAAGCCGCTATAGCTTGAGTGTGAGTTAATAAGATCATTATCCATCACATCAAAACAATAACTATGAATACCATGACCTTCGAACACAACATACAACTCAGCCGTTCAAAACTCTTTTGGCAAGGTACCCTAGCGATGGTGCCACTCAGTATTGCGGTTATTCCATGGGGATTACTTGCTGGCTCATTTGCTATTGAGTCTGGACTCACCGTTTTAGAAAGCCAAGCATTGTCGGCGATCCTCTTTGCCGGTTCTGCTCAGCTAGTCGCAACCGGAATGTTTAAAGCTGGCGCAACGCTTGCCACCATGCTACTCGCGGCATTCTTTATTACTTCTAGGCATTTACTATATAGCGTTTCAATGCGAGATAAAGTTAGCCCTTTACCACTGAAGTGGAGACTGTGCCTTGGCTTTCTTTTGACCGATGAATTGTTTGCTATCTGCGGTCAACAATCTGAACAGCAGTTTAATCGCTGGTACGCACTAGGAGCAGGACTGAGTTTTTATCTGTGTTGGAATCTCGCCACACTCGCAGGCATTGTCGCCGGAAGCTACATCCCGGCATTGAATGAGTTAGGATTGGAATTCGCAGTCGCTGCAACTTTTATCGCCATTGTCGCTCCCAATGTAAAATCTTCTCCGGTACTTCTTGCGGTCGTCGTTTCATTGGTCACATCAGTCATTTGCTATGCCCAAGGAGTTGAGTCTGGGTTGATGATTGCCAGTATCGCTGGAATGCTTGCCGGATACGTTGCTGAAACACTAAATAGGGCTAACCAATGATTATGCTTTCTATACTCGCGATGACAGCACTGGTATTTGCAAGTCGATATCTTTTTTTAGAGCCTCGTCTACCGTTAAGGCTCAACTCACAGGCTCAGCGACTGCTGAAATACTCAAGCCCTGCTGTGTTAACCGCAATTTGGGCGCCGATTGTCTTTATGCCAGAACAGAAACTTTGGCTCTCGGCAGGTAACCCTTACTTGGTCGGTGCTTTCATCGCAGCATTTCTAGCATGGAAAACCAAGAATGTTCTATTAACAACCTTGGTCAGTATGGTGGTGTTCTTGTTTCTAAAACTGCTCTAACCAAATAGAGCGGCAATTAGGAACAAAACAATCGCCATTATCGCTATGCACTTGAGAAGTAGACCGACATTGTTGCTTCCACCTTTAGGCGCTTGATTACAACAACCCATAATAAAAACCTCCAATTGAACTCTCAATTGGAGGTTAATCCTTGACCTAGGGGCAGAGTAAAGCGTTAATTATTGAGCAACCCACTCAATCTCTATCAGCGTTTTGTCACCGGACTTTAATCGAGCTAAGAACACATCGTCCGCATGCACTTCACCTACACCTTGTGGGGTACCGGTCATAATGATGTCACCATCGCACAAGGTAGTGTAACTCTTGAGCTCTTCAACAATCACTGCTGGCGAATAAATCATTTGTTTCACCGAGCCTTTTTGAACACGGACACAATTGATAAACAGCTCAATTTCTAACGACTCTATCTCTAAGCCAGCCAAAGGGACAAAACGACTAAACACCGCAGAACCATCAAAGGCTTTAGCGCGCTCCCAAGGTAAACCTTTTTCTTTTAGTTGAGACTGTAGGTCACGCTTGGTCAGATCGAGCCCGACCCCCACCGCAGACAAATTGCCATGCTTAACGATAAAGCAGATTTCGCCTTCGTAGTGGAGTCGTTCTTGATGAAAGGAACTTAGATTAGAGGCAATCGAGGATGGCGGTTTGGAAAACACCACCATTTGCTCAGGAACAGAATTATTCAGCTCTTGGATATGTTCTAAATAGTTACGACCAACACATAGAATCTTGCTTGGCTCAACCACAGCCTCTCCAAGTTTTACTGAACTCATGTCACCATCCCTGACGTTATTTAAGAACCTGACATTCTATGCTAAGTGGCTAATAAAAAAACGGTTTGGTTTCAAAACTAAGAGCTCATACCCAATATTACTGATGTATCATACCAATCGGGATAAATAGATGAACAGATAATTGCGCAGGAAAAATCGCTTAGAGCAAAGCATAGATTGCAGATAGCTAGTTGCTCTACCTACACCATTCTTTGAAAACATATCTATAACGCAGCTATCAGCGATTTTAACCAGCTAGAATGACCAGATATTTATTCTGGTTGGTATCACTTACCAGAATAGAAAAACGCCTACTCAAATGCGAATAGGCGTCAACACGATAGATGTGTTAAGGCAGTAGATTCTTAGTTATAGGAAGTAACGTGCACCAATAATCCATTTGTCATCGTCTTTGGTTGCCGGGTCATCATCACCTAGATCGACTTCATAACCTGCAAACGTGACTAGACTTGGCGTAATGGTATATTCGGCCTGAAATGCACTTGTACTATATTGAGTTTTGTTGGTCTTATCGTCTTCTACCGCTTCATAATTCACACTGAAGTTGAGACCGTTTTCCAGTCCGAACGCGAGTAAGCCTTCAAGCTGAATGCTGTCTTCCAGTCCCGCATAGAAATACTCATTCATACCATAAACAGCCGCAACATAGAGGCCGCTACCATAGCTACCATAGTTTGCTGCAACAACGTGGGAGTTGGTATCTTTTTTCACTCCTGATATCTCTAAATCGCCACCAGAGTATGTATACCCTAAACCGAAGCCCATAAACTTCATTCCGAGAGCAACCTGACCACGAGCATCCGCGCTTTTCTCACTTTCATCGCCTTGCCAACCCAATCCGAAGCCTAGGCTTGCATCCTCATTAAAATCGAATGAGTTTCGATAACTGACCATTCTTTCTGCACGACCAGTGCCTAGTAAGTTGTGGTTTTCGTACAAGAAGTCATTGGCAAATGCGATTGGCATATCGGCGACACCTGCAACATCATAGTAGGGAGCCCACTGAGTACCGACAACCATGCGACCTGCCTGTTCATGAGTAACTCCTATGTAACCTAGGCGGGTAGAAAATGAGTTGTCTCCACCGTCTAGATAGTTGAGCGCCCATTCACCTTTTGCATCAACTACGACACCGTTACCAAGGTCCTGGGTACCAGAAATATTTATGCGAGGAGATATCTGGTTGACATCAACATCTTGTGCTGAAGCGGCGGTACCTTTCTCATACTCCCCGATCCCCACATCAACATAACCACCAATTGAAAGAGTTGAACCTTCGCTGCTGTAGATTTCTGCTGCGAAAGCGTTTGTACCACATGCTGTTGCCGCGATTAAAGCGGCTAATAATTTAATGTTCATAACGTATATCCGTATTGGGTTAAACCATGTCCGAATTAGTGCGCAATGCCTAAAAACTGCACGAACACCTAAAACGTAGTAGGTAATACTCAAAAATGAAGTGCAACTAGGCACTTATACGCATCTAAACTTTGTCACAACGTAACACTGCAATTTATCAATTAACATTAAATATTTGAAATTATTATCATTTTACAAGTGGTAGCCACATAAATTTATTTACACGATCAAGTTCACACTTTTATAAATTTAAACGGAACTTTTGTAAAAAACGCAAAAAGCCCTCGCACAATTCGAGGGCTTTGGGAGGAAAAATGGTTAATTTACTTAGCGTTGACTGCTTTAATAAATACCTGTTGTGCGCCTTCTACATTAAGTGCTTTTGCTTCTTCTAGAAGCGCTAACGCCTTAGGTATATTTTCCGACTCAACAGCTTCAGTGATACTTCTAAAGTAATAATTCGTGGTCTCTTCTTTTACGTCATCAGGAACATAATCTGTCCTTTTAGTTTCCTCTGGCACAGATGCATAATAGCCAGTCCCTTCAACATTGATTGAGACTAGGCCCGTACGGGCATGAGGTACGAGTGGATTGTCAATGCCACCAATATAGTTGCCTCTAGCTTCTGCATCTAACCTCGCAGGATGGACAACTTCTGTTTTGCTGTTGAGGGTTTCTTCTTCGGTAAAAATTACGACTCTGAGAAACTCTGCACTTCTTGGAGGAAACACGGAGAAATCTGATACAAGTCGATTTCCTAAAAGCAGTTGTGGTTTTTCGTATCGAAACTCACTAGATTCAACACGGTCAATCACATTACCATTTTGATCTACTACCAGTACCGTTGGAACAAATACGGAATCGGTGATAAAGCTCGTCACCGTAAATTCAACTTCACCTCTATCCGCTGGTACATCGAAAACAGCAACATAACTGTTAACATCACTATTTTGTAGAAGCTGACTTTTTTCGTTAATCGCAACGGATGTCGAACTGCGCAACTTAACACTTGTAGTACTAAGCTCACCATAACTGCTTGCTGCGATATTAGTTTGAGATACTTGCTCAACAACTGTAGTGCTTCCACACCCTACGACGGCTAAACCAAGAACCCCAGACAAAATTAGAGTTTTAAATTGCATAATCACTTCCTGCACTATTTTTCTTAAAGCACTTTAGCATGAACTTTGAGAAAAATAGCCGGCAAAAGCCGGCTATGAGATTTATGGACGATAAATATTAAACTAGACGACTATCTAAATTACCACCAAGCTTCAGCCTGAACACCGAACTGGAACTGGTTGTCATCACGACCACCGTTGAAGTCGTTAGTATCTGAAGATAGGTATGAACCGTATACACGGATTTCAGGACGAGCCCAGAAACTAGAGCCAGCAGTCCATGCTTGAGCAACAGTGAACTTGTTAATTGCTTTGTCAGTGCCATCCGTTTCATCTTTTGCGTAACCAGCTTCAAACAGTGTCTTCATGTTTTCGTTCCACTTGTACACTGGACGAACGACCGCTGAGAACGTTTCAGTCTTATCGTGACCGTCCCACATTTCGTTACCCACACCGTATACTAATTGGTGACCAACTTCCCATGAGTCGCCTAGACCAACAACACCCCAGTTGATGAGACGGTAACCATCAGCACCAGCTTTAGATTCTGCACCATACCAGCTACCATCACCATAGAATGCCATAGTCTTAGAGTAGCCCTCTGTACCATACTGGAATACCGTTTTGTTGAAACCTGCATCTAGGCCTTGAGTAACTTCAGCGGTGAACATTACGCCATCTTTAGCATCTTTTGCTGCTTGAGAAGCGTCATCTGTATCGTGAACCATAGCGTAGTTCAGACCCATCTCTAGGCTACCGCCTTCCCACAAGCCAAGACCTGCGTAACGAGCATCGAAAGTATTTACATTTCCTGCATCGCCATCGTTACCTTTATCGGTAATATCGCCACGGTCGTTTCGAACCCAAGCTAGAGATAACTTACCTGGGCCAGCCTCAATACCTTCGACACCCGCACCGGCGCCAGAAATGTTCCAGTAATAGAAATCTGAGATATGGATATCTCGACGTTGGTAGTAACGTTTACCCGCCCAGATTGTAGCTTCAGGCGCAGAAGCGATAAAGCCTTTTGCTTGAACATTGAACTGACGAAGTGCAAACTTAGCATCGTCTGTACAGCTAAGAGTACTACCGTCAAGTCCACAGTTAGTTTCTGTACTTTCCCAATCGTTAGAACCATTTGAAGTCATTGCAAACATTGAATCGACATACATGGTTTTACCATTGTCGTTGTATACTTCTTTGCCTAAACCCACTTCACCGTAAATATCGCTTTCGTTCCCGAGACGGCCAATTTTGTTCTTTTCATATGTTGATTGCTGACCACCGTCAGCATTCATGCCAACACCAGCACGCATATAACCGTGGAAGTCTACGGCGAACGCAGAGCCCGCAGCTAGGGTTGTTGCCACTGCAGCAGCTAATACACTTACTTTTTTCATTTTTAACTCCATTTAGGGTTTATTATTCTTTTTCCTATCTGATTAACTTTTTCCGTAAAGGCAGAAACAGAAGTCATTAAAAAGAGAGGTAAGATGGGCAAGCCCCCCGAGACTTAGCCCCATTTGCTTCAACTGCAGCAAGATTACCTAGGGAGGAGAAAAAACGACTCATCCAGATGAGAAATAGTTAGGGGGGATGAGAAGGGATGAGAAATCATACCGAACAATATTTTTATGTATTGAGTCACAAAAATCAGGCTTAGATATAATGTTCTTAGAAAATTATCAGCAGCAAAATACAACCTAGCTCACTGTTTAACACTCAATCATCATAATTTTGAAATAAAATTACATTTATAATTTTGTCGTAAGGCGCTTGACCAATCTCGTTCAAAACTATTTACTTAAGATTCAACAATAAACAATTACAGTTAAAAAGTAGTGATCATGCCGTGCTCTCGTCCATACCCTTTAGGCGCAACACCAGATAGCAGAGGGTGTAACTTCTCCATATACTCTCCTCATGCTGAAGATATTCAGCTCGCGTTGTTTAATGACAATGGAGAGTTTAAAGCCTATCCATTAGATCGTGAGTATGCCGGAATTCGATTTACCTATATTGAGGGCATCTCGGCCGGACAAAAGTATGGCTACATTGTGACTCATGATGGCAAACCGCATTATGTTTCTGACCCTTACGCCAAAGCGTTAGAAAAACCGCTCCATTATTCCGCTCCATTTAACTCTGAAAAAAGCTTTGAACTTGCGAAATGTGTTGTGGTCAAAGATAAGTTTTATTGGCAAGGTGTCGTAAAGCCCAATCGTCCTCGTGAGGAAATGGTACTGTTTGAAACTCATGTTAAAGGCGTAACTAAGCTTAACTCAGCAGTGCCTGTCGATCAGCGAGGCGGCTATCTTGGGTTAGTCAGTGAGTCAATGCTGCAGTTCTACAAAGAGCAGAATATCAATACCCTTCAGTTGCTGCCTGTCGCTGCATGCATGCATGAACCTCATTTATTGGAAATGGACAAGGTCAACTACTGGGGCTACAACCCATATCTGTTTATGGCACCCGATCCTCGTTATGCGGCTGGTGATGCTGTCACCGAACTGAAGACCGCCATACGGGAGCTACACCGTCATGGAATCGAGGTGATTCTTGACGTGGTTTACAACCATACAGCAGAAGGTGGGCCTGATGGGCCAGTATTTAACCTCAAGGCATTGGATAAAAACTACTACTTCAAACATGGTGAACACTACGCTAACTTCACCGGTTGCGGTAACACGGTCGATCTCTCTTATCAGCCTGCCATGAATTTGGTCATGGATACGCTGAGATACTGGGCAAATGAGTTCCAAGTGGATGGATTCCGTTTTGACTTAGCCGCTACGCTCGGGCGACATGGTGAGCACTTCAGTCCAGATTCTGCATTTTTCAAAGCGGTCGCTCAAGACCCAATTCTCCGTGAAGTAAAGCTCATTGCTGAACCTTGGGATATAGGCCCGAATGGCTACCAAGTCGGAAACTTCCCTTTTGGTTGGAATGAATGCAACGACAGGCTGCGCGATATCACTCGTAGTTTCTGGCGCGGAGATCAAGGTTTCTTAAAAGAGTTTGCTACCCGATTAATGGGCTCTCGTGACCTATACAGTGCTGCAAACTGGCCTTACAAGCTCACTGTTAACTACATTACCTATCACGATGGTTTTTGTATGCAAGATCTTGTTTCTTATAAACATAAGCACAATGAAGCTAACGGTGAACAAAACCGAGACGGGCATGGTGACAATCGTTCAGACAATTACGGCGTCGAAGGGGAAACTGAAAGCACCGCTGTGATAGAACTACGAGAGAAACAGAAACGCAATTTTATGGCTAGCCTACTATTTGCATTTGGTATTCCTCATATTCTATTTGCAGACGTCCTTTCTCACACGCAAAAAGGCAACAATAACGCTTATTGCCAAGACAACGAAACAAGTTGGCTAAACTGGCAACCTTCTGAAAAAAAAGAAAAGTTTAAGTCTTGGCTCGCAGACATGGTGGCGGCAAGACAAAGATATATGGTGCCATTTATTCGCTCATTCAGTGGTGAAAAACGCAATGACAACCGTATTTTCTGGCGCCGTTTAGACGGTAGCTTTATGGAACATGATGACTGGAATCGTCTCAGTTCGGTCGCTTTGCATTTAGGAATAGGCAAAAACGGCGACGAGCTATTCTACTGCATTAACCAAACCAATGCGCCCGCACGCTTTACCATGCCTGAAAATGACAAAAACGAATGGACGATGATCTGCAATACAGACTCCCATGACTTGCATCAATCCATTGACCATAAACAGGTGTTAGTTGCACCGAGATCAATCGCGATATTTTTCGCCCATTCTTAGTTAGTCTTTAACGAGCAGCATGGTGACATGCTGCTAATTTTTACGAGCCGAACTTGCAACAACTATCAGTAAAGCGCTCACAAACACCGCAGCCCCTAGATTCTGCATTAAGCCGACAGCGGATAAACCGAATCCTATCAGCAAGTAGTAGAGCAAGCCAAACAGCGCACCAGCGCTACCCGTCTGTGATTTATACTCTGCTAAGGCTCGGCTCAATATGTTTGGAATCCCTACACCAAATGAAGCAACAACCAAGAGCATTGGGGCTAACAGAGTAATACCACCTTGAAGAAACCACAGCAGAGTCGTACCGCAGATAGCGAGCGATGCAGAGAGTTGGACCAGTTGTTTTGACTCATAACCTCGGGCAAGCAACCGCTTGTTTAGCCAGCTGCCAGCAAAGGTTCCTATTGCCAGAATGATCCCGCTGTATCCGAATTGTTTACTGCTAAATCCCATAGCATCAAAGATAAATGGACCGAGCAAATAATAACTGAACAACATTACATTAAAACAAGCCACTATTATCCCATCTAACCAGATATTTCTATCAGCTAACATTTGCTTGGCAAGTGGTACTAATTGAGTGTTACCTATCATAACTGGCTTGGTTTCCGGTAAGCTGACCAAACAAAGCACGAAAAGAGCTATCGCCATTATTGTGAGAGAGAGAAACACAGCTTTGTGACCTGCAATATCAGCCAATACTCCGCCAGACATTAATCCTATTACTGGGCTTATCGATATACCTATTCCCATTAAACCAAATACTTTGGCTAACCGTACACCATCATAACTATCACGTAGCATAGTTTGGGTAACCACTGAACCGACCGCAGCCCCAAATGCGCTAAGTGCACGCATGAGTAAAAGTGTTTCAAACTGCGAACACTGTATAGCACCAACAGCGGCTACGCCATAAACCAATAGCCCTAATAACATTGAACATCTTCGCCCTAAATAGTCAGCGGCAACTCCCCAAAACACAACACCTAGAGCGAAGGCAGTAAAGTAAACCGATAGCGTTTGTGCAGCAGTATTACTCGCGACATTGAAAGCGAGGGCTATGTGGGGTAAGGCTGGGCTGTAGATAGTCTCAACAATTTGCGGGAACATCATCAAAGCTAGCATCACTCCAACGGAAGGAACTTTATTCATTACAATATCCCAACTAGAAAAAGTGGGCGTAGTTTAGACAAGAGTGCTAAAGTCCCAATAACGACATTAGAACAATAAACTTCAATATTAGAACAAATGGCACTGATTAATGAAAAGTCCGCATTTGACGTCGACGGACTAGATAACACAGTCATCGGGATCGCGGCTCGAATCGGCAAGCATGACTCAGGGATGCATATCCACAGTAAAGCTCAACTTCTCTATGCTCCTCAAGGTTGTATCAGCATACAGTTAGACGATAGAAAAAGTGTCTTGCCCCCCACCCGTGCTGCTTGGATACCTGCGGGGGTGCGACACTGTGCGACCATGAACAACGTCGTTGAATATCGTTCACTCTACTTCGAAGAAAACATAGTCGCGTCATTCAACGAAGTGAAAATCATCTCTGTAAGCTCACTGCTTAAGGCTCTGATCGAGCGTATGTCTTTTTGGCAATGGGACAAGCCTAAGCAAGAAATGCACGCGACGCTCGAGCTGTTTCTGGAAGAGCTCCAATCTGCGTCCGAATATCAACTGACTCTACCTTTCCCTAACGATCCTAGACTCAATCATTGGCTTGATTCACTTCAACAACCGGACTCTAACGTGCCAAATTTGAACAACTTAGCCAAACAGATTGGAGCTAGCAGCAAAACAATAAGTCGCATATTTTCCAACCAAGCGGGGATGCCGTACCAGTCATGGCGACAGCAATGGAGACTATTGAAATCAATAGAGCTTCTCTCTCTAGGAAAACAAGTCAACGATGTCGCTTACCAATTGGACTTTTCAAGTGATAGCGCTTTCATCACCTTCTTTAAGCAACAAACAGGGACTACGCCGCTCCAATATATGCGCACAACAACTTGATTCATTGGCAGATTACTCTAACAATGACGTATCAATGAGGGAAAGCCTATGTCCGACAAAATCTCTACAACTGCATTAGCCAAATTACGTGAACTGGAACCTAAGCAATTGTTCAACGAACTGAAATCTGCGGGTTACATTAATCGTGCTGAGGATAGCTGGGTTTTGACCGAGATCGGCGCCAAGTTCGGTGGCGAATACGTCGAACATGCGAAGTTTGGTAAGTTCATTGTCTGGCCAGAAAACTTACTCATAGACAGTGTAGCGACCAGTGGTAAAACACTGAGTGCTACTCAAATTGGAGAACGCTTATATCTCAATGCCAAAAAAGTGAATCAGCTTTTGCAAGAGCTAGGCTGGATTGAAAGGACAGAGAAAGGTTGGACGGTAACGGAATCTGGGCTAACGGTTGGCGGTTATCAACGCGAAGATAAAGAAAGCGGTTATGGTTTTGTCGTTTGGCACGACTCTATCGTTCGCAACAAGCGCTTAAAGCAATCAGTGATTGAGTTTTCCGGACAAGATGCCGAGGCACATGCAACAGACAAATCCCTTTCTAGCTTTAGACAAAAATTTGAAGCGAAACATCGCACTCTAGACGGTCACTATGTGCGTTCTAAAGGTGAACTCATTATCGACAACTGGCTCTATATGAATGGAGTGGTTCACGCCTACGATCGTCAATTACCTATAGAGCAAGACGTCTTGAGCGATTTCTATTTACCAACTGGAAAGGTCTATTTGCAGTATTGGGGAAGCGATGCTGGCAACACATCAGACAAAGAGCAACAATCTATCCGCGAGTTGTATCAGCAGCATAACTTTGCTCTGATAGAGGTATTCCCCGCGGACATCGACAAACTCGATGACGTTTTACCAGCCAAACTCAAAGCCTTCGGCATCAAAGCATACTAACCTAGCTAAAACCTCTTACTGGCCTACTACTTCATCGCATTGCGATACCTGATCATGATTTCACTGTCAGGTTGATATTGCTGCATTAGGTCAGCAAGCTTGCCTTGGTTCTTAAGCCTGTCAAAACTTTCTCTCAGTGCACCTACAACTTGTGACGATGTCTTGTTGCCTGTCACCAGCCAAAGCTCTTTGCAAAGCTTATCGACTTTAACCACCTCGATAAACTCTTTGGGGTCATACCCATACTGTTCCATTCGATAGTAGTAGCTCGATTTTACCAGTGGAGCAAAGTCCACTCGGTGAGCACGCAATAATTTGATTGCAACTTTGCCGTAATTGACGGGAATAATATTGGTAAACCCTTCTCCCTTAGCAAGCTCTTCAAAGTTACTCGCCGTTTGAGCGGCAAAGCTGAAGTTTTTTAACTCTAGGAACGAATTGGGAGAGACTTTGGGGCCATCAAAATGACGATAGATCGCAACTTCATAAGGTGATACTGGACCTATCCACTGAAACTCAAGTTCTCGATTGGGTGTGCGAGATAGAGAGAAAAATAGAGTATTTTCATTTTCTTGAGTATTTCGGATAGCCCGCTTCCAGGGCGCAAAATGCACGTTAGCCACTTCCATAGCAAGCGATTTTGAAGCATGTTCAACCACCGCTTCAATAAACTTTACAACGTATCCTTCTGCTTGTTCATCAACCTGAACTTGCAGCGGCGGAAAATCTTGAGTATACAAATCTAATTGTATTGGCTCAGCAAGGCTAGATGTCGCCAAACAGAGACCCAACCATCCAATAGCAACTCTACTGAGCTTACCAGACTGACTTAGCATATTATTGTTCTTTTTATTTATAAAAACCGGACAGCAATTATCTATCTACTATAAACCACCTATTGATAGGATCAATTGGCTATTGGTCTAACCTGTTACATAAGCACTTATTAGCTAAGCCTTTGAAAATAAAAAGCCCCTTTCGGGGCTCAGTGATTTGATTTACTTCGAATATCTTGCCATTGCGGCCCGTTCTTTGGGAACAACCGTCTTACCGATAGGAGCGAGTGATATATACGCTAACTTCAAGTGTTGAAGCGCGAATGGAATACCAATAATGGTCACAAAACAAGCTACCGCAGACATGATATGACCGATAGCAAGCCAGATGCCCGCTAGTAAAAACCAAATAATATTTCCGACCATGCCTAGTGGGCTGGTACCAATATCCATTTCATTGCTCAGTTCGTTACGAGCGATCGCTTCATGTCCAAACGGGAAGAAAGAAAAGTTCCCCATGACGAAACAAGCACGTCCCCATGGAATACCGACAATACTGATAAATGCGAGCAGTCCGAATAACCACCATAACAGTCCCATAATAACGCCGCCACACAGGAACCAGATGATATTTCCAATAATTCTAAGCACTTTGTTTCTCCTTATAGAAATCAATACCAATCAGAATAAATAGCTAAAATCTACTTGTCCCGATTGGCACAACCGTAGACTGACTCGTAATGTTCTACAGTTGGGAATGGATCATAAAAGTGGTGCAAAAGAGCCTTCCATTCCTGATATTCGGCAGACTGCCTAAAGCCCTGCTCGTGGTCTTCTATTGTTTGCCAATTCACTAACAAAATATAGCGATTTGGTTTTTCTATACAACGTTGCAACTGATGCGAAACGTACCCCTTCATAGACGAAATTATAGCCTGTGCTTTACCAAAGTTTTGTTCAAACTCTTTCCCTAAGCTTGGCTTAACATCTAAGACAGCGACTTCCAGTATCATGGTTTTTCCTTAACGTAAGATGAACAAAAGGGTTTCTAGCTCAAACCTTGCCAAACGGCCGTTGCACCGCTGATCGAGCAAAGCAAAAGGGCTCCAGTGCGAATTTTCTCTTTCGGTAAGGATTGAGTGGTCATCATGGCGAGTTTATAACCCACCCAGGCGGCTGGAATAAGAGGAATACTTATCCAAAGATGATGTAAAGTTAAAAACCCTGCTGGCATTTGAATCACAAGCGAGATGATAGAGCTAAAGACAAAGAAGGCAGACAAGTTACCGCGCAGTTGGTTAGCTTCTTGATGCTGAAGTAATAACGCCATTGGAGGCCCTCCTATCGCAGAGCTGGTACCAAAAAAGCCAGAAAAGAAACCTGCAACGCCCATACGCGTTGGTGTTGGCTCTATTCGAAAAGGGAGTAGGCTCACGACAACCGCAAACAACACCAAAACTCCCAGCCAAAGAGCAAGCAAGTCAGTCGAAACCATAACCAATAACACACCACCCGCTATCGAACCCGGTACGCGACCAATCAGCGCCATTTTAAGGCCGCCAATTTCGACGCTGTCGCGATGTTTTAGAGCGTTGAGGATTGAAATAAACAGCGCCACTAAACAGATTGGAGCAGGCACATAATCGGGAGAAACAAGAAACAACAGGGGTGCAGCGACAATCGCCAGACCAAAACCGATCGCAGTTTGAACAAACGAACCAAGAAATATCAAAAACGCAGCAATTAATGCCTCAGGCGTCATCCATTCAGCGAACATATAAACCGTTTAAATAAAAAGAAAAGTTAAGCAATGGTAATCGAAATGAACGCCATTAGCTTAACTTTTATTCACCTTTCTTACGCTGCAGCAGTGTAAACGATGAATTTAAAAATCGAACAGCCTTCCCCACTGTCTCATCTGCTCTATCCCTGATTGCATAAGCTCCCAATCCAATAGACTAGCCTGATATTTAGCAGCCTTGCCCTCTAAACGAATACCATAACTGCAGAGGCGGTATGCAAGCACGGCATAAAACGCGTCTACAGCGCATGGTCGAGCAAACATAAAGGGAAGTTCAGCCTGCGAGAAAATAGCTTCAACTCGTTCAATCTCAAGTCGTAGTGCTTGGTTTGACAAATCCGCTGGCGGTACAGAATCCAAGGTAAAACTGCATTGAGAGCGAAGGGTAAAAAAGCCTGAGTGCATTTCATTACAAAGCGAACGCGCTATCGCCCTATGACTTTGGTCTTGCGGGTACAGTGATCCTCCAGATTGTTCATTAAGGTATTCGACGATTGCTAGCGAATCATGCACAACCAAACTTCCATTTCTTATAACAGGCACCAAGGTTGAAGGCGACAATTGAGCTAGTTGCTGTTTTGATTCTGGATTAGAAAGATCAATCACTTGGGCATCCAGATCTAAGTCAGCCATTGCTGCGCATAACCAAACACGCAGTGACCATGTTGAGCTCGTTCCGACGATTAGCTGCATTGTGCCTCCTCCTCTGCAGTCAATTCAAACCCCTCATCTAACCAGCCTGTAATACCACCAATCATCTTTTTCACTGGTCGGCCAAGCTTCGCTAAACGAATCGCTGCTTTCTCTGTGCCATTGCAATGTGGCCCTGCGCAGTACACGACAAACAGTGTATCAAGCGGAAATTCAGCTAAGCGTTTTTCATTGAGCCTAGGGTGGGGAATGTTGATTGCACCATCAATATGTCCTTGTACAAACAAGCTTTCCCCTCTGACGTCAACCAATATGAAGTCTTGGAGACCATTGGTAAGAGCATGATGCACATCCCAGCAATCGGTTTCGAACCTAAGTAGTTGTTCAAAGTGCGCTAGAGCTTGTTCACTTACTGCGGCTTTCACGCGAGATACTGCACTGGTCATAACTTATCCCTGTTTTGTTATTGCTTGTGTACATAGTGCAACCAATTCTCAATGCATTAAACTGGCTTAAAGGCCACATATCGACAATAATAAGCCAAAGTCAGAAAATGAACTTAGTCTTCAAGGAAGAGAAATGAAACGCGTCGCGATACTTGCCCACAGCCATGCAGCACTGTTTGAAATGTCTTGTGCTATTGAACTGTTCGCCCTGCCCAGACCAGAGTTTGAGTCTTGGTATGAGACCGACGTGGTAACGTTAGAGTGCGCTGATATAAACACCACAGGAAACATCACCCTTAGCGCGCAAATGGTCGATAACCTTGAAGCTTACGATACTCTGATTATCCCCGGATGGCCTACTTGGGACTATGTGGTTCCCGAGAAAATAGAGGCAGAAGTAATCCGATTTTCCAAACAAGGTAAGCGAGTGCTCACTTTTTGTTCAGGCGCATTTTTATTGGCTAAGCTAGGACTGCTCGATGGTAAAACAGCTACTACTCATTGGATGTACGAGCAAAGCTTTCGCTCTCAATTTCCAAACGTAAATTATCAATCCGATGTCC
Source organism: Vibrio sp. VPAP30 (assembly GCF_001188205.1). Taxonomy (NCBI): domain Bacteria; kingdom Pseudomonadati; phylum Pseudomonadota; class Gammaproteobacteria; order Vibrionales; family Vibrionaceae; genus Vibrio; species Vibrio sp. VPAP30. The sequence goes on from NZ_LBLS01000013.1 coordinate 413,789, forward strand.
TCTACGTTTTTGATGGTAATATCGGCTGCTCTGCTGGTAGCGCAGCTGCACTCGACCTTGGCTTAGCGGTTATTCGTCGCGATTTTGGTTATAGCTTTGCCAATCAAGTCGCAAAAAGGTTAGTGATTTCCGCCCACCGACTTGGCGGTCAAGCACAGTTTGTCGAGACACCGATGTTAGAGGTTCCCAACAATTTTGCATCTGCACTCGACTGGGCAAACTGTCATCTAGACAAGAGTATTAGCGTTGATCTTCTTGCTGAAAAAGCCAGCATGTCACGTCGAACGTTTGATCGAAAATTCCGCGCTAGTTTCAACTTGTCTCCTAAAGAGTGGCTAATTCAGCAACGTATTGAGCGCGCAAAAGGTCTGCTCGAAATCGAGTCTCACTCTATCGAGCGCTTAGCCAGCATGGCGGGCTTCGAAAGTGCCACGACTTTACGCCATCACTTTCGACGTTTAGTCGGCGTCTCCCCCCAGCAATATCGCAAGCAGTTTGGGGGCTAAAACTCGTCGCAGGTCTACCTCAAACCTGTTGTTTCTAATTCGACCTGCTCAACTCAAATCTAGAAAAACACCACTCTAATAACAAAGTGGTGTTTTATCTAATTTAAAGAACTAACTTTAATCACTACTGAGTCACGCCTGCAATCACCGATGGATCGCCAGTAACGATTGGCATATCCCCGATATCTGCGCTGCCTTGAACGGAGCTAGGGACGGGTACAGCGGGATCTTGCAACGTCAAGTTGCTGCATTGCCCTGCCGCGTTTTGCATTGTTTGTTCTAGCTCTATCGCCTTAACCACATATTGGCTTGAATCACCAAGCAATACTCCATCAGCCAACGAAAATGCAGGGCGATAGCGGTTATTGTCGTTGGAGTAAGGGATTCCCCACAAATCACCGTTACCTCCATAATTGATCATGAAGGTTTGACCATCATAGTCTCCTGCACTCCCGCTACGATCTTTTGCATTACTATGCTGATAAGCCAGCTGTAGTGGGCGAGAGAAGCTAACAATGCTGTTTGACCCATCCCTCACAGTGGAAAGCTGATTCCAGGTATTGATACCCGTTTCCCATACATAGAATTCCGATACGATAGCAGGGTTATAGATGTCATATGAGTTGCTTACCGAACCTATAATCATCGGCCCGCTGCGCACCCCCCAACTATGTGGTGTTGAGTTGATATCATTTTGAGTGAGGGAAGCTGTATAGCGAACAGGTTCGCTACTCGCCACGCTAACTAAGGTCAGTGCATTTCCCCCTGTGGTCGTAAAGGTAAACGTAAATGGCCCTGAAGTTGTTTCGAAAGGACTATTTGAACCAGAGTAGTTGGTCAGATCGCCGATGGCAAAAGTACCAATAGGGCAATTGTCGTAACAGGTTAAAGTGATGGACCCAGAGTTGAGTAGTTCGCCACTTCCTGTCTCACTACCATTAATAAATGTCTGTTCGTAGTAAGTAAGCGCAGACTGTCCATCGAGATACTTCACCTCCCCTCCAAGTTGCTCGGAGTACATATAAAGTGATTCATTGGCGGAAAGTGAAATTAGAGCAGGAGTTTGATCCGTTATTTGTGGTCCGTTCTGTCCCCAAGCGAGCTTACCCGTTTTGTAAAATCCATCTTGCCCTACTGAGTCGCCAGCAGCAGTCATATACTGTACAACCCATTGGTCGTAATTGTTGTCGGCAAAAATCGTACTATCCCAGTAAGAGAATCGAATACCACGCGCATTGGCCAACGCTAAAGTTTTTACCGTATTTTTGACCAATCTTCCCGGGGCATTGACATATGTATAAGTGGTTTGAACACCGCCAGTATCTCGGATGACGGTGTCACCATTGGTCAGAGCGCCTTCGGTTTCTGTCCATGCTCCCCAGTAACCAATATGACCATAGCTGTCATAACTGCCGTTGCTGTCACTGTCATATTTGATTGAAAAGCCACTATTGATATTAACCTTTGCCCCTGTCGTTGAATCAAACAAATCATAGCGGTGGGCAAAACTATCAAAACTGGTACGACTTAAACACTGACCAGAATTGTTTCCTGACTTGTAAGGTAAATTAGAGAAACCTCCATTAACGCTTTGAATCAACACATTACTAGAGTTAAACGCCAACGCATAAGATGTCTGTCCATTGCCACTATGGTTTACTCCTGTGAGTGCCACTCCATTAGAGCGATCGCTTGACATTACCACACTAGCGCTTTGTTGGTAGGTGTCACTGCCCTGAGAACTCGATTCGTACAATGTAAATCCAATTGAGCCTGGCACCGCGTCTACCGTAATCACTTCACCACCACCAAGCTGGTTACCTGCTGAGAAACTGTCGAAGAAATCAAAGTTAAATGTAAAGCTGCCAAATGGATTACTCTCATTCGCTCCTTGTGAGATCTCGGCTTTAAATTTAATCGCCTGGCTCTGTCCGTCTTCCCCCATATCTGGCAACCATACATTGACGATCAAGGGTGAGGTATCATCTTGGCGAGTGACATTCGATATCGCCTTCATATAGCTAGGGGTGTTACTGGCGCCTGATGACTGCCCAGTCGAGCCATCTTCTTGGTTATCAAAGCAGGCAGACTCATCGGCCAGAACAGAATAAGGACCTTGGTTCACAAACTCGACACCATTAAATTGCGCTGTAAAACACAGTATGCTGTTGACCAATTCTATAGGGCTAAGGGCCTCATTCCATACGTGAGAGTTGACCTCTGCATTGCTGTAATCGGTTCCTAGGTCGTTGTAAGCCGCTCCTGCGTAATAGGGAAGCAACGCCGCCAACGCAAAAAAGAGTTTATTCTGTTTCATTGGTCACTACCTCCAATTGTTCTGGTAATACCAAAGAGCTGGTTGATACTGAGGATGTAGATGTAGAGCTAGCGCCGTCGCTATCGCTACATGCACCTAAACCTATAACGAGTAACGCAAGTGCGACTCCTTTAATGATAAAGTTATACATAATTCCTCCTTGCACTTCGCCGAAAGAAGCGATCCTTACTCCCTACTGAGAGGGATCTTCTCAGACGTTCATTCAAAATAACTATATGCATAGAATGGAATATATTCCTTTAACAAATCACCTGCCTTTTACCTAACAACGCGTAGAAAATAAGGATTTATCAATACAATCAATAAGAAACCGATCACATAAAAATTCACAACAACATTGATATATATCAATAGAGTTAAGGTTAGCTTACGGAGCTGATGTAAAAATCACATCACCTTGTTAGCATGGCGACTCTTCAAAAAGGGATCACCAAATCATGAAAGCTAACTTGAATAAAGTCCTGTTGGATATCGCGCTCAATTTAAGTTCTAACCAAAACAGTGAAACCCAATATCAGCACCTTATTGATGGTATTGATCAGGTATTTCCTTGTGATGCGAGCGCGTTATTTATCCTCGACCAAGATGGTTTTCTTACTCCCGTCGCGGTCAAAGGCATATCAAGCAGCATCCTAGCGCGGCGATTCTTCCCTAAAACTCATCCTCGCCTACAAGCCATCATGGAGAGCAAACAACCCGTGCGCTTTGGTGCCGATTGTGAGTTGCCCGACCCATTTAGTGGCATTCTGTTAAGTGAGGAAGCGGAGCTTGATGTCCATGACTGTATGGGCTGTAGCTTGTATGTCGGAGGGCAGTTGGTCGGAGTGCTAACGCTAGATTCTCTGACAGTGGGAGCATTTGATAGCATTGACCCGGTGACAATCGAAACCTTCGCTGCACTTGCTGCCGCAACCTTACGCAATATTGCTCAAGTTAAAGCCCTTAAGGCGCAAAACAAAAAGCAAAAACATGTCACCGAAACCTTGATTCAGCAAGCTCGCTCCAAGCAAGGAGAGATGGTTGGCGTGAGTCCGCAGATCGAAAAACTACGCACCAACATAGCAACGGTGGCGCAGTCTGACTACGCCGTGTTGATCACAGGGGAAACCGGGGTGGGAAAAGAGCTCGTTGCGCACAGTGTGCACGCTCAAAGTCACCGCGCCAACAAACCAATGATCTACGTAAACTGCGCCGCGCTACCTGAAGGCCTCGCCGAAAGTGAGTTATTTGGTCATGTTAAAGGAGCATTTACAGGAGCAAATAGTTCCAGAGCAGGTAAATTTGAACTTGCCGATGGCGGCACTATTTTCTTGGACGAGTTAGGCGAATTGCCGCTAGTTCTGCAAGCAAAATTGCTGCGCGTGATTCAACAAGGCGAACTGCAACGAGTCGGCAGCGACCAGCACTTGTTGGTTAATGTGCGCATTATCGCGGCCACTAACCGTTCTCTAGCGCAAGAAGTCGAAAGTGGGCAGTTCAGAGCCGACTTATACCACCGCCTAAATGTCTTTCCTATTTCAGTGCCACCGCTAAGAAAACGCGAAGGTGATCTCCCAGTACTCGCGGGCTACCTGCTAGAAAAAGTCCGCAGCCAATTCAATATCCCTAACCTGCATTTACACCCTAAAAGCCTCAGCCTACTTGAGCGTCAAGCTTGGCCGGGCAATGTCCGAGAGCTTGAACACACGCTGACTAGAGCCGCGCTGCGTGCCATCCAAAATCAACAACAGATCATTACAACCCAACACTTTGATGGTGGTATTGAAACCGCAGCAAAGCTGACAAATAACAATTACCTACCCAAACAGAGTCAAGCTATGCGTGGATTAGTTGAAGACTATCAAAAAAATCTCATCCTACATGCACTAGAAAAGTCGAATGGCACGTGGGCTAAAGCCGCTGAGTTTCTGCAAATGGATAGAGGAAATCTATACCGGATGGGCAAAAAACTCGGAGTAGAGATTTAACACTTTTCCCTCCACCCAGGCCAGCACAACCAAAATTGAAATTAGCATATCAAATATGAGAGGCAACATAGCCTTACACACGAATAGCGCTACAATCAGATAAAAACCTTTCCAGACGAATCACTTTTGAAATACAATCACCACAAATGATTTCAAAATAGTCATTTTTGTTACACAAAACATTAAAAGACGCCGAAAAGTTTCTAATTTAAGTTGCCGATCACGAATAGATGTACAGAAACATAATTCGGATTGGCTCGACTTAGGCCTAGTAGCTTCGATTTTGAATCGTTATAGATAGCGTGAATTAAACGAATGAGTATTTAAATGAACTCCATATCGTCGTCTTACTTGTACAACACTCAGAACAGCGTTGATGGTATTACTCAATGAAAAAACTTATTTTGTCTGCAGCAGTTAGCTTCGTTTTTGCGCAAAGTACTGCTTTCGCCAACACTCCTAACAATGCAATTACTGCAAATACTGACGACGACTATGTTGTGGCAGGAGACTACATTCAAATCGCTTTACCTGTGACGGGTCTGTTCGCGGCCTGGCTACATGATGATGGAGAAGGAGCCAAGCAACTGACGTACTCACTTGCGACAACTATAGGTATTGTTCAAGCGGGTAAATTCGCCGTAGGCCGAATTAGACCAAACTCATCGAACTCAGCGTCGTTCCCCTCGGGACACACTGCGGCAGCATTCTCAGGAGCTTCTTTTCTACACACTCGCTACGGCGCTAAGTGGGGGATTCCTGCGTATGCTGCCGCAAGCTTTGTAGGCGCAAGCCGTGTTCACGGAAATCGCCACTATGCCGACGACGTTTTAGCTGGCGGCGGTATCGCATTTCTAACCAACCAGTTTTTCGTCTCAGAGTATTCCCCGGAAGGCGTAAATCTTAGTGCAGCGCCACTAAAAGACGGCATGATGGTCAATGTAAGCTTGACCAACAAAGCGTTTGAATATGACTCAAACAGAAAGCGTACAAATCCGGTTTATGCGAAGAGTAAACGTCACTCCTTTACTCTAGATATAGGTTTCAATACTTACGACACTTTGGGTGATTTCGGTGTAAACCAAACGCTAGAAAACTCAGCACCTGACGACGACTACCAGCCTTTCTCGTCCGCTTACTATACGTACCAGCTAGATGATGATAGCTCGATAGAAGTACAAATGGCCCCTAACGAAACTCGCCGTACAGGTAAAGTAAGCGGTAACTTCGAGGTCAGCGACAATAGCTACTCACAAGGAGAAGAAATCTTTATTGCTCTGCGTCAATGGAGTGCTGGCGCACAATATCAAAAGCACTATCAGGTGAGTGATCAAGTAACCATGACGGCCGGTGCTGGTTTATACGCCTACTTAGTCGAATTGGAAACCGATCTGCTAAACGGTGGTAAGCACTCTAAGCTTAGCTCCAAACCGGTGCTTCCAGCAGTATCTGGGCAAATGGAATATGCCTTTAATGATAACTGGTCAGTTAAAGGAAGAATGGATTACCTAAGCTTTGATCGTGACAGCGTATTCAACTCAGAAGCCGGGGTTAATTACAAACCTAACACTGACTGGACACTCGCTCTTAAGTACGCCTACACCAATAATCGATGGGATATGTATGACACCCGGTACAAATCCGAGTCTGTTTTGCTCTCAGTGACTAACCACTTTTAACACTCCTTAGGCTCACCCCATTTGGTGAGCCTTTTAATTACCACTTCTTCCGGTGTTGTAATAATCACATCACTCCTTAGACATCCCATTAACCTACGTATTTTCCTCGAGTTATCGCATTCGACTGACACAGGAGCGTGTTTATTGTTCAAGGTTTAGCCACAGACTCGATGCTTAGTTGTTCTTTCTCCGCGTCAAAGCACTAGCGCGATGTAATAAACACATCGCTCGCGATGTAATAAGTACATCAATTCAATACCAGACAAAACAATAAATCAAATAAAAACATATAGTTAGGCATTGGCACGCTACCTGCTCTATCAGTCTCAAAATAAAACGGCGGATGGTTCCGCTAACAATTATCACGACTGGAGACGCGCAATGTTCTGTATTCAATGTGAACAGACTATTCAAACCCCTACTGTAAAGGGCTGCTCATTTGCACAAGGTATGTGTGGCAAAACTTCTGAAGTTTCTGATTTACAAGACGTATTAGTCTACACCCTACAAGGTGTTTCTTACTGGGCTGAGCAAGCGCGCAAATTCGATATCATCGATACTGAGATCGACCAGTGGGCACCAAAAGCTTTCTTTTCTACGCTGACCAACGTTAACTTCGATCCAGAACGTATTCTTGAACTTGCTTCATTGGCAGCGCAATACAAAGCTCGCTTAAAAGAACAAACGCTCGCGGCAGCTAAATTGGGTGATATCGAACTGGATGAAGCACCATCTGTCGCCCACTTTGAGCTTCCGGCGAGTGCGGAAGAGATTTTGGCTCATGCTCCTCTTGTTGCCGTTAACCGCGGCTACCAGCAATTAAGTGAAGATGTGATTGGTCTGCGCCTACTTTGCTTATATGGCCTAAAAGGGGCAGCAGCCTATATGGAACACGCACGCGTACTAGAGCAAACCAACACAGAGATTTATGCCGAGTACCACCAAATCATGGCATGGCTTGGCACCGACCCAGAGGACTTAAACGCTCTACTTGAGTGTTCAATGCAGATTGGCCTAATGAACTACAAGGTGATGGAGATGCTAGACGCGGGTGAAACTGCTACGTTCGGTCACCCTACACCTACTGCCGTTAACGTTAAGACAGTAAAAGGCAAAGCGATTCTAGTGTCTGGTCATGACCTACATGATCTAGAAAAGATCCTGCAACAAACTGAAGGCAAAGGCATTAATGTCTACACCAATGGTGAAATGCTGCCAGCACACGGCTACCCAGAACTAAACAAGTATCCTCACTTAGTGGGTAACTACGGTAGCGCATGGCAAAACCAGCAAAAGGAGTTTGCCAACTTCCCTGGCGCAATTGTCATGACATCGAACTGTTTGTTGAATCCAAATGTCGGCCAATACGCCGATCGCCTGTTTACACGCAGTATTGTTGGCTGGCCGGGCGTAGCACATATCGAAGGTGATGATTTCAGCCAAGTGATTGAGTGCGCTCTAGCTCAAGATGGTTTCCAACATGATGAAATCGAACAGATGATCACGGTTGGCTTCGGTCGTAATGCGCTCATGGAAGCGGCACCGGCAGTGGTTGAACAAGTTAAGGAAGGCAACATCAAACATTTCTTCCTAGTGGGCGGTTGTGACGGTGATAAGTCTGAGCGTAGTTACTACACAGACTTCACCGCAGCAGCACCTGAAGACAGCGTTATCCTTACCCTAGCTTGTGGTAAATTCCGTTTCAACAAGAATCAGTTTGGTGACATCAACGGTATCCCACGTTTACTCGATGTTGGTCAATGTAATGATGCCTATTCAGCAATCCAACTTGCACTAGCGCTATCTAAAGAGTTCGACTGTGATATCAATGAGCTTCCGCTAACCCTCGTTCTATCTTGGTTTGAACAAAAAGCGATTGTTATCTTACTTACCCTATTCGCTTTAGGCGTGAAAGGTATCTACACAGGTCCAACAGCGCCTGCTTTCTTGACCGACAACCTACTGGCAATCATTCAAGAGAAATTCGATATGCGCAGTATCGGTAATGTTGAAGACGATCTAAAAACCATCTTAGCTGCTTAATCCTCGCCAATTTGCCTAGCTCTGATGGAGCTAGGCACTTTTTTAAGAGAAAACTATGACAAGTGAATGGCAAAACAACCTGCCAACAACTTTACGCTGTGTAGAGAAGTGGCAAGAAACCCTTGATACCGTGAGCATAACGCTGGCCCCTATAGACGATGAAGATATCGCTTTCGAATTTAAGCCCGGACAGTTTGTCTCACTCGGTTTTGAGATGGAGGGTAAAGTTGAATATAGAGCGTATTCGATTAGCTCTGTGCCTAACGAACCTCAGTTAAAACTGACCATCAAGCGCGTAGAGGGAGGGTTAATCTCAAACCACATTATCGATTCCTTATCCCCGGGTGATACTGTGTTGGCCCTTGCACCTACTGGTCCATTTAACAGTGTCGATTGCACGCCAAAAGATAAAGTCGTTATGCTTAGCGCAGGTTGTGGTATTACCCCAGTAATGTCGATGACAAAGACTTGGTTAGCTGATGGCAAAGATATCGATATCGTGTTTATTCATATGGCTAAAAGCGCTCAGCAAACCATCTATTTTGATGAGTTAGAGTCAATGGACAGCATTCACAGCCACTTCCACTTTAAGTTGCTGCTAAAAGACAACACCGGGACACGTCATCCGCAAGGTCGCCTAGATAAGGCATGGCTGCAAACCCTATGTCCTGACATCGCGGAACGCACCGTTTATCTATGCGGGCCAACTCAGTTTATGCAGGATATGGAGTCTCACTCTCTCGCACTCGGAGTCGAGCCTCAAGCGTTTCATCAGGAAAGCTTCACTCCAATCGAAACCCATCAAGAGCCATCTGCTGGCGGTGTGGTTCAATTTGAAGTGCCCGCTTTTGGTGTCACTGCTGAAGTTGAGCAAGGTGCAACACTTGCCGATGTCCTAGAAGACAATAGTGTACCTATCATCATCGCTTGTCGCAGTGGCATGTGTGGTTCTTGCAAATGCAAAGTGACTAAAGGAGAAGTGTCTCGTACTAGCACCGAGACTCTGACTGAACAAGACTTAGCGGAAGGTTATACGCTCGCGTGCTCTAGCCAGATTCAGAGCGATGTTGAAGTCGAATTAATGTGATTGTACACATTCCGAGTAAGTCTTCACTTACTCGGAGTCCATTCTATCGTGCTAGCTTCCCAAACGCTTTAGTCGAGGTCTTTTGCATAGATGCAGGCTTAACGATTAACCCAATCCCAACCAAAAACAGTCCAGAGGCAATGATCTGTGCCATAGACAACACCTCATCATACATAAAGTAACCACTTACTAAAGCAAACACTGGAACAAGTAACGTCAGTGGCGCAGTGGTACTTAACGGGTACTTAATCAGCATTAGATTCCACACCCAGTAACCAAACAGAGTGGTAGGATACGCCTGAAATACCACCGCAATCGTGGTGTTCCAATTCCACTGTTCAAACGCCTGCCAGATGATCGCTTCGCCATGCAGTGAGACGGCAAATAGAACAAGAGGCAGTGGCGAAAACAACATTCCCCACACATTGAACGCAAAAGCCTGAGTGGTCTTTGACGCTTTGACAATCACACCCATCAAGGTCCAAGAGCAGGCAGCGATCATAATCAAAACAGCGCCTTTTAACGTCACATTACCTGTTGTTGCTGAAACCAGTACTGCCAAGGCACACATTGCTAGAGCCGCACCCACAACTTTACGCAGCGGTGCCTGCTCTTTAAAAATCCAAATCCCGACCGCCATGCCGATAAGTACATTGGTTGACAGTAGAACGGAAGACATTCCAGACGAAAGACCCGCAGTGATAGACCAAGAGGCCATTCCCCACACACCAACCCCAAACACAATGCCGTAGCCAACTAAGTAACGCCACGCGACATTTGGCCTAGCAATAAAGAAGATCGCAGGAATCACTGCGAGCGCAAAACGTGCCGCTGTTGCCAACAAGGGGTGAACATTGGTTACCCCCATTTTGATCATCGAGAAGTTAAATCCCCAAATAGCCATGACAAGCACCGCTAACAATAAGTCATTTCTTTTCATATTCGTCCCTCTTATGTTTTGCCACAGTATCCCTTGAGCGACAAATCATATACAGATACAATTTTTTAAATAAAAACCAGTACAGTTAAGTGAAAAAGCGAAAATGAGCATCTACCAACAACTCGCCAATCAATTTATTGAAGAGATAGAAAACGGTAAAAGAATCGAAGGAGGGCGAATGCCATCGCTCAGGCAGTTGGCTAAACAGCAGTCGGTAAGTATGTCTACGGTAGTCAGTTGCTATCAAGAATTGGAATCGCAGGGCTGGATTCACTCAAGACCACAAGCGGGTTACTTTGTTTCACCTCGCAAGCCAGTGCACTCGACGCCAGATTGGGCTCAATTTGAAAGTAAGGTCTCTCACGTCATCAAAACTTCACCAACCCACAATGCGAAAAGTGGTCCACTGGGCGTGTCGAGTACCTCAGCGGATGAACAGTCTGTGGTTGAGTTGGAGCGTAGCTTTCGCCGTGCACTGAAACGGATGGGAGACAGGCTCAATCACTATCCCGATATTCAAGGAGAGCCTTTACTTCGCAGTGCTTTATCCACCCACTTTGCCAAGCTCGACTTACATTTTAATCCCGATCAGATCGTCATCACAGCAGGGTGTATGTCTTCGATCAAAGCGGCACTAGAAGCCTGTACCAAACAAGGCGACACCATAGCGATCAGCTCTCCATGCTTCAATGGTATTTTGGAGCTGCTGGGGAAAATGTCGCGCAAGATCATTGAGATCCCTTCTTTGGATGACGGTATCGACCTTGAACAACTTGAAGCGCACCTCAAGCACAGACGTGTCGATGCAGCGATATTTTGCACCTCGCATATGAACCCGCAAGGCATCAATATGTCGGCTAACCAGAAACAAAAGCTAGCCCAGCTCGCCAATGATTACCGTATCCCGGTGATCGAAGACGATGTCTATATGGAGCTCTCCTACTCTTCCCACACCCCATTACCGGCTAAATATTATGACAAGGAGGGTTATGTCTTATGGTGTGGCTCTGTCTCAAAAAGCCTTTCACCCAGTTACCGTTTGGGCTGGTGCCTTCCGGGGAGATACCTAGATACGTACAAAACCCAATTTGCATCGGCGAGTTATGGGGTTGCCCTGCCAACCCAACTCGCTGTGGCGGATTTTATCGAATCAGGTCAGTACGCCAAGCATGTAAAGAGAAGGCGCACCCAATTACTTAGCTTGCGACAGCAATACCTTGAATACCTTACTGAGCATTTGCCGCGTGACGTGAAAATCAGTCACCCACAAGGTGGAATGGTGCTATGGCTACAAATACCCAACTTGGATCACCTTGCACTGGCAGAAGGTATTGAGCAACTTCAATTAGATGTCAGGCTTGGCCATCTATTCACTACTCTCGATCTTTATACCGAGTGCATTCGAATCAATATGGGCTATCCATTACAGGGAGCGGTAAAAAATGAGTTAGACACCTTGATTAAGCTGATCCGAAAATACAATTCCACCTATTAACGGTGAGACTTAACTCTTTCTTGCAAAGAACATCAGGATTTATAAAGTATGGTTGTTCCATAACCTGTGTAGATCCAAGTACCCGTTCTTCTTCAACTGTATTCCCGAAACTTGTTTCGTTTTAGTCACTACCTTTTGCCCCCAAAACAACGGCAGCAAATGATGACGATCTACTATGGTGTTAATTACATCGAGTAGTTCTTGCTCATAGCTAAAATTGGCAACGACTTTCTGTACATGAACTCTATGCTCTTCAAACTGCTCTTGAGTAAGTGCAAACCTCAATGAAGTTGTAGTTAAAAGCCAATCATACAAACCATATCGACTCGGTTGCTCCAACAACTCTTCACACAAAAGTAGATCAATTTTGTCTCGATACTCATCTAGCGCATCTAAATCTGAGATAGGAAGGCATCTGACTTTTATTCCCGTTTTCTCTATTGTTTCAGTTAGCCAGTTAATTAAGTGGCGTTTATATTTGACCCTCCACTCACTGTGACCAATGACTACTTCCCCTGATAACACCGGACATTCAGATTGTTCATGCTTCAAGAAGCCGAAATGACTAATAATATCAATCCCTTGTTGATGAGTGTAAATCGTTCGTTGTTGCTGAATAAAGGTAAGCAGCGCTGCCAGTCCGTCTTTGGTAATTGTGGCTGAATCTCGTAGCCTGATCGCTAGAGTAGAAAATGCTTGGATTGGATGCTTTTCGCTTTCAGGATTTTCTGTTTCAAAACTTAGAAAACTGTCCAACACCTTCCCCTCGTGGCAGAGGTTTATCGTACTTAGAAGAGCTCCCGTGGCAAAGTATTGAGAGTTTCTAACCAATACCAGTTTCTTGTCGTCCCAATGGGTTAAATGAAGCGGTCCGGTACCCACACGGACACGGCGCTGACCCAAAACTTGATATCTTCTTGTCGCAATAGAAGCATTTGGAGTAGTTAACGCGAAAACAAAAAGAGGGTTAGCATCAGAAAGATCGATAAAGATAGCATTTTGCTCGCGATCGTAACCTACTCTAACAACTTGCTTGAAGAGCCACTTATAAGGGCCCTCTGATGAGAAAAGTCTATTTAGACTCTCAATGATATCTAACTTGGTAAGTGGTAAACCATCATGGCATAGGACATGAGGGTTTATCCAAAAGCAATAACGCTTGCCTTGATTCGTCACTGAGTATTCATAAGCGATATGATTGTGAATATGACCATTTTCATCAATTCGAAGCAACGTATCATACATTGCGCTGATTACCTGCATTTCTGCCGATACATAAGTAATTGCAGGATCTAGTTTATTAACAGGAGGGTATTGAGTAACAGTTAACGTACTACTAGCTTTATTGGCATTTTCAGTTTCATGCATCAATAGATGTAATATTCTTGAAGCAAGAGAGCGATGAGCTTCTAGATACTTGGGTATTTGATCTAGATTTCCTTCAGTGATATCGGATTGTATACATTCATACAGGGCTTGGTATAAAGATGCGACAACTGTGATTTTACTATTCTTTCCTCTACCAACAGCAGGGCTCCATAATATCCAGCCACATTCTTGTAGAACCTTAATGATATTTGAAGTATTTCGCCTACTCGTTGAAAAAATCTCTTCTAGATCTTCGATCGAAACTTCATAACCACGGCCATAGTTGAAGTTTTTGAGTAACTGCGACAATCTACGCAAGCGTAAGTCTTTCATATTTTTATTTTAGTATTGATACACTGCCTACGAAAACTTCAAAGCACCTATATAATTCAATAAGCACCTTATAGATAGTCTATCTATGCAACCTAAAGTTATTCATCTACTTTAGTCATTATCACACACAAAAATTCATCATCTTTATACAAGAGTCGGAAATTTGTTTTATTTAGACACAATTTGAAATAACAATCATTGCTGCTATCACAAGCAAACAAAAACACCACTACTACTTTAGGGTGATGTTGTGACAATTCTCAAATAAGAGATACTAAATATTTGCAACCTTCCTTGGTTGCCAGATAACTACCTAATCTAAATGCTTAGATAGTAAAGAATGAATAAGTTTGAATTCCTCAGTTTGTTTCAACGCATGCAGAAAAACAATAGACTGGCTGGTGTAGGCAAGGTTCAGCAAAGTACCTAAATTCGACTCATGTACTTGTTCGCACATAATCGCCGCTACCATGCAACCACGGACATTTTTGTCATGCACATCAATCTCTAACAACTGGGCGCAACGAATTGCCTCTTGAACACGAGTCTCCATTCTACATATACCTCACAGCGGCATCACCGTTTAGAATAAGAAGCATTCTAAACTCCTCCGTGTGACGCATAGCGCTCGCGAGTAATTTTTCTCTATGACTCCAGTTTTCATCTAAATTTCTCGAAACATACTGTTCGAGTTCTGCGAGAGCTTTCTTCTCAGATATATCGGGAGTACTTGCAATAGACGCCAAAATGGATTTATTTACATTGGATGACAAATCAAAGCTTTTTTTTCTGCTATCTTCTATTAGTGCTTTTAAAACCTTTTTCTTTTGTGCACGAATCATACACATTTTTAATTCATGACGATCAAATGCATAACCAATTTCATCTAACAGCTCTGTCACTTCTTGAAACATACTTTCTCCTAACTAAAACTAAACCGATTGAATCGTATATATGGTTAATTCCAGCCTGACGAAACATACTACTTAGCTTTATATTTATAGCAGCTAAGCCTGTACATCAATTCGATAAATTATCTGTTGTTATTTTTATAATTTGCTTCCATCTATTTCCAATTTCAGGAATTACGAGAGCAAATAAATAGTACGGCTATCAGAAAAATAAACCATGAAATAAATAGGGCATGAAACTGCATGTTTTAGTGACCTTGATCACAAATAAAACAACTTCAGTTACATATAAATCAAGTAAATTCAATGAGTTAAAGATCTTTCACTGTCAAATAGGGGAGCAGTGCGAGAGTTAGATAACAGGTCAAACCAGAACTACAATTGCAATTCAAACAACTAACACGAAGCTCAAGCAGACCGAAGTTCAGCAATAGTGGAAGAATAATCCAACTGGGAAATAAGTCATTAGAAGGACTCCACCTTGCCCCTGACAAGGTGGGTATATTATTGGTATCAGTCTATAGAGCATAGCTAGAAACCGTTATTCAGACTCTGATATTACTGGATCTGAAAGAGTGAGCAGCAGATACTGTTTCCTGTTCCTGATCTGGAGCTTCATCCACTGACAGGATCTGATCCCATTCAAGGGCTTTGTCAAGAAGCTCTGTTAGTGTTTCCTGAATCAGGCCAGAACGATAATCTACCAATCTGACCGTGGTGAAAACGGATGCCTGTTCAGTACCTGAAAAAACACCGATACCGGGCTCACCGCGAAGAGGGCCCATCGCGTATTCCGCGAACAAAGTGAAAAGCTGTTTAGGTATCTGACTCGGAATAGCCACTGTTGTCGTTACAGAGATAGCTAACTCGTGTAACACGGTGTTGCCGACGATATTGACAACATAAGGGAGGTTTTCTGGGCTTTCTGTAGGCTGCACTTCAAAACAACAGACTTGATTCTCATCAAAACTCAACTGCTCGACTGAAAGCTCAGCGAGTATCTTTTTATATATATCCAACGGTAATAACTCCTGCTAATTCACTGCTTACTATTTACATGCTGAGCTGCAAATCATTGCCCTTCTGCTGCTCGTAAGGCGCAATAAACTGAGCGTTAAATTCCGCATTAACTTTATGGCTAAGGTCTTCACAGTGATTTCTTAGTTCAACCAGTTTCTTCTGGTCACCGGCTAAAGCAGGGGCTTGCTGTAAATATTCATCGGTCAGACGACTAAAAATCGCATCTTTGCCAACAATAAAGCTAGAGAAGTTCTGGTTGATAAACTCTAGTGCACCGCTATCCATATTTTCTAGGCCTAAACGTGCCTTGTTGGCGTCAGTGACATCGTCGAATGTGGCTGTCGAAGGATCGGTTCCTGGCTTTAAAAACTGGGCATCATTCTTAAAATCACTGGCAGTCTGGCTAAACGCTGCTTTCACCAAATTTTGTACAGGGATGGCCTCTGTTAACTGCTTTTGTACTTCTGATTTTATCTGAGTGGCTCTAGTTGTGAATGCGCTCTCATTCTTATTGGCAGCCCTGCTGAAAAAATCAACAACCGCGTTTTTAATACGTCCTGTCTTTGATAAATGCCCTAAATCTCGAGTTGCAGATACCTGCCCACTTCCATCCACTGTAATGGTGTAATCTTTACCCGTACCTAAGTTAAGGTGGAATTTCTGTTCTTCACCCGTGTTTACTTTATCAAGCTGTAAGTTATTGCTGACCGCGTTTGTAATTGCGGGATTAACACCACTAATCGACATTGAATTCTTCCTTACTGCGAGGTTTATCTTGATTTGATATATACCTTAGCCCCAAATCAAAACGATTGTTATCAGTAACGGCCGAGCTATTTTAGAATCGATATAGAAGGGAAAATGGCAGTATAATCAGCTTATTAGTCAGAAAAAAGCCCGATAAACATATAGCTATCGGGCTTTAAGAACTCAATGAATAAGTCCGACTAGAAGATCGCGTGAGCAACTAGAACGATAATAGGTAGCGTAACTAAAGTACGTAGTAGGAAAATTGCTACCAATTCTAGGAAGTTAATTGGCACCTTACTGCTTAGGATAACCGAGCCTGTCTCTGACATGAAAATCAGCTGAGTAACAGACAGCGCTGCAACAACAAACTTGGTTAAATCCGCATTCACAGATGACGCCGCAATGATTGAAGGAACATACATATCAGTGAAGCCCACCAGCATAGTTTCCGCCGCCGCCGCTGCTTCTGGCACATTAAGTAGCTCTAGTAGAGGTACAAACGGAGCACCCAGCATCGAGAACAATGGCGTCGCTTCTGCAACCACTAGGCCTAGTGTACCAATCGCCATAACAACAGGAAGAACACCAAACACCATATCTAGCGCGTTATGCACACCTTCTTTAGCCACTGAGCCTAAGCTTTTTACTTTGTCGGCACGCTTCAGTGCTAGCTCCATACCAAAGCCTAGAGTCGATTTACCTGCTGGAACCAGTTCATCATCTCGGTTCGGTGCACTACCATCAATGTAGAGATCTTTTTTGTAAGATAGTGGTGGCAGGAACTGAATTACCATCGCCGCCGCAACGCCAGACAAACAAATCGCAAAGTAAAACGGTACAAAGTAGTTTGCTAATCCAACTTGAGTCAGTACCACTAGCGAGAATGAAATACCCACAGGTGAGAACATAGTTGCAACCACCGCTGCTTCACGCGCTGTGTATTTTTTATCTTCATACTGCTTGCTAGTTAAGATAACACCGACCGTACCATCGCCTAACCATGAAGACATACAGTCAATCGCCGCTCTACCCGGCAGGCGGAAAACAGGGCGCATAAACTTACTCAGTAACGTACCTAATAGCTCTAGCAGCCCAAAATTAAGCAGTAACGGAAGTAATAACCCCGCAAGGAAGAAAGTCACCAATAGCGATGGAAGCAAGTCATTTAAAACTAGACCACCCGTGTTACCGTTCCAGATGATCTCTGGCCCGATTTGATGCAATGCCAGTAGCGTAAATAACGCACCTAACGAACGAATCACTAGCCAAGTTGGAGTCAGAATGAAAAGTCTTGTAAGCAGATAAGATTGCGTAACAAAAGTTGGCTTTAAAAGACTTGCGGCAAATGATGCAAAAGCTGAAAAACAGATCACGCCAGTGACCGTCGGTAAAATCGCATCCCCTAGCAGCGCTTTAACCCCTTTAGCCATTAAAGCCAGTGGGAAGGTAAAGTTACCGTCGAATGTTAGCGGAGCAAGGAAAAAGAATAATCCTAGCAATGATGGAATCGCAAACATCAGCAGATTCCGGTTAGTTTTGTGGTTCTCTTCAACGAGAAGTGTATCGCTCATCTGACTACTCCCTAGATGACTACAATTTCACTTAAAGTGAATAAATCTTCAATATGAGCGATTATATATCCTAAAAAATCCAACACAAGCTAAAATTGCAATTTTATTCACCATTAATAAATAAAAAGTCAAACTTAACATCTGTAACAATAACTAAACAACAAAACATAACACTAGAGAATACTTCACGATTTACTGAGAGTATCTGGTGTCCCTCCTCGCGAGTTTAGCTCTGTCACTAACTCAACAAAATTATCTAGCAGTGCGTTGGGCGAGTGCGGTAACCACACCAAACCGATAGGCCAATGGGCATACTCCCCTTCCAATGGAATAAAACGCACATGTGGATTGCTGATCGCTTGAGCGCTTTGAGGAACAATGGTAAATCCCAGTCGCGCGGAGACTAATGCGAGTAGCGTTAAGATGTCATCCGCTTCTTGGGCAATGGTTAACTCCTGTTGATTAGCTGCGAGGTAGCCCTCTATTTGTCGGCTGAGCCCTGGGCCTCGATTAGTCGCCAATTTTAAATAGTTATGCCGAGCTAACGAATGCCAAAGCTCTTGCTCGTCAATGTCTTCATCTCGATGAATGGCGACCACCAATTGATCATCAAACAGAGGTAAGGTTTTGAACTGACTATCGCTCGCAATGCGATTGAAGCTTACATCGAGCTCACAACTTTGCAGTTGGTCTAGTTGGGTTTGGGAAGGAATGTCGTTCAGCACAATATTGACGTCGGGATAGCGCTGTTTAAATGCAGCCACAAAACGAGGCGCCTCATGGTAGGTTGAAACTCCAAAGCCGATTTTCAAACTTCCATACAACCCAGAAGATACTCGCTGCGACAGGGTGTCGAACTGCTCAAATTGACGCAGCAGACGTTGAGCCTCGGGCAACAGCGACTGACCTGCAGCGGTCAAACGCGCACCATGGCGACCACGCTCAAATAGTGGAGCACCCACTTTGGTTTCTAAACGTTGAATTTTCTTGGTAATGGCAGGTTGCGTGAGAAACAGCCTCTCCGATGCCAACCGGTAGTTTTGGCTCTCAGCCAAAATGCAGAATGTTTTGAGCAACTCAACTTCCATTCCAAACCCTTATTGAACAGATAATTTATTTCATTATATGGAATGAAATAGTTTTCTTAAACTCACAACCAGTTTTTATCAAGTAAGGAATCTCCGTGGAAAAGTTACGTGTCGCATCCGTTCAATTTAATCATCACCCTGGGGATAAAGCGTATAATCTTGCTGTGATTGAGCACTATGTAAAAAGCGCTCAATCACAAGGGGTTGAGCTTATCTGCTTCCCAGAAATGTGTATTTCAGGCTACTGGCATGTTTCTAAACTGAGCAGAGAGCAAATCGTTCAACTTGCTGAACCTATTCCGGCAGGCAGTTCGAGCCAGCAGATTTTGTCGCTCTCCAAACAAACGGGGATCAACATTGGCGTTGGGTTGATTGAAATTGATGAGCAAGGCT
Source organism: Vibrio sp. VPAP30 (assembly GCF_001188205.1). Classification (NCBI taxonomy): domain Bacteria; kingdom Pseudomonadati; phylum Pseudomonadota; class Gammaproteobacteria; order Vibrionales; family Vibrionaceae; genus Vibrio; species Vibrio sp. VPAP30. The sequence goes on from NZ_LBLS01000013.1 coordinate 433,278, forward strand.
GTCTCTACAATACCTTTATCCTAGCGATGCCGAACGGCAACATCACCAAGCACCGAAAACTGCATACCTTTGTCAGCCCGCACATGAGTAGCGGCGACCAATACACCGTGGTCGAAACCCCGCAAGGTTGGCGAGTTGGCATATTGATCTGTTGGGATAACAACTTAGTTGAGAACGTAAGGATGACAGCACTCAAAGGCGCAGACGTTCTGCTTGCCCCTCACCAGACAGGAGGTTGCCATTCACGTAGCCCGAACGCGATGGGAAGGATCGACCCGCAGCTTTGGCTTAACCGACATAAAGACCCGGAAGCTATTCGAACTGAAATGCAGGGACGAAAAGGACGCGCTTGGCTAATGCGTTGGCTGCCTGCCCGAGCGCACGACAATGGGCTGTTTCTGATATTTAGCAATGGTGTTGGCGTTGATATGGACGAAGTGAGAACTGGCAATGCGATGATCCTAAACCCTTACGGTGAGGCCATGGTTGAAACTGACGCGATAGACAACGCCATGATCATTGCCGACCTTGATCCCAAAGAGCTCGATATGTGCACAGGCAGGCGTTGGATAAGGGGACGCAGACCAGAACTTTATCGTGAGCTTGCCCAACGACAAGGCTATGAGCTTGACCCTTATCATGCCCGGTTTAACGAAAAATAGTTCACTGCTATCTGACCTTAGAGCTAGCCTCTAAGGTCACTTAACGATCGGGATCTGAAAAGAGAAAGTGACGCCGCCCACTTCTGTCAGCTCTATATGACGTATCATTTCGACAAAAAAGCCGTCTTCATCAATCTCAAGCTGCTTTTTCAGAGCGATATCAAACAAAGCTTCAAGAGCAGCACTGTAACCAGCGTCAGAGACGAGGTAAACATCACTGCATAAGTAGTAACCTTCAGGCAGAATAAAATCATACTTTTGTTCTTCAACTTGCCAGTCGCCAATATAGGTATCGATTTGATCCCAGCTTAGCTCTAGTTGATTAACCGGGGTTGCCCCCATCAAACGAACCGATTTCTCACCATAGATTTCCATCACGCTGTCCCAGTCTGGGTCAACCGTGGACAGCTTTTTCATCCCCCGTTTCGGATACCAGATCAGCTCTGTCGGCATAGACTGAGCCAATTCGTTTTCTAAAGGGATATCTTTCCCCGGATGGCCGAGTTGACGGATAAATGCAGCAGATTCTCGCGGTGTTAATTCACAACCCATTTTACGTACTTGTTTAGCCGTCACACCGAGCTCTCGCTTAAGCGCTTTACCCAGAGCTTGAGAAGAAGAAAACCCACAGTATTGAGCAATCTCTGTCACGCTCCAAGGATCATTGTTCATCAGTAGGCTAACCGACACCTGCAACCTTAAGCGACTTAAGTATTGCCCGGGCGTCTCGTTAAACAGCTCGGTAAATTGGCGGTGAAAGTGATAGGGAGAAATCGCACTGGCCGTCGCGATTTGCTCCCAAGTTCTGTTATCATCAAGTTCTTTATGCATTAAGTACAAGGCGTGTGAAAATCGCTTGCGCAGATGCTCAGGCAGCGGCTCCAGCAACGCTATCTCGGGAACCAGCAAGAAGGGCTGCTTTTCACTTTCTGCCATTGCACTCGGTCCTTTTAGATCAATAAAATTACTATCGCCCGCTTGATCGATTAAATCAAATACCTTGCTCATTACGCTGCGTCCATCATCAGTTTTTCTTCCGTCTGTTTAGGCTGCTTACGACTGGTCAGTCCGAGTAAAATCGGAATCAATAATAAAGTAACCGCTGTAGCAAATAACTCGCCAAACACCAATGACACCGCGGCAGGTTTAAGGTACTGGGCTTGCTCTGCTGTCTCACTCAACAATGGCAACAAGCCGCAAACCGTGGTAATCGTGGTCAAGAAAATAGCTCTCAGGCGACTCGTACCTGCTGTCACCAACGCTTGCTTAAGAGGCATGCCATTACGGTATTCATGATTGAAACGAGTAATCAAAACCAATGAATCGTTAATCACGATCCCCGTCATCGCCATCATGCCGAACATAGATAACAGACTGATGGGCAAATCCATAATGTAGTGGCCAAATATCGCCCCAGCAAAACCAAAAGGAATCACAGCCATAATGATAAACGGTTGCCAATAAGACTTAAGAGGAACCGCTAACAAGATATAAATCAACAAGATGGTCAGAATCATTGCCGATTTAAATCCATCGGAGACTTCACTGATCTCCTCAAACTCTCCCCCCGCTTTTATTTTCACGCCAGGGTATTGAAGTTCAAGTTGCTCAATCCGCTGTGTTAGTTGAGTCATAGTCTGCTCGGGAGCTTGTATATCTCGATTTTGCTTCCAGTAGAGGTTCACCACCTGCTCTCGATTTCTACGATACAAGATTTGAGGTTGCTGCTCATGCTGAAACTCAGCGATATCGCCTAACAGAACGGTTTTTCCGCCTGCTAACATTACCTGTGATTGCTCTAACTGCGCCAAGGCCTTACGCGCATCCCTTGGGTATTTAAGCAATACTTTCGTTTCTTGGCCTTGTTCTAAAAGACGGTGAATTTCACGCTCGCCAAAGGCTTCACCCGCCAGTTTGGCCAACTTGTCCTGCGTTAAGCCAAGCTGGTGACCAAACTCATTAAGCACCAAGCGAACCTGTGGTTGACCCCATTTACCATCATCGAACACATCGGCAACACCCTGTAGCACTGACAAGGTATCACCCAGTTCAATCGCCACGCGTTTTGCTAACTCTCTATCGCGGGATGATATAGAAATAAACGTGCCACCAGCTGGCGCTTCTGCAGCACTAAACTCAACAGAATAGGCCCCTTCAATCGCGCCTACTTGTTGTCGCCAACTGTCAGTCAATAGGTTGCCAGGGAGTATGCTAAGAGACTCGCTCGTTAACTCTGCCGTGACCTCAATCTCGCCATATCCATCAGACCATGCTAACAGGTTAACGATCGGTGCTTTACTAAGTGGGTAATCGGCTTGAAGCTGTTGCTCGACAGAGAGCATCGACTGCTCAATCTTATCCAATGCTTGCTTTTGCAAAGGTAGCGGAGCGCCATCTTCCAGCGCCACTTTCGCGGTAATGTAACGTCCCGGGATTTCAGGAAAAGTTGCACTGCGAATCGTTCCAGTCGACCACATTCCGTAAGCCAACACGATCATGGCGATAAAGCCCATCAAACTAGCAAGTTTGTATTCCAGTACTGCCTCAAGCGCAGGTTTATAAATACGTTGATTAAACCAAGTCAGCCCGCCTTGTGCGGTGGATTGAATCTTAGCGATTATCCCCTTTCCTTGTTTATGCGTAGAGAGCTGCGCCAAATGCGATGGCAGAATAAACTTACTTTCAATCAAAGAGAAAATCAGAGCGAAAATCACCACTGCCGAAAAACCAGCCAGTATTTTGGCAAAGTCATTATTGATCCACAGCATAGGAGAAAACGCGGCTATAGTGGTCAAGACACCAAAGACAGTCGCCACAGACACAGAGTGGACGCCGTGCCACGCCGCTTCTTTACCACTCTTGTATTGAGAGCGTTTTTCATGAATGGCTTCACCGACAACAACGGCATCATCGACCAAAATACCCAGCACTAAGATAAAGCCAAATAGCGTAATATCGTTGATGCTGTAATTGGCAATTTGCATTGCACCTAACGTACCTGCTAGCGCAACTGGGATCCCTACCGCGACCCAAAAAGCCAGTTTAAGCTCTAAAAATATTCCCAGTAAAACGACGACAATCAATAGGCCTTGCCATGCATTATCCCCGAGTCGAAATAGCTGCTCCTCAATGTAAGGCGCCATATCAGCCATCACATTGAGCTCGATATCGTTAGGGAGAATTCGCTGTTGCTCAGCTAGCGTCTCTTCAATCGCTGAGCTCACTTTAAGTAGATTATCGGTTTGGCTAGTGCTGACCAACAAAGCAATGGCATTAGAACCATTGTTTCTTACGATTGCGCCGCTTGTCTCGTAATCTCGAGTAAGTGTGGCTATATCACCTAAATAAACCATACCTGATGGCCTAGACACCACTACTAGTTGCTTAAGTTTCTGCAAGTCATCGGCGTAACCGTCACCACGAATCACCATTCTTCCTTTATCACTGACTAACTCGCCAGTTCGTGACTCTAGTGACATTTGGTTAATCGTGTTAGCAAGATCATCTAAGGTCATGCCGAGTTTTTTTAACTCATCAGGACGAGGCTCAATAATCAACTGAGGAGCACGTGAGCCCCAGTTACTGACTTTTGAGATCCGTGGATTGCTCTTTAATGCTTGCTCTACTTGACGCGCAATTGGCTGAAGCTGTTCATCACTGCGGTCACCCGACACCACGACGAAAGCCGCTAAATTGGTAAACTCATTACGCACCACTTGCGGTCTTTCTGCTTGAGCAGGAAAGCCATTAATAGCATTGACGCGATTACGTACGTCATCTAAGAGTTTGTTCAAATCCGTGCTACTGGTTTTTCGCACCACAACACTCGACTGACCCGCGCTAGATTGACTGGTGATCTGCTTGATCCCTGCAATACCGCTGATGGACTCTTCGATACGCTGGGTGATGCTTTCGTCTATTTGCTTAGCGCTTCCACCGGGGTAAGCCACTGTAATAGATATAGAAGATGGAGCAATCTGCGGAAATGACTCAACCCGCAACTGTCCAAATGCCATCACGCCACTTGCGATGATGGCAAGCATCAGCAAGTTAGCGCCGACCGAGTTGTCAATAAACCACTTGGTTAACCAGCTCATTATTCACTCCTCAATTTGGCCGTCATTTCAGTCATGCTGTGAGGTGCCATTTGCTTACCAACCAACATCGAAATCAAAGGATAAACCACCACTCGACGAGACTGTTTACTCTGCTTGTCAAAACGAACGAACACTTGGTCTTGCTGTTGACCAACCAGCGTTACCCACTCTTTCTGTAATCTATCTTGGTTATCTAAAGTCCAAACAAAGCCATCACGTGTTAAGGCGCTAAGCGGCAAGGTCGCAATGTTCTGCTGATTACCTAAACTCACCTCAACTTTAACTTGCTGATTGGGCAACAACTTTTCCTTTTCTGCATAAGGCTCGCTTACGGCTAGCACAACCTGACGCTGACGAGTGTTGGCATCGGCTTGAGGGGCAACATAGCGAACCTTAGCAGGCCAATGCTGCCCTGCTCTGTTTGATACCGAGATTTCTGGTTTGCTCAGCGCACCTTGTACTTTCTGCCAGTGGAGATCCGAAACGGGCAGCGCCACATCGACGGAATCACTCGCCGCCAACTCAAACAACACTTGCCCTGACTCTAACCACTCACCTGGGCTAATCACGCGTCGTAATATAATCGCGTCAAATGGTGCCACTATATTGGCTTCACTTAGTAGCTTGTTGGCGCTCTGCAGTGCTTGCTGTGCTCTGTCTAACTCCGCTTTCGCTGCCGCCACTTGCGGTTCTCTGCGTGCAAAAGGTGAGCTGGTTTTAGCTGATAGCATTTTCAGAGCCACTGTCTGTTCGTGTTTCGCTTGCTTGAGATTAAGCTCAGCTTGCGTTACTTGGCTTTTAGCTTGCGCCAAATTTGACGCTAACGCGCTGGTCTCTAGCTTGGCTAATACATCACCTTTCGCCACCGTCATCCCCGGCTCTAATCGAGAATCTAACCAAGCTAGCTGAGCAGTGCTCGATGCTTTAAGTTGAATCGGCCACCTTGCTGCTGTTGTGGCAAGTAAAGTCAAAGACGATTTATGCGCTTGCGGCGTCACCTCAATAATTGAAACAGGTGCTTTCAGCTCCGCCTTCTCTTTAATCGGAGTCGGCTGTGGCTCTAAGTAGTCAACCATAACCAAGGCAGCGAAAATTGCGCTTACGCCTAACGCGACAGCGAAGATAGATTTAACCTTCATAAGAAATCTCCTGTTGGTTAGGGGTTTCGACCTCAGCCTTTGATGAAACATTAAGACGTTGAGTAATCTCTGCTAATCGAGACAATGTTTGGAGTGTGATAGGCAAAACGATCGCAGCCTGTACAAATTCAATAGAGTAAGTAACGATGGAAAACACCGTTCCAACGCTTGGCTCGACCAACACACTGACCATCCATAAATTGATCAGCACCGCACTTAGTAAGACAATAAAAATCAATCCATAAGCTATAGCTTCGGTATCAGACAATTTTATTTCACAACTCATAAGGCGTTTGAAATGCCCGCGTATGGTAGCAAACCTGCCGCTGTTCAACGCCGTAACCTGAAGTTCAAGCTGATCGTTTAGCGCACCATTTAAGCGAGTGAAAGTGCCATGAAACAAGCCGTAGATAATCAAGATGCCGATACCCGACGCCAAGACACTCAGAGCAAGATAGAGGTGGAATGCAGCGAGGATAACAACGGTAGCAACAAGCTGTACCACTGCCGTCATTAACGCCGGCAAATCATCTTCTAAGAAGTCCACCAGCTCACGAGACATGGTTAAGCGCGCACTACGCACTGACACTGGCGCGTGTTCTAAGTTACGCTCAACCAATCTGGCTAACTTAAAGCGAATACGGCCATAAACTCGGGTATCATAAAAACGACGCAGAACACCAACAGCTACGACGAACAGCAGCAGAAAAGCAAAGTGAACTAAGGGTTGCATGTCATGATTTAATACACCATCAATCGCGTAGCCTATCGCGAGTGGCAGTAATATCAGCATCACGTTTTCCACCAGCACCATGAACCAAGTAAGCGCTACTTTGAAGGGCTCTAAGCCAATGGTGGATTGAAGTGTTACTTGGAAGCGGTCAGACATCATTGTTCCTGTGAATTAGTTTGGCGTTAGTATTGCCAATTCATCTCAAGAAAAAGTGTCCCAGATTGCTGTTTTGATCATTTAAGCACACCACCCAAAACGCAACACAAAACCAACACACCCTTTACAAATGGCTTGTAAATGGCGCTTTTTTGCCTTTAAATCAAAGCTATGACATTAACGGCGACGCTAAGACCACTCACCCTACTTTTTATCAGCTCGTTTTTGCTGATGAGCAGTCATGGCTTAAGTGGCATCCTCCTTCCTGTGAAACTTGCCGATGAGCAAGTCGGAGTGCAATCAATTGGTTTTGTACTTTCGATGTACTCTGTCGGCTTTCTGCTTGGCGCTATTATTGGCAAGCGAGTACTGCGTCAAATTGGCTTAGTCAGAACCTTTGCCATGTGTGGTAGCTTAGGTGCTAGCGCCATCTTGATCATGGGTCTTAGCTCAGAGGTTTGGCTTTGGGCCATTATGCGTGCAGTGATGGGATTCTGCATCGCTTGTGCGACCGCAACACTCGATACGTGGTTCAACAGCGTGTCGACCGAGTCTAATCGTGGCAAGATCTTAGCCGTCAACCAAGTAGTGATTTTGAGTGCGATTACCTTGGGTCAATTTGGCTTAGCTCTCGCGCCGCCAAGTGAGACCACGCTGTTTATTCTATGTGGGGTACTTTTTAGTATTTCGGTCTCACCAGTGGTGTTCGTTTCTCACTTTGAACCACAAATCGAGCAGACCGAATCGATTCCGCTTAGAGAAATCTATACTTTGTCACCACTGGGTTTTATGACCTGTTTTGTGTGTGGCATTCTCTATTCAACCATCGCTAACATGCTACCTGTCTATGCTGATGGTCAAGGTATTACTGGCTTCCAGTTGTCTGTCTTCATGGGTGCAGCGACAGCGGGTGGTATCCTTCTCCAACTGCCAATGGGCTATTTATCCGATAAGTTTGAACGGCGTAAAGTTATCTTATCTGGGTGCTTTGTTCTTGCTATCGTCAGTTTCGCATTACCCGTTTCAATGCAGTATCAATGGCAAGTAGCACCACTCATCTTGGTTGCACTGACTATGGGATTAATCGCCTGTTTATATCCACTCAGTATTTCAGAGACCTTTGATAGAGCGCTCAAAGCTCAGTTAGTGCCCGTCTTGTCAGGCCTACTGTGTATCTATGCTATCGGCTCAGTCATTGGCCCTTATACAGCGGCACTTATCATGGAGCGCTTTAATGGTAGTGCTCTGTTTGGCTTTTTAATATTTGTCGATCTTGGCTTGATTGTCTTTACCATCTACCGAATGTCGGCCAGACAAGCACTCCCTGTGGAAGAGCAAGAAAGCTTCGTTATGCATACTCCAGCATCAATCCATGAAGAGCTTGACCCACGTACTGAGTATCAAGATTATTCACTCTATGTTGATGAAGCTTGGGAGCAGGTTGAGTCGTTAGCCAAAGACCACCCGAGCAAGGCAATTGCATTGATACGTGGACTATCAAACAAAAACCCAGAATGGGCCGCTTCTTTAGCAGAGAAAGCCGCCCAACTAGATAACATAGATACGGTGGTGCTGTTTCGCTCTCTTACCCTGACCAACCCAGACTTGTCGATTGAGATAGCGAAAAAGCTCGCAGAGTCAGAACATGATCAAATCGATGAGATTGTTGAATGGCTGATTGAGAAAGAACCAGAGAATACCATGCAGATCTTGGTAGCCATCAGTGATGCCATGGAAGAACAACCAAACAACTTGGTTGAAACACTCGCAGAACAATCTCCAGAGAAGTTGGCCGAATTCAGTCAGGAATTGGTCGCCAATATGGTTGAAACCAACCAAAACCTAAGGCTTGCGGACCGAGAGGAAATTGATATTAATGAATCGGTCGAAGAGTTTATTAGTACGATTGCGGAATCTGCTCCCGAGCAAGTAGAAGAGATTACTCAGCTAGTTGAGCAATCTATTCAAGAACACGAAGAGCAGATCAACCCTGACACGCCATAGTTGTCGGGGTTACTTTATCAATCGAACCACTAGCGAACCCGGTGCACGAACCGATTCCACGTTATGGCTGATCACGGTTCCGCTTGTAGGTGAGTAGTAGGTTTGGATCTCATCACCAAAGCTATTGTATTGCGTAGCAAGTTTTTGCCCCTGTTCGACATTTTCCAACAACTCAACATGACAAATCACAAAGCCACCCTGCTCTGCCCTCACACTGGTGATGGTATTTCCCTCAATGCATTGCTCTTGCGCCGTCTGTACTTCTCCTTCCAGCATCTCGTAAGAGCGCAGTACGTTCAACACGCCCAGCGTTGCTCTATCAACCATCTCTAGATCTGTGTAACGGCCAACCCCCACCTCGATAGTAATAGATGGAATGTCCGCTCGGTTATAGACAGTTTCAAGAATGCCAGGGTCACCGGGGTCATTGAGAATCACATCAGGGTTGATCAGCCTCGCCATCCGAATCGCATCGTCAATTCGGTAATCGGCAAACGCATAAAGTGGATACGCACTGCCGCTAGTTTGAGAGTGGAGATCAATCGCGAGATCAGCATTGGGTTTGAGTAGATTTTCCCACAAGCTATAAGCATAGCGACTGGCATCATCGCCATTTGGATTACCTGGGAATATACGATTAAGGTTCGCAGAAGAACTGTCTGGCGCAGCAGAGTGAAAATCACGACTGTGGCGGGCAATGCCCGATAAGTTAACCGCCGGAACGATAGTAACGCAGCCGGAAATCGCTTTGCCCTCTAGCTCTCGGGCAAGCTTTTGCGCGGTTAAAATGCCATTTTGTTCATCACCATGCACACCCGCCGTGATCACAATACGCTTTCCGGGCTTCGCCCCTTTGAACACTCTAACGGGCAATGTTTGCGGATGACCAATCGCGTCCGTTGCAACCGCAAACCAGAATTTGTGCTCTCCCGCCTCAAGCGCGTTGACGTCTAGCGCTTGAATAGTTGGGTACATTGGCACAATACATTCATTGAGTGGCTTGGTCATTTTATTCTCCATCTGCATAAAGCCTCTAGCAAGTTACACTCGGGCAACCAATTTTTGCAATAAACGAATCAGCTCATCACGCTCTTGTGGATCAAGTGCACTGAGGATTTTTTGATTAATCCCTAAAGGAATGGGGATGAGTTGCTCTCTAAGCGCACGCCCTTCATCCGTCAGATAAATTCGGAAAGAACGGCGGCTGTTGGGATCCGCTTGTCTTTCAACCAGCCCGAGATTTTCAAGTTTATCGAGTGTTCTAGTTGTGGTTGAGTTTTCCACCTTAGATTTCTGCGCAATCTCGCGTTGGGTCACGCCCTCTTCTTCCCATAAACACATCAACGTAGGCCACAGAGCAATTGTCAGGCCATGTTTTTTTAGTTCCGTATCGAATGTTTTCGCGGCGTCATTAGCCACAACATTAATCAGCCAACCAAAACTACGTTGTCTATCGAATTCTTCACTCATTTACAACTTACTCACTATGAGAATGCAACTATTGCCATGGTAACTGATGTTGCTACAACTAGCACTAATAATGCGCGCCATTGAGAGACTAGCAATACACTCCCTGATTGATTTAAAAAGGTTTGCTTACCAGTTACCATTGCCCAAGTCAGTGGTTTGGAGCGCAACTTGTAGAACACAATTGCACCAACATGTAGAGCCACTAACGCAGGTAGAAGATTTGCCAGCAGTAAGTGCGTACTTTCAAGCAAAGAGAATACTGAATCCGTTAGCCAAACTTCAGCATACGGCAAATTATCAAGCAATCCCGCCAAGGCCATTCCTGAAATACATTGAACAAGTAGAGCGCAAAGCAAGGTTAGCACCATCCACCCTCCCGCTGGGTTATGACCTGGTCGCGATGACTCCCTACCCAATAGGTAGTTGAATACACTCTTTGGTGAACGCAGAAACTGCCTAAAACGACTCGTTTCACTGCCAACAAATCCCCAAACTATACGCCATATGATCAAGGTCGTAATAGCTAAACCCAACTGGACGTGCGGACCATTACCGGAAAAACCACTCGCCAATAGCGCCATAAAAAGTCCTGCTTGAGCCCAATGATATAGGCGTGTAGATAGATCCCATACTTTCATTTGATACCTCTTCAATTGTTTGGTTGTTCATTTCATTTGCATTAATTTACACAACAATAGTTGCAATTGCAATTATTGCTGTGTAAATTAACTCCCAACAACACGCCATGATCGAAAATGATCAAACGAAAAGAAGAGACGACCAATATGAACAAAGTCATTGTCAGCCTACTGTGCTCAACCCCTTTACTGGTTCACGCGCAAGATTACTCGCAGCAAATTGAACAAAGACAGCATGCTTTTGAACAGGTAGAAACGTTGGTTAAGAGTGCGAGCCGCACCCTAGATGGTTCAAATACGGAGTGGGATAAGCTTGGTTCTACCAGTTCACAGTTAAAAAACCATAGCCAAAGCCTATTAGCTCTGTTTCCAACTGGCAGCCAACAAGGCAGTAAAGCGAAAGAGAATATATGGAGCAAACCCGAGATATTTAATCAACTGTTGCTGCAAATGGATAAAGGTTTTGAACAGCTTTATCAGGCTAGTCAGCAACAAAACCTATCCCTTGCTGAGTCTAGCTTAGACTCCGCGCAAAAAACCTGTAAAAGCTGCCACCGAAGCTACCGCTCGCGCTGGTAATCAACCACAAACGATAACTTATCCAAATTATATAGAGGAACATGACATGAAAGCATTAACTACCGCAGCACTCATCACATCACTTTTCGCTTCAACTTTTACAATCGCGGCAGACTTCGGTGTCTCACTCGAATGGAACACCGACAATGCAGAAGAAGTTCTTAACACTATGCCAGAGCAAAAAGCAGCCTTTGGCAAACTCGTGGAACAAGGCGAAATCAAAGATATGTTCGTGTCTCGTAGCCAGATTGATAACCGCTCAGTACAGATGCTGCGCTTTGTTATCGAAGCAGACAACCCTGCACAGGTAGAACAAAAACTTAAGGATTTACCACTCTACAAAAAGGAGCTGGTCAAAATAGCAAACATTCAGCCTATGGGTTCAAAATGGTTAGACAATACACCTGTTTACAACAACTATGGAGTAACAATCACATGGAAAAAAGGTATAGAAGCACTAGAGATGGATCGTGTACTAGGCATCGACTTGCAACGTGTCATCAGTCTAAATCAGGCGGGGCTCGTCACGTCATCTTACCTCGATACACAAGAACTTAATGACGGAATTGTACGTCCAATTTACTCAGTTGCCTTTCTTGCTAAAGACGCACAACATGCTCAAGAGCTGAGCAAACAGTTTGAAGCCGTGATGCTTGGCTACGCGACGATTCAGGTTCAGCACTTGGGCCACAAGCTTGATTTTAAACGCTAAATCAGTGATTTAAATCCAGCGATTCCATATATGAAAATTAAATTTATTAATTTTATCAACGAATTAGGAACTATCATGTATGTGGGAGGGATTCTTTCTCACATCGTGATTGGTGCAACACTAGGCCATGAAAGCCCGATAACGGCTTATCATGTGGGAATATATAAGGAGTTAAGTGCATATATTCTAATACTACCTGGGCTAGGGCTGAAGGTGCTTGCAGACCTGTACCTTTACCGCCAATTCGATTACAAGCCAAATTGGTTAAGAATAAAACTATTACTTTTAAGTTTTCTCGCAGTCAACGCGTTTGTATTCTTAGTCCCAATGATGCCGGAAATGGTCGAACTAGCTAAAGCTTCACTCAACAAAGATACTCTCGATCCAGAGTATTTTGAAAAAGCTAAAATCGAGCAGCTTATAGGTATGTCTAATGCTATACCGTTATTCTTAGAGTTAGTGCTTGGTTCCTTCAAACCTAAGTTGTTTGGTGAACGCCCCAAGCCAACGTTCACTGATTGACGTAGAAAGTCGGGTCTTTATTGACCCGATTTTTAGCTCTCTTTCGTTGAGGTGACAATAACACTAAACAGAATCAGTGCCCCACCAGCCACCTGTAACAAGCTCAATGACTCCTGCAACCACACCATAGCGAATATCGCACCAAACAAAGGCTCACTGCCCATCAGCAAAGAAACTCGAGTCGGTGAAGTTCTGCGCACTGCATAGTTTTGAACATAGAAGGCAAACAAAGTACAAAACAACACTAGGTAAGCCACTGTAATCCAAAACTCGGTACTGGTTGGGATAACAAATTCAGATGCAGGTAAGTACGCCATAGCAGCGAATATCGCAACACCAGCGACCACCAGCGATTGGAGTGACGTAAGCGTACTTGTGGTAATTTCTTTTCCTTCGGTAAAACGCTTAGTTAGCGTCACCATTAAGGCTCTAAGCAATGCCGCCCCTAGGATAAAATAGTCACCGGTATTGAGGGACAATTCGATACCTTGGTTACTAGTTAGCAACAAGACGCCTACCACACTACACAGAGTTAAACCCCATAAGGTATTGCTGACTCGTTTCTTATTGATTATCAACTCGGCGAAGGCCGTCAGTATCACCGATAAGCTAATCAAAAACGCCGCATTTGATGCTGAGGTTTGAGAAACCCCGAACACTTCGCAGAAAAAAATCGCCGATAGGATAAAACCGGTCGGTATGGCAATCTTCCAGTCTTTATTGAGCCCGCGGCGAAAGTCTCGAATCACTACAGGTAGCATACATAGAAAAGTGATCGAGAAACGAATCGAAATGAAAACCAAAACGCTGGTGTAAACAAGGGCACTCTTGGTCAACCCATAACTTGTGCCCCAAAAAACTGCGACGAGCAGCAACAATGATTCGGTTAACGGAAACTTAAAACTTCCTTTTTTTAATTGACCCGTAGCCGTTGTCATCTTATTCCTCCATTTTTGTAAAAGCGATAACGAGTACATCCCTGTACGCGCATTTATCTATACTGTTTGGCGTGATGGCAGTCACCTCATGCATGGTCTTTTCATCATCAGCAAGCACTACATCAAATGTTTTATCCAACGTCAGGGATTCCAGAGTGTTGCCATTTTCGTCTGTGATCGTGGTTTCACCGCCAGATACATTGATCTTATTGATCATCAGTGATGCTATGTAGGTCACGCCATCACGATGTAACCCTTCTGGGGTTGGCTCACCTTGTTCGATTTCATCAGCGATGATTCGATAAGGGTGTAAGCGAATATTCCAATCTGTTGCTTGTCCTTCTGCCAAGTCATAGACGTCACTTAATAACAGCAACAATCTCTCTAGAATTGGCGATGTGACAAAGCGATCCGTTAAAGGCTCAAAGTGGCGCTCAATGTCACCATTCAATGAGTTGATATAAGAAGGCTGCACATAGGCCTCATGGGGCAGCATTGAAATCTGCTTACCACCTTTTGCTTTTAGGAACTGACCATATCGACGGTAACGATACGCCCCGCCATCTGCCATATAGCGATCACGCTCTAGGTGGTTCCAGCAGTTTTTAAATCGAATCACCTCATCTACATTGGTTGTCAGCAGATTAGTCATCTGCTTACCACTGACAAAAACATAACTATTTTGACTGAGTATCTGAGCAATAACCGATGCATGACGCTCGATAGGCTTTTTCACCGTTTCCATATAGGTCACCTCGCAACTACGCCGTTTGTTGCTGTTTTTTTAATGATGCAGGGGTGAGTGCGCGCAAACTTCTTTTATGAGCGGTTTGCACTTCCCATGCATCTCTATCACGAAGATACTTAGGTTCATCTGCAACTATGCTAGTTGCGAGAACATGTCCTCGTGATAGTGAGAATAAAACACTGCCAGAGACATGCTCGGCAGTGTGAGCGATGAACGCATAACTTGAGCTCTGCAACATGCTTCCCCAACGGCCTTCAACCGCTTCTTGGGTCCACATTTCATTGTGCATCGCTTTTGCTTTGAGAACATCGGTAGGTAAAGTTGCTGTTTCCAACAACTTATATGCTTTCATAAGGATGTGAGCAGCGGGTGCTTCGCGCACCTCTAAGACTTTCTCATCCTCATCTAGGTGGTCGAAACCTACATATCGACCGATTTCATACGCGCCAACGTGGTTGTTAATGAAAGCAATTAACTCTTTAAGGTTCATCGGTAAATCGTTGATTGTTACCGGATATCCCTTACGAAATCCTATTCTTACTTGATGGTTGTCAAGCTGCTTCGCTGGATTCCATTTTGACCAGCTAAACAGAGATTCTGAAACAGTAAATGATTCTGGGTCATCCAAAACGCCAGACTCAAATTCACGGCACCAAAGATTGGCATCACCGCTGACATTGCGAGATTTAAATCCAACTAAACCGGAATGGAATAGCGCTGCGGTTTTCTCTTCTCGGGTCAGTGCTGAGTATTCATAGGGTGAGCCGTAATATCCCTGATAGCCACTCGCCTCAATTGCGCCATTGAGGCGTCTGAGGCTATTTTGAGATTGATTAGCGGTGTGGATGATAGCTTCACATTTGAGCTTTTGTGCCACTTGCACCGCCTTTTTGACGATGATTGGACGTGACAATGAAGAACTGACAGGGTAATCGCCAAGATAGAGGGCCTGTGCTTGTATTGCAGAAACCAAACTGTGCTCAACAAACTCTTGCTTGGCATCTAAGATCAATAGATCCACACTATAATGATCGGCAATCAGCTGTAAATTTGACTCATCAATACCTTCCCCGAGATCAACCACCAATGCGGTCACCTTCACTTTTTGTTCTTTAAGTATCTCGAGGAGGTATGTGCTATCTAAACCACCGCTAAACAGAGTTAAAACATGTTTAACCGTACTAGAGATGGTACGAATATCTTCAATACTTCTTAACTTCTTCACGATGTCCTTTCCGCTTTCCTTGCTGTCAATTGACTTAATTAGTATCCATAAGTAACTTTAACGAAACAATACTGCAAATATGCAAAGGATTTTTGCGCCATGGACACAAATCGGCTTATTCCACTGTTATCTGAGATGGCAATCTTCGTCAACGTCGTCGACTCTGGTAGTTTTTCAAACACGGCAAAAAAACTCGGGGTTTCACCTTCATCGGTCAGCCGTTCGATAACCCGTTTAGAAAATGCATTAGAGGAAAAACTACTCGAAAGAACAACACGACAGATGCGGTTAAGCTCAACAGGACAAGAGGTCTATAGCCTGTGTAGCGATATGATTAACTCAGCTAAAATGGCAGTCTCAGCCGCTCAGGCCGATAAAACCGAGGTGTCTGGTGTACTACGCGTCGCGGCGCCCAAAGCCCTCTCTAGGCAAGTTCTCATGCCGATGATTCTCGACTTTATTGATGCCTTCCCTAACGTCGCGCTACAGCTTAAAGTCGCCGACCACTATATCGACCCCATTGGCGATGAAGTCGATGTAATCATTCATATCACTGACAAGCCAACTGAAGGGTTAATAGCAAAGACGCTAACTCAATGCCGCTTAGTGATGTGCGCTAACCCTGACTATCTTGAGCAACACGGTTTCCCCATCCACCCGGAAGATATTTCATCCCACAACTGCCTTTGCCTTGGAGAAAATCCTCGCGATCGAGTGTGGGACTTTACCAATAATCATAAGAAAGTGTCGATTAACGTCAATGGCTCATTTGCCGTAAATCATAGCGAAATTCGTCGTGAGGCTGTGTTGTGCGGAGTAGGTATTTCCGTATTTCCAGAATTTGCAATTCAAGATTATGTTGAATCGGGAGAGGTGATTGAGATTCTTCAAGATTGGCATGTAGGAGGCAATTACCAAGGTAAGGTCATTGCTCAATATGCTCAGTCAAAGTTTATCCCTGGGCAGATAAAAACCTTTGTCGATTATATTCAAGACAGGTTCAGTCAGTTATGAAAAAGCGGAGGTTTCCCCTCCGCTTGTTCTATTTGATCAGTGTTTGCTATTTCATCTGCGCTTCTAAATGACTAACCAAATGTTCTGCGAGTTGATGACTAGCAATATTGCGACTTATCGTTTCAATAGCAAGCTTGCCAGCTTTGACTACATCAAGCCAATCTTGAATCATGCAATCAAACCCTTTGCTAGCAAGCATTGGCGTCCAATCTTTCAGCACGAGTTTTGATTCTTGGCTTTGTTGCCAAGCTCGCCCCTCAACAAAAGAGTCAAACTCCAACGCTTTGTTTGCATAGGTCGCTGACACTCTCTCTTTGGTCACACCAAATTGTCTATTCATCGATGCATGCAGCAGCGTTGAATCCGTTTGCCATTGTACATCGACCCGAGCAAGCTGACGCTGCTCAAACTGCGCAGTCACATAGACATCGTCCAGAGTTGCTTGTGCGTTTAGGTTTACGCTATCTAGAGGATGAATGAAGTCATCAAACACAAAGATGCGAATATCACCCGGTTGATTGAATCTGTGTTTCTCCCACCTTAGGGAAGTAAGGTCGCCAACCGCCCCTTGATCAAGTTCCTTGATATGCTCGTTATACAAGAGAATATGACGGCGATTAAAACCGACATACAGTGGCTGGTTGTGCTTTTCAGCCAGTTCATACAGAAACTCAACATCCTGTGCACTGTCAGCTAGCGGTTTATCGACAAAAGTGGGAATCCCTTGCTTGAGAAAATAAGCGGCAATCTCACGATGAGCGGAGGTAGCAGCATGAATCATCACCGCATCAGGAGCAAAAGCTAAAAGCTGTTGGTAGTCTTGGCACTGCTTTTCAACCCGATACTGTTGACCGAGGCTAGCTAAAGTTTCAGGATTGCGCGTACAAAAGATTGGCTCAACATCAGCGCGTTGACAAATCACTGGCAAATACGCTTTTTGCGCAATATCACCCAATCCAATAATGGCTACTTTCATCTTTTACACTAGCTCCATTTTAAAATTCGAACTTCATTACCCTCTTCAGGTAATCTCGAAATATTGAGAGACAATAACAATGAAACCAACGCCATTCCGGCACCGATGTAGAATACATGCGTCAAATCCATTTCAAAGGCCTGTAGGCAACACCTAAAAAAGGGAGCCTCGGCCCCCTTCAACTATGTACCAATTAACGTCCACTCTAACGCCACAAATCAACCCTGATCATCGGCAAGAACAGAAAATATCTTAAATCACGTAGACAGCACCGGCTTCAGGCCAAGAACTATCACTCCAATCAAGAAGAGGATCCGATGGATGCATAGGAGCACCTATCGCAAGCTTGTGAGAGCCAGGTTTAAACTCAAGCGACTCACCAAAAGCTTCATCCACGCCTGGCACGCTATCACCAGTAATTACTCCTTCATAAGCACGGTCTCTATCTCCATAATTCGTCAGGTGATATATATATACAGCGCCATCACCGTCACCTCCAAGCTCTAAAGTATCAGCATTTGTATGAAGACCAAAGCCACGCCAAGGAGCATTTTCTGCTGTAACTGCAAGATAACCATCATCACTTAGAGCAATTCGCGAACCAAATCTTTGACCTTTGGAAGATTTAACAGGATCGATTGTATCAACCGCATTCTGGTACCAATAACCTCTTTGACTGTCATACCTATAAATTAGGACTTCATCAATACCTGGAGCTCCCACTGCAAGTAAGTCTCCTGAACTATTCAATTTTACAATTTCACCAAATCCGCTTCCTTCGACCGCACTGACTCCTGGTAGAGTTAGCGTCGCATCTAATCGCCACAAATCATCTGCATTTTTGGGGTTAGATGCTCTGCGGTAAATATAGACAGCTCCACTATGCTTTATCTCACTAGAAGACTGTTTGCGAACTGAATCCATTGGAGCACCAACAACTAGCACTTCATCATTGGCGACTGATACACTGGCACCAAATCTTGCATCATGAGACAAATCGCTAGGTTTTTGAATCACCCCCTTCAGAGTTGAGCCACCAACTTTCATGTATTCAACTTTTCCACTGCCATCATGTTGTGGAGAGCCATAAATGACCATTTCTCCATTGTGTTCAGATATTGCAATTGCGGAGGCAAAGCCATTATTGTTTGCAAGTGTTCTGTCAGGCATCTTATGGCCCTGCGGGGAAATTAGGCCTACATGAAGCTCGGTAGTATCACCTGATGAAAATCGTCTAGTGCCTGCATAAATAATACCCCCTGATTGGTCAGTAATATCAGCGAGTATAGAGCCTGTACCATAACCAAAATTCGCGCCAACATTAAACTGATGAGTATATACATACTGACCGCTATCTTGTTGTTTATAAATATCTGCTAAATCTTCACCTGAATTGACCAGAAGATGTCCATCTAGCCACGTTAATGCTTGCCCAAAATGAGGGACATTCGTTTCGTTTCCATGAACAACATGTGTTTTTAGCTTAGTGACATACTGGTCTAAGTTTTGTAATTCAAATCTAGGTGTTTGGATAGGACATACTCCATTATCTCTACATCCAAGCAATTCATACTGTGCTGTCATGCCATCGATATCAACTAAGTCTAACTCAATGTTTACTGAGGTACCTTTGATATTAGTAGCGACCACGTCACTGTTTAGATATTGATTGGTCGCTCTGTAACGAAGTAATTTGTAATAACTAGCTCCATCTATTTTATTCCATTCGAGTACAACGTCACCACTCTTAGGGCTAGCTTGAGTCACAGCAAGAGACTGAGAGCTCAAATCAGCTTGAGGTTGTGAGTTACTACCGCTACCGCAAGCAGATAGTCCGAGAGCAAGACAAACTGGCAATAATTTTTTTACCGTCATAATAAACCTTTTCGGCTGATTGATATGAGAACAGCAAGATTTCGTTTAACTAGATTTCCTCTAAAGAGCTGTTTTAAAGGTTACATAGAGGGAAAATAGGTGTTAAAACCTATACAGTTATTTGAATCTTATTTTCGCCGCGGATGTTACTCGCATGAAAAAAAGTCTCCAGACTCAATATCGAGACATTACATTTCAAAAACTCAACATCGTTAACTTTGTTTACAACATAAACAAACATAAAAATCTGATTTAGAATGAAAATAAAAATAACTATCCACCAAGTGACAAGAGTCCGAATAGATGAAGTAATTACCTCATCGATAAAATAAAACTAGCTCCATTTTAAAATTCGAACTTCATTACCCTCTTCAGGTAATCTCGGGATATTGAGAGACAATAACAAAGAAACCAGCGCCATACCTGCACCAATGTAGAAGACTGCGGCTGGCGATACCAACCAAATAAAGCCGAAAGTCACTGGAATAAACACGGCTGCTATATGGTTAATGGTGAAAGAGACACCGGCGGTAGACGCCATATCAGCAGGGTCGGCGATTTTTTGGAAATAGGTTTTGATTGCCAGCGCTAGAGCAAAAAACAGGTGATCGATAACATAGAGTGCCGCAGCCCATTCTGCTGTCTCTACCAAAGCGTAACCGACAAAGACCCCAATCAAGCCAACGTATTCAAACATTAACGCTTTACGCTCGCCCACTTGGCCAATGAAGCGGCCGATACGTTTGGCGAATAAGAAGTTAAACACGTAGTTGATGATAAACAGTAGAGTGACATCTGCAGCAGAGTAACCAAAGCGCTCCACCATTAAGAAGCCTGCAAACACGGTAAAAATCTGTCGGCGTGCGCCACTCATAAAGGTCAGGGCGTAGTAAAGCCAGTAACGTTTTCTCAAGACCAGCTTCTTGTTTTGCTGCACCTTGGTTTCAAACTGAGGAAAGGCGAACGCCATCCACACCACGAGCAAGAATCCAACACCGCCAAAGGTTAAGTAAACCCATTGGAAATCCATCTTGAAGACTTCTAGACAAATCCAAAGCGAACCATAGGTCACCAGCGAGGCGAGTGCACCAACAGAGATAAACTTGCCCAGCATTTCAGGTGCTTCGTCTTTAGAGAGCCATTGTAGTGATAAAGACTGTTTCAGCGTTTCAAAATAATGAAAACCAGTGGACATAAGAAGAGTCGTAAACAGCAATCCAAAAAGTGAAGGAAAAAAGCCGGTGATTGCGGTTCCTAATGTCAAAGCAGCGAGGGAAAGTATCATAAAACGCTGCTCTCGAATAAACAGCAACACAAACACTGCGGTAAAAGCAAGAAAGCCCGGTATTTCACGCACGCTCTGCAACAAACCTATATCTGAACCATCAAAGTTTGCTCGCTCAATAACGAAGTTGTTAAGCAACGCCATCCAACTTGAGAAAGCAATAGGGACGACGATTGAAATAAGCATGAGGAAGTTTTGCGGAGTTTTCCAACTCGCGGAATGATTCATGAGTAATTCCTTATGTGAACAAGCTGTTACATTAGATCGCCTAAGCTTGAGAAACAAACAAATTTACAATTTATACCATTGTGGACCTTATAAAGGCTGTAGCTACTGCTCACCAACAACAACCGAATAAAATATTTTCTAAAACAATACTTTAACAATCTGCATAATCTCGTTATGGTGGCGTTATGTTTAACCAGTCGAAAAGGCAAATAAGATGGAAATAATAATACGTCCGACTCAAGTCAGCGATGCCGCCGCATTGTGTGAAGTTTACTCACAACCTAAAGCGCAGCGTGAGACACTCCAACTCCCAAAACCTTCAGTGAGTATGTGGACAACCCGACTGGAAAACATGCCTGCTGGTATTTATAGCTTTGTTGCAGAAATAGACGGTAAAGTGGTCGGCAATATTGGCTTTGAACATTCGCAACGTCCCCGTACCGCTCACTGTGCAAGCTTTGGTATCGGTGTTCACGATGATTACCACGGGCTAGGCGTAGGCAGTAAGTTGATAGAAACTGTGCTTGATTTAGCCGACAACTGGCTGCAAGTGAAAAGAGTGCAAATTGAAGTCAACGCCGACAATGACCAAGCGATTGCCTGTTATAAGAAGTTTGGTTTTGAGATAGAAGGTGAGTCCAAGTTTGGCTCTTACCGAGATGGCGAGTACATCAATACCTACTACATGGCACGTATAAAATTGTAGTAAATATAAGGCTTACCTAAGGGTAAGCCTTTAACATGTCTAGAGCGCGATCTTTCAAACTCTCAGTGTAGTCATTGATTTTCCAATGTTCTGGGCTCCAACCTTTCACAAATCTCTGAAAATCCGCCCAAGCAATAACAAACAGTGGTCGCCAAGCCGCTTCAACCTCTTCGGCAGACAAATGGGGTTGATGTGTCTGCAAAGCCAATCGTAGAGCAGCGAAATACTCATCCAGAATCCAAGCCTCCATTTCAGCACACTGCTGCGGCTCTACTGCACTGCTCATCAACAGCGCGACATCTTTCATCGCACACCCTTTACCTATGTACTGAAAATCAACCGCTGCTGCGTTTTTGCCATCAGGCGTAAAGCAGAAGTTTGCCAGTTTCGCATCACCGTGCACCAGCGTTGTAAAAGGGGCATTTTGAAGCACACTATCTATCTGCTCAGCTTTCGCCTTTAACCTTTCATCACTCAATGCTTGTAACTCATCAGCTCGGGTAGCCAAATGCCAATAGGTACCAACTTCCCACAGTCCCTCGCCTTGATGACCGATATGCTGAGCATGAAAGTCGGCAAGCCAACCAAGGCAGGCTCTTAAGTGATGCTGACTTGGCGTTGTAACGACTTCAGTAAAACCCACTTGCTTGAGATCTTCCATCACCAACAACAGCTCTTGTTCCTGTTGCTTAACCACTATCGTTGCTGGGACTTTGGCGTGACATAGCTTCGCCGCAAACTGATACCAGTTCAGCTCGACTTGATACGAGCGAAGTTTACGTTGGTGGGAGACATCAGTGTTCCAGCCTTTTGGATGATGCTTGGGTTTTGGCAACAAAACATGTTTAACGATAACGCTCGTATTATCGACATAAAGGCGAACAAGTTCGCCATAGCCGCCCCATAAGGTTTGCAAAACATCCAATGAATGCAGCGTGGAGTAGCCTAGCTCTGAAACAAGCGGTTGATAATTGTACTTCATTGTTAGTCTGCTTTGAGATGAGACCACTGAGCATTACGATTCAAGTAATGCACAACATAGCTGCAAATCGGCTCAATCTTTACACCAAATTGTTCGATTTTCGGTAAAACCGCTTCCATCATCACTTTCCCGTAGCCTTTAACTTGAAGCTTCTCTGGTACCTTGGTCGAGGTGATCGCGTACACATCACCTTTGTCTTCAAACTTCACGATTGCGTAGTGATCTCCCTCAAGATGAACACGAAACTGTGAGTTTACTTCATCAAGAATTACCTTATGAGACATGTTGACTCCTAAAAATGATACTTAGCTCAACTTTATTGAGTGATTTGATGTTTGAACATACCGCCAAGCAAACATAGAATTGAAAGTATCCAAATGTCTTTAATTGTCATGAGGATGCCACATATTCACCTGCCTCAAAACAATAACATGGTGGGAACAACGGAGGCTAGATGAGTACCCAAGCAGCGGTAAGTAAAGAGCAACCAGCTCGCTCTAATAATGAGAAAAACGTTTCAACCTTAAATAGTACCGATGCACTGGCCATGATTGAACATGGTAGTGAGCTAACGATTGGCATTACCACACCGGTTGGTACAACCTTTCGCTGTAAAACATCTTTCATTGGCACTCATTCAGCTAATGTCATTTTAGCGGAACTTCCAAAACTTTCTGAGGATGATTTGAACTTTTTCTTTCAGGAAGGGTTTTGGGCGACAATTCGTGCAATATCGCCGCGAGGAGAGGGGGCAATTGTCCATTTTAGAGGGCAACTGCAACACGTCCTTAAAGCGCCAATACCTATTTTCACCCTCTCGGTTCCCCAAACGATGCAAGTTACTCAGCTTCGTAAAGAGCCTCGTTTTGATGTAAACCTAGCCGCTCGAGTGGTTGCAGAAACACACAGACTTGACTGTGAAATTCGTGACTTATCGAAAAGTGGCTGTCGGTTTATCACGGCACCTTTAAGTCGCCCTTTCCAAGTCGGTGATGAAATTGCTTTGAATGTTCAACTTAGCTCGCTAAAAGGCGTGGAGTTCGCTCCTCTGTATGGAAAAGTGTGCAACCTGCAACGCTCGCTGCATTACGCTCGTTACGGTGTCGCTTTTTCTGATGACGGGAAAGAAAATGCCAAAGTGTTACTCGGTCATTTAAAATTTGATGGCACTAAGTTAACGCTAAGATAATAGAGCGGATACAAAAACGCCCTGCTAGTCTGCAGGGCGTTTTTGCATCCGCTAGAGAGTTATCCGATAAATGAAATGTAACCTTGGAGGATGATTAGGTTCACAATGTCGATAAAGAATGCACCGACAATGGGTACCACCATAAATGCTTGTGGTGAAGGGCCAAACTTGTTGACTAACGACCCCATGTTCATTACCGCCGTTGGTGTCGCACCTAGACCAAAACCACAGTGACCACCAGAAATAACAGCTGCATCATAGTTTGAACCCATCACTTTGAAAGTCACAAAATACGAGAAGACACCTAAGACAACAGACTGTACTGCGAGAATAATCAAGAACGGAATGGCTAAGTCAAAAATATTCCAAAGTTTCAGGCTCATCAATGCCATGGCTAAGAACAAAGACAGTGAAACAGTGCCTAAAATATCAACCGTTTCGGCATCCACCTTGTGAGTTTTGGTTACTTCCAATACGTTGGTAATGAATACGCCAATAAACAAGGCATAAACGAAGTCTGGAATCATCAACCAGCTAATTTCAAAACTACTGACCCACTGCTCTAGATACTTTGCACCTGTGACACAGATAAGAAGGATAAACAAAATCTCGATAACTTTTTTCGCTGTTACTTTGTCTTCTTCGTATTCGTTGTAAGTGACAAGCTCTGGGAAGCGTTCATGAGTGTGTATGCCTGTACCATATTCAGACTCAAAACCATTCTTATTGATCAGCTTTTGCGCGACTGGGCTACCAATAATGCCACCAATGATCAAACCGAATGTCGCCGATGCCATCGCGATTTCAAGTGTATTCGCCAAACCATAGGTATCAGCAAATGTCTGCGACCATGCTGCGCCTGTTCCGTGTCCACCTGACAGCGTAATAGAGCCAGCAATCAACCCCATTAGTGGGTCAAGCCCTAAGGCAGTTGCCATAGAGACACCAACGCCATTTTGAATAATGATATAAAATGATGCAACGGCTAAGAAGATAAACACTTTAGCACCACCTTTCATTAACTGGGTGTAGTTGGCTGCAAGCCCAACAGTACTAAAGAACATCAACATAAACACTTCTTGCAATGGTAAAGAGAACTCAAGGTCCATACCATTAAAGTGCATTAACGTGATGATAACAGCTACGATAAGACCACCGACAATCGGCTCAGGGATATTGAACTTCTTTAAGACAGGAAGTTTAGAGTTGACGAAGTGCCCTAAGAATAAAACGCTGATAGCGATTAAGAAAGATTCTAGCGGTCCAACTGAAATTATCTGATTCATATAACCTCTTTTTGTGATTCACTCATCTTCCCTAACGAGTCCAGAGTCCTTATTGACTCTGTGGAGCAATGCTCATTGATTCAATTTTTCTATTGAAATTTGTCCTTATACAAACAGCCTCAAGATGCTCGTTTCAACAGTTAACCCGACAACTTATAGTCTGGGTTGCGAAAAGAAAGCGGGCATTATTAATAAACTTGCGCCCATTTGTCGAGTATCTTGGTAAAAATTCCCACCTTGGCAACATGTAAACGTGCGCCAGACTTTAGCTTTACACATTAAAACGAGATAAACATTGACAAGGTTTTAGGCAAAAAAATAGCCAACCGCAAGAGTGCGATTGGCTTATATATAGTGTGAACAAATTACATTCACTAACAACGTCAGTTGGCTAGGTGACCCTCGGCTTAAGAAGGGTCACTTGTACATATGCAGTTAGCGTGCCAACTTTAAAACCACGTTATTTCTGTCTTACACCGCACTTTTGGGGCCATTTTACTTCCCAAAATGCAATATGAAAATTGCAAAATGCAAATATTTGCAAAACCATATTAAACCAAGCTCCTATAAACAGTTTTATCAGCGTTGATTTTTCATACTTTTTTTACGCAAGAATCGATATACTCTCTGCACCTAAATTTAGCAACCATGAAGAATGAACTACTTTACTACTTTTCTTAAAGGCATGGCGATGGGTGCAGCGGACGTTGTACCCGGTGTTTCTGGCGGTACAATCGCATTTATTACCGGTATTTACGATACCTTACTTGAAAGCATCCGCCGCATTAACCCAAATATTATCGGCATCTGGAAACGCGAGGGCTTTAAAGCAGCGTTTCAACATTTCAACGGCCTATTTTTGATCGCCTTGTTTGGCGGTGTGCTAACCAGTATAGCGACACTGGCTAAACTGATTTCATGGCTGTTGGTTACTCACCCTATTCCATTGTGGTCGTTTTTCTTCGGCTTAATCTTGGTATCTGTCTTCCATATGCTCAAACAAATAGAGCACAAGAACCTAAGCAGATTTGTCTTCCTTCTACTTGGCGTGGCCTTCGCATATAGCATCACAGTGCTCAATCCGCTTCAGCTAGAGCCAACCAGTATTAACGTCTTGTTGGCCGGAGGTATAGCTATTTGTGCCATGATTCTTCCCGGTATCTCTGGCAGCTTCATTCTGCTGTTAATTGGTATGTACACCCCTGTTTTAGGTGCGGTAAAAACACTGGATATACCTATTCTCGCACTGTTTCTAACAGGCTGTGTTTTAGGCTTGTTGAGCTTCTCTCACGTCCTATCTTGGTTACTAAGACGTTTTAGAGATCTCACACTGGTTTTCCTGACTGGTTTAATGCTGGGGACATTACCTAAAATTTGGCCCTGGAAAGAGACCATTACTTGGCGCACAAACTCTAGTGGTGAACAAGTACCACTCATTCAGCACAATTTATCACCTACAGACTTCGAAGCGCTTACCTCTCAGCCTTCTCAGCTAGGTATTGCAATAGTTCTTATGCTCATTGCCATTGGCATCGTACTGGGCTTAGAGAAGTTTGCAGAGACGCGCGATATTTAGGCACCTAGTTTAACAACGGCTTCTTCGGAAGCCGGTTTTTGGGCCTAAAGATAGGGTGTAATGATAATTAATTGCAATAGCACAGATGGTTATTTATCCTTAACCGATGGATTTAATGGAATAAGCATCAGGATATGAGCAGTCATTCATTCTTTGAGCAACTATTTGAACACTCTGCACAGGTCACACCCTATTTAAATGGCGCAATAAAACCAATTTCAGAGACACCTCTATTACACTCTTTTATCCATATTGACCGTTCTAGCTCTGAAAATATTCGAGAACTTTATCAAAGCCTTAAGATAGCCCATCCAGAAGCGGGGGCGGCTTATTGGCTAACACGAACTTGGGATCTTCTTTGTTGGCAGCCCATTTATGTGGCCTTTATTGCTATCTACTCTTGCCAAGGTTTACCTAAACTATCGTCTATTGGTCAGCAAGTTCAGCCTAATTTTGTCAGTGGTTATCAGTTTGATTCTGAAGAGTATTTTCAGGGCACAGAACAGGAGCTTATTGTACATGCAGGAAAAGAACTCAATACCCTGTTTGATTACTTCCGCCACGAGATGAGTCTCTGGACACGTATCCGACCTGGGTTTACCAATCACTTGTTTGCAGATGGTGTATTAGGCTGTTTGGTTAAATTGAGCCAGTTTGCTCCTGATCTGCCGGGAGAGTATTTGATTGGTCAGGCTCGCCAATGGCTGGCTGCCTGCAACCTTCCCGAAAAACTCATGGCCTCTCTCAGCTATGATGAAGCTTCGAAACAACTTGTATTTGTACGAACCAGTTGTTGCTTAGTTTATAAGTGCCAAGAGCGAGAGCTGTGTAGTGACTGCCCTAGGCATCCTGATAACAAAGCCCTGTGAATATAAAAACCGCCTATGACGGCGGTTTTGGTATTTCTTCTACTAATGCTAACCCTATAAACTGATCAGCATACTGAAAGTATATTTTACACGTACTGCATTAGGTGCTTTTTCACTTCATCTGAAGCAAAAGATTGTGCGACGCTCGCTGTATAGATCTGCTTATAGTCGTCAGCGTTTAGTTCAAACTGCTCCATTACCTTTTGCACTTCATCCGTCATGGTCGTATTCGATACAGTGCGGTTATCTGTGTTGATTGTTACTGCTAGACCATCGTTATGGAAGTCTTTCAATGGGTGTTGTTTCAGCTCTGGAATCGCTTTTGTTTGAACGTTACTACTTGGGCAAGCTTCAAGACCAACTACATCGTCTTTGACTCGCTTGTATGCCTCTGCGTGATCTTTGATTGCCACACCGTGACCAATACGCTCTGCACCTAGCAGCTCGATGGCATCATAAACATTTTGACCACAGCCTTGCTCACCGGCATGAATGGTAATGCGGTAACCTTTATCACGCGCATATTGCGTGTACTCGGCATATTCGTGAGCAAAGTTGTCTAGCTCAGCGCCTGCAAGGTCAAATGCGACAACACCTTTACCTAACAAAGGGGCGCCAGCATCAATAATGTCGTTTACAGAGTCTATCGGCAAAAGTTTTACCAACGAAAGAATGTAGTTACCTTTAATGTCATATTGCGCTTCAGCACGTTTCATTCCTTTTACCGCACTCTCAATGATTTCTAAGTAAGTCAGTCCTTGCTGAGTGTGTAACTGGGGTCCAAAACGCACTTCAAGATACTTCACGTTCTCTTTAGCAGCATCTTCAAAAAGCTCGAAAGAAATACGCTCAATGCTGTCTGCTGTTTGCATCACTTGAATCGGCAGAGCAAAACGGTCTAGATACTCTTGCAGGTTTGGACAAGTTTCAGGGGCGATCATCATCGTTTTGATGTCTTCTGCATTCTGGCTAGGCAGCTCAATGTTGTGTTCGGCTGCTAAATCAAGCACTGTTTGCGGGCGAAGGCTGCCATCTAGGTGGCAATGAAGATCAATTTTAGGGAGATCAAAATAGTTCATCTGTTTTTGTCCTAACTTTCCTGCTTATTGACTAAGAGTAGCTCACCCAATGACATTGCAACTATAGCAAGCACGGTGGCAATCACACTTAGCCATTTGTTTTTGATAACGATAAAACTCATGGTATATGATTAGCGATGATATATAACACGACAATTGTCCGGTAGCACGCCAAAATCTCCAAATCAATGTTAAATAAAGCAAATTCACTATGGATAAGAACAAGATTTTAAATGAAGGGTTAGATAAACTTCGCCAATTAGTGAAGCGCGAACAGTACAAAACCCTACAAGTACAAAAAGGCGATTACATCATTCGCCAGCATAGCGAAGTCAATGATGTCTATTGGACAGAAGCCGCACGATTTTCTGTTCTGCACACGGCTGAAAATGGTAAAACGCTTAGCCTAGGGGATTACTATCTAGAGGATAACTTCTTTGGCGAAATGGAATTTTTTTCTGATATGCCGAGTCCTTTTAGTGTCATTGCAACCGATGATGCCCATTTAACTATCATTCCCAAAGAGAAGTTCGCTGAGTTTTTGCTAGAAGACGCTCAGGTGGCATTCTGGATGAGTCATCGAATGTCCAACATCTATCTCAATACCATGAACATCGCCATGGAACGCTCTCTCTATCCGCTAAAGTTCAATATCATCAAAGATATGATCAGTCGACATACAGCAAACACTCCCTCTCGGGGGCACAGCTACATGTATCAAGAAGCACAAAGATTCGGCTGCACAGAAAGAGCCTATACACGCATTATTCACGAACTGATTAAAGAAGGGTTGGTAAAAAAAGGGGCAGATAACTCTGAGATAGTGCCCGTTGATATCGACAAGTTAAACGACTATCTAGATCAGTACTATCACTAGCACTTAGTTCTAAATGGGCACCTGAAAAGATGCCCATTTTGTTATCTGGTTATCTAGGCCGTTATAAGTTGTTTAAACGCGACGGCAAAAACACTTCACCTAACATACAGCGAACACTGCCACCACCAATGTTTTCAATAGTTTGAACGTTAAATGGTAGTAGTTTGCCGTGGCTCGAGAGTTGAGCACGTTGAGCCGACGAAAACGCATCAAACGCTGATTGAGACATCGCAATCACTTTTTCGCCACTAACTGTTTCAAGTTGCAGAATGTTGCCACAGAACTGGTTCATCTGCTCGAGCGAAATCGAGATCACCTGTTTGTCTTTCGCCAACGACTTAATCACAAAACGACGTTCAAATTCTGGGATCACTTCATCACAGATAACGCAGAAACTCTCGCCAATCGCCATCATCACATTAGTATGATAGATAGGCTTACCCGAAGGCAAAGCCGTTTGAAAAGAGACCACTCGCTTATAACCAATACGCTCTGCATAGTCTTCTAGAACCTCACGGTCACAGCGTTGAGACAGCGCAGCATAAACCGTCTTATTGACATGATCTTTCACCATTACACCCGTGCTTTCGAGGTGCGCATCTTGCTCTAAGTATGAAAGTAAGCTGTCTTGGCTTTGCACTGGACGGCCGGCACTTTCTAGCGTTTCCACAAGTGAGTCAACTTTAACTTCTTGCTGACGATTTTTACACGCCATTGGGAAAGTATATAGATCACCATTAGCTGTGGTACTAAACCAGTTGTTTGGGAATACCGCGTCAGGCGTTTCTACATCACCCAGCGGGTAGTCGAATACGACCACTTGAACACCCGCTTGGCGTAGCTCTGCGACCATAGTGTTGAATTCATGCATCGCACTTTCGCGTACTTCACTAGTAGAGAGGGAAACTTGGTGTTGGAATTCATTGTCCTGCGCCGTTTCAGCATTAAACGCAAACTCTTTAGGTGGCACCATCACCACACAATTAGTGTTTTGTACTGTTGATTGATTTTTCTGTAGTAGGGTTTTCTGTTTCAACATTGTGACACACTCAATTAATCTCACTCATTACTGCCAATTGTAGACATAATGTTAAATGAAATATTACTAAATTGACCTGAAAAACAACCCAATTAACAGTTATAGTCACTGTTAGGTAGATATTTTTCAGCAATTTTTATTGCCAGCATGACTTTAAATTATCTTCGATTGAATATTATGCAAAGGAAAGAATAATAAACTGGTTACATTTCCTCCACTAACGGTATAACATTGCTGCACCAAGCTAGATAGGTGACTAGGTTGGTATATCACCCTTCCTATTAATGGACGTACGCATTTGCCATGTTGGCAACTTTCCGTCTTTGCGTGTTTAGGAATTTATTTATGTTTAAAAAGTTTGAAGGCTTTACTAAGCCTTTCCCTGAGCAGGAGCCAACACAGCCTCCTTCGGGTATTTTTGCGTTTTGTCGCCACTACACCCGCGGGTTTGAAATCCCGCTCATCATCATGTCTGTTATGGCGACCATTGTCGCAATTGTTGAAGTTTCTCTATTCGGAGCAATGGGTAACTTGGTCGATTGGTTGTCGAGCAGCAATCCAGAAACATTTTGGCAAGACAACCAAAGTGACCTGATTTTCTATGGCACCCTTTTGCTGATTGTCATGCCAATACTTGTGGTTGCTTATTCGCTGTTAGTCCACCAGACTTTGCTTGGTAACTATCCAATGTCGATCCGTTGGCTGGCTCACCGTTACTTGCTCAAACAAAGCCTGAACTTTTATCAGGATGACTTTGCAGGCCGTATTGCCACCAAGGTGATGCAAACCTCGCTGGCTGTACGTGAAACCGTAATGAAAACGATGGACGTGTTTGTCTACGTCTCGGTTTACTTTACCTCTATTGTTGTACTGTTAGCTCAGGCAGACTGGCGACTTATGATCCCTATGATCGTTTGGTTATGCTGTTATGTGGGGATTCAACTCTACTTCGTGCCCAAGCTAAAACAAGTGGCTTCTGAGCAAGCTGATGCCCGCTCTACCATGACCGGTCGTATCGTAGACAGCTATACCAACATCGCCACAGTTAAGCTGTTTTCACACAGCAGACGAGAAACTGAGTACGCCGAAGAAGGCATGAATGGCTTCTTAGGTACTGTTTATCGTCAAATGCGTTTGGTCACGGGGTTCGATGTGGCGGTCGAGATTACTAACTACGTCTTGGTATTCTCAATCAGTGCACTGTCTATCTACCTTTGGATGGATAGCTCAATCAGCGTAGGTGCCATAGCGATTGCGATTGCCCTAGCACTACGCATCAACGGCATGTCGATGTGGATCATGTGGGAAGTCGGCGCCCTGTTTGAAAACATGGGTACTGTAGTTGACGGCATGAAAACCATGTCTAAATCGATTGATATTCAAGACAAGCCAGAAGCGAAACCACTGGTGGTTAATCAAGGCGGCATCGAGTTTGATGATGTCAGCTTCCACTATGGTGACAAAACCAAAGGGGTTATCAGTAACCTTAACCTTAATATCAAGCCTGGGGAAAAAGTAGGGTTAGTTGGTCGCTCTGGTGCAGGTAAATCGACTTTGGTTAACCTGTTGCTTCGCTTCCACGATGTTGAAAGCGGTAAGATCAAGATTGATGGTCAGGTTATCTCTGATGTGACTCAAGACTCACTACGCAGTAACATCGGTATGGTGACTCAAGATACATCACTGCTGCATCGCTCTATCCGCGATAATATCTTGTATGGCAACCCGGATGCGAGCGAAGAAGACTTGCGCCGT
Organism: Vibrio sp. VPAP30; assembly: GCF_001188205.1. Lineage (NCBI taxonomy): Bacteria > Pseudomonadati > Pseudomonadota > Gammaproteobacteria > Vibrionales > Vibrionaceae > Vibrio > Vibrio sp. VPAP30. The sequence continues at coordinate 465,637 of NZ_LBLS01000013.1, forward strand.
GCAACCAAACAGGCGCACGCACATGAGTTCATCGAAACACTTAACGACCCGTTTGGCAACGTAGGCTACGATGCTCAGGTTGGCGAACGTGGTGTGAAGCTTTCTGGTGGTCAACGTCAGCGTATTGCGATTTCACGTGTACTACTGAAAGACGCTCCGCTTCTGATTCTTGATGAAGCAACCTCAGCGCTAGATTCAGAAGTTGAGGCAGCCATTCAAGAAAGCCTGAATGAGTTGATGCAAGGTAAAACGGTTATTGCCATTGCGCACCGACTCTCAACCATCGCCGCTATGGATCGATTGATCGTTCTCGATAAAGGCGAAGTCGTTGAGCAAGGCACTCACCAAGAGTTAGTTCAAAGTGGCGGAATCTACGCCCAGCTTTGGGCTCACCAGACGGGTGGCTTTATCGGTGATGAAGAGACTGAAAAGCAAAGTGCTTAAATCACACGTTAAATAGACAAAAAGGAAGCTTCGGCTTCCTTTTTTATTGCCGTTCAATCAACAAAGTGTGATTGATAGAACTTCGGGGTAACAGCAATTTTCTTTTTAAACTGACGCTGAAAATGCGCTTGGTCAGAAAAGCCAAGCTCTTGAGCCACCTCGGCGATCTCCTGACCAGATTTAAGCATCACCTTGGCACGTTTGATTTTTTCATCCATCAAATAGGCATGAGGCGGAAGACCGTAGTAGTGCTTGAACGCTCTAAGGAGCTGGTAACGGCTCATCTGCGCTTCTTGCGCTAAATGATCCAATTGATGAGTTTGGCTAACATCATCGAGCAGTTTTTCTTGCACCCTTTTTAATGATGAAGAAGGGGATGGTTTAACCTCCATTGAGCTTTGTGCGTGAACAGCTTCAATAAAGTCATAAAGTCGAGTTTGCACCTCTAATTGGCTCGCTTCTGACTGGAGATCGTTAAACAGAGCCAAATAGTGATTTTTGATTGACTCACTGCGTTCAAATGCGTGACGAAATGGTGTGTAGTCTGCACTATACCCAGCCTGAGATTGACCAAGAATTTCTCGCTGAATCGCCCCCATCTGTTTGGTATCAACAAACAGCATGCTATAAGACCAAGTTCCCGCTTCTGGGTTACAAGAGTGAACATCGGCGGGATTAATCGTCACTATGTCACCGCGACCAATATGATGCGTCGAGCTGTGATTACGATAGTCAGCTTTGCCTTGTTGGATTATCCCAAATGAAAACTCATCGTGAGAATGCGCTGCATAACAAGCGGTACTTTGACTTGCGATTCTCATCTCAATCCAAGGCAGTACCGTACTTTGCTTAAAGTTCGCGCTGTTATCTTTTTTCATGCGCAGCTCCTTGCGCTGTATAGGTTTGCAAAACTATAACCAAATCATGCTAACAGAAGCGGCCAAGGTTATCGCCATCATTCGATTAAAAATGCGCTGCTTATGGGGCTGAGATAAGTAACTAGATAAAGCGCGCCCACTCATCGCCCATAAGCCGACACCCACTAAGCAACAAACTAGCGATACCAAAGTAAACACCCAAAGCCAGTAATCTGTATTGCCCTGTCCTACCACATACAAGCTGACTCCAGACATCGCCACCAACCAAGCTTTAGGATTAAGCAATTGGGTAAGCGATCCTATCCACCAGCCTGAGGTCAGCGTCGTTTTCCCTTCTAACTCTGCCACAGGTGCAGCAAATATCTGGTATGCGAGGTAGAGTAAAAATGCGCTGCCTACCCACTTCAATGTGGCTTCCAACAAGGGTAAAAACTCAACCAACTCATGCATTACACTGCCAGAGATGAGTACAACTAAAGCGTAAGAAAATGACGCCCCTAGCACCAATTTACCAGCTTCTCGACTACCACGTTGAGAGGCAGTGGCCGTCGCCAATAGATTCACTGGCCCGGGCGTGGCGGCACCCACAAACGCAAACGCCAACATAGCAATAATTAAACTATTCATTTTGTTCTCCTTCACTAGCCATTTAGACTAGCCAAAGAGAAGTAAGAGTTATTGAACGATATTGCAGACTCGCAGATAGAAAAAAGCCACACGCTTAGGTGTGGCAAAACAAAAAGAACAGGCAGTGAATAGTTCGCTTTGTGTTAAGTGGAGTTCAAGATGAACTCCTAAAGTTGTTTAGTAAGTTTCGAACACACCAGAATTGTAATCCTGTATGGTTTGCTCAATCTCATCCATTGTATTCATGACAAACGGGCCGTAATGAACGACAGGCTCATTAATTGGTTCGCCAGCGAAAATTAACACGCCACTTTGCTCAAGCGCTTTCAAGTCAACTCGTTCACCTTTACTTAGCAGCGCAAGTTCACCCTGTTTGAGTGTGTAATCACCAACTTGTACCTTGCCTTGATAATTTAAGATCATCATGTTGAACTGCTCAGGCACTGACACACTCACATGCTGGCCACTTTCGGCGCGCCAATCAGACACGCTTAACTCAACACCCGTCTTATTTAATGGACCTTTAAGCTGCATTTCATTGGCATTGATCGTTCCGGCCAGTACGCGAACTAGGCCAAGCTGCTCGTCACTATGTTCAGTGATCGTCTCTGGCTGAAAATCGACATATTGAGCTGGCTTCATTTTGTCGCGCGCAGGTTGATTTATCCAAATTTGGAAACCGTGTAAATCACCCTCTTCCATAATAGGCATTTCACTATGGATAACTCCTCGGCCAGCAGCCATCCACTGCGCGCCACCACTTCTTAGCTCGCCAACATTGTCCATATGATCTTTGTGTTGAAAATGACCTTTGAGCATATAAGTGAGCGTTTCTATTCCGCGGTGAGGATGAGGTGGAAAGCCACCAACGTAATCTGAACGTTGATCCGACTTTAGTTCATCTACCATTAGAAATGGAGAAAACTGCGCATTATTAAACCCAGCCACGCGCTGTATCTTAACCCCATCACCATCTGAGGTTGGATGAACTTGGATTACTTGATTGACTTGTCTGGTTGCACTCATATTGTCTCCCCTTAGTTTGGCTCCATGAAGGAATGAAGACAGTTTACTGACCTTGAAGGGTAAATTGAGCGGGGAGATTAGAGCCTGTCGTTCGAATATTTCGAACGACAATGGGATTTAAGCAGGTACGAGTGTTTTCAAAGACGTAGGCACTATCAGCTTGTGTACTGGGGCAACAAAAAACATATACACTTTGCCGAACGTGTTCTTAACATCGACAACCGTTGATGCATGCAAGGTCATTGTGTCGCCATCAGGAACAATAAGAAAAGAGAGCCGAACGTTGAGGTGCTTATCGCAGTCTTCTACCAGCAGTTCGTTGTCGCTTAAACTAACAATCGAAAAGATACCCACTTGATCGCCAACTCGATACTCGCTTATCGACTTGTTTTCATCCAGATCCGCCATACGCCCTAGGTGTTTCAACCCTAGTTTAGAAACAATGCGATTGCGTAAATCCATCAGCGCATTAACCCAGCGAGGCGTCCTATTCACCATCGCAAAGTAGACTTCTAGCGCGGATTCACCGTTATAAGGCAACTCGATATTGTGTGTATCAGCGAAGTAGGCCCCTTGCAAATAGGGGTGAATGTTAGAGTGACTGGGCAGTTCCATAGCAAAACCTTACTGGGTGAGTATTCCTTTTACTTTATGACCTTAAAGGTAATCGAAGATAAAACAAAGGCACGGAAGTGAATATCTGTGCCTTGTCTCAGTTATTGCTCTGCGATATGCGCCTGCCAATAGGATTAGGGTAAAGATGACTCAGGTCACTGAGATTTATCATTGCCATCGCTCAGCCCACACTAACTCAAACTGGCATTGGTATCCGCATGGCAACACGATAAGATACCGCATCTCAACGTCACGGATGTATTAGGCCCTAACAATGATGAATACCGCTCAGCAATTTATTGATGCCGGAGTAAAATACACTCCGCATTACTTTCAAGTCCCTTTAAATTACTCAGACGATACGCAAGGCGAAATTACCGTTTTTGCACGCGAATTATCACTGGTTTCAGATGGTGACAGCGCAAAGCCTTGGTTAGTCTATTTTCAAGGTGGCCCGGGCTTTCCCTCTCCTCGTCAAAATGGCAATTGCGGATGGGTAAAGCGCGCGCTGCAAGATTACCGTATTTTATTGTTAGACCAACGTGGAACGGGCAATAGTTCAGTGATCTCTCACCAAACTCTGGCGCATCTGACACCTGAAGAGCAAGCGGAGTATTTAAGCTGTTTTCGTGCTGACAACATCGTTCGCGATGCCGAGTTTATTCGCAAGCAATTTGGGGTTGAGCAGTGGTCAATTCTCGGTCAAAGCTTCGGTGGTTTCTGTTCACTCACCTATCTATCGCTTTTTCCTCAGAGTTTGTCTCGCAGCTTTATTACTGGCGGTGTCCCGTCGATTTCTCGTCACCCAGACGATGTATATCAGGCTACGTTTAAACGAACGATGGAGAAGAACCAAGCTTTCTTCCAGCAGTTCCCTAAAGCTCAAGAGCTGTGCAAACAGATTGCCGATCACTTAATCGATAACGAAGAATACTTACCAAACGGACAGCGATTTACCGTTGAGCAATTCCAGCAGATTGGAATTAACTTTGGTATGAGTGATACTTTTTTGCCAACCTATTACGCGCTAGAAAATGCCCTTATCGAGGTTAATGGAAAAACCGAACTGCGCTATGAGTTTTTAAGTAGCATGCTGATGGAACAAGGTTTCCAGACAAATCCGATCTATGCCATTTTGCATGAATCAATTTACTGCCAAGGCGTTGCGTCAAACTGGAGTGCTCATAAAGTTCGTCAGCAAAACCCTGCGTTTAACTACGACAAAGATAAACCTTTCTACTTTACTGGCGAGATGGTCTTCCCTTGGATGTTTGATCAATACAAGAACTTGCAACCACTTAAACCTGCCGCAGAGTTACTCGCAGCGAAGCAAGATTGGCAACTGTTATACGATGCGAAGCAGTTAGCAAGCAATAAAGTGCCAGTAAGCTGCGCTGTCTATGCCGATGACATGTTTGTTGAGATGGATATCAGCCGAGAAACGCTGGCACAGATACCAAATGCCAAAGCTTGGATTACCAATGAATATGAGCACAACGGTTTACGTGCTGATGGCGAGAAGATCTTAGATACTCTGATTGCAATGGGTGACCAAACCGCAGCGACACTTATCTAACCAATGAGCCCCCCGCACACAGCTTGGGGGGCTCAACTAAAAATGTGTAATCGGCGTTATTCCATCGAGTGAAGACCAATCATATTGCCTTCAGTGTCAGAGACCATAGAGATAAAACCGTGTGGGCCAATAGCGAACTTAGGATGAACCACTTTACCTCCAGCACTTTCTACTCTCCCTTGCTCCACTGAGCAATCTTGGCAAGAAAAGTAGACCAGTGTGCTATTACCGCCTGGAGAAACACCTTCCATTTTTGCTAACGCACCCGCTGCGCCATACTGCTCCATCGAAGATGGAAACAGCCACATATCCACCTCCATCTTAGTTTCATTTTTAAGTTGTTCTAAAGACGTCTCAAATACCGCTTCATAGAACGCCTTAGCACGCTGCATATCATCGACATAGATTTCAAACCAACCAACCGGATTCATTTGCATGTTGCCTCCTAGACTTAACGAATAACCCTTTAAAGCTAGCGCAGGGCTTCAACAATTCCAGTCAGAACAACTATCCATTCAAGTGTCTATCAGTAGAAGGTGGGCAAGTAAACCACCAATCTAAATATATAAATCATAAAAAATCACAGCCATATCTAATATTCCTCTCGCCTCTAAGCACTATAAACTCCTCGCATCAAATTAAAAAAGACACACCAAGTTTATTAGTGAGGTAAAGGAGCGGTAATGGATATCTACCAAGAGAGCATTAGTTTTTTAGGCAATGATGTTGAGTTTGACGATGACGGATTATTTCAGTGTGAGTTATCACCAGAAAGCGGTATTCATGACGAAGCTCTTTTTCTAACCATTTTCAAGAATGAAGTAACAATCAACCTGCACATTTCTATTACTAGCCCTATTGAGCTACCAACCCCTATGCCAGATAAACTAGCTGTCGCTATAGGCGAACAAGCACTGGAACCATTTAGAGGCGGGTTTGGTGTTGGCCTCATGTCCGATAGCCGTCGATTGAGCATTTACAAGGTAATCACCTTATCTAACAAACCTCAAGGTTATGTACAAAGCACACTTCAGCAATTGCTCGATAAAATGGAGCAATGGCATCAATTTATTGAACAAATCGAAACATCTACTGAGTCAATAGAAAAACCGAACTCAGGCATTTTCATTTAATTGTTTTCCATTACTAAATCAAGAACGGAAGAAAATCATGTCAACCATTCATATTAATAGTCAGCATAGAGGCAACTTAGACCTTGCTGATATTCACAGAATAAAAAATGAAGCCAAACAAGGTGACACAGTCAAATTTGGCTCTATTTTTGGCAAAGAATATAGTGTTACCAAAAATAGTGATGGAGAAGTCAGCTTAAAACAGAAAGAGAGCAAAAGCTTCTTTAGTCAATTTTTTAACAAGTCTGATGCAACAAAAAGCAATGACTTGAAACTCAATCAGATGAATCAACAGTTACACAACAAAGGAAAAACTGGTGATGCGAAAGTGCTCACCGTTACCTACAATCAGGCAAACCAAAAAATGCCTGAAGACACAAAAAACTATTTCCAGAACCTAATCAAAACTGGTGACTACGATGTTGTTCTCTTCGCAGAGCAAGAATCTAAACTGCTTGCCAAAGATCTTGAGCTTGAAGGAATGAACTTACTAAGCCAGAACAAGATGAAAGTCATGACTAAAGGTCTGGGTGAAGGAGTAAGCTACACGTCTATGTCTGTATTTGCCAAAGATGGTGCCGATGTCAAAGTAAAAGGAGAGTCTGAATACCGACACGGTTGGGGAGGCAAAAATATGGAGTTCTTGTTAGGCATTACCGGCAATAAAGGTGGCGTAAAAACTTCCTTAGAGATCAATGGACAAGATATTACCGCTATTTCCGCGCACCTAGACTCCAACAAAGAAGCCAAGCGTGAATTAGAAGGCAACAAACTTATGGCTGGAATTAAACCCAATGAGGAAGTTCTTATTACCGGTGACTTGAATGAGCGTGAAAAGCTTTTAGACGACGGAACCATGTATGACCCTGTATCACACGATGACACTCATTTAGCGAAGCATGGATTTAAGTTTGAGGCTCTTAACAGCCATACTTACATGCAGTTAGATTCAACAGGCAAGATCAAGCATAAAGAAGGCCGAGATCGTCCAGACTTCGGCGAACTGGATAACACTGGTTTGACGAACAAAACAGGGAATCTTAAAGACTTGCAAACTAAGGTCTTAGATGAAGGATTTGACAACGTGAGTGACCATAAGCCTGTGGCCTCAACCTTTACAGTAAGAGGTTAAAGAAGATTTAGTGGACCCTCTCGACTATCAGAGGGTCTTGTAACTATCGCTGGCGCTGGTAGCGACTTTGTACAATCGCATCGAGATAGACTTTGCTTTCCAGCAATTTGTATTTTTGCAAACCATCCAGTTCACCGAACAGTTTTGCGCCACCACCGAGAACGACAGGAATAGTGGTGATAGCAAGTTCATCAATCAGATCTAGTTTTAAGAAGTTTTGAATTGTTACTCCACCGTCGATATACAAATCCTGATAGCCTTGAGCATTAAGATCCTTAACGATGTCAGGCAAATCTCCGCTGACTAAGGACACCTTGTCTTGATAGCCAGTTGGGACTTCTTTAAGGGTATTACTCAGCACAAAAACAGGCTTGCTGTAAGGCCAATCAACATCAAAACTCAATACGGTTTCAAGGGTATTTCTGCCCATCACCAACGCATCGACACGCTCAAGCAGAGGCACAAATCCCATATCAATATTGTCTGGGTTAGGTATCGAATGCAGCCAATCGAGTCCCCCATCCTTGTCTGCGATATAACCATCAAGACTGGTTGCAATAAATACGATATTTGCCATGGTCAGGTTCTCCGATAAGCGAATTTGGACAAAGTATAAAACTGAGTTACAATTAATTCTACACTGTAGAATTAATATTAGATTAATGAGATCCTAAGATGTCTGTCAAGCAAAAACGAAGAGGACGCCCTCAAGCCCAAACAAGCCAATTGGATGCTGAACACATTCTTAGCAAAGCAAAAGAGTTGATGCTTAGAGACAATAAAATGCCAAGTGTCAGAGGGTTAGCCAACGAGTTATCCGTTGACGCAATGGCGATATATCACTACTTCCGTAACAAGAATGCATTGCAAGAATCTATCGTCATTTCTTTGATTGAAGACATCTACCAACCTGACGCGAGTGAAGATTGGCAAACGCAGTTATCACAGCTCTGCATCAGCTACGTATCACTTTTGCATCGCTACCCAGGGCTACTTGAAACGCTACTCAAAATGGACTCCGTCAGTCCTGCCAATGTATTTATCGAACGCTTTGAAACGATAGTTAAGCCGCTTGGACTCACCCCAGAAACCACTAAAAACGCTATCGACCTCCTTGCCGATTACTTGCACGGTTTCGCTTTGGCACTCAACTGCCAGCCTAGCAGTGAGCTCACATTAGATATGCTTTCTGGACCATTAAACCTTGTTTATCAATGCTTAGATCCTCATTTTGACCGATAGAGCACTATGTGATTTGCCAACAATGTGGTTTTAAAAAGCTGGAAAACCATGGCGAAGAGTTTCAATAAGGCTACAATAGAGCTTCACACGATCAAAGCGCTGTAATTGAATGCTCAAAATCTCAAACAACGTAATGCTGCAAGCTTGGGAGATCCAACTCTCCGCAATCCGCGCTCAAGGGGCTGGAGGACAAAACGTGAATAAAGTCTCCAGCGCCATTCATCTCCAGTTTGATGTTAAGCACTCTAGTTTACCCAGTATCTACAAAGAACGAATCCTTGCTCTTAAAGACTCTCGCATCTCTAAAGATGGTGTTGTTACGATTAAAGCTCAGCAGTTTCGTACTCAAGAGCAAAATAAAGAGGATGCACTGAACAGACTAGCTGAGATGATTAAATCAGCTATGGTAGTACAAAAGAAGCGTCGGGAGACAAAACCTACACGCGGCTCAAAGGAAAGGCGATTAAAAAGCAAAAACATCAAATCTCAGACTAAATCTCTTCGTGGGCGAATCAAGCATTAATCTCGATGTCATGTAGAATAGCTAAAGGATGATTAGAAACCAGGTAAGATAATGACAAACTTAGGGAAAAGTATTTTTGTCTTCACACTGATCGCAGCACACTTTGCACACGCTAAACCCGTTGCAAACTGGAAATTTGAGAGTGACAGCGACGGCATTACTATTTACTCGCGTGAACACAGTGATGGGCTAGTCGAAATTAGAGCGAGAATGTTTACCCCAACCAGCTACGGCGCGTTTTTGTTGCTACTCGAGGACACCGCTAATGTGCCTAACTGGATTGATAATGTCAGCCTAAGCCGCGTTATAAAGCAGATTTCCGCAAATGAAAATATCGTCTATACCCAGTTCGCAGCCCCTTGGCCAGCAAAAGATCGTGATATGGTAACCTACTCAAAATACTCTGTAGATGAGATAGGTTTTACACTCAACATCAAAGATGCCCCTCCAGCCAGTTTGCCCAAGCAAGATGATTACATCCGTATTACCTCAGTAAAAGCCACATGGACACTGCAAAAACTCACCAATGGTAGTGCCCTTATCGAGTACATTGCTTTCGCTGACCCTGGCGGCGCTTTGCCCGATTGGCTAGCCAACAAACTTGCTAAAGAAAGCGCTCGCAATACCTTTATGGGACTGCGAGAACAACTTCCTAATTATCAAGGTAGCACTCACCCCAACATAAAAGAGTAGTAAACTCATCAATACGCTGAAATTAGAATGCAAAGCTTGGCGTATTAAAGCCGAAATGTTCAAGTTGCTGTGGGGACATGTAATAGATTCCCTCTGCAGACGCTGCATGCATGGTAAACCAATAGAATTCTTCTGGTTTACTTAGCCCAATATCTTGGTAATACTCAATATACGGCTGATGTTCTGGGCTGCTTTTGGGTAGGTTCACTCCACCAACCACTTTTCCATCATCATCTTCGAAAGCCCACGAGTGAACGCCAATTTTGGCGCCTTTTTCCGCCTTTCTGGTCACCCCAGAAAGAAATAGATCCGTCCCTCCTGACTCAACGATCCCCTTATCGTCTAAGTAAGTACTGATCCCCACCTGATGAATCATCTTCGATAAACGAAGGTTGGTTTCATCGTCGACAGAGCCGGGAATTTCCATTAATCGCAGAAGCTTTACTTTCGGGTACAGTTTTGTCATTTGTTCAAATGCAGTGTACGACCCCGAACAGATAACACCATTGACTCGTGCCTGTTCAAAAGAAGAATCGACGGTAAAAGTTAAAGGCTCAAAATCATACTCTTCAGCTTCTTGGCACTGCGACTGGAAGACATAGGGAGCGAGATTATCTTTTGAAGAGTGACAAGCTGTAAGTGCGGTAACGGTGATAAATAGCGGGATTAAGGGTTTCAATTTCAGCTCCAAAACCATTCATTTCTATTGTGAATAGTTTATTGAGCTATTGGTTATCAATATATATGGATGTTGTAAGGCTTTGTCATCAAGTGTCAAAGGTTAAAAAGACCAAGCACCTTTAATGATCACGGGTATATATAGCACTATTTTAAAAAATGGCAGCATAAAAACACCACACTTTGATATCTAGCCAATCAATATGAATTTACCTTACTATCAATTTCACAAATCTAGTAAATGGTACTCAAATTTATAAACCCAACTAAATTTAAAATGAAACTAGTTGCTTATAGGGATACTTTTGAGAAGTGTCGATGAATTACGTTATAGACATAAGAATCGACAAAACATGCTTGTTGTTTGTAGTAGGCCATGTTCAACAATCTCTTATACCATTCAAAGGAAAGTTAAATGTTTAAGAAACTATTAAGTTGTTGTATCGCCTCTTCACTTTCAGTGATCTCTAGCTCTGCCTTAGCAGAACAAATAGAGGTTCAGGTTAACCAGCCAGAAAGTGAAATACTTGCCCCGCTGTTGATGGCATCAGAAAACAAAGGAATAGAGAACCAATACATTGTCGTGTTAAAGCAACCTTTATCGCTCAGCAATGACAACCCACAAGCGATGCAACAATTTACGCAACAAGTCGTTACTAGCTTAGAGAACGAGCACGTTTTGCAAATCAGTAAAGTGTTCGACCGCTCAATCAGTGGATTTGTTGCCACCCTTTCACCACAACAGCTCAAAGCACTTCGCTCAGACGCACAGGTTGATTTTATCGAACAAGATCGAGTGATCTCTATCGATCCTGTGATTTCAACGAATGCCAATCAAAGCAACGCCATTTGGGGGCTAGATAGGATTGATCAACGTAGCCTGCCACTGAACAATAGTTACAACTATAACTACGATGGTTCTGGTGTCACGGCTTATGTCATAGATACCGGGGTAACGACAACGCACGCAGAGTTTGGTGGTCGCGCAACATCAGGCTACGACTTTGTCGACAATGACAGTGATGCGACTGACTGTAATGGGCACGGAACCCACGTTGCTGGTACCATCGGCGGTACACAGTATGGCGTGGCGAAGAACGTCAATATTGTCGGTGTCCGTGTATTGAGTTGTAGCGGTTCAGGTTCAACTTCCGGGGTAATTGGTGGTGTTGACTGGGTTGCAGCCAACGCATCGGGCCCTTCAGTCGCCAACATGAGCTTAGGTGGCGGCGTGTCTACCGCGCTCGATAGAGCCGTTGCTAACGCTGTTCAATCAGGTATTAGCTTTATGCTAGCGGCTGGTAACTCTAATGCTGACGCTTGTAATTCGTCTCCTGCACGTGAACCTAGCGGTGTAACTGTTGGCTCAACCACAAGTAATGATAGCCGCTCTAGCTTCTCTAACTGGGGCAGCTGTGTTGATGTATTTGCTCCGGGATCGAGCATTAAGTCTGCTTGGTATGATGGCGGCTACCGTACAATCAGTGGCACGTCTATGGCAACGCCACATGTCGCCGGTGTTGCAGCCTTATACCTACAAGAAAACAGTTCTCTCTCTCCAGCACAAGTGGCAGCTCTGATTAGCGAGCGAGCAAGTGTCGATAAAGTGAGCGACACACGCGGTACAGTGAATAAACTGCTTTATAGCCAAACAGATGGTGGCTGTGAGCCTGACTGTACAACTCCAAATCCTGACGGCGAACTCAAAAATGGAGTCCCTGTGTCTGGAATTAGCGGCTCTCGTGGTGACCAGAAGCATTTCTATATTGATGTAGCTGCAGGTCAAACCCTTACTGTCACAACAAGTGGTGGTAGCGGTGATGCAGACTTGTTCCTCCGCTATGGTGCTAAACCTACCACTAGCTCTTGGGATTGCCGACCATACCGTTACGGTAACAATGAAACTTGTACTGTCTCTAACACCCAAAGTGGTCGTTATTACATTATGCTCAACGGATACAGTAGTTTCAGTGGTGTTAGCGTAGTGGCTAACCACTAGTTGATCGCACTCTAACTTAACAATAATGGCCAGACAGATTTACTGCTGGCCATTTAGTATAACTTGTTGCTCTCACTGCAATGCTAAAACTTAAATTTAGCCACCAATTGACTTAAAGATTCTGCATTTCTCTTCAAACTAACGCAGTGTTGCGAGGTTTGTGTGACCATCTCTGTATTGCTTTTTGCTACATCGGCAATACTTTCAACGTGCGGTGCAATCTCATTGATCACCTGAGACTGTTGGCCTGTTGCGGTGGCAGTCTGTGCACTGAGTTGATTGATCTCCTCAACAATATTGCTGATGGAGGCAAGGTGGTGTTCAGACTCTTGAGCTGCTGCGAGGCATTCGCTACCAATTTTGTGGCTCTGACTGACTTCGCTAACGACTGTGTTACTCAATCCTTGTAAGTTTTCAATGATGGTACGAATTTCACTGGCAGACTCATGGGTTCGAGACGCTAATGTTCTTACTTCATCGGCAACAACAGCAAAGCCACGGCCTTGCTCACCTGCTCGAGCGGCTTCGATTGCAGCGTTTAATGCCAGTAGATTGGTTTGCTCTGATACACCACTGATAACATCCAGCACTGTATCAATGGCATTGATATCATTAGATAGCTTTCCGATACTTTGATTACTCTGCTCTAACTGCTGGCTCATAGCTTCAGTACGTGCGTATGTTTTGCTCACTGAGCTGAGTCCGTTTTTCACCTCTAACGTGGTTTTATGGACGTTGTCTGAAGTATGGTTGGCGTTATTGGCAATCTCTTCAGAGCTGGCACTCATCTCATGAACCGCGGTTGCTACCTGGTCAATATTGTGTTCTTGACCATGGATCTGCTGTTTCATTTCGTTAGCTTGTTGATCTATCTGATTGATGGTTACAACCAGTTCTTTACGCGCTCTTTCTATTTCTTGTAAAACGTTGCCCATATAGGCGACAAACTGATTGTACCCCTTGGCAATGTTACCGACTTCATCACGGCGACTTTCATCCAATCGTTGAGTCAGATCGCCACCGCCGCCACCAATTTCAAGCAGTAGTTGTGCTGTGGTTGAGAGTGGTTTAAGCAAGATATGCGTCATATATGCGCTGATAATGATAAACAGCAATGCTACAGAGCCGCCGACCCAAATCATCGTTTCGATGAAATAGTTGATCTCGGTGAGCACTTCAGCCGTCGGTTGAACGGAAATCAGCACCCAATCAAGTTGTGGCAGGGCCATCAAACCAACGATCGTCGATGTTTGTTCAAGCTTTGATTCATGTATAACAGGCGCTGTTCCAGCTAAAGTTTGCAGCTCAGGTGTCAATGCACCAAGACCAATATCAGCCAACTGCTTTCCAACTTGCTGCGTACTAGGGTGCACCTTCACCTCACCGCTCTTGTCGACCAACATAAGTCGACCTGAATCGCCTAGAGAGTAGTTAGCAACAGTATTGCCTAAATTTTCGAGCGACAGACCAATCCCCGTCACTCCCACGCGGCGGCCTTGGCTGATCACAACATGGTTAACAAAAACCGTTGCGATACCTGTAGCATCATCGATATCAATCGACAGCTCGACCTGCTTATCGCCATTGAGAAAACCATAAAACCATTGGTCATCCGCTGATGAACTCGACATAGATTTGAGCTTTCCACTTGGCAAATAGTAGCTGTCGTCGACAGTGGTAACGAAAAAGGCCGTTAAGGCATTAAACTGCTGCTTGAACGAGGCGAGTTGTGCACTGATTTTTCCACTATCTTGACCGTCAAAATCCGTAAGTGGTTGTAGCTGAGACATCACTTCAGCAACAACCAACGGCTTTTCTAGCTCCAGTTGAATTTGGTTACTGACCTCTCCCAACGCCGCTGGCATCTGCTGTGAATAAGTTTTGTCGAGGATAATCTTCTGCCCCTGACTGACGGTAATGCTAATTAGCACCACTATGACAAGAATCACTGCCATCACCGTAGCCAAGATAGTCTTGTGTCGAATACTTAATGCAGTTGCCATCACTTGTCACTCCTTTTAGCGGTATAAAAAACCCCGGAACAGGGGCCGGGGGATCTCACTTGAGATAAATAGCGGGAAATACCACGTTTGCATGAATCACGCTTATCGGGCTTGCAATCCGATAAACGAGATAAGTTGGGTTAGTTGATTACTGACCCTTGTTCTACCCAGTCACCGACGAGAACACGTTCGTCATCTGTCATTTGGGTCAAATTACCTAATGGCATGTATTTAGTATTTACAGTTTGCGCTATACGTGGACCATTGGCTTGAATCTCTTGAGGTGTATCTAAGATCACTCCGGCTGGTGCAGCGGCAAAGGCAGCATGGGTCGGCGTTGCAGAGTGACATACAGAGCAGCGCTCTTGAATGACCTTATTGATTGCTGCAAAACTGACACCGCTAGGCGCCGCAGCCTCCGATGCCGACGCTTCTGTTTGCCCATGATTTTCTGATGCCGCTGCCACCGTGTCTGCTGAGCTTGTTGCAGGTTGTGCTGTTGCTTCAACCGCAACTGGCGCTTTAGCCACTGGGGCAGCCGCTTTCTTAGCATACGGTGAGGTTACAAACGCAAGTGTCACCATACCTAACGCAGCGACAGGAACCGTCCAAGCGAATCTCTGGCTACCATGACGAGTATTGAAGTAATGGCGCACTAAGATACTGAAGATTGCCAAACCTGCGAGTATTGCCCAGTTGTACTCCGAGCCATAGGTGCTCGGGAAATGGTTACTGATCATAATGAACAGCACAGGCAAGGTTAGGTAGTTGTTGTGACGAGAACGCAGCAAGCCTTTCGCTGGTAGCGCTGGGTCTGGCTCGCGGTTTTCTTCAATAGCACTCACTAAGTTGCGCTGTGCAGGCATGATAACGCGGAACACGTTACCGACCATGATCGTACCGATGATTGCACCAACGTGAATATAAGCGCCGCGACCACTGAAGACTTGAGCTAAACCATAAGCCGCGCCAACCAAGAGCACGAATAGAACCGCACCTAATAGCATTGGCGTTTTACCTAGTGGTGAATCACACAACAAGTCATAGATAAACCAGCCAGCAACCAAAGCACCTACACCAATGGCAATCGCCGTCGTTGGTGATAGACCCGAGCCTGGTGCAATCAAATAGATCTCAGCGTTTAAGTAGTAAACCACTGCCAATAGCAACACACCGGTGATCCAAGTGAAGTACGCTTCCCATTTAAACCAGTGCAAATGCTCTGGCATTTCTGGTGGCGCAAGTTTGTATTTTTCTAGGTGGTAGATACCACCGCCGTGAATCGCCCAAAGGTCACCAGAAAGGCCCGTTTTTGGGTTGACGCGGTTTAGGTTGTTCTCCAACCAAACAAAGTAGAATGAAGCACCAATCCATGCGATGCCAACTATCATGTGAACCCAGCGAATCGCTAGATTCAACCACTCCGTGATATGTGGATCCATAATTTACTCCTTTACAGCGCTTGTTCCATGCGCTGTTTTTCTTCCAGCTTGTTGTTGCTCGGTAGATCGTCCAAATGCAGTGAGACTAAGTCGTTCTCGAAGTAGACTTCATCGCAGTTATGCCCTTCACCACCTCGGTCGACGATAAGAAACTGATCTTGGTCAGTTAGGGCTAACACTGGGTGATGCCAAACGCCTTTGTGGTAGTTCACACCTTGACGTCCACTGCTCAAGAACGCTCGGCATGACTTCAGACTTGGCTGATCCCCTTTTGGCGCAACAACAATAAGATACGGTTGACCAAGCAACGGAACGAAAGCTTGCGATCCTAAAGGATGGCGCTCTAACATTTTTATCGTTAACGGATAGCTAAGCGGCGTCGCTTGAAAGATACTGATGATGGCTTCACCACCTTGTTCTTGTACATCGGTGCTCGCTAGCTTGTGATAACGACGAGTCGAGCCATTGTTGATCATAAAGTAGTCGCTATTGTCTACTTCAATCACATCCCCAAACTCAGCAAATGCTTGCTTGGTCAAAGGTTCGATAGTTAAACGGCGAATTCCATTGCTCATATTACTTCCCTCGCTTATTTCGCTTTAGTGCCAAACAAACGCAAACGGCTGATACCGCCATCAGGGAAAATATTGAGGCGAATATGAGTCACAGCGCCAAGATCATTCACCTCTGAGCTGAACTCGTGAATGTCATGTGCCTTGAGCTTTTGCGCAGGCAAGAGCTCGCGCCAGAAGAGACTCTGAGTCGCAACTTGATCATCCGTTCCACCTTTCACATACGCCGCTTGAATTGAGCAGCTGTCAGGGAAGTTACCTTTAAAGTGAGCCGTATCGACAACCACTCGGTCAATGTTGCCAGCATGTCCCAGTGCAACAATCACCCAGTCATTGCCCGGAGTACGGCGGCGGGCTGTTTCCCAACCATCACCCATATTCTCACCGCGACCTGGGCCAAGAATGTTAGACTTGTTGCCGTAGTGTTCATCACTACATACCAAAGCGCGACCGCCATTTTCAACCGCAGCAAGGTCGACTTTCTGTTGGCTATCGATGCGATCCCAATCAACGCTAGGTCGACCATAAACACGTAAACGCGCAACACCACCATCTGGATAAATGTTGAGACGCAAGTGAGTAAACACTTCATCACTTTCTATTTGTTCAAGATGATGATGATCGCCTTGCAAACCCATAGAAGGCAGAATCTCTTGCCACTCGGTTGCGTCAGTTGGATCACCGTCTGGGGAATAACAGGCATCTATCGAAGCCGACGGCGGGAAGTTACCCGTGAAGAAAGAAGTGTCAATATCGACACCTGCAATCGTCCCCGCAAGACCTAAACGAATGACACAGTAATCGTAGCCTTCACCACGCTTACGGCGGCTTTCCCAGCCATCCATCCATTTGCCATTGTCATCGTAAAGATCATCTTTCCATTCCGGTGCTTCACGGCGCAAAAGTCGGCTCTTATCAGCAAAGAAGTCGTCGGTAGCGTAGATAGCTTCTGCGCCCAGTTTATCGTCAGCAAGGTTAATGTATTGTTCTATATCTAAGGACATGTCCTTATCCTTCCAATTATTCAAAAATAGGTTAAGTGAGTAAGCTCTTATCGAGCGCTATACCAATTGGTATTAAAGCGAGATAGTCGACAACTCTGTGACTTACATATCTCGTAGGCGAAACAGTGCGATCTTGTTGATCTCTTGAATCGCGGTAGCAAACTCAGTGTCACTATCATTGCCTAATCGCTTCTCGAAGGATTCAAGAATTTGGTAACGATTGGCCCCTTTCACTGCCATGATGAAGGGAAAGTTGAAGCGGCTTTTGTAACTGTCGTTGTACGTAGTGAATTTTTCGAACTCTTCTGCTGAGCACTGATCAATGCCTGCACCAGCTTGTTCCGCAGTGGATGCGGCGGTAAGTTCGCCGTTAATTGCTGCTCGCCCCGCTAAATCTGGGTGAGCATTTATAAGTGCAAGTTGTTTTACTTTCTCTGCTTCTAATAGCGTTTCAGCCATTCTTATGTGCAGGTTTGAAACAAAGTTATCCTGATCTGATAGTCCTTGATCGTAAACGGCTTCTGCCACCCAAGGGCTATGCTCATACACATCGCCAAAGTGGGAGACAAATTCCGTACGTTCCATTTGAGATGGTTTGCAAAAACGAAATTCAGTCATGCTATTTTCCCTTTTTTGGTGTGTATGGATGGTGCTCGTGCCAATGGCGAGCAATATCAACACGGCGACATAACCACACGTCGTCATGTTGTTTAACGTAATCTAGGAAGCGCTTTAACGATGCGATACGACCCGGTCTACCGATCAGGCGGCAATGCAGACCAACCGACATCATCTTGGGGGCAGTCGCACCTTCAGCGTATAGAGTATCGAATGTGTCCTTTAGGTATTGGTAGAACTGTTCACCTGAGTTAAAGCCTTGCACAGTGGCAAAGCGCATATCGTTGACGTCAAGCGTGTAAGGAATCACTAACTGAGGCTGACCTGCTTCGGTATGCCAATACGGTAAATCGTCGTCGTAGGCATCAGAGTCATAGAGGAAACCACCTTCGTCTGCGACTAACTTGCGGGTGTTAGGGCCAGTGCGACCTGTATACCAACCAAGCGGCCTTTCACCAGTGATCGCTTTGATGATTTCAATCGCTTTCATCATATGGTCGCGCTCTTGCGACTCATCCATGTATTGGTAATCAATCCAGCGATAGCCATGGCTACAAATCTCATGCCCCGCTTGAACCATGGCCTCTGCTACATCGGGATGACGTTCAATCGCCATCGCTACTGCGAATACGGTCAGTGGGATCTCGTACTCATCAAAGAGCTTTAACACACGCCACACACCTGCGCGGCTGCCATACTCATAGATTGATTCCATGCTGATGTGTCGCTCACCTTTAATCGGCTGCGCGGCTGGAATCTCTGACAGAAAGGCTTCGGACTCATCATCCCCATGTAAAAGGCAGCGCTCACCACCCTCTTCGTAATTCAACACAAACGACACGGCGATACGAGCACCACCTGGCCATTTAGGGTGAGGAGGATTCGCCCCATAGCCAATCAGGTCTCGTGAATAATCCTTATCCATTCAGGCTCTCCTTAAATACAAGACACTTTGTCTTTATGCCTTCTTAAACTTCATACATTCATTGTATACAATAAATTATCTTAATGTAAAGATTTTGTTGTTGAAGTTAATTCACGTAAACAAAAGCTATTTTATCAATAAGTTACCTACGCTTAGGCTCAAATAGTTATCTAGCTCGATCTCACAAAACTGATTTTTGCTCACTTTCGTTAGTAACAAAATTATAACATCAAGCTTTACTATCCGAATATTTTGTGTACATATATAGGTAACAGAAGCAAGTTTAAAACAACTTTGTGTACAATTTAAAATCAATAAACGCTAAGGAGAGCGCTGGGCGCGAATAACAATTATGGGCAAATTAACTACACACGTATTGGATACAATGCACGGCGTTCCCGGTGCAAATATTCAAGTTGAGCTGTTCCGTGTTGAAGAGGGCAGCCTGACCAAGATTAAAACGGTCACCACCAACTTTGATGGTCGAACTGATGAACCAGTGCTAGAAGGCGACGAGCTTGTGACAGGCAAATATCAACTGGTATTCCATGTTGCCGATTACTACAAGAACCAAGATGTCGACCTTGGTGAAATCCCATTCCTAGATGACGTTGTGATTCGCTTTGGTCTAGGAGAAACAGGTGCACATTACCACGTGCCTTTGCTTGTTTCGCCGTACAGCTTCTCTACCTATCGTGGAAGCTAACCAAAGTAATCAGCAATAGATAACCCTAACAACGTCATACATATCAATCGGGAGAATTGGAGTCTGCAACAACACCATCAAGATGCAGAAAGCGGTATTCAATTTCAGAAACACCAAAACAAAAGGACTTGCTGACATGAATGAAAGCAAAGCAGAAGTGCTTAACAACGAAAGCCAATCGGGTGGCTTACTAGAGCGCTTTTTCAAACTGAAAGCACATGGAACCAGTGTTAAAAACGAAATGATCGGGGGGATCACCACTTTTGCCACTATGGCATATATCATTTTCGTTAACCCTCAAATCATGGCGGCTTCAGGGATGGATTCTGGCGCGGTCTTCGTTGCAACCTGTATTGGTGCAGCGATTGGCTGTCTGTTAATGGGGCTCTTTGCCAACTGGCCTGTCGGTTTGGCGCCGGGCATGGGCCTTAACGCCTTTTTCTCTTTCACTGTGGTTAGTGAAATGGGCTACAGTTGGGAAGTGGCGCTTGGTGCGGTATTCCTCTCTGGTATCCTATTTGTCGGGATGAGCTTCTACAAAATACGTCAATGGATCATTGAAAGTATTCCAGAGAGTTTACGCTTCTCAATGACCGCAGGTGTTGGTCTTTTCTTAGGTCTTATCGGGCTTAAAACCGCAGGCATTGTTGTAGAGAACCCAGCTACTTTGGTTTCACTTGGCGACTTCACTAAACCTGATGCCATGCTTGCCGCTATCGCTTTCTTAATCATTGCGGTACTCAGTGAGCGTAAAGTGTTCGGTGCGGTACTGATCGGGATTTTGAGCGTCACTGTCGTTGGCATGATGTTAGGTCTCGTTCAGTACAACGGCTTCTTTGCTGCACCGCCAAGTATTGCACCTACCTTTATGGCAATGGACATCTCTGGCGCGTTTAACATCTCAATGGTCAGCGTCATCTTAGCCTTCTTGTTCGTTAATATGTTCGACACCGCAGGCACACTGATGGGTGTTGCAGAACGTGCGCATCTGGTAAACAAAGAAACAGGCAAGATCGAAGGGCTTAGCAAGGCGTTAAAAGCCGATTCTATCTCTAGTGTTGCAGGTGCATGTGTCGGCTGTCCACCTGTAACTAGTTACGTAGAGAGTGCTGCAGGTGTAGCTGCAGGGGCTCGTACAGGTCTGTCAGCCATTGTGGTAGCAGCACTGTTCTTAGCCGCTATTTTCCTTTCACCTTTGGCAGGTATGATCCCAGCTTACGCCACTGCAGGTGCACTAATCTACGTCGCGTTCGTAATGATGAGCAGTATGCAGCATGTCGATTGGAAAGATTTTACCAATGGCGCTCCGGCTGCGATTACGGCCCTGATGATGCCGCTTACTTTCTCAATTGCAAACGGTATTGCTCTTGGCTTTATTACTTACACAGTACTGAAAGTCGCGACAGGAAAAACCAAAGATGTCTCCATCTCAATGTACATCCTGACTGTCGTCTTCGTCGCTAAGCTTATCTACATCTAATTTCTAGGGTCTGATGACCCTAATTATCCTTGTGAAAACTAGCCTGAGCATGGGTTCGGGCTAGCTTCCTATACGAAAAATTCGTGACCCTACGTAGTTTGTAGAAGTCAATTGTCCAATCTACGAGAGAAAAATGGATTCTCTCTGAGGTATAACCAATGAAACTTCTGTATACACTCAACCAAAAGCCGCCACACGGCATTACCTTGCTGCTGGCTTTACAACACATGCTGGCATCCATTGGTGGTATTGTGGCTGTGCCGCTCATTGTTGGCGCATCCATCGGACTGCCTAATGAAGAGATTGTCTCGCTAATCAATGCTGCCCTACTCGCTTCGGGTATCGTCACCATGGCGCAATGTATTGGTATCGGCCCTATCGGTATTCGTTTACCTGTTGTCATGGGCTCTAGTTTTGCTTTCCTAGGTGTGGCGATTGCCATTGGCCGCGAAGGCGGTGTCGCTAGCATCATGGGCTCGGCTTTAGTCGGTTCTCTAGTAGTGATTGTTGCTAGCTTTTATATGGACAAAGTCCGCAAGCTATTTCCAACGGTAGTGAGTGGCGTTGTTGTCACCCTAATCGGATTAACCATTTTGCCCGTTGCGATGAATTGGGTGGGTGATGCGCCCGCAGCGAGTGAAAACTTCGCAACTCTACCAAAGCTTTTCTTAGCCATCGTTTCACTGGGCATCGTGGTTGCGGTCTCGGTTTACTGTAAAGGCGCCGTTGCTGCATCTGCCATTGTTATTGGTCTGGCGGGCGGTTACATCGTCGCGCTATCTCTAGGTATGGTAAACCTCGATGATATTACTTCTGCCGCTTGGGTCGGTGGACCAGAGCCTCTTAAATACGGATTAAGCTTTCAAGCCAGCGCCATTGTGAGCATGAGCTTGGTTTATATTGTCGTCATTGCTGAAGCAACGGGTGACTTTATGGCCCTAGCAAACAACTGTAATAAACAAATCTCGGGCAAAGATCTGCAACGCGGTCTGCTTGGTGATGGCTTAGGCAGTACGCTTTCTTCGATCTTAACCGCTATGCCACTGGCTTCTTTCAGTCAAAACGTTGGGATAGTGGGCATTACTGGTGTAGCGAGTCGATATGTTGTTGCAGCAACAGGTGGACTACTGATTTTAGGCGGCTTGTTCCCTAAACTTGCGGCCGTTGCGGTGACCATTCCTAAACCGGTTCTTGGCGGTGTTGGTTTTGTTATGTTTGGTATGA
The DNA here is from genome assembly GCF_001188205.1 of Vibrio sp. VPAP30. Lineage (NCBI taxonomy): Bacteria > Pseudomonadati > Pseudomonadota > Gammaproteobacteria > Vibrionales > Vibrionaceae > Vibrio > Vibrio sp. VPAP30. The sequence continues at coordinate 488,177 of NZ_LBLS01000013.1, forward strand.
TTGCCTACGCAGGTATTCGCATGCTGATTATGGCCGCAGACACCAAACGAAATGCACTGGTTATCTGTGTTGGATTGGCATCAGGCTTAGCCGTGACTTTTGAACCTCGTTTACTTCAACACTTACCGCACGATATTGCTAATTTCCTGCACTCTGGCATTACCACGGGCACCATAGCAACGGTTCTTCTTCATCAACTTCTTCCTAAGTCTTCCAACAAAGAAGTTCGTGAAGCACTGACTGAGAGTAAGGTTCAAGTCGAAGAAAAGATCATTCGAAAATCTGATGATGAAGCGCCACAAGAGGTGCAAAGCAAACTTGAAGCAAAGACCACTGAATAAACTCACTTTAATCACAACAAAGGTATCAAAAGGAGACCTAAGCTCACTGACATCAATCTGAGCTTAACAACAATAACACCGCTAGTATTTGCTAGCTTAACTGTAACTAAAACGTTTAAGACCCTCTCCCCTGAAATGGCTGAGATGGCTAAGGACTATTATGAATGGAAACCATCTGGATTAAGAATCCACTGGCAATTTATACCGGAAACACGCAAGACGCCCAAGGTGGTCTCGTGGTTCAGGGAAACAAAGTTGTCGAACTTATCCCAAAGCATGGGACGCCGTCCCACTCAATTGATTATGTGGTTGAGGCCTCTCGGCATGTCGTCACACCTGGGCTCGTTAACGCCCACCACCATTTTTATCAAACCTTAACGCGCGCTTACCCTGACGCGTTAAACAAAGAACTGTTTCATTGGCTCAAAAGCCTGTATCCCGTCTGGGCAAACCTAGATGAAGAGATGATGAGTGTCGCGACTGAGCTTGCCTTAGTTGAGTTGATGCTGTCGGGTTGTACCACTGCTTCCGATCATCACTACTTGCTGCCAAACGGTTTAGAACACGCGATAGACTTGCAGGTCGAAGCGGCGCAAAAGCTTGGCGTCAGAGCCATCTTCACTCGTGGCTCAATGAGTTTAGGTGAAGAAGACGGCGGCTTACCGCCACAGCATACCATTCAAACCGAGCAAGCGATTGTCGATGACAGCTACCGTTTGATTCGCCAATACCACCAGCAACAAGAAGGGGCAATGACCCAAATCGCGCTCGCGCCATGCTCTCCTTTCTCCGTCACGACAGATTTGATGAAAGAAACTGCCCACATCGCCAAGCAAGAGAATGTCATGATGCACACCCATTTGTGCGAAACGCTGGATGAGGAAGATTTCTGTGTCGAGCAATTTGGTATGCGCCCGGTCGATTATCTCGAAGACGTCGGCTGGCTCAATGACAAAACTTGGCTTGCCCATGGTATCCATTTCAATAATGAAGAGATTCGCAGGCTAGGCCAAGCGGGCGTAGGCATTAGCCACTGCCCTACATCAAACATGATGCTTGCTTCAGGGATTTGTAAAAACAATGACCTAGAAGCCGCAGGTGTTAAAGTCGGCCTAGGCGTTGATGGCTCAGCCTCAAACGATGGCTCAAACATGATTGCCGAAGTGCGTATGGCGATGTACTTACAGCGCCTACAGTATGGCTCGGCAAACGTATCCCATTTTGATGCGCTGCGTTGGGCGACCAAAGGCTCAGCACAAGCGATGGGACGTAATGATATTGGCGAGCTTAGCGTGGGTAAACAGGCCGATATTGCGATGTTCAAACTCGACGATATTCGTTTCTCAGGCAGTCATGACCCTCTTGCGGCACTCCTATTATGTGGCGCTCAACAAGCCGACCGCGTGATGGTTGCGGGTCACTGGCGAGTAATGAACAGTGAAGTGATTGGCGTCGACATCCGTCAATTGATGGAACGCCATAAAGCTGCAGCATCAAGGCTAGCACGTAAAGCTTTAGGTGAGTAAACAATATAGCCCCAGTAGCTTGCTGGGGCTCTACATTTCTCGAATCACTCACGTACTTATGAGTTATATATTACGGGCATTTTACCACGCCATTTTTGCCAAAGAGTGGGGTCACTCACCAATCGACTCAAAGCATTGGCAACATTGATTCTGCTGGTTTCTCCGGCGTCAAACAAGGCACTACGTGTAGGGCTGTTGTGCCATTGGTATGGGCTTACGTCGCAACGGTCAATCAGCGTATCAGGTCGCACGATTGTCCATTCTAAAAGCGAGTTCAGTTTACGGCTGCGGTTTAATAACTCTGCTACCTTTTCATTATCACGATGTGGAGGAAGCAAACCTCGCAATAGAAGACATAACCACCTCTCTTGTCTGGACACTGTTTCATTAATGACGCGATTTCTCACCCCTGTGGAGCTCATTAAAGCTAACTTTAGTGGCTCGCTACGTTGAGGTGATATCACGGAAGCAATACGCAATATGCTGTCTCGAACCAACAATCGCGGTGCTCCATAAACACCTTGCAAAGTGAAGTTGTGGCCTAAACAACATATGCACGCTTGGCACTCTGCCACGATCCCTTCTAGTTCCTGAATGGGCATCGCTAGTGCCGTTGTTTGGTACTGAGTCAAATTCGAGTGCTCTGCTAATACGGTGATATTCCTAACTAAAGCAACCACATGGTGATTCGCATCAAGCAGTTGGCTAACAACCAGCTCCCCCGTCGCTCCAGTGGCTCCTAGTACCAGTATTTTCATTTCATATTCCTTTCGACTATCGCTTGCCCATTAGCTTATCAATTCAAAATCGTTTGGATATCCACTAAATATGCATGACAATCATTCAAATATGAATACCTAAGGAATTCGCTATGGAATGGAAACATATTAAATTTGATTGGAATCGCGCAAGAGCGTTTTTAGTCGTCGCTGAAGAGGGGTCATTTTCAGCAGCAGGCCGAGCCTTAAACATGAGTCAGCCGACGTTAGGGCGCCAAATTGCCGCATTTGAGGAAGAGCTCAAACTCACTCTTTTTGAGCGAGTGGGCAAAAAACTGGTACTGACAGATAGTGGTCAAATACTCTATCAACACGTCAACCAAATGGCTCAGTCTGCAAATCAAATGCTACTCGCGGCACTGGGGCAAGATGAAAGTCTCTCTGGAAAAGTGAGCATCTCTCTCACGGAACTTGATGCATTTTTCCGTTTTCCTCCATTTGTTAGCAAACTAAAGGAATATGCACCACAGATAAATATCGAGCTTGTCGTATCCAACCAAGTCAGTGACTTAAAGCGCAGAGAGGCCGATATAGCATTGCGCTATAAAAGACCTACTGATCTAGATCTAATTGCAAAAAAAATCGGTCACGAAACCGTTTATTTATACGGGCATAAAGATTTGGTAAAGAGCTTTCAAGACAGGTCCCCCAATGAGGTTGCAAACGTAACCATCATCGGATTTGATCAGGAAGAGTATCTACGCCAGCACCTAAAACGATCCGGTTGGGATCTCAAACACAACCCTTTTACCCTGGTCTGTAACAACCAGTTAGTGCAGTGGCAGTTAGTACTGTTAACTCGATCACTAATTCTTTTGCCAGAGCATATTGCTCGTAATAATCCTGATTTACGAATTGCTTTCAAAGAGCATTTTCAGCCCTTTGAACTAGATGCATGGCTTGTTTGTCATAGGGAATTACACACAAGTAGAAGAGTACGTATAGTGTTTGATTTCTTGGCTAAGCACTTAAGCTTATGAACTAACAATACGAGTAGAAAGGACACACGCTAGAAGTAGAAAGGACACACGCTTTAAAGGATGAAATAAGAGTGAGTTGTTGATACCTACGCCAAAGGTTCACTTAATGCGGGTTGCAGCTTTTTGGTGGCATTCTTAACCTCAATGGGTAAATCACCAAAGGGAGGCTTAAAGATGACAACTGCGAGAAAACAACAGATATGCGTTGATGCTACACCTTATTATCACTGCGTGTCTCGCTGTGTCAGGCGCAGCTTCCTGTGTGGGACTGATCCTGTCACCAAGCAAAATTATGAGCACCGTAGAGCGTGGGTGAAGCAAAAAATGATGGCACTAACGCAACTTTACTGCATCGACATCTGCGCCTACGCCATAATGAGTAACCACTACCACTTGGTCTTACACATCAATCGAGACAAAGCCCTAAACCTATCGTATCTTGAGGTGGTTGAGCGTTGGCAGAGGGGGCACAAACTGCCAAATATAGTAACGCGATGGTTAGAAGGGCAGCTAACCAGTAAGGCCGAACGTGAAGCGTGTTTAGCAATTATCGAATCTTGGCGCGAGCGACTATGGAACCTGAGTTGGTTTATGAAAGAGCTTAATTTTGAGATTGCCTGCCAAGCCAACAAAGAAGACCAATGCAAAGGACATTTCTGGGAAAGCCGCTTCAAAAGTCAGGCCTTGCTTGATGAGCAGGCGCTC